>NZ_JZJL01000020.1 GCF_000971335.1 Chromobacterium vaccinii
CCGGTCGCAAAGCCCGCGCCCAAGCCTGCACCCGCCAAGTCAGGCGGCGCTCCCGCAGCCAGCGGCCCGCAGGAAAACACCATCCGCATCGACACCGTGCGTCTGGACATGGTGTTGAACCTGTCCGGCGAAATCGGCCTGACCAAAAACCGCCTGACCACGCTGCGCACTGAAATTCTGCAAGGCAACCGCGACACCAACACGCTGCGCTCTCTGGATGAAGCGATAAGTCAGTTGGACCTGCTGGTCGGAGACCTGCAAAACGCGGTGATGAAAACCCGCATGCAGCCGATCGGCCGCTTGTTCCAGAAATACCCGCGCTTGGCGCGCGATCTGGCTCGCCAATTGGGCAAGGAAGTGGAACTGGTATTGTCCGGCGAGGAGACCGAGCTCGACAAGACCATGATCGAAGACCTGAATGATCCGCTGGTCCACTTGGTCCGCAATGCGGTCGATCACGGCATCGAGTCCCCCGAGGAGCGCATCGCCGCCGGCAAAAAGCCTCAGGCCCTGGTTCAGCTGACCGCGGAGCAAGTGGGCGATCACATCCTGATCGAGATCACCGACGACGGCAAGGGCATGAACCCGGACGCATTGCGCCGCAAGGCGATCGAGAAGGGGCTGATCGATCAGGAAACGGCCAACTCCCTCGACGAGAAGCAATGCCTGCAGTTGATCTTCCTGCCCGGCTTCTCCACCAAGGACCAGATTTCCAGCGTGTCCGGCCGCGGCGTCGGCATGGACGTGGTGCGCACCAACATCCAGAAGCTGAACGGCCGGATCGACATCAGCTCGGCGGCGGGCGAAGGCACCCGCATCAGCATCTCGCTGCCGCTGACTTTGGCCATCTTGCCCGTACTGGTGGTCCGCGCTTGCAACCAGCCGTTCGCCGTGCCGCTGGCGATGGTTCGCGAAATCATCACCATCGACGGCAGCGCGATTCAGGAAGTGTCGGGCAAGCCCACCATCGTGGTGCGCGACGAAATCCTGCCGTTGAAAACGCTGGCAAGCCTGCTGAGCTGGGAACCCACCCAGAAACCTTACTTCGGCGTGCTGATGCAGTCCGCGGAAAAATCCTTCATTCTGGCAATCGACTCTTTTGTCGGCCGTGACGACGTGGTGATCAAGCCGTTGCAAAATATCCGCCCGAAAGGCGTGGCCGGCGCCACCCTGTCCGGCGACGGCTCAGTCGTGCTGGTGCTCGACATGGAAGATCTTCTCGCCTCCAGCGAGAGCAACAATACCCAGGCGCGGACGACGGATATGATTGCCACCTAAAACACAGGGTGCAGTGATGACCACCAACACCGCCTTCATCGGAAGGCAGCCGGTACTGAACCGCAACCAGCAGCTCATAGGTTATGAGCTGCTTTTTCGTCCCAACGGGGATGCGGTCGGAGTCGGCCGCCACACAGAGCTTCAGGCCGACACCGACGTGCTGGTCAACACGCTCAACAATATGGGAACCAGCTGGCTGATCGGCAACAAGCTGGCCTTCATCAACGTCGGCGAAACCATGCTCAACAGCGACTTTCTGGAGCTGCTGCCGCCTCGCCGCATCATCCTGGATCTGTCGCCCCGCATCGTGCCCAGCAACGAGCTGCTGTCCCGCGCGCGCCATCTGCGCTCAATGGGTTTCGGCATCGCGCTGGACGACTTCAGCTTCGAGTCCCCAGCCGCGGCCTTTCTGGAACTCGCCAACTACGTCAAGCTGGATATTCAGAGCCAGGACACCACCCGCTTCCAGATGCTGGCTGCGCGATTGCGCAGCTATCCGCTGATCCGCATCGCCGAACGGGTGGAAACCCACGCCCAGTTCCATCTGTGCAAGGAACTGGGCATGGACGGCTTTCAGGGCTATTATTTCGCCCGGCCCGAAACGCTGGCGGCGAAGGTGATTCATCCGGCCTTCAGCAACACGCTGGAGCTGCTGAACCTGCTGCGCATAGACGCCGACATCCGCGACATCGAGCAGGTGCTCAAACGCGACGTCGCCCTATCCTACAAGCTGCTGCGCTACGTCAACTCCGCCGCCGCCGGCCTCAACACCACGATCAGCTCCTTCTCCCATGCCGTGACCGTTCTGGGTTACCAGAAACTCTACCGCTGGCTGACCCTGCTGCTGGTGACCGCATCCGACGACAACAACGCCCCGCCAGCCCTGCAAAAGACCGCCATCACCCGCGGCCGCTTCATGGAGCTGCTGGGCGCGGAGCTGGGCGAGCGCCACGACGTCAACGACAATCTATTCATCGTCGGCCTGTTCAGCCTGCTGGACGTGCTGTTCGACATGCCGATGGACAAGATCATCGAACACCTGCAGCTTCCGCCTCAAGTCATGGACGCCCTGCTTCACGAGCGCGGCGCGATCAGCCTCTACCTGAAGCTGGCCCGCGCCTGCGAGGACGGGGAAATGGACGGGGTGCCGCAATTATGCGACCAATTGGGCCTGTCCAGCGAACAACTGAACCAGGCGCACATCTCCGCGCTCGCCTGGGTCGAGGAACTGGGCTTATAATTCCCAGCCTTGCAAGGTCGCATCAAGCCCAATGAAACTGTTAGCCCTAGACACCTCCACCACCTATCTTTCCTTGGCGCTGAGCCTGGAAACGGAAACGCTGGTCTTCCATGAATGCGTCGCGCAAAAGCACGCCGAGCGCACGCTGCCGGAGGTGTCGCGCCTGCTCGCAGAAGCCGGCATCGCGTTGTCGTCGCTGGACGGCATCGTATTCGGACAGGGTCCGGGCTCGTTCACCGGCCTGCGCATCGCCTGCGGCGTCGCCCAGGGCCTGGCCTACTCCGCCGACCTGCCCGTCACCGCCATCCCCACGCTGGACAACCTGGCCTGGCAGGCCGGCGATGGACTGGTTCAGGTCTGTTTCGACGCCCGCATGCAGCAAGTCTACAGCGCGCTATACCGCGTCGGACCTGACTGGGAAAGGCTTAGCCCGATCGCGGTCGTCTCACCTGAAGAGGTGTCGCTGCCAGAAGCCGCCACCATGCTTGCCGGCGACGGCTTCGACAGCTACCCCCAGCTGCTGGCCGACGCCCGGGAACGCCTGCCGCTGTCGCTCCACCCCCGCCCTCATGCCGCCGCCTATATCCGGCTAGCGGAAAGCGGCCGCTATCCCGCGCGCCATCCGCGCGAGGCGGAGCTGCTCTACGTGCGCAACAAGGTGGCGCTGACCTCGATTGAACAACAGCAGGCGCGCAGCCGATGAGCTCGGTCCGCCTCTTCCACCCCACCGATCCGCAGCAACTGGCCAGCCTGGAACAACAGGCGACGCAACATCCCTGGCGAGTCGGGCAGTACCGTGACAGCCTGGCCGCCGGCTATCCCTGCTACGGCCTGTTCGGCGACGACGGCTCGCTGATGGGCTTCGCGCTGATCATGCGCGTGCTGGACGAGGCGGAAATTCTCAATATCGTCATCGCCAAAGAACATCAAAGCCAAGGTTTCGGGCTGCAGCTGATGCAATCCATGCTGCATAACCTACGCGACGATTGCTGCCACAGACTGTTCCTGGAAGTGCGGGAAAGCAATGCGCCGGCCCGCAAGCTCTACCAGCGCTGCGGCTTCCGCCAGTGCGGGCTGCGCAAGAACTACTACCCCGTCAGCGGCGGCCGCGAGCACGCGATCCTGATGGAGGCGTCGCTATGAGCCGCGCCAGCCTGCGGCAACAGGAAATGGGCCTGGGCCCGGCCTGGCAACCCCGCGCCGGTTGGTTCGAGCAGCACCCGGCGCAACTGCTGCGCCAGTCGCCGCAAACAGACGCAGCATTCACTGAGCTGCCCGCCTTGGCCATCTCACCCCCCCCGTCCGAATCCCTTTTCGTCCATGACGCAAAACTGACCGCGCCGCCGGAAGCGCAACAGATCGCAGCGCAGGCTCCCGAGCCGGCGCCCATCACCCCGGAGCCCGTCGAGCCAACGCCAACGGCAGAGCCGCTGCGCGCCGAGGTTGGCGCCGAGCTCGCCCCGGTAGACTGGCCTCTGCTGCAACGCAAGGTGGCCGATTGCCACGACTGCCGCTTGTGCGAAACCCGCACCCAGACGGTATTCGGCCGCGGCAATCCCCAGGCGCGCTGGATGCTGATAGGCGAAGCGCCGGGTGAAAACGAAGATCGGCAAGGCCAGCCCTTTGTCGGCCGCGCCGGCCAGCTGCTGGACAATATGCTGTCCGCCGCCGGGCTGGAGCGGGATCAGGATGTCTATATCGCCAACGTGCTCAAGTGCCGCCCGCCGGGCAATCGCAATCCGGCCCCGGACGAAATCGCCGCCTGCAACGGCTACCTGCTGCAACAGATTCGCCATATCCAGCCGACCCTGATCATCGCACTGGGCCGCTTCGCCGCCCAGACGCTGCTGGAAACCGAAGACTCCATCGGCCGGCTGCGCGGCAAGGTGCATCGCTACCAGGGCGTGCCGCTGGTGGTCAGCTACCACCCCGCCTACCTGCTCCGCAACCAGCCGGACAAGGCCAAGGCCTGGCAGGACCTGCTGCTGGCGAGGAAAATCTTCCGTCAGGCCGAATCCTGACAAAACCCGCTGCCCAATGAAAAAAGCCAGTCGCATGACTGGCTTTTTTTTTCGCGCACTGCCGGCAAAACCGCCGGCCGGACAAACAAAAAACCCTTCTCCGTGCACCAGAGAAGGGCTCTTTACCAACCAGAAAACCAGCTTATTTCAGCTTGGTTTCCTTGTACAGAACGTGCTTGCGGGCAACGGGATCAAACTTCTTGATCTCCATCTTTTCCGGCATGGTGCGCTTGTTCTTGGTGGTGGTGTAGAAGTGGCCGGTACCAGCAGTGGATTCCAGCTTGATCTTATCGCGCATGATGTATACCTCAGTGCTTTATCTGGTTGACCGCTTAGATCTCGCCGCGAGCGCGCAGATCAGCCAGCACTACATCAATGCCCACCTTGTCGATGGTACGCAGTGCAGCGTTGGATACGCGCAGGCGCACCCAGCGGTTTTCGCTTTCCACCCAGAACTTGCGATATTGCAGGTTCGGCAGGAAACGACGTTTAGTCTTGTTATTGGCGTGGGAAACATTGTTCCCGGTCATCGGACGCTTGCCGGTGACTTTGCAAACACGCGCCATGGTTAAACTCCCAAAACCGGTAAAAGCTGGCTTTATAACATATAAAAAGCCAGTAATTCAAGCGGAACGAGCACCCGACGCTTTGACGGGCGCTCTCTCAATTAATGAAACAGTCGGCGGGCATTGTAACGGATTCGCCACAGCCACGCGAGCTTTATCGCCGGGTGTCTATAGTGAGTGTTGCATTCTGCGCCGGCCAAGGGTGGCAACAAGATGCAGCAAGTGATTCAACTTCGTTCGATTTCAGGGTAAAATCCCGGATTCCCACAGAGCCGTAATCTCATGACCAAGTACATCTTCGTAACCGGTGGCGTGGTGTCCTCCCTGGGCAAGGGCATTGCCGCTGCGTCCATCGCCGCGATCCTCGAATCCCGCGGGCTGAAAGTCACCATGCTGAAGCTCGACCCCTACATCAATGTCGACCCGGGCACCATGAGCCCCTTCCAGCACGGCGAAGTGTTCGTCACCGAAGACGGCGCGGAAACCGACCTCGACCTCGGCCACTACGAACGCTTCATCCACGCCAAGATGAAGAAGAGCAACAACTTCACCACCGGCCAGGTGTACGAATCGGTCATTACCAAGGAACGCCGCGGCGACTACCTGGGCGGCACAGTCCAGGTGATCCCGCACATCACCGACGAAATCAAGCTGAAGATGGGCGAAGGCGCGGCTGACGCCGACGTCGCCATCGTCGAGATCGGCGGCACCGTGGGCGATATCGAATCGCTGCCCTTCCTGGAAGCCATCCGCCAGATGCGCTCCAACCACGGCCGCAAGAACACGCTGTACGTGCACCTGTCCTACGTGCCCTACATCGCCACCGCCGGCGAGATCAAGACCAAACCGACCCAGCACTCGGTGAAGGAGCTGCGCGAGATCGGCATTCAGCCGGACATCCTGCTGTGCCGGATGGACCGCGAGCTGCCGGAAGACGAAAAGCGCAAGATCGCGCTGTTCTGCAACGTCGAAGAGAACGCGGTGATCGGCTGCTACGATTCCGACTCCATCTACAAGGTGCCGGGCATGCTGCATGCCCAGGGCATCGACGACATCATCGCCGAACAGCTGCAACTGGACCTGCCCAAGGCCGACCTGTCCGCCTGGAACGACATCATCGACGCGATCGAGAAGCCGGACCACGCGATCAAGATCGCGATGGTGGGCAAGTACGTCGATCTGACCGAGTCGTACAAGTCGCTGACCGAAGCGCTGAAGCACGCCGGCATCCACACCCGCACCAAGGTCGACATCATCTACGTCGACTCGGAAGAGATCGAGCGCGACGGCGCCGAATCGCTGCGCGACATGGACGCCATCCTGGTGCCGGGAGGCTTCGGCAAGCGCGGCGTGGAAGGCAAGATCAAGGCGGTGAAATTCGCCCGCGAGAACGACATCCCCTACCTCGGCATCTGCCTGGGCATGCAGATCGCGCTGATTGAATACGCGCGCGACGTGGCCGGCATGGCCGGCGCCAACTCCACCGAGTTCGACCTCGACACCAACTTCCCGGTGGTGGCGCTGATCGACGAGTGGGTGAACCACGACGGCAAGATCGAAAAACGCGACGAGAACTCCAATATGGGCGGCACCATGCGCCTGGGCGGCCAGCAATGCGATCTGGTTCCCGGCTCGCTGGCCGCGCGCGTGTACGGCGACGCCGAGATCACCGAGCGCCACCGCCATCGCTACGAAGTCAACAACTACTACATCCAGCGCCTGGAACAGGCTGGCCTGACCATCAGCGGCCGCTCCGCCGGCCATGAAAAGCTGGTCGAGACCATCGAGCTGGCCGGTCACCGCTGGTTCTTCGCCTGTCAGTTCCACCCGGAATTCACCTCCACTCCGCGTGACGGCCACCCGCTGTTCATCGCCTACGTGAAGGCCGCGCTGGCGCACCAGGCCGACAAGCAAGCCAGCTGATCGGCGATTGCTGACCACGCTCAATGCGCAGGGCGAGCGTGCGCGGCACAATCCCAAGCTGAGCGCTCGCTGTAATACACAGCTGGTAATGTCCGCCCGATCCGTCGGGCGGGCCGCCCTCTGCAAGTTCAACTGAAAGCTATGAAGGGAAAGACAATGAGTTCGATCGTTGACGTGGTAGCTCGCGAAATCCTGGACTCCCGCGGCAATCCGACCGTGGAAGCGGACGTGCTGCTGGAATCCGGCGTCATGGGCCGCGCGGCGGTGCCGTCCGGCGCCTCCACCGGCACCCGGGAAGCCCTGGAACTGCGCGATGGCGACAAAAGCCGCTACCTGGGCAAGGGCGTGCTGAAGGCCGTTGACAACATCAACACCGAGATTTGCGAAGCCATCATCGGCCTGGACGCCTCCGACCAGACCTTCATCGACAAAACCCTGATCGAACTCGACGGCACCGAGACCAAGTCCCGCCTCGGCGCAAACGCCATGCTGGCCGTCTCGATGGCCGTGGCCCGCGCCGCCGCCGAAGACGCCGGCCTGCCGCTGTACCGCTACCTGGGCGGCGCCGGCCCGATGGCGCTGCCGGTGCCGATGATGAATGTCATCAACGGCGGCGAACACGCCAACAACACCCTGGATATCCAGGAATTCATGATCATTCCGGTCGGCGCGCAAACCTTCCGCGAAGCGCTGCGCATGGGCGCCGAGATCTTCCATCACCTGAAGAAGATCTGCGACCGCCACGGCTACGCCACCACCGTGGGCGACGAAGGCGGCTTCGCGCCCAACCTGGAAAGCCACGAAGACGCGATCAAGCTGATCCTGGAAGCCGTCGACGCGGCAGGCTACGTGGCCGGCCAGGACGTGATGATCGCGCTGGACTGCGCCGCTTCGGAATTCTTCCGCGACGGCAAGTACCACCTGACCGCCGAAAAACTGTCGCTGAGCTCGGAAGAGTTCGCCGACTACCTGGAAAACCTGGCCGACAAGTACCCGATCATCTCGATCGAAGACGGCATGGCGGAACAGGACTGGGCAGGCTGGAAGCTGCTGACCGAACGCTTGGGCCAGACAGTGCAGATCGTCGGCGACGACGTATTCGTCACCAATCCCAAAATCCTGGCAGACGGCATCGCCAAGGGCGTAGCCAACTCGCTGCTGGTGAAGGTCAACCAGATCGGCACATTGTCGGAAACCCTGAAAGCAGTTGATCTGGCCAAGCGTTCCCGCTATACCTGCGTTATGAGCCACCGCTCCGGCGAAACCGAGGACAGCACCATTGCCGACCTCGCGGTCGCCACCAACTGCATGCAGATCAAGACCGGCTCGCTGTCGCGCTCGGACCGCATGGCCAAGTACAACCAACTGCTGCGCATCGAGGAAGAACTGGGCGACGCCGCCCACTACCCCGGCCGTGCCGCTTTCTACCATTTGAAGTAATTGCATGCGCTGGCTGACCGTGACCCTGGTAACCGTGATCCTCGCCCTGCAATGGCCGCTCTGGTTCGGCAAGGGCAGTTGGCTCAGGGTCTGGCAGCTGGACAAGCAGCTGCAGGAACAGCGGGCGACCACCCAAAAGCTGGTCGCCCGCAACGCCGCCCTGGATGCAGAAGTGCGCGATCTGAAACAAGGCAGTGACGCGATCGAAGAAAGAGCTAGGAACGAACTTGGCATGATTCGCAACGGCGAGGTGTTTTTCCAGTTGCTGGATCCCAGCAAGTCCTCCTCTGCGGCGAACCGTCGATAACGCACACCCACCCACTGACGACCGATGATGGCAGGCCGCCTTAAAAGCACCAAGGTTTGGGCAATGACGACACAGAATCCCATCGAAGTGGCAAGAGAAACCCTGAAGCAGCTGTCCATGCGCAAGCTGCTTCCGACACCTGAAAACTTCGAGCGGGTCTACCATGAGTTGACGCAAACCCCTATCGGGCGCGACAACAAACTGGCGGTGCTGCTGTTGCGGGCCCTGGAAACGCTGCCCCAGGACAATGTCCAGGCCAAGGTCACCATGACCCGCTTGCGCCAGGTGCTGGATGAAAACCGCTGGGAGCAAGCCCCCCAGCTGATCATCGACTTCCTGCGCGGCATTTTCTCGGCCCAGCAACTGACGCAAAGCTGGGGCCAACTGATCCAGACCCTGGTAAAGAGCTGGGATCTGCGCCAGCCCGACCTCCCGCAGCATCACAAACAAAGCACGCTGGAGCGGGTGCTGATCAATTACGGCAACCAGCCCGAAGAGCTCAACCAGAAGCTGGTCGCCCTGCTGCAAAACTGGAACGCGGCGCCGTCCAGCCGCACCCTCCCCCCTCCCGATCCTCTGCCCGCGCTGGACGCCGACGACCAGCAGTCCGCCGAGACGGCAAGCAGCTGGCAGGCATGGCAGCGCACGCTGTCCTTCGCGCTCAAGCATGGCCTGGAGCCGCGGCTGGCCGATTACCCCGACCTGGTGGACGGCCTGGAAGCGCTGCTGCAGGAACTGGACGGCATCGCCGACGATGCCAGCTTGAACGTGTTCATGCCCAAGCTCAGGGCGTTCATGATCAAGCTGGAGCTCCAATCCCAGCAGGAGGGGCGCCTGGCCACCGGCCTCGCCAATCTGCTCAAGCTGATGCTGGACAATGTCGCCGAGCTGAACCGCTCCGACGAGTACCTGCTCGGCCAAGTCAGCTCGCTGCAGGAAATCCTGTCTCACGAGCCGCTGTCGATGCAGCAGATCTACCAGCTGGAAACCAGCTTGAAAGAGGTGATCCGCAAGCAGGGCATGCTGAAGACCTCGCTGGACGAAGCCGCCAGCTCGCTGCGCGCGCTTCTGGACCGCTTCGTCAGCCGGCTGGCGATGATGACCGACAGCACCGACGAATTCCACGGCAAGATCCAGGCGCACAGCGAAAAGTTGAAGCAGATGCCTGGCGTCGACGAGTTGAGCGGCATCATAGGCTCGCTGATGGAAGACACCTCCATCATGCAGCTGGACCTGACCCGCTCCCGCGACGAGCTGGTTTCCGCCAAAGAACAGGTGGAAGCGGCCGAGCAACGCATCAGCGAGCTGGAAACCGCGCTGGAAGCCGCCAGCGCCAAAGTGAAGGAAGACCAGCTGACCGGCGCCTACAACCGCCGAGGCCTGGCCGAATACTTCCAGCGCGAGATCGGCCGCGCCGAACGCACTGCCGCGCCGCTGTCGGTCGCGCTGATCGACGTCGACAACTTCAAGCAGTTGAACGACCGCTACGGCCACCTGGCCGGCGACGACGCGCTGAAATACCTGGTGGACACGATCAAGCTCACCTTGCGCCCGGCCGACATCGTCGCCCGCTTCGGCGGCGAGGAGTTCGTGATCCTGATGCCGGACACACCGGAAACCGAAGCGGTGCAAGCCGTGCAACGGCTGCAGCGCGAGCTGACCAAAACCTTCTTTCTGGCCAACAACGACAAGCTCTTGATCACCTTCAGCGCCGGCGTCGCGCGCTGGCATCTGGGCGAGCAGGAAGCCGACGTGCTGGAGCGCGCCGACCACGCGATGTACCAGGCCAAGATCAACGGCAAGAACCGCGTCTGCTCAGCCGAAGACATGCCAGGCTGAGCCGCGCTTCCTCAATAAAAAAGGATGGCCTCCAGGCCATCCTTTTTTTGCTCCCATCCGCCAGGCTCAACCGCCCTTCTTCATCGTCTTGCCCGCCTCGGCGCGCCGCCTGCGCACTTCCTTGGGATCGGCCTGCAACGGTCGGTAGACCTCCACCCGGTCATGATCGCGCAGAAGCGCGTCCGACTTGACCGCCTTGCCGAACACGCCCAGCTTCAAAGCCGCCTCGTCCAGCTCCGGGCACGACGCCAGAATGCCGGATGCGCGCACCGCGTCCAGCGCGGCAGCTCCGGCCGGCAGGCTCACCTCGACCAGCCACTGCCGATCCGGCCTGGCATAGGCCACCTCCACGCTCAACCCCTCAGTCATCGCCGTATTTCCTGTCCGCTTCCTTGATGAAAGCATCCACCAGCGAGCCGGAAATGTGGCCAAACACCGGCCCGATCAACTTTTCCAGAATGCGGCTGGAGAATTGGTAACGCAGGCTGAATTCTATCTTGCAGCCGAAATCGCCCAGCTGCTTGAAATGCCACAAGCCCTCCAGCAACTCGAACGGCCCCTCCACCAATTCCATCCGGATCGATTCGTTCTCCACGTTGTGGTTGCGAGTGGTGAAATGTTGGCGCACCTTCAGATAATCGATGTGCAGGCTGGCCACCACCTGGCCGCCGTCGCGCGACAGCACCTCGGTCTTGCCGCACCAGGGCAGGAAGCGGCTGTAGTGTTCGATATCGTCCACCAGCGCGTACATCTGCGCCGGCGTATGCGCCACCAGGACGCTCTTTTCGACAAGCTGCATCGGCAAAAACCCGGCGCGGCCGGGGTCTCGAAACTGACAATCAAGCCGCAATTCTAGCAAAAAGCGCCTGCCGCCGCCCGTCCGGGCTTCACGGCGCGCCCGCGGCCAAGTCCTTTCACATCAAGCCACTGAAAAGACACGATTTTGGTTGCGGCCCGGCTTCTGATACAATGCCGGATTCAAAGGAACCCGCCACACATGAGCATCATCCAGAACCGCAAGGCTTTCCACGACTACTTCATCGAGGAAAAACTCGAGGCCGGGCTTGTGCTGGAAGGGTGGGAAGTCAAGGCCATCCGCGCCGGCCGCGTCCAGTTGAAGGAAAGCTACGTCGACTGGAAAAACGGCGCCTTCTGGCTGATCGGCTGCCACATCACTCCGCTGCAATCCGCCTCCACCCACGTCAACCCGGACCCGGTGCGTCCGCGCAAGCTGCTGATGTCGCAAGAACAGATCAACCGCTTCATCGGCAAGGTGGAACGCGCCGGCTACACCATGATGGCGCTGGATCTGCACTACGCCAAAGGCAATGTGAAGGCCGAAGTCGGCCTCGCCAAGGGCAAGAAGCTGCACGACAAGCGCGACACCGAAAAAGACCGCGAATGGCAGCGCGAAAAACAGCGCGTGATGAAGAACCAGCGAGGCGCGGCATGATGAAGCGCGGCGCCGCCCTGCCCATCGCCCTGATCTGCGTCGGCAGCGTATGGCTGCTGAAAAGCACCGCCCTGCTGCCCAACACCTCCACCCTGCTCGCCCTGCTGCTGTTCGCGGCGGGCGTGTTGCTGTTCGCGCTTGACGGCTTCAACAAGTCCACGCTGGTCACCAGCCCGATGCTGGCCTACGCCGGCGCCAGCGTCTACGCGATAGACCAGCTTGGCCTGCGCGCCACCCACTTCGTGGCGCTGGGCATGGTGCTGATGGGCGTGTTGCTGCTGGCCGCCCGCAGCGACCGCGTGCCGGAGCGCTCGGAACCGCCGCGCCGGCTGCCTCCCAGCGAAGACTGAAACCACGGAATTATTTTTAGCATTGACGATAATGGCCTTAACGGCCTGCATTACTTTTCAAGGATAGGCATGGACAAGATCCTCATTCTCGACTTCGGCTCCCAGGTCACCCAGTTGATCGCCCGCCGCGTACGCGAAGCTCACGTTTACTGTGAGCTTCATTCTTTCGACATGCCCATCGAAGAGATCAAGGCCTTCGCGCCCAAGGCCATCATCCTGTCCGGCGGCCCGAACTCGGTGTACGAGTCCGACTACCAGGCCGATCCCAAATTGTTCGAGCTGGGCGTGCCGGTGCTGGGCATCTGTTACGGCATGCAGTTCATGGCCCAGACCCTGGGCGGCAAGGTGGAAAGCGGCGACAAGCGCGAGTTCGGCTACGCCCAGATCAAGGCGCGCCACCACTCCAAGCTGCTGGAAGGCCTGCAGGACCAGATCGACGACGCCGGCAACGGCTTCCTCGACGTGTGGATGAGCCACGGCGACAAGGTGACCGCGCTGCCGGCCGGCTTCCAGGTGATCGCCGAAACCCCGTCCTGCCCGTACGCGGCGATGGCGGATGAGACCCGCGGCTTCTACGGCGTGCAGTTCCACCCGGAAGTCACCCACACCAAGCGCGGCACCGAGATGATCCACCGCTTCGTGCTGCATGTGGCCGGCTGCAAACCCAGCTGGACCATGCCCAACTACATCGATGAAGCGGTGAAGAAGATTCGCGAGCAAGTCGGCGACGAAGAAGTGATCCTCGGCCTGTCCGGCGGCGTGGACTCCTCCGTGGCCGCCGCGCTGATCCACCGCGCCATCGGCGACCAGTTGACCTGCGTCTTCGTCGACCACGGCCTGCTGCGCCTGAACGAAGGCAAGATGGTGATGGAAATGTTCGCCCAGAACCTGGGCGTCAAAGTGGTGCACGTGCAGGCCGAAGCCGACTTCATGGCCAAGCTGGCCGGCGAGTCCGACCCGGAGAAGAAGCGCAAGATCATCGGCGCCGAATTCATCGAAGTCTTCGACCGCGAATCCGGCAAGCTGACCAACGCCAAGTGGCTGGCCCAGGGCACCATCTACCCGGACGTGATCGAATCGGCCGGCGCCAAGACCAAAAAGGCGCACACCATCAAGAGCCACCACAATGTGGGCGGCCTGCCGGAAGACATGAACCTCAAGCTGCTGGAGCCGCTGCGCGAGCTGTTCAAGGACGAAGTTCGCCAGCTGGGCGTGGCGCTCGGCCTGCCGCACGACATGGTCTACCGCCACCCGTTCCCGGGTCCGGGCCTGGGCGTGCGCATCCTTGGCGAAGTGAAGAAGGAATACGCCGACCTGCTGCGCCAGGCCGACGCCATATTCATCGAAGAGCTGCGCAACACCGTGGACGAGAAGACCGGCAAGAACTGGTACGAGCTGACCAGCCAGGCCTTCGCCGTGTTCCTGCCGGTGAAGTCCGTCGGCGTGATGGGCGACGGCCGCACTTACGATTACGTCGTCGCGCTGCGCGCCGTGGTGACCAGCGACTTCATGACCGCCCACTGGGCCGAGCTGCCGTACAGCCTGCTGGGCCGCGCGTCCAACCGCATCATCAACGAAGTGCGCGGCATCAACCGCGTGGTCTACGATGTGAGCGGCAAGCCGCCGGCGACCATTGAGTGGGAATGATCTGACGTCTGGCTCCTACAGGCGCCAAAAAACACACAAGCCCGCATGATTGCGGGCTTTTTTGCTTTTCCGTTTGGCAACATCTGAATCGTCCCCACTTCTCCAGACACGCTTGAGTCGGGGGTGGACTGCGACTTGCTCATGACGGCTCCTTGCAGGGCCTGGCGCAAGGCTCTTGAGGTATCTAGGAAAGGACAAACGATTCAGTTATTCTGCATCACCAATGGCATTGCGTGCCTGTGGGGTTGCCGAGCGATTACGGCCAAGCCGGCTACTGAAACATCAAACCAAGGAAACGAGTCATGTGGAAATCGACGGCCGCCGCCCTTGCCCTGCTGATCCTCGCTGGCGCGGCCACTGCCGGCACGCAGCGTTCCTGCGAACGCCTGCTCCGGAAATTGGACTCGCAACTCGCCGACGCCAGTTGCATCGAAAGCCCCGATCTTACAACCCGCAACCCCAACACCACGCCGGCCGATGACTCGCTGCCTGGCCTGCCCCATTTGGCGTTCATGCCGCAGGCCGACCGCGCCATACTCGTGGCGGATGCCGCCAGCAGGCCGCCAATCAAGAAGGTAGTCCCCGGCCTGCAGATTCAGGCCCGCTTCGCCAAGGATCCGCTGGGGCAGGCGCGCTTCCTGCTGCGCCTGCCCCAGAACTGGAACGGCCGCCTCGTCGTTGCCGGCGCTTCCGGCGCCCGCAGCGAATTCAACGGCGACTTCGTCTGGAGCGATTACGTGCTGCAGAAAGGCTATGCCTATGCGTCGCAAAACAAGGGCGTGCTCAGCGCGCGCGAGAGCACGGCGGCAGATCCGCTGGCCTGCCGAACCGGGTCTCCGGACAAGCCAAGCTATGTCCATTACTACGATGACGATCCTGGCCAGGCTTTCACCCGCTGGCGCGACTTCATGGTGATGGCCTCTGACCTGGCGCGCCGCGGCGTAGAGGCGCAGTATGGCCGCAAGCCGCGCTATACCTATGCAGTCGGCACCTCGAACGGCGGCTATCAGGTGCGCCGCGCGATCGAAACCGCGCCGGAATACTTCGACGGCGGCGTGGATTGGGCAGGCACTTTCGCCGATTCCCGCGGGCCGAACCTGCTGACTGGCTTGCCCCCAGCGATCCTCAACTACCCCGACTATCTCGCCTCCGGCCGCTCGCCGACGAGCACCGCCGCGTTGAACATCATGGCGGCCGGCTATCCGCCCGATCTCCTCGCCGACACAGAAAACGGCCCGGTCTCGCTATGGGGCATGCACGCTGACTCATTCTGGGAGCCCACGCAGTGCCAATGGCAAAAGCGCTTGGATCCTAGCTACAACACCTATGGCGCCGGGCCCGGCCGGTACAACTACTTGGCGCGACTGTCCGCCTCTACAGTTGGCTCCAATGTGGCGGCCATCGCCACCAACGGCAAGATCAAGCGCCCGCTGATCACGGTCGCCGGCACGATGGATGCGCTGCTGCCCATCGACCACCATGCGCGAGCCTATGCGCGGCAGGTTGCCGCGGAAAGCGGCGAGCACGCCCAAGCCTATCGTCTCTACGAGATCCAGAACGGCAATCACGTCGAGCGCTACGCCAACATATTCCCACAGCTTGAACTGATCGAGCCGCACGCGCAGCGCGCTTTCGACCTGCTTGTCCGCTTTGTCGAACAGAAAGCGCCGCTACCGCCCGACCAATGCGTCGCTCGCGGCGGCACGATCAGCGCTGCGCCAGCGCAGCTGGGGCACTGCCCAAATTTGCTGGCGCCTTGAGGAACTCCTCATCAGAACTTACGGTGGATATCGCGGCTGGCCAGGGACAATAGGCGCGATCGCTAGTGTATTTAAAGGGATATGGAAATGTTGAAAGCCATCGCCGGGAAGATGCGAGCCGCTTCTTTCTGGACGTTCATTGGCGCAGGAATGGCCTTGGGCCACCTGATGATGAGCGCCAACGCTCGGGCCGACGACAACACCATCAGATGGCAAATGCCGGGCAATCCACCCGTCACCATAACCGACGGCCCCGACAAGGGCCAAGGGTACGCTGACGTGTTTCTGCGATATTTCATTGAGCGCACGCCCGAGTACAACAGCGTGATCGAACGCGCCAGCCTGGCGCGCGTCTCCGGCCTGATGAAACAGGGCCAGCACGTTTGCCAGCCTAGCCTGCTCAAGACGAGCGAGCGCGAAGCCTATATGGAATTCAGCAACCCGGTCGAATTCGTGCTGCCGTATTACATCGTCGTGCGATCCGATCGGGCCGCCCGCCTGACAGCCTACCGCAATGCTGACGGCGCCATGGACATCGCCCGGCTGATGCATGACCTGTCGCTGACCACCGTCCGCCAAGAGATGCGGGGATACCCGCCCATCATTCTTTCGGCTTTCACGACGGCGGCTGGACAAAAGAACATCCTCCGGACAAGTGCCGACGACGTGGCGCCTTTCAGCCAGTTGGCCAGCGGGTGGGTGGACTACATCATCGCCTATCCGGACGAGGTCTATTGGTTCGCCAGGCATTTGAAGCTGCCTAACTCAATCAATTTTATTTACCTTCCCATCGCCGGCCACCCCCAATACACGCTCGGGTATGCGGCTTGCACCAAGGGGCCGTGGGGACGAAAGATCGTCAAGCGGGTCAATGAGATCGTTGCCAAGGCTGGCAGGCGTCCACCGTGGATCGAAGCGGAAGCCCGCTTGCTTGATCCGGAAGCCGCCAAACGCTACGAGGAAGTCTACGCCCGCTATTCGCCGTTCCGCAGGCAGGCCAAGTAAACATGGATGCGAATCGCCAGGCAAGGGATAGCGCCCGATTGCGCGATTTCCTGTTGATTTTCCTTGCGCCGCGTGGACTTGCGCGACGCATGCTGGTCTGGATCATCGGCATCAGCACGACCGCGGCGCTGATCGCGACCTCGGTACAGTTGTTCTTCGATTACCGACACGATGTGTCCGAACTCGAGCAGGGCATGCGCTACATCGAACAGAGCCAGTTGCCAGGCCTTGCCGATGCGGCCTGGAACTTCAACCTCGCCGGCATGCAGGTGCAGCTCGATGGCATCGGTCATTCCCCTTGGGTCGCTGGCGCCACGATCCACTACGGCCCCAGCCAGTCGGCCACGCTGACAACCGGGCAGGTTGATGCTGACGCGGAGAGGCGCTTCGAGTACGTCTTGCAGCGCAACGGGGTGGTCGTTGGCAAGATCTTCATTGCGCCCAATCTGCACACCCTCTATAGCCGCACCCTTGATCGCATTGGCATCGTGCTGGCGACACAGAGCGGCAAGTCGCTGGTGACTTCGATCAGCATCCTCTTGCTGATTTCATGGATGATCACGCGACATTTGACGCAGATGGCGGAGTTCGCCAAGTCCTTCGAGCCGGGGAAGCGCTTCACGCCCTTTGTGCTGCGCCGGGGCCCGCGGGGGCCGCACGATGAACTGAGCGTGCTGGTCGACAGGCTCAACGATGCCTATGGCCGGCTCCAAGCGGCGCACGAATTCCAGGTTCGCCACAACGAGATCCTGAGCCAGGAGGTCGCGCAGCGAACGGCCGAGCTGCTCGAAGCTCATCGGCAGTTAGCCCAGCTGGCCATAACCGACAAGCTGACCGGCGCGGTCAACCGACGAGGCCTGGACGAGGCTTTCAAGAGCGCCATCGCGCTGGCCTATCCTGACAGCCGCCCGCTTGCGGTGATCCTGACCGACATCGACAAATTCAAGTCCGTCAACGACAGCCGCGGACATCTGGTTGGAGACATCCTGCTTCGGGAATTCACCAGCATCTTGAGACGCGCGGCGCGGGCGACCGACACCGTCGGTCGTTGGGGTGGCGAAGAGTTCCTGATACTTTGTCCTCAGACCACTCTGGAACAGGCGTTGCGCCTGGCCGAGCACTTGCGCGCCAGCGTGCAAGCGCATGCCTTTGCCGAGATTGGCAGCAAGACCAGCAGCTTCGGCGTTGCGGTTCTGCGCAAGGGAGAAACAGCAGACGATCTGGTGAAGCGGGCAGATGAAGCCCTGTATCAGGCCAAGGAAGGGGGACGCAACAAAGTCTGCCCGGAAGCGCCGGATATCGTGAGCTGAGCTTGAAGGAAATTCGGATTCGCATGCAAGCAAGAGCGTCGCGCTCCTCGCTCCCAAGCAGCCCTCACTTGAGATGCGTCTCAATAGACATGCACGGCGCCGAAGCCGCAACCTCATGCATGCGATCTTCATGGCGCCGCCTGAATTCAAATAAATAATCCAAATTAAAATCAAATCGTTGCACGCAAAGCTGGCCATCAAGCGGAGCAAGCCTCTTCGGCCCACCATCTCGACGCCCCACTCATGCGGGGCGTTTTTCATTGCCCCCGTCAGGCCAAGCCTGCCTCACCCTTGCTGCGCCCCAGCAAAACCAGCGCCATCAACGCCGACGACAGCGTCAAGGCGATCAACAGATACAGCAATCGCTGAAAAGCCCAGTCATAGGCGTGAATCAACCGCCCGATGTCCGCCATCGGCAATAGCGCATGGGCCTGGGACAAATTGCCCGACGCCAGCCGCTGTACTGCGGCGGCCGGCGCGTTCAGGCCGGCATCGGCCAGCGCTCTGCCGGTGAGGCCTGCCATCAAGGCGCCTACTACGGCCAGCGCCATGCCCTCGCCCGCCACCCGGGTGGTGCTGAAGATGCCGCTGGCCATGCCGGCGCGTTCCTTCGGCACCACGCTGACCGACAAGCCGTCCATCAGCCCCCAAGGCAATCCGCTGCCGCCGCCGATCAATAGCAGCGCCAGCGCCATGGCGGGCGAGCCCGCCTGAGCCTGGCTGAGGCCGGCCAGCCCCAGCGCAGCCGTCAGCAAGCCCGCCGCGGAAATGAAGCCGGCGGAACGCCAGCGCGTCAGCCATACCGCCAGCGACGGCATCGCCAGCATCGGCGCCGACAGCGCCAGCATCCACAGTCCCGCCTCGGCCTCTCCCCGCCCATCGACGCCGATGAAGCGCAAGGGCAGCAGCACCAGCAAGGCGACATAGCAATAGCTGGTGGCCAGCGGCAGGCATTGCACGCCGACAAAGGCCGGGTAGCGGAACAAGGACAAATCCAGCATCGGCCGCGCCGCCCGCCGCTCCAGCCAGATGAAGGCCAGCAGCAAGGCCAGCGATCCCGCCAGCAGCGCCAGCACCGGCAGGCTGCGCCATCCCTGCTGCGGCCCCTGCAGCAGCGCGGTCGTGAACAAGGCCAGCATCGAGGTGAAACTGAGCGCGCCCGGCCAATCCAGCCCCACTGCGTCCGGATCGCGCGATTCGCGCATGCGCGGCAGCGCCAGCAGCAACGCAACCACGCCGATCGCCGCGCCGCAGGCGAAGATGGCGCGCCAGCCCAGCCATTGGATCAGGCCGCCGGACAACAGCGGGCCAAAGGCTAACCCCAGGCCGAAAGTCGTGCCCAACAGACTGAAGGCGCGCGTCCTCGCCTCTCCTTCATATTCCTGCGCCAACGCGGCCGAACCGCCGGCCATCGCGGCGGCGGCGGCCAGCCCCTGCGCGGCCCGCAAGCCATTCAGCCACCACAAATCCGGCGCCAGGCTGATGGCCAGCGACGACGCCGCGAACAAGCCGATGCCGACGCCGAACAGGCGTTTGCGGCCATACTGATCGGCCAGCGCGCCGGCGGCCATCAGGCAGCTGCCGAAACTCAGCATGAAGGCGCTGGTCACCCAACCCAGCGCCTGCGGGCTGCCGCCCAGTTCCCGCCCAATGGCCGGCGTCGCCACCGCGCCGCCGACAAAGCTCCACGGCAGCGCCAGCGCGGCCAGGCAGACCGCCGCCAGCACCGACCATTTCTCGCCATGCCGTTCCATTTGCATCCTTTGCATTCGCCTCTCCTTTCATCCAGCGCGTGGCCATCGCCAAGCGCGGTTTTTGATGCGGCAAATGATAGGCAGGGCAATTGCAGGGAAAAACAGGCACAATGTCATCTAATTAATGAAATTTTGTCAGCAAAGGAGACGCGGCATGAACGGCATGGACAGCTTGAGCGGCCTGCTCGCCTTTGTCCGCGCGGCGGAGCTGGGCAGCTTCGTCGCCGCCGGCGAGCGCTTGGGAATATCGGCCTCGGCCGTCAGCAAGAGCGTCAGCCGGCTGGAGGACAAACTCGCGGCGCGGCTGTTTCACCGCAGCACCCGCCGCATCCACCTGACCCAGGAAGGGCTGCTGCTGTTCGAACGCAGCCGCCGCATCCTGGCGGAACTGGACGAGGCCTCGGCGGAACTGGCGCACAGCGCCGCCGCGCCGCGCGGCCGCCTGAAAGTCAGCTTGCCGCTGATCGGCCACCGTATGCTGTCGCCGCTGCTGCCCGAATTCCACGCCCATTACCCGGAAATCTCGCTGGAACTGGACTTCAGCGACCGCATGGTGGATCTGGTGGCGGAAGGCGTCGACGTGGCGGTACGCAGCGGCGAACTGGGCGACTCCAGGCTGCAGGCGCGGCTGCTGGGGCCGTTCCGCTTCGCGTTGGTCGGCTCGCCCGACTATTTCCGCCGCCGCGGCGAACCGCAGCGGCCCGATGATTTGCAGGCCCATGCCTGCCTGCGCTACCGCTTTCCCTACAACGGCCAATTGCAGCCATGGGCGCTGCGCATCCCGGCCGGCTCGCCGCCGCAACCGAACGCCTTTCTCAGCTGCAACAGCATAGAAGCGCTGGCCGCCGCCGCCAGCGACGGCCTGGGCATCGCCTGGCTGCCGGACTTCGCGGTCCGCCGCGAGCTGGCCGACGGCCGCCTGCGGCCGGTGCTGGAGGATTGCGCGGCCGAACCCGGAAAGTTCTCCGCCGTCTGGCCCGCCAGCCGCCATCTGCCGCCCAAACAGCGGGTGTTCATCGACTTTCTCGCGGAACACTTGCTGCCCACCCGATAAGGCGGACCTGATTTCATTCGGACGGAAAATGCAAACAGAATATGATTATTCCCGCAGGATGCGATTCCCGCGCTAAACTGGCGGCCATGCGCGAACGAGCCTCCGGCCACGGCCTGGCTCGCTCTTTACCATAGCGATGCCGCAGACAGGCATCCCAGCACTCCGTGATTGATCCATGACTGACTCCCGCTCCACCCCGCTCACCCGCGCCGACTACCAGACCCTGGGCCTGGCCGCGCTGGGCGGCGCGCTGGAAATCTACGATTTCATCATCTTCGCCTTCTTCGCCACCACGCTGAGCAAGCTGTTCTTCCCGCCCGACATGCCCGAGTGGCTGCGCCTGCTGCAAACCTTCGGCATCTTCGCCACCGGTTATCTGGCTCGGCCGCTGGGCGGCATCCTCATGGCCCACTTCGCCGACCGCCTGGGCCGCAAGCGCGTGTTCAGCCTCACCATCCTGATGATGGCCGGCCCCTGTCTGCTGATCGGCCTGATGCCCACTTACGCCGACATCGGCATCCTGGCGCCGCTGCTGTTGCTGTCGCTGCGCATCCTGCAGGGCGCGGCGGTGGGCGGCGAGGTGCCCAGCGCCTGGTCCTTCGTCGCAGAGCACGCGCCGCGAGGCCGCCGCGGCTACGCGCTGGGCGTGTTGCAGGCCGGCCTGACCTTCGGCTATCTCTTGGGCGCGCTGACCGCCACGCTGCTGGCGCGCGTGTTCACGCCGCAGGAGATGCTGGACTACGGCTGGCGCATTCCCTTCCTGCTGGGCGGGCCGTTCGGCCTGCTCGGCGTCTGGCTGCGGCGCTGGCTGAGCGAGACGCCGGTGTTCCTGGCGATGCGCGAACGCCAGGACGAGCGCGCCACGTATCCGCTGGTCGACGTGCTGCGCCGGCACAAACACACGCTGCTGCCGGCGGCGGCGCTGACCTGCGTGCTGACCTCGGCGGTGGTGGTGCTGGTGGTGGTGACGCCCACTTTGCTGCAGCAACGCTTCGGCATACACGCCGACCGCGCGTTCGCGCTCAGCAGCGTGGGCATCGTGTTTCTCAACATCGGCTGCGTGATCGCCGGCCACGTCTGCGACCGCATCGGCCAGCGTCGCAGCCTGATCCTCTACAGCCTGCTGCTGCCGGTCGGCATCGCCGCGCTGTACGCCGACCTGATCGCCGGCTGGGGCTGGCCCGGCCTCGCCTACGCCTTCGCCGGCCTGTGCTGCGGCATCGTCGGCGTGGTGCCGTCCATCATGGTGGCCATGTTCCCGGCCGATGTGCGGGTATCCGGCATCTCCTTCACCTATAACATCGCATACTCGGCGTGGGCCAGCGTCACTCCGCTGCTATTGATCGCCGCCATGCCCTGGAGCCCCTGGGTCTGCGTGCTCTATTGCGCGCTGATGGCGCTGGTCGGATTTTTCTGCGCCAACAGCGCGCACCCGGCCAGGGAACCTTTGCTGGACGAGGCGCTCTACCAACGCGGATGAAACGTTTGACCGCATGGTTTGACGCGGCCGCGCCAGGCTGTTAGCGTGAATTGGCGCAGGCTATGCTTTGCGCCGTGCCATGTCTGCGTTTCGAGTCGGTTTCGTTCACCACTGCCAGGAGGTTGCCATGTCCAATGCCACCATCGCCAAGGAAAAAGAACAGCTGCTGGATGACGTCCGCCAAGTTTTGGCCAGCACCGAAGAGTTGATTAACGCGACCGTCGACGACGGCAGCGCGAACAGCAAAGAGCTGCGCAAGCGTCTGGCCGAGAAACTCGGCGCGGCCAAAACCAAGCTGCGCGACGCCGAGCAGATCGTCGTGGGCAAGGCCAAGGAAGCGGTCAAAGTCACAGACGATTACGTGCACGAAAACCCATGGAAGTCCGTCGGCATCGCTGCCGGCGTTGCCTTCCTGCTGGGCATGCTGGTCTCCCGTCGCTGAGCCCCATGTCCGATACCGCCCAAGCCCCCCGCCCCGGCACCCTGCGCTCGTTCGCGGGCGGCTTGGGGTCGCTGTTCCTGACCCGCGCCGAGCTGCTGACGCTGGAAGCCCAGGAATTGAAGGACGAGATCGTCGGCAATCTGCTGCAGGGCATGCTGGGCCTGGTTCTGCTGGGCTGCGGCCTGATCGCCGCCGTGCTCGCCCTATGGGCGCTGACGCCGCAGGAGTGGCGGATCGCCGTCATGGCCGGCCTCGCCCTGCTGCTGTGTGGCGGCGGCATTGCGCTGCTGCTGGGCCTGCGCAGGCGCCTGAGGCGACAACCCGCGCCATTCTCAACCACCCTCGAGGAAATCCGGAAAGACTGGACAGCCTTGGGCCCTGGCGGGGAGCGCGTGTGACGCAACAGGACCGGGAACTGAAGAAACAACTGTTGGTGATGAAGGGCGAAGCCCTGCGCATCAAACTGAAGCTGGAGAAGGAAAGACTGCTCCAGCCGATGCGGCTGGCCAGCTCAGGCTTCTCGCTGTGGCGCGAAGGCTGGTTCGGTTCGGCGCTGGAAACGCTGGGCAAATTGTTGCCGAATCCGCGCCTGCGCCGCTGGCTTCAGGGCGGCGCCCGGCTATGGGTAGTCTGGCGGCTTGTCCGGCGAGCCTTCGCGCGCTGAAGTCCGCCGCGTCCGAGGCTCAGGCGGTCACATTGATGTTGCTTGCGACATCGCTGATGTTGACGTTCATCTGTTCCCCCATCGCCTCCTCCGCCTCAGCCCCACCCTTGAGTATCTTGTCGACATCGCCCAGCGCCTTTTCCGCGCTCTGCAAATCATCCTGCGCTTCCCGTTTGTCCTTCATCTGCTGCATCTGCTGCTTGATGAACTCCTTGACCATTTTCAGCGTCATTTGCATTTCCAGAATGTCAGAATCCCCCGCCACCGGATTGCCCTTGCCGCTGGACAACATGCCATGCAACGCGGCGCGCGGATCGACGGGCTGCGCCTGGCTATCCCCAACCGGTTGAGCGCTTCCGCTCTGCTCCTTGACGCCCTCGCTTGCCTGGCTGTCGCTCGCGGCGCCCTGCCCAGCGCCGGCTTGCTGCGCCGCCGCAGTCGCGCCGCCAGCCTCCGACGCTGCCGCCGCGGCCTCAGCCCCGGATCCGGCTCCGCTCCCAGCCTCCGGCGACGATGCCGCATCAGCAGAGGCTGACGCTGCGCTACCCGCGCCGCCTTGCTGCGACGCCGCGTCTCCCGCTCCCTGATCGCCGCCGACATTCACCGCCATCTGGCTATCGGCCGCATTCTGAGTCATGCTCGTCACCAAGTCCTTCAGCTCCCTGGCCAGCCTGGCAAGCTCGGAAGCCAGCGCGCGCAAGCTGCCCTTGTCGTGCGACATCATCATCATCCGGCGCAGCCCCTCCACCCGCTGCTTGAGGACGGCTTTCTGCATGGCGTCGGCCTCGCTGCTCTGACGCTTCGCCGGGCGGTTCAGATCCACTTTCAGCTTCTGCATATAGTCCTGCAAACCCTGGCTCAGCGATTTTTGCAGCTCGCTGCGCGGATCCGGCAGCTTGGGCTGCAATGGACTCTGCGCATCGGCGTCGCCATTGACGGCGGAAGACGCGGGGGAAGAAGGCTGGCTCGCTCCATTGGGCAGCGCTGACGGGAAAAGGCTTTGCCGCCAGATGCTGGGGCCTGACGGAGATGAGATCACGGACATGGGCGGACTTTCTGGTGTTTTCCAATCATATCGTCAACATCCGCGATTTCTTTATGCCAATATCAGGCTCAGACGCATAAAAAATTCTTCACGGCATGATTGGCATAGAATCACCCTCAGCGTCATTCCCCGGGTTTGGTTCGCGGCGGGAAACACGCGATAATGACGGTATCGCCGCAACCCTCGCTTCGCCCGACTCCGTGACGCTCACCTCCCCTCCGCTGCCTCCCGCCGCCATCGCCTGGCTGGCCGAGCTGGACATCCACACCCGTCAGCAACTGCTCGCTCGCGGCGTCGTTACCGCCTTCCTGCTGCTGAAAGCGGCCGGCCACACCGCGACCCGCCGCTTGCTGTTCGCGCTGGAAGCCGCGGCGCGCGGCATCCACTGGCAGCAACTTGGTGACGCCGACAAGGAGGCGCTGCTGCGGCGGCTGTCCGACCACCCCCCGGTGGCCCTGCCCCCGAACGAGGAAGAACGCCGGCGTTACATGGGCGTGGCCAGAACGCTGGCCGAACAAGCATCCGCAGAAGGCGAGGTGCCGGTGGGGGCGCTGGTGGTAAAAGACGGAGAGATCATAGGCCGCGGCTACAATCAGCCGATAGGCCGACACGATCCGTCGGCGCATGCCGAAATGCAGGCGCTGCGCGACGCCGCCGCGCGCCTGGGCAACTACCGGCTGGACGGCTGCGACCTGTACGTGACGCTGGAGCCCTGCCCAATGTGCAGCGGCGCCATCCTGCACGCGCGCATCGCGCGCGTGATCTACGGCGCCGCCGATGCCAAAACCGGCGCGGCCGGCAGCACGGTCGACCTGTTCGCCGACGCGCGGCTCAACCACCATGCGGCGGTGTTCGGCGGCGTGGAGGCGGAAACCTGCGCGGAACAGTTGTCCTCCTTCTTCCGCCAGCGGCGCCGATCCGCCGGGGAGGAGTGAAATGCGCGCGAGACTCGCCATCCTGCTGGCTTGCCTGGCACAGCCCTGTTTGGCAGCCGACGACGCGGCGCTCATCCTGCAGGCGCAAACCGATGGCCCGCTGCATGCCACCTATCCCAACGCCCGCCATTACGGCTCGCCCTGGATCTGGGTGGGCGTCAAGTCGCAGACGCTGCGCCTGCTCGACGATTGGGGACGGGTCCAGAAGGAATACGTGGTATCGACGGCGAAGAACGGCGTCGGCGAAACCAGCGGCAGCTACCAGACCCCGCGCGGCTGGCACGCCGTGTGCGAAAAGCTGGGCGACGGCGCGGAAGCGAACACCATCATCTTCCGCCGCCAGGTCACGCCGTGGAAATACACCCCCGAGCTGCACGCGCAATACCCGAACAAGGACTGGATCCTCACCCGCATCCTGTGGCTGTGCGGCCAGGAGCCAGGCCTCAACCAGGGCGGCAATGTCGACAGCTACGAGCGCGCCATCTACATCCACGGCGCCGGCGATCATGTACCATGGGGCCGGCCCAGCTCGCTGGGCTGCGTCCGCATGAAAAACCGCGATGTGATTGAACTGTTCGATGCCGCGCCCAACGGCACCGACGTATGGATAGACGAGAACTCCTGATGCACTCCGCTCTGAACCTGGCCACCCCGGCCCTGCTGTTCCCCGCCGTCTCGCTGCTGCTGCTGGCCTATACCAACCGCTTTCTCGGCCTGGCAGGCATCATCCGCAACCTGTACGAGGAATACCGCGACAGCCAGGACCCGAAAATCCTGCGCCAGATCGGCAACCTTCGCACCCGGATCACGCTGATCAAGTGGATGCAGTTCATGGGCATCGCCAGCCTGTTCCTGTGCACGGTGGCGATGTTCCAGATCTATACCGGCTGGCAGGCGACCGGAGAAGTCACCTTCGGCGCCAGCCTGCTGTGCATGATCGCCTCGCTGGCGGTGTCGCTGCTGGAGCTGGTGCGCTCGTCGGACGCGCTCAACATCCTGCTGTCCGACCTGCAGGCGGAATACGACCGCCGCCACTGACCCCCAGCCGCAAACGACAAAGCGCCCGCGATCGGGCGCTTTTTTACGTCCATTGAACTCTCTCAGCCGATGAGGCCAGCCGCGCCATCCTTGCGCGCCACCATCAAGTGCAGCGGCAGATCGACGCGCCGCACCTGGCTCCGCGGCCCCCAGGCCCGGGTGATGCGCTGACAGGAATCGTCCAGGATGCTCTCACCCAGGGCCTGCTTGCACAACTTGCTGGCCGAGGTGGTGTTGAGGAAGCCCAGGAAATGATCCAGGGTCCAGTCGCTGCTGATGGTGAAGCTGGGCGCTTTCAGCAACGGCAACGGGCAGCCGCTGCCGCGGAAGTCGTCCCACAGCAGTTGACAGCGGCTGGACCAGAACGGCTCGACGATGGACCACAGCACGCTGCAGGCGCGGTCGATCTCCGGCGACACCACGCAATGGTGGTAGCCCCATGCGGCGAAAACGCCGCCCGGCTTCAGCACCCTCTGCATCTCCGGCCAGAACGACGGCAGATGGAACCAGTGCAGCGCCTGCGACACGCAGATCAGGTCGAAACAGTCGTCGTCGAACGGCGTGACCTCGGCCGGGCACTCGCGGTAATACACCTGATTGTGCGGCTCGGCCGCCGACAGCTGCGACGAGCTGATGTCGGTGGCGTCGACGCGCGCGAAACTCTCCCCCAGCCTCACCGCGGTCTGGCCGCTGCCAGTCGCGCAGTCCCAGGCGCGTCCGCGTCCCGGACACAGTTGCAGCAGCCAATCGTACAGCTCCTCCGGATACGATGGGCGAAAGCGCGCATACAGGTCCGGGTACAGATTGAAGGTGGCGACGGAACCGAGTTCCATATTCATTACTCGCTAGGTAGAAACACTAAAACAATGCCGTGAACATTTTCAGTATTTATGCCGTAAGTCAAAGATTTGCAAGATAAAAAACGAAAATATGCTGCAGATTACCGGTCTGTGCCGCTAGTCTGCAACAGACCATTGCTTCGAAACCCCCAGCGCAGCGGATGCGCCATAAAAAATGCCGCTCCTATCGGAACGGCATTCCTCGCTCAAAGGGACAGGCTCAGCCCGCACTCACCGGAATCTTGCCGATCTTCACCCGCCATTCCGCCGGGCCGGTGTTGTGCACCGAGGTGCCACAGGAATCCACCGCCACCGTCACCGGCATGTCCTTGACCTCGAATTCGTAGATCGCTTCCATGCCCAGGTCGGCGAAGCCCACCACCTTGGACGCCTTGATCGCCTTGGATACCAGATAAGCCGAACCGCCGACGGCCATCAGGTAAACGGCCTTGTTGTCCCGGATCGCCTCGATCGCCGCCGGGCCGCGCTCGGCCTTGCCTATCATGCCCAGAAGGCCGGTCTGCTCCAGCATCTGTCGGGTGAATTTGTCCATCCGCGTGGCCGTTGTCGGGCCGGCCGGGCCGACGACTTCCTCGCGCACCGGGTCGACCGGGCCGACGTAATAGATGAAGCGGTTGGTGAAGTCCACCGGCAGCGTCTCGCCCTTGTTCAGCATGTCCACCATGCGCTTGTGGGCGGCGTCGCGGCCGGTCAGTATCTTGCCGTTCAGCAGCAGCACATCGCCCGGCTGCCAGCTGGCCACTTCTTCCTTGGTGATCTTGTCCAGATCCACACGCTTGCCGTTGGACGGGTCATAGGTGATGTCCGGCCAGTCTTCCAGGCTAGGCGTTTCCAGATGCGCCGGGCCGTTGCCGTCCAGGTGGAAATGGATGTGGCGGGTGGCGGCGCAGTTCGGGATCATCGCCACCGGCAAGGATGCCGCGTGAGTCGGGTAATCCAGAATCTTGACGTCCAGCACCGTGGTCAGGCCGCCCAGGCCCTGCGCGCCGATGCCCAGCGCGTTGACCTTGTCGAACAACTCCAGGCGCAGCGCCTCGACGCGGGACAGCTCGGCGCCGGCCGCGGCCTTGGCCTTCAGTTCGTGGATGTCGACATGATCCATCAGCGACTCTTTCGCCAGCAGCATCGCTTTCTCCGGCGTGCCGCCGATGCCCAGGCCCAGAATGCCCGGCGGACACCAGCCGGCGCCCATGGTCGGAACAGTTTTCAGCACCCAGTCGACGATGGAGTCGGACGGATTCAGCATCACCATCTTGGACTTGTTCTCAGAACCGCCGCCCTTGGCCGCGCAGATCACGTCCACCTGGTCGCCTTCGACGATCTCGAAGTGCACCACGGCCGGGGTATTGTCCTTGGAGTTCTGGCGCTTGCCGGCCGGATCCAGCAGCACCGAGGCGCGCAGCTTGTTGTCCGGATGGTTGTAAGCGCGGCGCACGCCTTCGTTGACCATCTCCTGCACGCTGAGCTGGGCGTCCCACTGCACTTTCATGCCCACTTTCAGGAACACCACGGCGATGCCGGTATCCTGGCAGATCGGGCGCTGTCCTTCGGCGCACATGCGGCTGTTGACCAGGATCTGCGCCATCGCGTCCTTGGCGGCGGCGCTCTCCTCGTTCAGGTAGGCCTGGTACAGCGCGTCGATATAATCTTTAGGGTGGTAGCAACTGATGTACTGGAAGGCATCGGCAATGCTCTGAATGAAGTCTTCCTGGCGGATGATGGTCATAAGGCTGTCTCGAGAAACCGGGCGCCGGTGGGGCCGCCCGTGGATTACCCCGCCGCCGGCGCCTGATTCTGGCTACGCCCTGCGGCAACTAAAAACCTAATGTTGATTGTAACACCGTCTGTCATGAACTTTGACCCCGGACAAGGCGCGCGGCCGGCTATCCCGCCCGGCATCGGATAGGAAAAGCCGCCGGGCTCTCGCCGCGGCGGCTTCAGGTTCGAGCAAGCAGACGCTCACTCGCTGGTGCTGGTGTTCCAGTAAGCCTGGCTGATGTACGGCTTGGCCGCCAACTCGGCAGCGATGCGGTCCAGCTCGTCCGAATCCACCGAGGTGGCCAGCAGCGTGGCGGTCATCTCCACCTCGTCGTCGCCGAAGGCTTCGACATCCAGATCCCCCACCGGGTAATTGGCCTTTTCCAGCAGTTGGCCCACCTGGGCCAGCGCCTGCTTCTGCTCCTCGCGGGTGGCGATCACGCATAGCTGGTAAGTGACTTCGCTGGCATCGTCGTCTATCGGGCGGCGGTTGATGGAATTGACCACCGGCCGCAGCAGCGTGTTCACCGCCAGCACGAACACCGTGGTCAGGATGGCCTGGCCCAGCATGCCGGCGCCGGCGCAAGCGCCGGTGGCGGCCGAGCCCCACAGCGTGGCGGCGGTGTTCAGGCCGCGCACGTTCAAGCCCTCTTTCATGATGGTCCCGGCGCCGAGGAAACCGACGCCCGAAACCACATAAGCCACCACCCGCGACGCGCTGCCCGAGCCATCCAGTTGCAAGGCCATATTGACGAAGGCCGCGGCGCTGACCGCCACCAGCGCGTTGGTGCGCAAGCCGGCGGTGCGCTGGCGGTATTGACGCTCCAGGCCGATCACGGTGCCGCAGACGAAGGCCATCGCCAGGCAGATCAGCGAGTGCAGCAGGCCGAACCAGTCCAGCTCGAACATATTGTGCAGGTTGTAATGCATGCGTCCTCCTTGTTATCCGGTTTCTTATAAGGAACATGCATGGTGGTTTTCCGTGAAAGCCACCATGCACCGCTCCCTAACATGACAAAAAGCCGGCGCCGCTTTTACGCGGCACCGGCCCCACCTTAACCCGCCGCTTACTGGCCGAGCAAGGCGACCTGCGTCACCTTGTACACCACCATGATGACAGCCACCACCAGATAGCCGCGCAACACGGCCATCCACATGCGGTTGCTGCGGGACAGCGCCATCGGCTTCAGCTGGGCCAGCGGCGGCATGCGCCAGGTTTGCATGTACAGCTTGCTCGGCTTGGCCTCTTCCGCCAGATCGGCGCCGGTTTCGGCATCGCGGCGCAGCTTGACGACATGCGCGGCGATCACCACGATGCCGCCGACGATGCCGCCGCCGACCAGCACGTTGACGATGGTCTGGCTGGAGATGTCCGGCCACAGCACCGAGGCGGTCAGGATCACCGACAAAAGCACCAGCACCGCCGCCACCAGGCCGGTGAACAGGTTGGTCCAACGGCCATTCACCCACGGACCCAGCACGTCCTTGTCATTGCACAGCAGCAGCAGGAATACCGAGGCGGACGGCAGCAGCACGCCGGCCAGCGTCTGCACCGCGTTGGTCAGCAGGCCCAGCGGCACGCCTGGAATCAGCACCAGCGCGGCGGCGCCGGCGATCAGCAGGAAATACACCAGGTAGAAGGCGCGGGCGTCGGACGGCTTGCGGTGCAGCGAGTGCTTCATGTTCAGCACGTCGGCCAGCGCGTAAGCGGTGGACAGCGACACCGCGCTGGCGCCGATCAGGCTGGCGTCGATCAGCGCGACCGCGAACAGCACGCCTGCCAGGTGGCTGTGGTATTTGGAGAGGCCGGCGGCGACGGCGCCGGCGTCCTGGAAATTGCCGAATTCCGGCTTGCCGGCGAACAGCGCGGCCGACATGCCGATGATGGCGACGGCGCCGATCAGCACCAGCACGATGCCCAGCCACAGGTCGGCGCGCTCGTACTTGATGAAGCGCGGCGTGATGCGCTTGTCGATGACATAGCTCTGCTGGAAGAACAGCTGCCACGGCGCCACCGTGGTGCCGACGATGCCGATGATCAGCAGCATCACGTCGGACAGCTTGCCGCCGGCCGGCATGCCCGGCACGAACAGGTCATGGCCGATCTGCTCCATCGGCGGGTGCACCATCATGAACACCGGCACCAAGAGCAGGCTGAACACCACCAGAATCATCGAGAAGCGCTCAAAGCGGCGGAAGTCGCCGGTACTGGCGGCCGCCATCACCAACAAGGCGGCGGCGACCACGCCCCACTCCTTGGGCAGGCCAAGATACTGCAGGCCCAGCGTGATGCCGATGAATTCGGTGACGATGGTCAGCGCGTTCAGCAGGAACAGGTCGATGGCGCTGAAGGCGCCCCAGAATTTGCCGAAGCGCTCCAGGATCAGACGGGCATGGCCGACGCCGGTGACGGCGCCCAGGCGCAGCACCATTTCCTGGTTCACGTACAGCACCGGGATCAGCAGGATCAGCGTCCACAGCAGCGAGGTGCCGTAGTTCTGGCCAGCCTGGGCGTAGGTGCTGAAGGCGCCGGCGTCGTTGTCGCCGACCATCACGATCAGGCCGGGGCCCAGAATGGCCAGCAGCGTGCGCAGCCGCTGCCAGATGCCGTTGCGGGCCGCCACATCGCCGTGGCGAATGGTGCCGAAAGCGCCGCGGATGTCTCCGACGTGGGCGCTGTCGAGTACAGCTTCGTTCTTGACGTTATTCGTCATTGTCATCGTCTCCGAACGGGCGGCGCAAGCGGGGACCGCCCGTCGTTTTTCAAGCAAACGAAGGCATGCGGGCATGAGCGCGGCTGCGCCGGCCGGGCGGACAAACGCCGGGCGCACGCAAACGCGAAGATGCGCAAACCTGATTTAGGCGTCCGACAGGGTTCGGTACGCGGTCATCAGCAGTAACGGTATGGGGTAAGCGCGCGGCCGCGGCGGAGTGGCCGAGCCTGGGATGCGCACTGTCTAGCCTCGCGGCAGGACAGCGGCCAATGAAATGGTGACGATGCCTTTGCCGGTCAGCACGACCCGGTGGATAACCAACTACTACTGCAACTTTCCAAGGCATCAGCCCCCAGTTATGAAAACGCCGCGATGGTAATCCTGGCGCGAAATAAACGTCAACACCCCTATGACAATGCGGTTTTGCACCGCAACGCGGCCATCCGCAGCAATCTGCCACGACATGGCCGCGCATCGATTCCACGCGCGGCTTTACCTTCGCTCTCGCACTATAAGCGCAATAAAACGCCATAACGCTCAGGTAAATTTTTGTTAATGGATTGTGTTATTTATTTACAAAAGCCATCTTTTTGGCGCTGCCCAGCTTCAGCAGACCCTGCCCCAGCGCCACGCCCAGCAGGATCAAGCCGCCGCCCAGCCAGTGGTAGTGATGGATGGTTTCCCCCAGCAAGGCGCTGGCCAGCACCGCGGTGAACAGCGGCAACAGGTTCATGAAAATGGCGGTGCGCTCGCTGCCCAGCTTCTGGATGCCGCGCATCCACAGATAAGCCGCCAGCAGCGAAGAGCCGATGCCGGCGAACAGCACCAGGCCGATGCCCTTGGCCGGAATGGCCATGCTCTGCGCGGTCAGCGTCAGCGGCAACAGCAGCAATACCGCCAGGCTGGCCTGCAGATACAGATTGAGCCAGGCGCCGAACGGCGGCGCCCAGCGCCGCAGCAGAATGCCGTACAGCGCATAGGACGCGGCGCCGGCCAGGATCAACGCGTCGCCGGTATTCACGCCGTTGGCCAGCAGGCTCATCGGATCGCCCTTGCCCAGCAGGTAGACCACGCCTGACAACGACACCGCCACGCCCAGCCAGGCCAGGCCGCCCACCTTCTGGCGGAATACCGCGGCGTTCAGCAACAGGCCCAGCAAGGGCACCAGCGCGGTGATCACGCCCATATTGGTGGCGCTGGTGCTGTGCGCCGCGTAATAAGCCAGGCACTGGAACATCACCATGCCCAGCATCGCCAGCGCCAGCAGCTTGCCCAGCCAGGGCTTCAGCTCGCCGGCGCGGCGGCGCAAGACCGGCAGGCAGAACGGCGTCAGCACCAGCGCCGCCAACAGCCAGCGGTAAATGGAAATCGCAGCCGGGTCCAGCACCTGGGCGGCGGCCTTGGAAACAATGGTATTGGCGGCCCAGATCAGCACCGCCAGCAGGGGAAACAGCATGGCCATCACAGCCTCCTTCGACTTTACCCCATCCATTTTAGGTTCGTCCGTTATGGAGCATATAATTCAAAACGGACAAATCACTGGGGCAAACCGGACAATATGGACGTCGACAACCACGACGGCTACTTCGCCAGCGATCAGAGCCTGCTGGAGCCGGCGCCGCTGATATTCCGCTACCACCGTTTCACGCCGAAGAGCGAGTTCGCCCGCCATCGCCACCGCTGGGGCCAGCTCAGCCGCATCAATCTGGGCATGATGGAACTGCTGCTGGACGACAGGCGCGTGGTGGCCACCGCGCAATACTTGCTATGGACGCCGCCAGCCGAGCCGCACGCCGCCTACATCCACCAGGCGATGCACTACACCTCGATCTACGTCGAAGACGGGGTGGCCGCGCAGTTGCCGCCCTCCACCTGCCTGCTGGAGCAGACGCCGCTGGTGCGGGCGCTGCTAGACGATTTCAGCCAGCGCCAGATCACCGTGCCGGCCGAGCCATGGGACATCCGCCAGGCCGAGCTGCTGTGCCAGCGCATCCTGCGATCCGGCCGCGAAGCCAGCTACTTGCCCGACAGCCGGCAGCGCCTGCTGCAACCGATACTGGACGCGATCCGCCAGGATCCGGCCGACGCCACGCCGTTGAAGGCTTGGGCGGAACGCGTGTTCAGCACCGAGCGCACGCTGGCGCGGCTGTTCCAGCGCGAGCTGGGCATGAGCTTCGGCCAATGGCGCGGCCGGGCGCGCCTGCTGGAAGCGCTGTCGCGGCTGAAGCAGGGCGACAGCGTGCAGGACATCTCGGCGCGGCTGGGCTACGCCACGCCGTCGGCCTTCATCGCGATGTTCCAGAAACAACTGGGCGACTCGCCGGAGCGCTACCGCCGCCAGTTGCTGGAAAGCGGCGGCTGGCCGGACGAATTCAACGCTTGAACAAGGCCAGCGCCAATTCGCGCTGAACCGCGTGGTCGACCGCCGGCCGCGGGTAGTCGCGCCCCAGCCGCACGCCGGCGTCCATCAACTGCTCCGGCCTGGCCAGCCACGGCGCGTGGATCAGCTTGTCCGGCAGCCGCGCCAGCTCCGGCACGTAGCGGCGGATGAAGCGGCCGTCCGGATCGAACTTCTCGCTCTGGCTGACCGGATTGAAAATGCGGAAGTAAGGCTGGGCGTCGCAGCCGGTGCTGGCCGCCCACTGCCAGCCGCCGTTGTTGGCCGCCAGATCGAAATCCAGCAGTTTCTCGGCGAAGTACTGCTCTCCCCAGCGCCAGTCGATCAGCAGATCCTTGACCAGGAAGCTGGCCGCCACCATCCGCAAGCGGTTGTGCATGTAGCCGCTGCGGTTCAGCTGGCGCATCGCCGCGTCCACCAGCGGATAGCCGGTGCGGCCCTCGCGCCAGGCATCGAACCATTCAGAGTCATTGGGGAAAGGCAGCGCGTCGTACTCCGGCTTGAACGCGTGCGCCACCACGTCCGGCCGGTGCCACAGCACTTGCTGGTAGAAATCGCGCCAGATCAGCTCGCTCAGCCAGGTCATCGCTCCCTCGCCGCCGTCGTGCCAGGCATAGGCGGCCAACTGGCGGATGGAAATGGTGCCGAAGCGCAGATGGACGCTGAGATAGGACACGCCCTTGACGCCGGGAAAGTCGCGCTGCGTCTTGTAGCGCTCGATGCGGCCGGCGAAATCGGCGAACAGCGCCTCGGCCCCGGCCGCGCCGGCCTTGACCGGCAACGAAGCCAGATCGCTGGGCATAAAACCGATATCGGCCAGGCTGGGCATGGGTTCCGCTTCGCGCGGCATCAGCGCGTCCAGATAGCGCCGCACGGGATAGGCCTGCAGGTGGAACGGCGTCAGTTTCTTCAGCCAGGCGTTCTTGTACGGCGTGAACACCGCGAACGGCTTGCCGGCGCCGGTCAGGACTTCGTCGGTCTCGAAAATCACCTGATCTTTGCTGTCATGGAAGGCGATGCCGCGCTCGGCCAGCCGCCGCGCCACCTCGGCGTCGCGCTCGCGGGCGGCCGGTTCGTAATCGCGGTTGCAGAACACCGCGTCGGCGCCCAGTTCCGCCGCCAGCTGCGGAATCTCGTCGACAGGTAGCCCATGGCGGACCAGCAGATCGCCGCCCAACGCGTTCAAATCCGCCTTCAAGGCCGCGACGCTTTGATGGATGAAATCGACGCGGCGGTCATCGCGCGGCAGCGCGTCCAGAATGGCGGCGTCGAACACGAACACAGGCAGCACCGCCTCGCCATGCTTCAACGCGTGGTAGAAGGCGGCGTGGTCGTCCAGCCGCAGATCGCGGCGCAGCCAGACCAGCGCCGTCCGGTAGCGTTTGCTCATTGTCGCTCCCAATTCTTGGTCGACAGCACCGATGGGGGCAGGCCGCTATCCCACAACGGCGTCTCGCCGCCCAGTTTTTCTTCGAGGAAATCGATGAAGGCGCGCGCCTTGGCCGGCAGCCGCCGCTGCGGCGACACCGCGTGGACGGCATGCGGCGGCAGCGGGTAGTCGGTCAGCACCGCCGCCAAACGGCCGGCGGCCAGGTCCGGCCCGACGATGAAGGTGGGCATCTCGCAAATGCCCAGGCCGGCCAGCAGCGCGTCGCGCCGCGCCTCGCTGTTGTTGACCTGGTAATTGCCGCGCGGCTGCACGCGGATTTCGCCATCCGGCCCCAGAAAGGTCCAGTAGGCGCCGCCGCGGTAATAGGAGTAATGGATGCAGTTGTGCCGCGCCAGCTCGGCCGGATGCGCCGGCTCGCCGTGCGCGGCCAGATAGCCCGGCGACGCGCACACCACCACCCGGCAAGGCGCGAGGCGGCGCGCCACCATGCGGTTGTCCGGCAGATTGCCGATGCGCACCGCCAGGTCGTAGCCGCCCTCCACCAAGTCCACCATCCGGTCGTCCATCGCCATGTCCAGCTGGATGTCCGGATAGCGGCGCAGGAATTCCGCCGCCAGCGGCGACAGGTGCAGCCGGCCGAAAGCCATCGGCGCCGCCACCCGGAGCAGGCCCTGCGGCCTGCCCTGCAAACCGGCGGCCACCTCCTCCGCCTCGCTGGCCAGCGCCAGCGCGCCGCGGGCGCGGTCGTAATAACGCTCGCCGGCCTCGGTCAGGCTCAGGCTGCGCGTGGTCCGTTGCAGAAGGCGCACGTTCAGCCCGGCCTCCAGTTGCTGCACGCGCTTGCTGACCGCGGATTTGGTCAGCCCCAGCCGTTCGGCGGCGGCGGAGAAACTGCCGGCCTCGACCACGGCGACAAAGATCGGTATCGCGGCGAAATGCTCCATTTTATTGTCCACTTTTCATCCGCAATAAGTTTCCAAAAATATGGATTATCAGTCAATAAGACACAATGTACAGTTCCGGCATCCGGCCTCGCCGCGTTCGTTCAAGACCTGAAGGATTTCCATGCATACCCATCATTCCGCCGCCCAGCCGCTCACGGAGTACGGACTGAGCGCGCTGGCGCTGCTGGCCGGCGCGCTGCTCGCGCTGATGATCCATTGCAACAGCCGGCTCGCCGCTTACGGCAACCCGCTGACCGCGTCGTGGCTGGCTCACGCGATAGGCATGCTGGCCGCCCTGCTGCTGTGGAAGGCGCTGCGCCAGACAAGGCCCCATGCCGGCCGGCCGCCCCGCTGGGCCTACTTGGGCGGCGTGCCCGGCGCCTTGACGGTGGCGCTGGCCGCCATCGCCGTCAACAGCCCGCTGGCGCTGTCCGGCACCCTGGCGCTGGGCATGGTCGGACAAGTGCTGTTCGGCCTGCTGTCCGACCGCTTCGGCCTGTTCGGCATGCCGCGCCGTCCGCTTCGCCTGAACGACGCCCTGGCGCTGCCGCTGGTGCTGTCCGGCTGCGCGATCCTGATTTTCGGAGCTTGAACATGTTGCTGTTCATGACCTTGGCCATCGTCAACGGGCTGTGCATAGGCGGCAGCCGCTCCCTCAACGGCAAGCTGGCGCAACACGACGGCGCCCTGGCCGCGTCGTTCTGGAACCATCTGGGCGGCTTTCTGTTTTTGAGCCTGTTGCTGGCCTGCGGCGCCGCGGCGCTACGTCTGCCGCTGAACGCGCCCTGGACCGCCTGGTGCGGCGGCCTCATCGGCGCGGCATTCGTCGCCCTCAATGGCTTCGCGCTGCCGCGGCTGGGCACGATGAAAACCGCGCTGCTGGTGATCGCCGGCCAAATGGTGGCCGGCGTGCTGATCGACCGCCTGGCGGGAGGCGGCGGCAAGTCCGCGCTGGCTCAAGCGGCCGGCGTCGCGCTGATCACCGCCGGCCTCTATGTGTCCAGACGCGACCATGCCAAACCGGCGGCGGCGCGTGCGATGCCTTGATCCTTTGCCCCCTACCCGCGCGGCGCCAGCATGATCACCGCCATGCCGGTCAGCGCCAACGCGCAGCCGATCGCGTCCCAGCGGTCCGGCCGCACGCCGTCCACCAGCCACAGCCAGCCTATCGCCACCGTCACGTAGACGCCGCCGTAAGCGGCGTAAGTGCGGCCGGCCGCCGCCGGATGCAAGGTCAGCAGCCAGGCGAACAGCGCCAGCGACAACGCGGCCGGAACCAGCAGCCACCAGGATTTCCCCTCGCGCAACACCAGCCACGGCAGATAACAGCCGACGATCTCGGCCAACGCGGTCAACACGAACAGGCCCGCCATGCGCGACAGGCCGGACAACCATTCCATACACCCTCTCCTGCATCCCGCGCCAGTCCTGGCGCTATGGATGTCATCTAAAATAACAATTTAACAATCAAATATAATTTAAATATCATATAGAAATCAGCACCGCCTACAGGAGAAAACCATGGCCCCATTCGCTATCTTAGGGCTCGATCACATCGTGTTGCGCGTCGCAGATCCCGCCCGCTCCGAGCGTTTCTATCTGGAAGCGCTGGGCTGCCGGGTGGTGAAGAGACAGGAAAAACTGGGATTGGTGCATCTGGACGCGGGCAGCGCGCTGATCGACCTGCTGCCCGGCGGCGAACCCGCCGGAAACAATGTCGACCACTTCTGCCTGCGGGTGGAGCCATTCGATGAAGACGCGATCCGCGCCCATCTGATCCAGCAGGGCATCGCCGTCGAGCCGGCCAAGCAGCGCTTCGGCGCCGAAGGCACCGGCCCGTCGATCTACCTGCGCGACCCGGACGGCAACGGCGTCGAGCTGAAAGGCCCGGCGGCGGCCTAAGCGCCAAGGCCGCCGACGGGGGGCCTCGCAGAGCACGGCAAGGAAGCAACTCAAACACTAGAGCCGCTGATAACGCCCTGAGTCAAGGCGCGCCGACGCAGACAGTACACATGGTACGGCAAGAAGGCGCAACGCAGGATCAGGGCGCTATCAGCTGCTCAGACGATGCAGACGGATGATGGCTTCGCCGGTTGGACTGGCCACGATGTCGCGCAGCGTATAGCCGTCCAGCGTCAGGAAAAAGGCCGCCAGCGCCTCGTCCAGCGCGCCTTTCAGCAAACAGCCGCGGCTCAGCGCGCACGGAGGTTCGGCGCAGTCTATCAACTGAGGCTTGCCTTCCAGCGTGCGCACCACCTCGCCCAACCGGTAGTGTTCGGGCTGCCGCGCCAACGCCATGCCCCCGCCCTTGCCCCGGGTGGTGGCCAGCCAGCCCTGCTGCGCCATGAAGTGCACCACCTTGACCAGGTGGTTGCGCGACACCTCGAACCGCTCGGCGATCTCCGGAATGGTGGCCAGCTGGCCGGGCTGCTGCCCGGTCAGGTACATCAGCACGCGCAGTCCTAGGTCGGTGAATCGGGTCAGTTGCATGTCTATCTTCGGTGCGGGGAGTCGGCGGCAGCATACCGCGTCTGGCCGATGGCCTCAATCGTCGCCGGGGTGGGAGCCGAACACTTCGTAATGGATGCGGTCGGCCGCCACACCCAGGCCGCGCAGGCTGTCGCGCTGCGCGCGCATGAAGCCCAGCGGGCCGCACAGGTAATAGTCGGCATCCGGCAGCAGCGCCAGGCTCTTGATCTCGTGCAGGCTCAGGCGGCCGGCCGCGTGGTAATCGGCGCCGATCACATCCTGCGCGCGCGGCGTCTCGTAACAAACATGAATCCGCAACTGCGGATGGCGTTCGGCCAACTGTCGCACTTTCGCGCCCATCGCGTGCGCGCCGCCGTGCCGGGCCGCATGCAGGAAACGCACCTCGCGGTCGCCGCGTTTGAGCAACTGGCCCAGCATCGCCTGCATCGGCGTCTGGCCGACGCCGGCGCTGATCAGCACCGCCGGGCCGCTCCGTTCCTCATGCAGGAAGAAGTCGCCCTGCGGCGCGCTCAGCTCCAGCACGTCGCCGACCTGGACCTCGCGATGCAGCAGATTGGACATGCGGCCGGCCGGCTTGCCTTCTCCCGCGTCTTCGCGCTTGACCGAGATGCGCAGGTGCTCGCCGTTGGGCGCGTCGGACAGGCTGTACTGGCGCGGCTGGCTCAGCCCCCACTCGGCGACGAAGCGCTTCACCGACACGTACTGGCCGGGCTTGAACGGCGGCAGCGCGCCGCCGTCGCAGGGCTCCAGATAGAACGACGCGATCTCCTCGCTCTCCGTTTCCCTTTTCGCCACCCGGAACGGCCGCCAGCCGCTCCAGCCGCCATCGGCGTTGGTGGTTTCGCGGTACATGCCGTTTTCGATGCCGATCAGCGTGTCCGCCAGCAAGCCGTAGGCCTCGGCCCAGGCCTGGATCAGATCGTCGCCGGCCGCCTCGCCCAGCACCTCGCGGATGGAGGCCAGCAGATGCTTGCCGACGATGGGATAGTGCTCAGCGCGTATGCCCAGGCTGACATGCTTGTGCGCGACGCGGGTCAACACCGGCAGCAGCGGCGACGGATCGTCGATATGCTGGGCGTAGGCCAGCACCGCCATCGCCAGCGCCTGCTGCTGCTGGCCGGAGTGCTGGTGTCCCTGATTGAACACGTTCTTCAGTTCCGGATTGTGTTCGAACATGCGGCGGTAGAAATGGCTGGTCAGCGCCACGCCGTGCTGCTGCAGCACCGGCACGGTGGCTTTGACCAGGGATCGGGTTTGTTCGCTCAGCATGTCAGTTCCTTAAGATATTCAAAAAATACATCTTCATTGCCGAAAAAAATCCCCTGACCGCCGGGGACCTTTAAAAGATGTTTAAATAATACATGTTTATTTGATCTGTGTCACAAAACTACAGCGGCAACGCCGCTCGCGCGTCACGAGAAATTGAAATCGATCACCTGGTAGAAGGCGTTGCCGGTGTCCGCCACTTCCCATACCGCCAGCACCACGTGATAACCGCGGCGCTCCGGCAGATGGACTTGATGGATGGTCGGCTGCGGCGGGGTCAGCTCCGCCTGGTGCTCCCAGAACGGCTGGGCGGTCAGCTCTGCCTTGTAGAACGGCTCCGCTTCGAACTGGGCGCGCGTCAGCGGCCGGTTCGGGTCCCAATCCGCCTTGGTGATGAAGTAGTTCCAACGCCGCGTCGGATGGACGGCGTGGTAGCTCCACTTGAACTCCTGAATCTGGCCGGATTTCACCGGATGCTTGTGCCAGCGGTCGGCGCTCTGCTCGTCCAGCACCGCCGAGTGCTCCTGCCCGGCGCTGGCTATCCTGCCATCGACCGGCGGCTTGGCGTTGACGGCGTCGGACGGCGCCAGCGGATCATGCAGGCTGGCCTCCATGGCCGGGAAGAATTTGCCGCTCTCCAGGCCGTTGACATGCCAGCTCTGCAGCGGACATTGCGCGTTGACGCCGTCGACGCACAGCTGGCCGCGCGAGGCAGGCGCGAAAACTTGGCCGTGGCGAGGCTGGGCGACGGATTGGGACTCCACCTTGGTCTGGCTCATTGCATCCCCTTGTATCGGTATGGGTTGGAAAGCCGGACAGTTTGCCCGGCTGTTGGCAGCGTAAGCTCCACCCTACCCGTCTTGCCCCATCCTTTGTACCGGCTGACTGGCTCGGCGCATGACCCCCCATCCAAATGGCCTGGCGGCGCTTGCGTTTCGCCGCGGCCTGTACTCCCGAGCACCCGCGTGGGCGCGCGCCGCCGCCATCTGATTTATTTGGTATATTGCGTAACAAAATTACAATGACATTGAGCCGCAAGGCTTCGTCAACGCCAGCAAAACACAAGAGGAGACAATAACCATGCCCCATCCGTCCCTGACCCGCCCCGCGCTTTTGGGCGTCCTGATCGCCGCCCTGTTCTCACCCGCCATCCAGGCCGCGGAGGCTTTCGGCGCGCCCGGCGCCGCGCCGGTCCGCGGTCCGGCTTCCAAGTCCTTCGTGGGCACCGCGGTCAACAGCCCTTCCCGCGTCTACTTCACCGGCTATCGCGGCATCGTGTCCGAGGTCTACTACCCTGCGCTGGACACGCCGGAATCGGTGGATCTGCAGTTTCTGGTCGGCGACGCCGGCAAGACCTTCGTCGACGAGGAGAAACGCCAAGCCTACTCCGCCGGCCAGAGCGACAAACGCACGATGAGCTGGATCGCCAGCACCGGCAATGATGGCCACAATTGGCGGATCAGCAAACGCATCTTCGCCGACCCCAACCGCGACGCGCTGGTGCAGCGCGTGACCTTCACCGCGCTGAACGGCCATACAGTCGGCGACTTCAATCTATACGTGCTGTTCAAGCCCTATCTCGACAACTCCGGCAGCGGCAACAGCGCCCAGACCGTGGCCGCCGTCGGCGGCTACGCGCTGGCGGCCAGCCGCAACAGCCGCGCCTCGGCGCTGATGGCCAGCCTGCCATGGAAGACCGTCAACGGCCAGGCCATGCTGTCCAACGGCTTCGTCGGCCAGAGCGACGGCTGGACCGATCTGATAGGCAGCGGCGACAACACGATGAACTGGACCTACGGCTCGGCCACCAACGGCAACATCGCCCAGACCTGCTGGCTGGACCTGGGCGATCCGGCCGCGGCCAGCGTGTCTTTCGACATGGTGCTGGCCTTCGGCAAAAGCCAGGGCGACGCCGTCAACGCCGCCGCCGCGTCCTTGGGCAGCGATCTTTCAGCCGCGCAGCAGCAGTACGACAATGCCTGGCACGCCTACGCCGCCGGCCTGTCCACCCAGGGCGGCCTGGCCGACGACCGCTACTACCTGGCGGCGATGACGCTGAAGACGATGCAGGACAAGAGCAACGGCGCGATGATCGCCGGCATCGGCACGCCATGGGGCGAGACCCAGGGCGACGCCAATCAGGGCGGCTACCACCTGGTATGGCCGCGCGACCTGTTCAAGTTCGCCAACGCCCTCTATACCGCCGGCGACGCCGCCACGGCGTCCACGGTGGTGGGCTACCTTTTCAACACGCTGCAGCAGGGCAGCGACTGCGGCGCGGCGGAATACAACGCGCCAGGCTGCGCCGCCGGCTTCAGCCGTGTCGGCCGCTTCCCGCAGAACGCCTGGATCAGCGGCTGGCCGTACTGGCAGGGCACGCAGATGGACGAGCAGGCGATGCCCATCCTGCTGGCCTGGCGGCTGGGGCCGTCCGTTTCCAATCCGCTGTGGCCCAAGATCAAGCTGACCGCCGACTACATCGTCGCCACCGGCCCGTGGAGCTACCAGGAGCGCTGGGAGGAGAACTCCGGCTACTCGCCGTCGACCCTCGCCGCCGAGATCGCCGGCCTGGTGGCCGCCGCCGACATCGCCCGCGCCAACGGCGACGACGCCAGCGCCAGCCGCTACCTGTCCGCCGCCGACTACTGGCAGCAGAACGTCGCCGCCTGGACCTATACCACCAGCGGCGGCTTCGGCAACGGCAGCTACTACATCCGGATCAATCCGGCCAATCGCGCGGGAAGCGGCGCCGACCGCGCCAGCTTCAATCCGTCCGCCGGGCCGGATACGCCGCAGACGCTGACGGTGAAGAACGGCGGCGGCAGCCATGACGCGCGCCGCGTGGTGGACGGCGGCTTCCTGGAGTTGGTGCGGATGGGCGTCAAACGCGCCGACGACCCCACCATCGTCAACACCATGTCGGTATTCGACAGCGTGCTCGGCCAATACCTGGCGCTGCCCGGCGCGCCCAAGCTGCCGGCCAACGCCTGGTTCCGCTACAACTTCGACGGCTACGGCGAGCACAACGACGGCGGCGACTTCGATGGCGCGGGCGTCGGCCGGCTGTGGCCGATCTTCACCGCCGAGCGCGGCATGTACGAAATCGCCCGCCAGGGGGCGGGCAGCGCCGGCCAACCGTACTTCTCCACGCTGAAGCTGCTGGCCACGCCGGAAGGCATGCTGCCGGAGCAGGTATGGTCGAACAGCGCCACGCTGCCGGACGGCTGGGCGGTGACCACGCCGGCCGGCTACCAGCCGGGCAGCGCCACCAAGTCGATGGGGCCGCTGAACTGGGCGATGGGCGAATACATCAGCCTGCTGGCCTCGATCAACGCCGGCCGCATCGTCGATGTTCCGCAAGCGGTCTGCGCCCGCTACAACAACTGCCGCGCCGCGCCCAAGGCCGGCGAGGTGGCGGTGGCCATCAACGCCAGCGCCGGCACGCAGTGGGGCCAGCAGGTCTACATCACCGGCAATGCCCGCGCGCTGGGCAACTGGAACACCGACCTCGGCATCCCGCTGGACGCGGCCGCCTATCCTTCATGGCGAAACGGCGTCAACTTGCCGGCCGGCCAGCAGATCGCCTACAAGTATTACCGCAAGAACGCCGACGGCAGCGTGAGCTGGGAAAACCTGGCCGGCAACCGCAGCCTGCAGACGCCCGCCAACGGCAACCTCGCCCTGAACGATCAGGTGAACTGGTGACCTACCGCCGCGTCTGGCTTGCCGTCCTGACGCTGGCGGCCGCCGCCGGCGGCGCGGCCTGGCGGCTGCAGCCGATGGAGGCACCCCCTGCTCCGCCAGCCACAGCCCAACCGGCCGCCGCGCCGCCGGTCCAACCCATCGTCCATCAGGCCACGCCCGCCACGCAGTGGCGGCCGCCAGCCCGTCCGGCGCTGCCGCCGATGAAAAAGGGCGGCGACAGCTGGCGGCCGGATGCCGCGCCGGTGGCGGCCAAAGTGGAAATCCAGCGCGGCGCGCCGAACATCGCGGGCGCGCAGCCGCTGCCCAGGCCGCCCGATCCCTGATCCGGCCGCGGCGTCGTGCGGCGGCGATGGTGAAGGCCCGGTCTGCCGGGCCTTTTTCTTGCTTGGCCATCAACCTTGCAAATCCAGAAACAGAAAACAGGAGACTCAAGATGGCGCAGCTGGAAATCATCGCGCTCGACGCCGCGCAAACCCAAGCCCGCTTGCCGCAACTGGCCGAACTCTTGCACGCCTGCGTGCATGACGGCGCCAGCATCCATTTCGTGCAACCCTTCCCCATAGAACAAGCCGCCGCGTTCTGGCGCGACAAGACCTTGCCCGGCATCGCAGGCGGCAGCCGCGTGCTGCTGGCGGCGCTGGCGGACGGCGAACTGGCAGGCAGCGCGCAATTGGACTGCGACACCCCGCCCAACCAGCCGCACCGGGCCGAGGTATGCAAGCTGATGGTGCATCCGCGCCACCGCCGCCTGGGGCTGGCCCGCGCGCTGATGGCGGAATTGGAGCGCCAGGCGCGGCAACGCGGCCGCAGCCTGTTGACACTGGACACCGCCAGCGGCGACAAGGCCGAGCCGCTGTACCTGTCGCTGGGCTATCTGGCAGCCGGCCGGATCCCCGGCTACGCCTGGGACGGCCGCGGCGAAAAACTGCAAGCCACCACGCTGATGTACAAGGTGTTGTAGGCGCGGAAAAGCCGGGCAAGCCCGGCCTCATCCGATTTTGGTATTCCTGCGTGGAAGATGGGCCAACAAGAAGCATCCACGCTTCCGCAGCGCCCGCTCCCTTCAAGCCTGCCGCCGGGCGGCAGGCCCGAGGTTTTAAGCGGCTGCCTGTCCGAGCCCCGCGACGTTAGCGCGGGGCGAGTTCAGCCGCGCCTCGGGCCTGACTCTGCTCGGCGGGAAGCCGCAGGCCAGGCTTGCAGGGTGGCTTTTAGGGGTGGAGGGGATATTTGGCCACACAAATATCCCTTCCCTGCTCGCCGGGCAGCCCCGGCATTCAAAACCATCATCCGCGCAGCGGATTCAATATAAAGGGAGCCCAAAACGGGCTCCCAGACAATGGCTCACGCCCGCTGCGCAGCCGCAGCCTTCCTGCCGCCCCAGCCCAGCAGCCGCAAGGCGAAGCGGCCCAGATACAGCACGCCCAGCGCGAACACGATGTCGCCCGGCACCCGCAGCCACACCAGATTCTGCATCAGCGCCGAGTGCACCACCTCCGGCGAGCGCGCATACCACAAACCATGCTCGATGCTGGCCCAGGCCTGGTAGATGCCGGAGGGCAGGATGGACATGAACACCATCATGAACAGGCCGATGTTGAGCATCCAGAAGGTCGGCTTCAACAGGCCGTCATCCCATTGCTCCGCCTCCGACACGCCGCGCAGGCAGAACAGCATCAAGCCTATGCCCAGCATGCCGTAGACGCCGAACAGCGCCGCGTGGCCGTGGGCCGGCGTCATGTTCAGCCCCTGCACGTAGTACAGCGAGATCGGCGGGTTGATGGCGAAGCCCAGCAGGCCGGCTCCCACGGTATTCCACAAGCCGACCGCGACAAAGCACAGGATGGCCCACTTGTAGCGCGCCACCCACGGCGCGGCGCCGCCGCGGCGGTAAGTCTGCCAGCCCTCGAAGCCCACCAGCGCCAGCGGCACCACTTCGAACGCCGAGAACACCGCGCCGATCGAGATCACCGCGGTGGACGCGCCGGTGAAGTACAGATGGTGCAGCGTGCCCAGGATGCCGCCGAACAGGAAGACAATGGTTTCCAGCACGATGGCGCGGTTGGCGCTGGCCATGCGGATCAGGCCCAGCCGCGCGAAGATCAGCGCGATCACCGCGGTGGCGAACACTTCGAAGAAGCCTTCCACCCACAGGTGCACCAGCCACCAGCGCCAGTACTCGATCATCGAGTAATGGGTATGCTGGCCCCAGGCCAGCGAGGTGGCGTAGAACAGTCCGATGCAGGCCGCGGACAGCAGCAGCATCGCGATCAGGCTGCGGCCCTCGGTCTCCGGATTGCGCAGCGCCGGCAGCAACGCGCGCGCCACCAGGAACAGCCAGAACAACAGGCCGATGAACAGCAGTATCTGCCACACCCGGCCCATGCTGGTGTAGGCGAGGCCCTGGTTGCCGATCCAGAAGCTGAAGTCGGTGCCCAGCCGCTGCAGCGTGCCCAGCCAGCCGCAGACGGTGGAGCCGACCACGATGAAGATCAGCGCCCAGAACAACACGTCCACGCCCAGTTTCTGATGCTTGGGCTCATGGCCGGACAGCAACGGCGCGATATACAGGCCGGTGGCCAGCCAGGCGGTGGCGATCCACAACACGCCGAACTGGGTGTGAATGGTGCGGCTCACCACCCAGGGCAGCACCTCGGCCAGCGGCAGGCCGAAGAAGCTGTGGCCCTCCACCGCGTAGTGGGCGGTGATGGCGCCCATGCCCACCTGGGTCAGCAACAAGCCGATCACCACATAGAAATACTTGCGGGTGGCGCGCATCGACGGCGTGGCCTTGAGCCGGCCCAGCGGGTCGGCATCCGGCACCTGAGCGGGCTCCTCGCCTTCGCCGGCGGCCATGTGATACCACACCATGGCGGCGATGCCGGCCAGCATCAGGATCACGCTGGCGATAGACCACATGCCGTTGGCCGCGGTGGGCGCGTTGCCGACCAGCGGCTCGTGCGGCCAGTTGTTGGTGTAGGACACGCCGGTCTCGCCCGGCCGGTCGGCGGCTGCGGACCAGGCCGACCAGAAGAAGAACGCCGACACCGCCAGACGATCTTCGGCCGACGGCAGCGCGTTGGCGGTCATCGCGTACTGCTCGCGCAATTTGTCGAAAGCCGTATCTGCGCCGTACAGGCCCTGATAATGAGCGGCCACCTCGCGCGCGGCGGCGGCGCGGGCCGCGCTCAGCGTCAGCGTGTCGCTGGCCGCGTCATAGCCGTTGGCGCGCATCTCGCGGCGCAGCTCGGCGTCCAGCATGCCCTGATGGCCGACATCCAGCTGCGCGTAAAGCTTGCCGAAGCGCTGCTTGGCCCACTCCTCGCGCAGCGCCAGCGCCTCGCGGTGCAGCCAGTCGGCCGACCAGTCCGGCGCCACGTAGCTGCCGTGCCCCCACACCGTGCCCAGCTGCTGGCCGCCGGACGCCAGCCAGGCCTGCTGGCCGCGGCGTATCTGCTCGCCAGTGAACAGCGTCTTGCCGTCGGCGCCCTGCACCGCCGTCGGTATCGGCGGCGCCGCCTGATAGATTTCCTTGCCCATATAGAGCAGGACCGAGAATGACAGCAGGCAGATCACCGCCAGCCATCCCCATAGTCTTCGCGTGTTTTTCATATGCGCTCCCTTCGCGGGCCTCCCAAGTAACTGACTCAATCCGCAGCCTACATGCCGGAATTAAAGATGTATATATTGCACATCTTTAAGCATGATGCAGATCAAGTCCGCGGAATCCATCCCTTGAAAACGCATGAAAAAAGGCGGCCCCGCATGGGAGCCGCCTGGCAGGAACAAGCAGCCGTTCAGGCCAGGTGCGACCAGCCGGACCAGCCCAGATACAGCCCCACCAGCATGATCAGCGCGCCGGAGACATACGGCGCTCTCCTCACCCATGCGCCGAAACCGCTCCAGCGGCGCGACACATGCTTGACGCTCAACGCCGCCAGCACGCCGGACGCCATCATGGTCAAGGCCAGGCCTATGCTGAAGCACAATACCAGCGTCGCGCCCAGCGCCACCTGCTTCAGTTGCAGGCACAGCAGCAGCACGGTGATGGAGGCCGGGCACGGCACCAGGCCGCCGGTCAGGCCGAACAGCACGATCTGGCCGGTGGTGACGTCGCGGCCGGCGAAGCGGCAGCGGATGTCGTTGGCGTGCGCCCTCTCGTGCGGGTCCTGATAGCCGGACGCGGACACATCCAGGCCCTCGTCCCGAGCCGCCGCATGATGACCATGCTCGGCGAATTCGATGTCGTAGTCATGGCTGTGATGGCCGTGCCCCAGCTTCAGGCGCGCGACGAAGGCGTGCGGCTCGGGAATGTCTTCCACCGACTCCAGGAAAGCGCCGACGTCGCGGAAAGCGAAAACCTGGCGGCCGCCGTCGGCGCGCTCCGTTTCCAGCACAACTTGATCGGCCCGCCACGCCAGCCGATGGCCATCCGCCGCGGCCAGGCGGAAGCGCGGCGGCATGCCGGCCTCGGCAATCTCCAGCGCCACCACGCCGTGGCCGGTGTCGATCTCCCTGGCCTCGCCATCATGGTGATGGTGATCGTGGCCATGCCGGCTATGGCGCCAGGTGCGCCACATCATCCACGCGGCCACCATGATCACCAGCGCCGCCGATGCGATCTGAAAATACGGCTCCGCGGTTTCGGCATTCCAGCTGCGGCCGAAATGCAAACCTGCCAGCGCCACCAGCCACACCACCGCGGTGTGGGACACGGTGGCGGCCAGGCCAAGCAGCACGGCCTGGCGCACCGTGCCGCGGATGGCGACGATGAAGGCGGCCATCATGGTCTTGGAGTGGCCCGGCTCCAGGCCGTGCAAGGCGCCCAGCGCGATGGCGCTGGGCATGAACAGCCAGGCGTTGCCCTGCTGCAGCAGGGCGGAGAACGAAGTCATGGCGATTTCCGGGTAGGAGGTAGGTGCGCCGCATTATACTCACCCCCAGTATCAATATACTAGCCCCCAGTATATGCCATGCTAAGATCAGGTGATCGAGAACGGAGAACCACACGATGTCGCACACGGTACGGGACAAGGCCAAACTGCTGGCGCGGGTGCGCCGCCTGAAGGGCCAGGCCGCCGCGCTGGAAAAACAACTGGAGAGCGATGGCGACTGTTCGGCCATCCTGCAGCAGATCGCCGCGATACGCGGCGCGGTCAACGGGCTGATGCTGGCGGTGATGGAAGGCCATCTGACCGACCACGTGGTCAAGGAGCCGGAGCTGGAGCAGCGCCAGCACGACCTGGACGCCGTGCTGCAAGTGCTCCGCTCCTATCTGAAATAGCCGGAAACCGCCACCGGTTCAGGGCTTGCGCACATGCACCACGCCGGTCATGTACGGGTGCACCGCGCAGAAGTAGGCATAGTCGCCTTCCTTGTCGAACACATGCTCGTAGCGATCGTCGGTGTCCAGCGCCTTGGAGACGAAGGACTTGTCGCGGCCCGACACCGTATGCGGGACTTCATCATGGTTGACCCACGTCACCTTGGCGCCCGGCGCCACCGTGACCTCCTTCGGCGTGAACGCGAACTTGCTGATGTCCACCTGCTGCGGTCCGGCCCAGGCCATGCCGGCGGCCAGCCAGGCGCCCAGCGCCGCTCCCGTTTTCCAAGCGCTCATGCCATCCCCCTCTCTCAATGATCCAGCGGCGTGTCGACCATCGCCAGCTGGCCGCTGCCCGGAACGATGGTCAGCTGCCGGGTGCCCAGCAGCTTGCCCAACTCCCCGGCCGGCACCTTGACCGGCGCCGGCTCGCCGAAACCAGCCTGGCCCGGCGTCGGCAGCGGATAGGCCAGCGAGCGCGCGGTGTGGAAGGCGACATGCCCCTCCACTTTCTGCATCACCTGATGAATATGGCCGTTCAACACCGTCACCGAGCCGAACGGCCGCAGCAACGCCATCACCCGGTCGGCGTCGGCGGTGCCCCAGCCCCACGGCTCGTACACCGTCCACAAGGGAATATGGGCCAGCACGATGATGGGCGTAGAACGGGACAGCCCGGCCAGATCGCGCTTCAGCCAGGCCAGTTGCTCGTCGCCCAGCGCCGCCAGCCGGCCGGTGGAGAAGTTCAGCACATTGTTGAGCGCGACGAAGTGGACGCCGCCCTGGTCGAAGCTGTACCAGGCCTTGCCCTTGCCGTCGTGGTCGAAGAACTTCAGATAGCCGGACACGCCGTCGTCCAGCGCGTCATGCTCGCCGGGAATGGTGTGGACGCGGTCGACGCGGATCTCCTTGAACATCTGCCGCCCCAGATCGAACTCCTCCGGCTTGGACAGGTGGCTGACGTCGCCGGTGTGCACGGCGAAGGCCGGCGCCCGCTGCAAGGCGTTGATGTCGGCGATCGCGCGGCGCAGGCTGCCCTGCACGTCGGGATTGGCCTCGCGGTGGAAGCCCAGATGGGTGTCGCTGATCTGCACGAAACTCAAGCCGCTCTCGCCGGCGCCCATCTCTTCGGCGGCCTGCGCCCGCGGCACGCCGCCCGCCATGGTCCACACCAGCGCCGCGCCGGACCAGGCGGCCAGACAGCCCAAGGCCTCGCGGCGGCCTGCATCCGGCGCGCCTTCTTGATCCGTTGCATTCTTTTCGTCCATCGCCCGCTCCTTTCGCAATGCGCCTCCGCCCGGTCGTCCGACCGGATCGGCCGCTTGGCGGCGACGCGCTGAGCTGGTTGTAGGATGGGCATCCGGCTCAGTCAAGCCGCGCCGCTGTGGAATGAAAACGACAACGGTTTGAGAGTTGGCGGATAATTTTCTTGAAACTAGACGACTGGTCTAGTAGTATTCAGCGCATGTCACGAGCCAATCATTCAGCCGATACCCGCGAGCACCTGCTGGCCACCGGCGAGGAAATCATCCTCGGCAAAGGCTTCGCAGCCGTCGGGCTGGCGGAGATTCTCTCCACCGCCGGCGTGCCCAAGGGGTCGTTCTACCATTACTTTCCGTCCAAGGAAGGCTACGGCGTGGAAATGCTGCGCCGCTACTTCCTGAGTTACGACGAAAGACTGGTAGTGCTGCTGCGGCCCGAGTCCGGCAACGCCCGCGACTGTCTGATCCGCTATTTCCAGGGCTGGCTGGACACCCACCGCTGCACCGAACAGAGCCATACCTGCCTGGCGGTGAAACTGGCGGCGGAAGTGTCCGACCTGTCCGAGCCGATGCGCGAAATGCTGGCCGAAGGCATGGGCCGGCTGATTTCCCGCCTGGCCGACGCCATACGCCGCGGCCAGGCCGAAGGCAGCCTGTGCACCTATCTGGAAGCCGACGAGTTGGCCGCCAGCCTGTACAGCCTGTGGGTGGGCAGCGCGCTGCTGTACAAGGTGCAGCGCTCCGACCAGCCCATGCACAACGCCTACCGCTTGACGGAAACCATGCTGCCGCAGCCTGACAACGCCAGCTGTAAACGATAAAGAGAGCCCCCGCCGCAGCCGGCGGGTTTTCTTGAAACCAATACTAGACGACTGGTCTACTCATTTAATTGAAATGGAGCGAATCATGAACGAAACCTTGCAACTGATGCACAGTCATCGCAGCGTGCGCAGCTATCAGGACAAGCCCGTCGCCCCGGAACTGCTGGACGCCGTGCTGGACGCCGCCTGGAAAGGCCCCACCTCGATCAACGGCCAGCAGGTCTCGCTGGTGGTGGTGCAGGACGCCGAACGCCGCCGGCGCATCGCCGAAATCGCTGGCGGACAACCGTGGATCGCCCAGGCGCCGGTGTTCGTCGCTGTGGTGATGGACTTCCACAAAACCCATCTCGGCGTGGAGATGGCCGGCGAAAAGCAGGTGATACACGACAGCGTGGAAGCCTTCGCCGTCGGCTCGGTGGATGCCGGCATCGCGCTGGGCAACATGATCACCGCCGCGCACGCCGCCGGTCTGGGCGTGGTGCCGATCGGCGGCATCCGCCGCGATCCGCAGGCGATGATAGACCTGCTGGATCTGCCGGAACTGACCTTCCCGCTGGTTGGCCTGGTGATAGGCCACGTTCAGGATGACGCCGAACAGAAACCCCGCCTGCCGCGCTCGAGCTTCGTCCATCGCGAAAGCTACCAGGCCGCTGAGCTGGCCGGCCACATCGCCGCCTACGACGACACCCTGCGCCGCCACTGGCAGGACATCGGCCGCGCCGACGGCGAGCCCTGGACCGCCAACACCGCGCGCTACTACCGCCAGGTTTACTTCCCCAAGGTCGCGCCCGTCGCGCGCGCCCAGGGTTTTGGCTTCGAGCAGTAACTCCGACCACTCCTCCAAGGAAACCGATATGCACGCCGACAAACTGCTGACCCCGCTGCAAATGGGCGCCGTCGCCCTGGCCAACCGCGTGGCGATGGCCCCGCTGACCCGCCTGCGCAACATCGAACCGGGCGACGTGCCCGGCCCGCTGGCCAAGGAATACTATCGCCAGCGCGCCAGCGCCGGCCTGATCGTGGCCGAGGGCACCCACATCTCGCCCACCGCCAAGGGCTATGCCGGCGCGCCCGGCATCTACAGCGAGGAACAGGTCCGCGCCTGGAGCGAAGTGACCGACGCCGTGCATCAGGACGGCGGCAAGATCGCGCTGCAGCTGTGGCACACCGGCCGCATCTCGCACCGCTCGCTGCAGCCTAACGGCGACGCGCCGGTCGGGCCGTCCGCCATCCAGGCCGACAGCCGCACCAATATCCGCGCCGCCGACGGCAGCTTGGTGCGCGAGCAATGCGACACCCCGCGCGCGCTGGAAATCGAGGAAATCGAGGACATCATCGAGGACTACCGCCGCGCCACAGACAACGCGCGCCGCGCCGGCTTCGACCTGGTGGAAATCCACGGCGCCCACGGCTATCTGATCGACCAGTTCCTGTCGCCGCAAGCCAACGTCCGCACCGACCAGTACGGCAGCAGCGTGGAAAACCGCGCCCGCTTACTGCTGGAAGTGGTGGACGCGGTGGTGGCCGAGTGGGACGCCGATCACGTCGGCATCCGCATCTCGCCGCTGGGCATCTTCAACGGCGTCACCAACACCGACCAGCTGGAGATGGCGCTGTACCTGGCCGAGCAGCTGGCCAAGCGCAAGCTGGCTTTCCTGCACATCTCCGAGCCCGACTGGGCCGGCGGCCCGGTGTTGGACGACGGCTTCCGCGCCGAGCTGCGCCAGCGCTATCCCGGGGTGATAATCGGCGCCGGCGGCTACACCGCGGAAAAGGCCGAAACGCTGCTGAGGAAAGGCTATATCGACGCCGCCGCCTTCGGCCGCAGCTATATCGCCAACCCGGACCTGGTGGAGCGGCTGAAGCGCAACGCCCCGCTGAATCCGCCCAAGCCGGACAGCTTCTACGGCGGCGGCGCGGAAGGCTATACCGACTACCCGGCGCTGTAAGCTCCCGGCCAAGCCCCGCCCGCCGCGGGGCTTTTTCACGGCGGCTCAGCCGGTCGACGCCTTCGCCTGCCGTTCGACAATGGCGCTGGCGATCCGTAGCGCGAGCGTGCCGGCATCAACGATGGACTGGTTCTGCGCGGCGACCTGCGCGCCTTCGAACACCAGCATCAGTTCGCTCGCCGTATCCTCGGGCGACGCGAGGCCGGCGGCCCGGCACAAGCCCGCCAGCCGCCGCCACTGGCCTTGCTTGTATTCCGCTATCAGTTTGCGGCCGACGTGTTCTCTGTCCGGCAGCTCCGCGATCGAATTGATGAACGGACAGCCGCGGTGCGACCAGGCGCCGGCGTCGTCGGCGAAGAAAGCCGCCCATCCCAGAATCTGCGCGCGCGGATCCCCGGCGTGCTCGGCCGCTATGGCGTCGAACGTGCGCCAGTAGCCGGCGATCACCTGGCGCAGCCATTCCGCCAACAGCGCGTCTTTCGACTGGAAATGGCGGTACAGCGCCATCTTGGTGGTATTCGCCCGGGCGGCGATCGCCTCGACGCCGGTCGCCCGGATGCCATCGTTGTAAAACAGTTCGCCTGCCGCCTCGAGGAGGCGCTCCCGCGGCGCGGCCGAAGACTCGCCCGCTTTTCGCTTGTTCATTTTTCCATCCGTCTTGACGACGATACCGATCGGTATCATCATGCCCATGCAATGATACCGAACGGTATCACCAATCTCCGGCTCATGTCGAGCCGGGGCATCCTCCATGGGAATCAGCGATGAAGCTTTCGGAATATGCGCAATATGACGCGGTGGGACTGGGCAATCTGGTCGCGCGGGGCGAAGTCAGCCCGCAGGAGCTCGCCGATGCGGCGCTGCGGGCGTGCGCGGCGGTCAACCCTCAAATCAACGCGGTCATCGAAACCTGGCAGCCCGAACTGTCGGGCATCGCCTCGGCGCTGGAGCGCGGCTCGCCGCTCGCCGGCGTGCCCTTCCTGATCAAGGATGTCGGCGTGACCATGGCTGGCAGGAAGATAGAATTCGGCAGCCGGCTGGCGCAAGGCTTCACCGCCGCGGCCGACTCCATCCTGATGCGGCGCTTCCGCGAAGCGGGACTGGCGACGCTGGGACGAACCACCACACCCGAGTTCGCCTGGAGCGGCACCACCGAATCCGCGCTCTGCGGCCCGACCCGCAATCCCTGGAATCCGGCTCGCGGCGCGGGCGGCTCCAGCGGCGGCGCGGCGGCAGCGGTAGCCGCCGGCATCGTGCCGATGGCCCATGCGACCGACGCGGCCGGCTCCATCCGCATCCCGTCCGCCGCCTCCGGCGCATTCGGACTGAAGCCGACGCGCGGCCGCGTATCCAACGGCCCGATTCTCGACGAGGCCATCCACGGCCTGGCCGCGCAACTGGGCGTCAGCCGTTCGGTGCGCGACAGCGCCGCGCTGCTCGACGCCGCGCGCGGCGCGGACGCCGGCCAGCCCTTTTGCATAGAGGAACCAGACGGCAGCTATCTTGCGCAGGTCGGCATAGAACCCGGCAGGCTGAAGATAGGCGTGATGCCGCAGGCCTGGGGCGGCCAGCGCACGGCGACGGCCATCGTCGGGCATCTGGAAGCCGCCATGCGGCTATGCGAGTCGCTAGGCCATGTCGTGGAAGAGGCGGAACTTCCCTTGGGCTGCAGCTGGGACGCCTTCGTCCGCGCCAGCTCGGTGCTGTGGGCCGCCAACATCGCCGCCTGGATCGACGACATGGCGGCAGCCACCGGGCGCAAGATCGATCTGTCCACGCTGGAGCCGCAGACGCTCGCCGTCTACCGGACCGGACACGGGATACGCGGCATCGAGATCGTGCGGGCGCTGGATCTGCGCAACGTCGTCACCCGCAGCGTCGCCGCCTTCTTCTCGCGCTACGATCTGCTGCTGACGCCGACCCTGCCCGATCTGGCGCCGCCCATCGGCAGCTATGCGGCCGGCGCGGAAACGATGGACGGCCACCAGTGGACCGAGCGCGTGATGGGCGGCTCGCCGTTCACCCCGGTCTTCAACGCCGCCGGCGCGCCGGCCATGTCGGTGCCGCTGTTCCAGGATGCGGCGTCCGGCTTGCCGGTCGGCATGCAGTTCGTCGCGCCGGCCGGACGGGAGGACGCGCTGTTCCGGATGGCAGGCCAGCTGGAGCGCGGCCTGCCATGGGCAGGCCGCAGGCCGACGATATGGGCGGGAAAAGCCTGAAACCCGCGGCAGCCGGACCCAGACGCCTCAATCAGAAAGGGAAACCGGCGTCCCGCGCCGATGACAAAAGGATTTGAAACGCGATACAGTCTGGAACTGGCCGCCGCCCGACCGGCGCGCCGCGACAACAGGGCGCCCTGCACGCCAACCGCGCCGGCGGCAAGGGCTCCGCACTTAGGAGAACATCATGAAGACCAGACTGCTCGCGTCCGCGGCTCTGCTGTTGGCGGCGCAGGGCCATGCCGCCGCGCAGGACCCCTACCTGTGGCTGGAAAACATCCAGGGCAAGGATGCGCTGCAATGGGTGCATCAGCAGAACGCGCTCACCGTCAAGGAAACCGAGGGCTGGAAAAGCTTCCCGCAGTTGAAGCGGGACATTCTGGCCGTCCTCGACTCCAGCGCGCGCATTCCCTCCATCGAAAAGATAGGCGACCGCTACTACAACTTCTGGCGCGATGCCCAGCACCCGCGAGGCCTGTGGCGCAGCGCCACGCTGGACGAATACCGCAAGGCCGATCCGGCCTGGGAGATGGTGCTGGACCTGGACAAGCTGGCGAAGGATGAAAAGGAAAACTGGGTGTGGCAAGGCGCGGACTGCGTCAAGCCCAAGCAGGACCGCTGCCTGATCCGGCTGAGCCGCGGCGGCGGCGACGCCGCGGTGGTGCGCGAATTCGACCTGCCGGCCAAACGCTTCCTCGCCGACGGCTTCGTGGTGCCGGAAGCCAAGAGCGAGGTCAACTGGGCCGACCGCGACACGCTGTACGTCGCCACCGACTTCGGCAAAGGCTCGCTGACCGACTCCGGCTACCCACGCATCGTCAAGGAATGGAAGCGCGGCCAGCCGCTGGCCGCCGCCGCGACGCTGTTCGAGGGCAAGCAGACCGACATCTCGGTCAACGCCGACGGCATCGACACCGCCGGCCATCATTATGACGTGATCAGCCAAGGCACCAGCTTCTTCTCCAGCGACACCTACCTGAAACAGGACGGCAAGTGGCTGAAGCTGGACAAGCCCGGCCACGTCGAAGCGTCCTTCCATGGCCCCTGGCTGCTGCTGCGGCCGCGTCAGGACTGGAATGTCGGCGGCCATGAATGGAAGGCCGGCAGCCTGCTGGCCATCAAGGCAAGCGACTACCTGCAGGGCAAGCGCGACGTCGCCGCCCTGTTCCAGCCCAGCGCCACCACCTCGCTGGGCGGCAGCGCCGGCACCCGCGACGCGCTGATCCTGACCGTGCTCGACAACGTCAAGAGCCGGCTGGTCGAATGGAAAGTGGTGGACGGCAAATGGCAGTCGCGCCCGGTGGGCGCGCCCGGCTACGGCAGCATCAGCGTCAGCGCGGTGGACAGCGACGACTCCGACGACTACTTCTTCACCTTCACCGACTTCCTGACGCCGACCTCGCTGTCGCTGGCCCACGCCGGCAGCGACGCGCGCGAGCCGCTGAAACAGCAGCCCGCCTTCTTCGACGCCAAGCCCTATCGCATCCAGCAGTTCTTCGCCCGCTCCGACGACGGCACCCGCGTGCCCTACTTCGTGGTGGCGCGCAAGGACGTGAAGCTGAACGGCAAGAACCCGACGCTGCTGTACGGCTACGGCGGCTTCGAAGTGTCGCTGACGCCCTATTACAGCGGCACATTGGGCAAGGCCTGGCTGGAGCGAGGCGGCGTCTACGTGCTGGGCAATATCCGCGGCGGCGGCGAATACGGCCCGGCCTGGCACGAGGCGGCGTTGAAGCACAAACGCCAGAAAGCCTACGACGACTTCTCGTCCATCGCCAGGGATCTGGCCCGGCGCGGCATCGCCGACGCCCGCCATCTCGGCATCAAGGGCGGCAGCAACGGCGGCCTGCTGATGGGCGTGATGCTGACCAAGTACCCGCAGCTGTTCCACGCCGTGGTCTGCCAGGTGCCGCTGCTGGACATGCGGCGCTTCAACAAGCTCTTGGCCGGCGCCAGCTGGATGGACGAATACGGCAACCCGGACCAGCCGACAGACTGGGCCTACATCCAGCGCTATTCGCCGTACCAGAACATCCGGCCCGGCGCCAAGTACCCGGCCACGCTGTTCGCCACCTCCACGCTGGACGACCGCGTCCATCCCGGCCACGCCCGCAAGATGTACGCGGCGATGAAGGCGATGGGCGCCGATGTCCGCTATTACGAGCGCACCGAAGGCGGTCACGGCGCCGCCGCCAGCCACGACGAGGAAGCCCGCATCGCGGCGATGGAATACGCATTCCTGTGGAAAGAACTGCGCTGATCCACGACGGCCCCGCTGCGGGGCCGCTTTTTCCCCGGCAGGGGATGCGCCAACGCCCGGCCGCGCCAACGCGTCCCGGGCGTTTTATCGAATGCCCCCCGCCGGCGAAGCGCTCCCCTTTTGCCCGCTCCGCCCGGCCGCCCCCGCGGCAATCGGCCGGCCTCGCGCCTTCGCATGAAATGCAATTCAAATGCGCGCCGGCTCTACCTATAATCGAAAACGGTATCGCCGATCCGCCCCTCCTTACTCGCAGGAGCTGCCCGTGTCTCGGATTCCGCGTCTGTCCGGCTGGCTGAAACAGGAATTGCGGCTGATCGTCGCCTTCCTGTGCATGGTGGCGGCCGTCGCCGCGGTGGTGGCGTTCCAGGCGGGCCTGCACCAACGCCAACAGCTGCTGAGCGCCTACCAGATCCGCCTGGGCTACGTCACCCATACCCGCAACGACATCCTGCGGCAGCAGTTCGACCAGCTGCGCCGCGACGCGCTGTTTCTCGGCAACACGCCACCGGTGTCCGGCATCGTCCGCGCCGCGTCCAAGCAGGGCCAGGACCGCCGGAAAAACACCCGCGATGAAACCTGGAGGCGGCAACTGGGCACCATATTCGCCTCCTTCCTCGACGCCAACCCCGACCTGACCGCCATTCGCTTCATCGGCGTGGCGGACAACGGCCGGGAACTGGTGCGGGCCGAGCGCGGCCCCGGCGGCCAGGCGCAAATCGTATCCGCCCAAACGCTGCGCACGCATGGCGGCAGCGATTACATGCAAGCCACAGCCAAGCTGGCGCGGGGACAAGTCTATTTTTCCGACATCACGGCGGGCCGGCGCCATTCTCCGCATCCGCAACCCGATGCCGGGCTGCTCCCGACGCTGCGCGTGGCCACCCCGATATTCAACGAGCAGGGACGCATGTTCGGCATTGTGATCCTCAATTACAATGCCAGCCGGCTGCTGCAGTCGCTCCTGAAAAACATTCCGGTGGAGCTGCGCATCTACCTGACCAACCGCGACGGCGACTATCTGCTGCAGCCCGACCCTCAGCGCACGTTCGGCTTCGAGCATGGCCAGCGCTGGCGCTGGCAGGACGACTTCCGGCCGACTCCAGCCAGGGCCGACCAGCCGGATGGCCTGCAAGCCTATGCCTCGCCCCACGGCACCGCCTACGCCCGCTGGCTGGACATCCCCTTCGATCCAGCCGCGCCGGAACACTACTGCCGCATTTACGCCGCGCTGCCGGATCAGGCAGTCGCCAAGCTGGCCCAAACCGCCCGCCTGTCCGCGCTGGGCAGCACGCTGGGCGTATTTTTGCTGATCGCCATGGTGCTGGCGGTCTACCGGCGCAAATACCGGCAAGCCAGCGCCCGCCAGGCTGAGCTGGCCGCCATCGTGGAAAGCTCGCACGACGCCATCATCGGCTGCTCCGCCGAAGGCCGCATCGCCAGCTGGAACCTGGGCGCGGAAAAAATGCTGGGCTACCCGGCGCGGGAAACGCTGGGCAAACCGCTGGAAAACTTCATCCAGCTGCCCTCGGCGGACAGCCGCGCGCTATCCTTCCGGAGCGTCGAGCCGCGGGAGTTGACGCCGCTGGAGCTGATCTGCTTCCTCCACGACCGGGAGGGCAGGCGGCTGGATGCCGCCGTCACCGTCTCGCCGGTGCTGACCGCCGGGCGGCAGGGCGGCGTCGCTCTGATCATCCGCGACATCACCGAACAGGTGGCGAACGAGCGGCGCATCCTCGAGATGAATGCCTGGCTGGAGAGGCAAGTGGAACAGCGCACCGCGCAGATCCGGGTATTCTCCGCGCTGCAAAACGCCATCCTCGCCAATGCCGGCTACGCCATCATCGCCACCGACCAGGATGGCGTGATCACTCTGTTCAACCCCGCCGCCGAACGCATGCTGGGCTACGCCGCCGCCGACATGATAGGACGCGAATCCCTGACCCGCTTCCATGATCCGCGCGAACTGGCAGAGCGCGCGCGTCTGATCGGCGAGCGCCTGGGCCAGGAGATCGAGCCCGGACTCGACGCCATCATCGCTCCATCCCGGCTGGGCCCTGACGAAAGCCAATGGACCTACGTCCGCCGCAACGGCGGCACCCTGCCGGTGCTGCTGACCGTATCCGCGCTGGAAAACGACGATGGCCTCGTCACCGGCTATCTCGTCATCGCCGCGGACATCACCCAGCGCGAACAGGACCGCCGCCAGCTGGAACTGGCGCGCGACCAGCTGGTCAAGGCGGCGGAGGTAGCCGAACTCGGCATCTGGAGCTGGACGATAGACAGCGACATGCTGGAATGGAACGACCGCATGTTCGAGATCTACGACCTGCCCCGATCATTCCGCGACTTCGGCCTCTACTACAACCACTGGCGCGGCCGGGTCCATCCCGACGACGTCGAACAGGCCGAACACCAGCTGCAGCGCGCGCTGGAAGGCTCCGACGTCTACAACGCCGACTTCCGCATCCTGCGGCAGGACGGCGAAACCCGCCACCTGCAGGCCGCGGCCCGGGTCGAATACGGCTCAGGCGGCAAGGCGATCCGGGTGGCCGGCATCAATCGCGACGTCACGCTGGAGCGCGAACGCGAAGCGTGGCTGAGCCAGGCCAAAGCCGCGGCGGACAGCGCCAACCGCGCCAAGTCGGAGTTCCTGGCCAATATGAGCCACGAGATCCGCACGCCGATGAACGCCATCCTGGGCATGCTGCAGCTGATCCAGCAGACCGGCCTGAATCCGCGCCAGGCCGACTACGCCGACAAGGCCGCCTCGGCCGCCCGCACCCTGCTGGGCATACTCAACGACATCCTGGACTTCTCCCGGGTGGAGGTCGGCAAGCTGACGCTGGCCCCCCATCCGTTCAGCGTCGACAAACTGTTGCGCGACGTCGGCGTGATCATGTCCGCCAATGTCGGCGACAAGGACGTGGAAGTGCTGTTCGACATCGACCCCGGGCTGCCCGACTGGATCTCCGCCGACGCGCTGCGGCTGCAGCAAATCCTGATCAACCTGTCCGGCAACGCGATCAAGTTCACCGAACGCGGCGAAGTGGTGATGGCCGCGCGGCTGCTTGGCCGGAAACAAGACAAGCTGCGCATCGCCTTCTCGGTGCGCGACACCGGCATCGGCATCGCGCCCGAACATCTGCAACGCATCTTCGAGGGCTTTTCCCAGGCGGAAGCCTCGACCGCGCGCCGCTACGGCGGCTCCGGCCTGGGCCTGGCCATCAGCCAACGGCTGGTGACGCTGATGGGCGGCCAGCTGAGCGTGGAAAGCGAAGCGGGAAAAGGCAGCCTGTTCCGCTTCGAGATCGATTGCGAAACGGCCGAAGCGCCGAAACCGGCGGTCGACGTCGTCTCACTGCGCGATCTCAGCTGCCTGGTGATAGACGACAACGACAACGCCCGCCAAACCCAGAGCGGCCTGTTGCGCGCCTTTGGCTGGCAAGTGGATACCGCGGCCAGCGGCGAGGAGGCGCTGGCCCTGATGGAGCGGCCCCGTCCGAAAGAATATGACGTTATCCTGGTGGACTGGCGCATGCCGGGACTGGACGGCTGGGAAACCTGCAGCCGGCTGCGCCAGCTGGAAAGCCGCGCGCGCGCCTCGGTGATCGTGCTGGTCACCGCTTATGGCCGCGAGCTGCTCGAGCAGCGGCGAAGCCAGTCTCCAGACATGTTCGACAGCCTACTGGTCAAGCCCCTCACCGCCTCCATGCTGTTCGACGCCGTCGCCGACGCCCGGGCGGGCAATGGCCGCCGCGAAAGCCTCCCGCCTCCGGACGCGCCCCGGCAAATGCGGCTGAGCGGGTTGCGGCTGCTGCTGGTGGAGGACAACCTGACCAACCAGCAAGTCGCCCGCGAGCTGCTGGGCAGCGAAGGCGCCGAAATCGATGTGGCCGACTGCGGCATGGCGGCGCTGGACGCGGTTCGCAACGCCCCCGCGCCTTACAATCTGGTATTGATGGACATCCAGATGCCGGACATGGACGGCTATGCCGTTACCCGGATTCTGCGGCAGGATTTCCCGCCCGAGGCGCTGCCCATCGTCGCCATGACCGCCAACGTGATGCCGGCGGATCGCGAAGCCGCGCTGGCATCCGGCATGAACGACCATGTCGGTAAACCCTTCGACCTGGCCCAGCTGGTCGGCGTCATCCTGCACCACGCCCGCGGCCAGGCCGCTCCGGAAAGCCGCCCTCCGGCCGCTGCCGTCGCCGGCCGGCTGCTGAACAGCGAAGCCGCCATCGTTCGCTTCGGCGGCAATCTGGAAATCTACCGCCACACCCTGCTCAGTTTCTGCGAGGAAAGCCGCGCGCTGCGGGATGGATTGCAGCAAGCGCGCCGCTTCCGGCAGCGCGAGCAAGGCATACAGTTTCTGCATACACTGAAAGGACTGGCAGCCACCATCGGCGCGGAAACCCTGGCGGCGACGGCCGCTCTGGAAGAAAAAGCGCTGCGGTCCGCCGAGCAGGATTGGCCCGCCGACTACGCCGACCTGGAACGGGAAGCCGGGCAAGCCGAACAGGCCGCCAGGCAATTGGCGGCGGAGCTGGAAAACTCGTCGCGCCTCAACGCGCCGCAGCATCCTGATGGCCAGGACCCGGGCCTCGAACTGGCCGAGGGCCTCGCCAGACTGGCCCAGCTGCTGCGCGAAGCCAATGTCGAGGCGATACAGCTGTTCGCCTCGCTCCGGCAACGCCATGGCCGCGCTCGGCCCGGCGAGTTCGACCGGCTCAACGAGGCGATCATGCAGATGAACTTCACGGCTGCCGTCCGCCTGTGCGAGGACATGCGGCAGCAGAAAGCGCCACAGCCATGAACCAAGACATCCCAGGCCTTGCCCGGCCTGCCGCCGGCCGGCGCGGCCGGATACTGGTCGTCGACGACCAGCCGGCCAATATCGTGGTCGCGCATCAGATACTGCGCGAACGGCACGATGTCTTCATGGCCACCAACGGCGAGCAGGCGCTGGAATTCTGCCGGGCCACGCCGCCGGACATGCTGCTGCTGGACGTGGAAATGCCCGGCCTCAACGGCATGGACGTATGCCGGCGCCTGAAACAGGATCCGGCCACCCATGATATTCCCGTCATCTTCGTCACCGGGCTGCAAAGCCCGCAACAGGAGCTGGAATGCTGGGAGGCCGGCGCCGCCGATTTCGTCAGCAAGCCCGTCACCCCCATCACCCTGCTCAACCGCGTCAACGCCCACCTGACGCTGAAATTCCAGGCCGACCAGTTGCGCGTGCTGGCCTATCACGACGGTTTGACCGGCATCGCCAACCGCAGGAATTTCGACGAGCGCCTCGACAAGGCCTGGCGCCACTGCCAGCGCGCGCGCAGCACGCTGGCGCTGATCCTGTCCGACGTCGACCTGTTCAAGAAATACAACGACAGCTGCGGCCACCACGCCGGCGATGAATGCCTGCGCCAGGTGGCGTCGGCGATCCAGGATCAGATGCGCCGCCCCTACGACCTGGCCGCGCGCTACGGCGGAGAGGAATTTGTCTGTCTGCTGCCGGAAACCACGCTGGCCGGCGCGGTGACGGTAGCCATCAAGATAGACGCAGCGGTGCGGGCCCTGCACATCCAGCATCCGGCCTCAAGCGTCGACGTCTGCGTCACGCTGAGCCAGGGGGTGGCCGTGATCGAACCGGATGCCGGGGAAGACGGCGAACGCCTGCTCCGCCTGGCCGACGACCAGCTGTACCTGGCCAAGCGGACTGGCCGCGGGCGCGTCTGCGCGGTTTAGCGCCCCAGCCCGCGCTTTACGATTTGCGGCTTGCGCCGTCCGCGCCGGCGCGTCCCGGCCCAGGCATTGGACAAGGCTTGATCGGAGACGATTGGACTCAAAGCCGCTAACAAAACTTCGTGGCATACCTGGGGCAAGGCGCGCCGACGCAGACAGTACAAGCAGTACGGCCAATCGACGCAACGCAGCGTCAGAGGTCTTGTTAGCGGTTCTTAGCCGCCGAGCGCGTCAACGGGAAGACGGCCCGCCATCCGGGTGGCGGATCACCAGCAAAGAGACGTCGTCGCTGGCCGCGCCGCCCTGCCTGTGCGCCTTGACGGCCTCCAGCACCGTATCCCCGATCCGGTCCGGCCAGCCGCGGCGGACCGCCTCCTCCACGCCGGGCAAGCCGAACATTGCGCCCTGGCCGTTTTTGGCCTCGGTGATGCCGTCTGAGCTGACCACCAGCGTCTGGGACGGCTGCCAGGCCAGCGTCTGCATGCTGTCATCCAAAGCATCAGCCGGCAGCACGCCAAGCGGAGGATGCTCGGACTTGCAGCGCGCCTCGACCTCTCCTCGCGCGTTGAACAGCAGCACGCAGGGCACGCCGCCGTTCCAGACGCGCGCCTGGCGGCCGGCGGAATCTATCGCTATCAGCGCGGCCGCGACGAAACGGCCGCTCGGCAGCAATTTGTGCAGCTTCTGGTTGACGCCCCGGACAATGGCCGGCATCTCGCATCCCGCCTCAGTCATCTCATGGAAACAATCGATCGCCGGCAAGGCGCTGATGGCGGCCGTCAGGCCATGGCCGGTGCAGTCGGCCAGCATGATGTGTTCGCCGCCGCCCGGCGGCTGGCAGATGATGATCAGGTCGCCGTTGAAGCCTGCGGCGGGGCTCAGGTACTGCCAGACATGGTCCGGACGGGAAGTCCGCAGCCGGATCAGCCGCTCCATCAGTTCCAGCGCCAGTTGCTGCTCGAACTCGTTTTCCTGGTAATACTTCTCCAGCCGGATCGCATCCTGGTTGATCTGGTTCTGCATCTCGGCGATGCGCAGGAAAACATGGATTTTGGCGGTCAACAGGTCGAAACTGACGGGCTTGGCCAGATAATCGTCGCCGCCGGCCTTCAGGCCTGAGACCACGCTTTCCAGCTCGTTCAGGCTGGTGAGGAAGATGATGGGCACCCAGTGCTCGCCGAACAGCTTGCGCAACTCGGTCGTGGCCTGCAAGCCATCCATCTCCGGCATGATGACGTCCATCAGCACCAGATCCGGCACCTGGCTCCGGCAGTACGCCACCGCCTCCACGCCGTTCTTCGCCGACACGCAGAGATAGCCGAGCTTCTGGATGAACTGTTCGATGAAGTAGCGGTTGGTGGCGCTATCCTCTACCAGCAAGATGGTCGTCGACGGCATCGCATCCCCAAGCCATTGCAGGTGGTCATGCACACGGTAGCCCGGCCTTTGGCCGGCCTAGCGGACGCGGCCCGAACGCCCCGTCCGCCAGGCCATTCCATAATAAGCCCCGTTCCGACCGTATTCCAGCCCATTAGCCGGACATGCGGATCATGACGAAAAGATGCAAAACGGCCATGAAAAACCCGCCAGCCGAAGCGGGCGGGTTCGGATTTGCCCGGCAGAGCCGGCTCAAGGCTGGTTAGGCGTGTTTTCCGCGAAGTATTCGTGGTTGTCCGCGTTGTTCAGCGCCTGGGCTGGATTGGTCTTCGCCAGGTTCTTGGCGCCGGCCTGGCCGTAGACGTGATCGTCGGTGCCTGCCACCACGGTGAAATGGGACAGCTCATGCACCAGCGTGCCGCCCTTGGAGTCGGTGCCCTTGGTCGGCGCGGTCCAGAAGGCGCCGCACAGATAGATGGTGTAAGGCTGCGACGGATAGACGTAGGCATAGGTGCCGCCATCGGTGCAGCTGCAATCCAGCTTGATCGGCTTGGTGTCCAGCGCGTCCTTGATGTTCACGTAATGCGACTTGGCGGTGCTCCAGTTGGCCTGGCTGTACTTGCCGAACCAAGTGGTGTAGCGCTGGGTGCCGGACGGCGTGCCTTTCAGATAGGCGTTGGTCTCGTCGGCCATCGCGCTGGCGGCGGTGACGCCGTCCCTGGACTGGTTCTGCTGGGTGACCGAGCAGTTGCCGGCGTAGGTCACGCCGCTGACCGCGGTGCGGGCCAGCGCCTGCCACTCCAGCTTGGCCGCCTGCGAACGCTGCAGCAGCGGGCTGGCCTTGCCGCCGCTGTAGCCGCTGACCGCATTGGAAACGATCGCCTCGTCCTGCGGCTGCGCCGCGCCCGACGACTTGGCGCTGACGCCGGCCGGCAGGCTGCGGTTCAATACCTTGCCGCTGTTGCTCTCGAAGCGCACGCTCAGCTGGCCGCCCTTGGACAGGTCGTAATAATCCGATACCCGCACCTTGGCATTCAGCGTCGCGCCAGGCGCCAGAGAAACCGTGTCGCGCAGCGACGGCGCCACGCGCTTGTAGCGCGGCCCCAGGTATTCAGCCTGTTTGCCGTTCACGTTCACCGCCAGGAACTGTTCCTGCAGCTCCTTGCCCGGCAGGTACCAGCGGTAAACGTGCAAGGTCTCCTTGCCGGTGTTGCGGTAGGTGACGGTGACGTCCACGTCCTGGGCGGCGCTGACTGCCGGCTGGCCCAGGCTGACTTGCAGGTCGCCGGCGAATGCGGATGAGGCGAGCAGCAGGGCCGCTGCCGCAATGGGTAATCTCTTGTCCATTGTTTTCCCTTTATTGTCAGGATGCTTTGTACATCACGAAAAGTTATAAAGTGCACAGTCATCATGCACAGATCATTAATTGCATGAACATGTCATGATCGCAATCAGAAAAAATCCTTCCGTTGCACATATCACACATGTCATATTTCAGCCACAGACCATCCACCTCCCCCGCCAGGTCTATAGTGGGTTAAAATCAGCGGTTTGCGCGGCGGGTGAGACCGATCCCGGCGCGCCGTCACAAACCCTCGACTGTTTTTCGACGGAATATGAACCAAGCATCTGATGAAAAAGCCCTGGTGGTGCTCTCGGGCGGCCAGGACTCGACCACCTGTCTCTACTGGGCGCTGCGCCGTTTCGGCGCCGGCAACGTGGAGGCCGTCACCTTCGATTACGGCCAACGCCACCGCGTGGAGCTGGATTGCGCGCGCAAGATCGCCGCTCTTGCCGGCGTGCGCCAGACCGTGCTGCCCATCGACACCTTCGCCGCCATCGGCGGCAACGCGCTGACCGATGCCGGCATCGCCCCTGAAGAAGGCGTCCGCGACGACGACGCGCTGCCCAACACATTCGTCCCCGGACGCAATCTGGTCTTCCTCACCTTCGCCGCCGCCTTCGCCTATACCCGCGGCGCGCGCCACCTGGTGACCGGCGTCGCTCAGACCGACTACTCCGGCTATCCCGATTGCCGCGAGAACACGCTGAAGGCGCTGGAAGTGGCGCTGCGGCTGGGCATGGACAGCCGGGTGGAGCTGCACACGCCGCTGATGTACCTGTCCAAGGCCGAAACTGTGACCCTGGCGCAACAGGTGGGCGCGCTGGAAGCCCTGGCCTGGAGTCACACCTGTTACAACGGCGAGGTGCCGCCCTGCGGCCATTGCGCGTCGTGCGAACTGCGCGCCCGCGGTTTCGCCGAGGCCGGCATGCCGGATCCGCTGGTGGAGCGCTGCCAGGCCGAAGCGCAAGGACACTGAAATGCACGCCAGTTACCTGATTGCCGGCGCCGGCTTCGAAGCGGCGCGGCGGCTGCCGGCCGACCACGGCCAAGCCGCGCGGCCGCATGGCCACAGCTTCCGCCTGAGCGTGCGCAGCGATGCCCAAAACACCAGCCAGGACGCGCTGCAGACAGCCGTCCAGGCAGCCGTGGCGCCGCTGGACTACACGGATCTGAACGCCGCGCTCGCCGCCAGCGACGATCTTTCGCTGGCGCGCCACATCGCCGACACCCTGCCCCACCCCGCAGCCATCCAGCTGCGCGGCGCGCCGGACCGCGGCGTGATGCTGGACGACGCGCGCGCGCTCAGCTGGATCAACTCATCCTTCGAGGCCGCCCATTATCTGCCCCACGTGCCGCCTGGCCATAAATGCGGGCGGCTGCATGGCCACGGCTTCGGCGTGCGCATCGTCGCCGACGCCGCCTTGAGCGGCCAGCATGATCTGGCGCGCGCCTGGGCCACGCTCCACGGCCGGCTCAACCATCGCTACCTGAACGATATTCCCGGACTGGACAACCCGACCAGCGAGGTGCTGGCCCAATGGCTGCACCAACAGCTGCGCGACGCCGTGCCCGGCCTCGCCTGGGTGGAGGTGCGCGAGACGCACAGCGCCGGCAGCCAGTTCGACGGCAAAACGTTCCGCATCTGGAAGGAGCAGCGCTTCGAAAGCGCGATGCCCTTCGACGCCGACGGCCATTACACCGGCCACAGCTATCTGGTCCGGCTGATGCTGTCCGGCGGCATCGACCGCGCCATGGGCTGGCTGCTGGACTTCGGCGACGTCAAGGACCGCTTCAAGCCCATTTACCGCCAGCTCGACCACAACCCGCTGGACAAGCTGGCCGGCCTTCGCCGCGCCGACAACGCCGCGGTGGCGGAATGGATCCACGCCCAGCTGGCGCCGCTGGTGCCGGAGCTGTCCCGGATAGACCTGATGGAAAGCGACGACGCCGGCGTGTCGCTGCATTTCCGCCAGGACATGCGCTGGCCCTTGCTGTGACCGCCGCCATCGATTGCGAGAGAATGTCGTGACTACCTATACCGTCAAGGAAATCTTCTACACGCTGCAAGGCGAAGGCCGCCAGGCCGGCCGCGCGGCGGTATTCTGCCGCTTCGCCGGCTGCAATCTGTGGTCGGGCCGCGAGGAAGACCGCGCCAAGGCCGTCTGCCAGTTCTGCGACACCGACTTCGTCGGCGCCGGCCCGGATGGCGGCAAGTTCGACGGCGCGGCGGCGCTGGCCGCCCGCATCGCCGCCGAATGGCCGCAGGACGTCGGCGGCGCGCCCTATGTGGTCTGCACCGGCGGCGAGCCGCTGCTGCAGTTGGACGCGGAACTGGTGGACGCGCTGCACGCCGAGGGCTTCGAGATCGCCGTCGAAACCAACGGCACCGTCGCAGCGCCGGCCGGGCTGGACTGGATCTGCGTCAGCCCCAAGGCAGGTTCCGAGCTGAAGCAGCGCGCCGGCGACGAACTGAAGCTGGTTTATCCGCAGGCGACCCAGATGCCGGAAACCGTCGCCCATCTGGACTTCGGCGCCTTCTATCTGCAGCCGATGGACGGCCCGGACCTGGCCGCCAACACCCGCGCAGCCATCGCCTACTGCATGGCGCATCCGCAATGGCGGCTGTCGGTGCAGACCCACAAGGTGGTGAATATCCGCTGAGCGCGCCCCCATCCTGTCTCGCATGCCATTGATCAAGGGCATGAGCCCGATGCCCGGCATGTCCGGGCATCTTCGTTTCCGCGCCGCCAGCTCTCCTCCTCTCAAACGCTTCCCGTCGGGAAAATGCGCCTGCCGCGGCTCCGCTCATCGGCCATTCCGCGCCGCCGTTCTATGCCATCCGGAAAACCCGCACTATAACGACGAAAACATCCGCGCCGGGTGGAGGACGACGGCCCTCCGGCGCGGCGATCCTGCTCCGCGAAAATTTTTTGAACATTCGCGTAAGAAACGAAAAGGCATCGCGACTCAATGATTGTGCGGCGATGCCCATACGCCACCAGGACCCAGGCATCCGTCGCCATCGACAACAATCGCACTACCCAGGAGAGAAACCATGAACAGCAACAAGACTCTGATCGCCTCCGCGCTCGGCGCGGTGATCGCCCTCGGCGTGCTGGCCAGCGCCCCCGCCGCCGCCGCAGACAAAGACCAGTGCTTCGGCGTCGCCAAAGCCGGCCAGAACGATTGTAAGACCGATGCCCACGCTTGCGCCGGCCAGTCCAAGATGGACAACGACCCTGCCGACTTCAAGCTGGTGCCTGCCGGCACTTGCCAGAAGATGGGCGGTCAAACCAAACCGATGTGATTTATCCGGCTGGCAATTCCAGCCGCTTTGATTACCATACCCCGGCCGGACGGCAGAAGCCGTCCGGCGCACACTCAAGCAAGGAGTCACATATGAAGCAGAACAAAGCACTGATCGCATCCGCCCTGGGCGCCGTCATCGCCATGGGCGCGCTGAGCGCCGCCCCGGCCGCCGCCGCCGAAAAAGAAAAATGCTACGGCATCGCCCAGGCAGGCAAGAACGACTGCGCGTCCGGCACCCACTCCTGCGCCGGCCAGGCCAAGGTGGACAAGGACCCCGCTGACTGGAAATACGTAGCCAAGGGCAGCTGCGAGAAAATGGGCGGCAAGCCCGGCACCAAGTAATCCCCCATGCGGCCCGCTCATCGGCGGGCCGCCTTTTCCGGAACACCAGCATGTCCCTCACCACTCTTCCCGGCGTTTGCGGCATCGGCCTGCGCGCGCCGCACTACCGCGAAGCCCTGGCGCTTCAACCCGAGCTGGGCTGGGTGGAAGTGCACAGCGAGAATTTCTTCGACGGCGGCACCCCGCTGGCCATGCTGCGCCGCGTGGCCGAATGCTGGCCGCTGTCGCTGCACGGCGTCGGCCTGGGCCTGGGCTCGGCCGCTCGCCCTGACCGCGGCCATCTGGCGTCGCTTAAGCGGCTGGTGGACGAGACCTGTCCGGCCTCGGTGTCCGAGCATCTGTCGTTCAACCATTCGCCGCACCGCTACGTCAATGATTTGTTGCCGATACCGTATACCCGCGCGGCGCTGGACACGGTGGCCGGCCACGTGTCCGAGACCCAGGACGCGCTTGGCCGCCCCATACTGCTGGAAAACCTGTCCAGCTACGTCGAGTTCCCCGGCAACCAGATGAACGAAGGCGAATTCCTGGCGGAGCTGACGCGCATCACCGGCTGCGGCATTTTGCTGGACGTCAACAACCTGTACGTCAACCGCGTCAACCTGGGCACCGACACCGGTGCCGTGCTGGCCGCCCTGCCTTTGGACGCGATCGGCGAGATCCACCTGGCCGGCTACAGCGAGCGCGAAGGCATGCTGGTGGACACCCACAGCCAGGCGGTGCACGACCAGGTATGGCAGTTCTACCGCGAAGTGATCCGCCGCATCGGCCCGCGTCCGACGCTGATCGAGTGGGATCTCGACATCCCGCCGCTGGCCACGCTGCAAGCCGAAGCCGCCAAGGCGCAGGCGATACTGGAGGGCCGCGATGGACTGGCATGACTGGCAACACGCGCTGCTGGAAGCGATAGCCGATCCGGCGCAGGCATCCGCCGCCGCGCTGGATCTGAATCCCGCCGGGCTGGCGGTCTACCGCAACAACTACCGCATCGGCCTGATCGACACGCTGGCACACAGCCATCCGGTCTGCCGCGAGCTGGTGGGCGAGGATTTCTTCACCGCGCTGGCGCGCGAATACGTGAAGAGCCACGCCTCGGACAGCGGCAATCTGCACCGCTACGGCGCAAGCTTCGCCGACTTCATCGCCGGCTTCGAGCATTGCCGCGACCTGCCCTACCTCGCCGACGTCGCGCGGCTGGAGTGGGCGGTCCACCGCAGCTATTACGCTGAAGACGCCCAGCCGCTGGACACCTCCGCGCTGGCGGCCATCGCGCCGGAGCAATGGGAAGCGCTGGCCTTCGCGCCGCTGCCCGACGTCGCGCTGTGCCGGGCCGGCAGCCCGGCGCTCAGCATCTGGCGCGCCCACCGCGAGCAGGGTCCGCTGGACGGCCTGCTGGCGCTGCCGCCGGAAAACGCGCTGATCTACCGCGACCGCGGCGAGGTAAAAGCCCTGGCGCTGGACGATGCCCGCCACGCCTTCTACGCCGCGCTGTTCAGCGGGGCCCCGCTGGCCGAAGCCATCGAAGCGGCCCAGGCGTTCGACGCCGATTTTGACCTGCAGCCGGCGCTGCTCGGCTTGTTCCAGCCGCCGTTGCTGGCCTCCATCCATATCCGACAAGGTGAAACCGAATGAATACCCTCGCCAAACCGGCGGTCTCCGCCTACCAGCTGCTGATCCGCAGCGCCGATCGACTGCAGCCGCTGATCTTGCTGCTGCTCAGGCTGTGGCTGCTGGATGTCTTCTTCCGTTCCGGCCTGACCAAGATAGACGACTGGGACATCACGCTGGCGCTGTTCACCGACGAATATCACGTGCCGCTGCTGCCGCCCGCCGTGGCCGCCGTGATGGCAACCTGCGGCGAGCTGGGCTTGTCCGCGCTGCTGGCGCTGGGCCTGGGCGGGCGCTTCGCCGCCGCCGGCCTGTTCATCCTCAACGCGGTGGCGGTGATCAGCTACCCCGGCTTGAACGACGTCACCCGCCAGTTCCACTACTTCTGGGGCGCCCAGCTGCTGGTGCTGCTGTCCTTCGGCCCCGGGCTGCTGTCGCTGGACACGCTGCTCAAGCGCTGGTGCGCGGGCCGCTGCCCCGCCAGCCTCAACTGAGCGGGAACCGCGCGCGGGACGGCGGCGGGCGCAAGACGTGGCATAATGAAAGCAATCGTCTTGACGCCCGATCGCACAATGAGCACTCAGAAAACCCTGGTCGTACTCGCCCCGCAGCCGGACCCGCGGCATCTCTCCGACATCGCCCGCCTGGCCGAAGCGCCGCAGCTGGACCATCCCCACATCGACGTGGTGCGGATGCGCGGCGCCAATCCGGACCAAAGCCCCTCAGTGCTGGAGCGCTGCCGCTCCCACGGCTACGACGCCGCCTATATCGACAACGGCCAGGCCTTCGCCGATTTCCGCCTGCTGGTTTCCGATATGGATTCCACGCTGATCAACATCGAGTGCATAGACGAGATCGCCGACATCAAGGGCATCAAGCCCCAGGTGGCGGAGATCACCGAGCGCGCGATGCGCGGCGAGCTGGATTTCTCGGCAGCCCTGCGGGAACGGGTGGCGCTGCTGGAAGGCTTGCCGGAAGCGGCGTTGCGCCAGGTGTATGAGGAGAGGCTTAAGCTGAATCCGGGCGCCGAACATCTGCTGGCCGCCTGCCAGCGCCTCGGCATCAAGACACTGCTGGTCTCCGGCGGCTTCACCTACTTCACCGACCGGCTCAAGGCCGATTACAGCCTGGACCACGCCTACGCCAACCAGCTGGAAATCGTCGACGGCAAACTCACCGGCCGGGTGCAGGGCGACATCGTCGACGCCGAAGCGAAAAAGCGGCTGCTGATCGCCACCCGCGACGCGATGGGCCTGCGGCCCGAACAGGTGATCGCGGTCGGCGACGGCGCCAACGACCTGCCCATGCTGCGCGAGGCCGGAACCGGCGTCGCCTACCATGCCAAGCCCCGCGTCAGCGCCGAAGCCGACATCGCCATCGAGCATGGCGGCCTGGACGCCATCCTACGGCTGTTTCATTGAACAACGATGATGGCTGACAAGCAAACGTTCGAATTGCTGGAGCTGGACACCGTCAGCTTCGACGCCGATCTGCCCTTTCTGGCGCAGCCGCTGGAGGGCGACTACCCGCCCCGGCTGCAGCGCGAAACCCGGCTGGCGTTGCGGGTGCTGGCCGCGCCCGGCGAAACGCCGGACGACACCAATCCGGTGCTGATGCGGCTGGAGGCCAAGCTGGACCTGGCGCTGGAAGTCTCGTTGCTGGAACGCCACCCGGACCGGCCGTCCTGCACGCCGTGCCGCCTGGGGCTGAACGCGGTGGCCTGGCTGGACACCCAGCCATGGACGCCGGGCCAGCCGCTGCTGCTGTCGCTGTATCCCAACCCGGACTCTGCGCTCAGCCTGTGCCTGCACGGCCGGGTGCTGGAGTCCCGTCCGCACGGCGGCACGCTTCGCCTGCTTAGCGCGGACATCCACGGCAGCTTCGATCTGGACACGCATTTGATGTGGGAGAAATGGGTGTTCCGGCGCCACCGCCGGGCGATACTGGAGCGTTGAAGCCCGCCGCAGCGCTCAGCCGCCGGTCATCGACATGAAGCGGACCAGCTTCTGCGGCTGCTCGCGGAATTCATGCCGCTCCGGCTTCAGCTCTATCGCCTCGCGCAGCGCCGCCTCCAGGCCGGCGTCGTCGATGCCGGCGCGCAGCAGCGGGCGCAGCTCCATTTTTTCCTCCTGCCCCAGGCACATGTACAGCGTGCCGTCCACCGACAGCCGCACCCGGTTGCAGGTGGCGCAGAAGTGCTGCGAGATCGGGGTGATCATCCCCAGCGAGAAGCTGCCGTCGCGGCTGCTCCAGTAACGGGCGGGCCCTCCGCCCAGGCTCTTGGCCTGCTCGACCAGATCGAACTGCTGGCACAGGCGGCGCATCACCGGCTGCAGATCCAGGTAATGCGCGGAACGGCCGGTGTCGCCCATCGGCATCGCCTCGATCAGGCGCAGGATGAAGCCGTGCTCGATGCAGAAAGCGGTCATCGCCTCGATGTCCTGCTCATTGACGCCTTGCATCGCCACCATATTGATCTTGATCGGCGCGAAACCCGCCTCCTTGGCCGCCATCAGGCCTTCCAGCACCTTGGGCAGGCTGTCGCTGCCGGTGATCTCCGCCACGCAGTCGCGCCGCAGCGAATCCAGGCTCAGGTTGATGCGCCGCACGCCCGCGGCACGGAGCGCCGCCGCGTGGCGGCTCAATTGGGTGCCGTTGGTGGTCAGCGACAAGTCTTCCAGGCCGGGCAAGGCCGACAGCCGCGCGGCCAGCTGCGGCAGATTGCGCCGCAGCAGCGGCTCGCCGCCGGTCAAGCGCACCCGGCGGGTGCCTAGCCGGGCGAACACCGCCACCACCCGCTCGATCTCGTCGAAGGTCAGCCAGTTGTCCGGCTCCTCGAAATGCTTGAAGCCCTTGGGCAGGCAATAATTGCAGCGCAGGTCGCAGCGGTCGGTGACGGACAGCCGCAGGTACTCGATGGCCCGGCCAAAACGATCAATCAGCATGCATCCTCCGCAGCGCTTCCTTTGTGTCTCATTTAGTCGGCACTACACGGACAATCTGACATCGTCTCGCCACCGCCGCCAGCCACGGAACAGGATCGTCCGAGACTATTCTTCCATTGTACTTCACCATGCGCGGACAAGCTGATCGATAGCCATCAAAATCAAAGCGCGCGTCGCTGGCTCCAGCAGGCATGGGCCCTGTCGTCCCGCCCCCCGCTGCTCCGTCTCCCCGCCGTGGCCAATTCAGTTGCAAATGCTAGCTATTGCAGACCTCTCCCGCCCGGCTCCGCATGACAAATCGGTGGAATGGCCACACAGAATGTTACAAAAACGCTTAACTCGTCACAGAAGCCGCTCCCTATACTGGCCTCTCCAATTATTCCGATTGGATATCCGGAAACCTCATCCGGACCGGAGCCGCACCACAGAAACGCGGCCCGGCATCTACACAAGGAGCAAACAACATGGCGTTCAAAATGAAAATGCTGGCAGCCGCCCTGGCCGCCGTCGCCGCCTCCGGCGCGATGGCCGCCCCCCCGCAAGATCTGGGCAAGGTGGAGCAGGCCGCCCCGGCGCAAAAACTGACCGTGACCATCGCGCTGAGCCTGCGCGACCGTGATGCCGCCGCCCGCTATCTGCAGGAAGTGCACACGCCTTCCAGCCCCAATTACCACCAGTTCCTGACCCCGTCCGAATTCCGCGCCCGCTACGCGCCGTCCGAAGCCAGCGTGGCCAAAGTCAGCGCCCGCCTGCAAGCCGCCGGCCTGAGCGTGAAGCGCGTCGGCAGCACCCTGCTGCAAGTCAGCGGACCGGCCGCCACCGTGCAAAAGGCCTTCGGCGCCGAGGTGCACGTATTCCAGAACAAGGCCGTCGTCCAGGGCGCCGCCGCCCGCTACACCGCCCCGGTGCGCGCCTCGACGCCCGGCGTCGACCTGAGCGACGTGCAGGCCGTGATCGGCCTGGACAGCCGCCCGCACTTCCGCCCGCACCTGCGCCAGTTGCCGAACCACCTGCAGGCATCCATGGACAAGAGCGCCAGCGCCGTGACCACCGGCAATGCGCCGGGCAAATGGACCGTCACCGACCTGGCGCGCCACTACAACATCACGCCGCTCTACAACAAGGGCATCCACGGCAAGGGCGCCACCATCGGCATCGTCACCCTGGCCAGCTTCACGCCGTCCGACGCCTTCCAGTACTGGAGCTCGATCGGCCTGAACACCGATCCGAACCGCCTCACCGTGGTCGACATCGACGGCGGCCCCGGCGCGCCGAGCGACGATGGCGGCTCCAGCGAAACCACGCTGGACGTCGAACAATCCGGCGGCATCGCCCCGGACGCCAAGATCATCGTCTACCAGGCGCCCAACACCACCCAGGGCTTCGTCGATGCCTTCGCCAAGGCGATCGAATCCAACGCCGCCGACACGCTGTCGGTCAGCTGGGGCGAGTGGGAATGGTTCGACCAGCAGGCCCAGGCGGTCAATCCGGTGGGCGGCAAGAGCGCCAACGTGCTGCAGACTTACCACGACCTGTTCCTGCAGGCCGCGCTGCAAGGCCAGACCATGTTCGCCGCCTCCGGCGACTCCGGCGCCTACGACGTGAACCGCGCCGCGCCGCTGCCGCAGTACAACAAGGTGCTGTCGGTGGATAGCCCCGCCAACCAGCAGTTCATCACCGCAGCCGGCGCCACCACCGTGCCGACCACGCTGACCTTCCATCCCAACGGCAAGGAAATGAAGGTCAAGATTCCGACCGAGCGCGCCTGGGGCTGGGACTATCTGGGCGGCCTGTGCAAGGCGCTGGGCAAAGACCCGGTGGCTTGCGGCATCTTCCCCGTCGGCGACGGCGGCGGCGTCAGCAGCTTCATCGCCCGCCCGTTCTACCAGAACTGGCTGCCCGGCATGCAGAACAGCCCGGCCGGCCAGCAACTGGTGGACAGCAGCCAGAATCCGCCCCAGGTCGTCGCCACTCTGCCCGCCGACTTCAAGGGCCGCAACGTGCCGGACATCTCGATGAACGGCGACCCGGAAACCGGCTACGTGGTGTACTACACCTCCAGCAAGACCGGCTTCTCGATCCAGACCAACAACGGCGGCACCAGCTTCGTCGCGCCGCAGCTGGCCGGCATCGCCGCGCTGCTGAACCAGTCGCTGGGCGGACGTATCGGCCTGCTGAACTTCTCGCTGTACGGCCTGGTTGCCACCGGCCACGCCTACCACGGTTCCGGCCGCCATGGCGCGCCGCTGCGCGACATCACCGCCGGCAACAACTGGGGCTACAACGCCCATCGCGGCTACGACCAGGCCACCGGCGTCGGCGCGCCGGACGTCGCCAACCTGGACGCGGCGCTGCAGCGCTACTTCTGGTTCTGAAGCGCTACGCGTGGATGAAAAACGGCCCCCTTCGGGGCCGTTTTTTGATGCTGGCGGACGAAATGCCGTCATTGCTGCAGATAATCGAACACTACCGTCCCCAGATCCAGCGTCAGATCGCAAATGAAATGCCGCGCCGACAAGACCTCCAGCACCGGCAGCGCCGAAACCGGCGCCAATGCGTGCGGGTGCAGCTCCAGCGCCCCCGGCGAACTCCACGCGCCCTTGATCACGACATTGGTGGTGTGATACCGCACCAGCTCGCAGATCCGAGGCGTGCCATCCACGTGCGGGATGATCTTCAACAAGAAGTTCGGCTCGGCCAGACCAGCCTGCAGCAAGGACTGATCCAGCGTCTCGTGCTTGTAGCCCATGGTGCCAGTGGCGACGCGGACCGGACCGAAATCCAGGCTGCCCACCAAGGTATCCTGATGCACCTCCAGCCGGGGCTTGCCGGCCTTCTTCGGAAACCCCCACAGCTCGCGCCCTCCCGCCAGCGGCGGCTGGTCGTCCAGAAACATCGCCAGGGTATAGCTGCCGCGCTCGCCGCGGAACGTCACCGGGATCACCTGACCGCTTTCCGAATAATCGCCGAAGCCGGTCGAGTCCGGCATGCGGATGAACTCATAACGAACCACCGGCTCCGCCATCTGCAGCGGTTCCGGCAGAATCGCCTCGATCGCCGCCGGGTCGGTGCGATAGGTGATGATCATGTACTCGCGATTGACGAAACGATAGGGTCCAGGCGGGAAAGCCGGGCTGGTCAAAGGCATGGCGAACGCGCGCTGCCGGACTTCCTGCTGCTTCATGGCGAACTCCCTTCAAAAAGGATTGCATGCAAACCATCCGCAATATGTCGCAAATATCGCACTGCAACATAAACCACTGCCAGTAAGGCCAGTCGATGCCCCAACCCATTGGGACGCCGTTCCAAGCAAGACGAGATTGACGCGCCGCCGCCTCTGCCACCATCATTGCATACGCATTTTCCCATCTTGACATCGCCTCACCCCAGGCAAGGACCTGTTTATGAATGCAGCCAAGAAAATCCGCCGCTTCATCGAGGAAGGACACGATCCGCAGCAAATGCAGGTATTGAAAGAGCTGGCGGCGGCGCTGGAGATGGGCCGTTCCTATGACCTCAGCCAGCTGTACGACATCGACATGCGCTATTTCGATGTCGCGATCGACCTGCTCAAAGATTGGCGCTTCGACCACCACATCAGCTCTCGCAGCAAATTGCTGGAACAGCTGCTGACTGAAATCGCGCCGGAGCAGAAAGCCGCCGCCCAGGCCGAAGAGGCTGCCGGCGGCAAGAAAAAGAAGGGTTGAAACTCAGGCAGCCGGCTCTCGCAGATTGTCCGGCACCGGCTGCCAGCATTGCAGCATCGCGCTGCGCTTGCCCAGCTCCAGCAAAGCCATCACGCGCCAAGCCTCCTCCGCCGGCACCGGGTTCGCCTTGCCGTGCAGGATGGCGTCGCGCACCCCCGCGTAGTAGCGGAGATAATCGCCTGCCGGCCCGCAAAACACGGCCTCCTCCTCCCCGCTTACCAGCCGACCCGGTTTCATATCCACGCCCCAGCCTTCCCCGCCCGGACGCTCGCCGGCCTTCAGCGCATCCTCCTGTGGATCCAGCCCGTATTTGCTGAAGCTGCCCAGTGTGCCGTGGAGTATGAAGCGCGGCCCCGCATCGGCGACCAGCGCGCTGCCATGCAGAATCACCCGCTTGTCCGGGTAGCGCAGCATCGCATGAAACCAGTCATCGCTGGCGGCCCCGTCGCGCAGCCCCGCTATTTCCAGGCTCAGTGCCTGCGGCAAGCCGAACAGTTGCAAGGCCTGGTCCAGCAAATGCGGCCCCAGGTCGAACCACAGCCCGGCCCCCGGCCCGGACGACTCGCGCCAACGCTGGCGCACCTGCGGACGGTAGCGATCGAAATGCGACTCGAAATGGACGACCCGCCCTAAAGCGCCCTCATCCAACAGCTGGCGCACCGCCAAGAAATCCGCATCCCAGCGCCGGTTATGAAATACCGACAGCAGCCGGCCAGCCCGCTCAGCCTCTTCCATCAGCAATCTGGCCTGCGCGGCATCCAGAGTGAAGGGCTTGTCGACCACCACGTGCTTGCCGGCTCTCAACGCGGCCAAGGCTAAGGGGAAATGGCTGTCGTTCGGCGTGGCGATCACCGCCAGATCAATGTCGTCCTCAGCGAGCAAGGCCTCGGCATCAGGCAAGACCCGCGCCTGCGGCCAAGCCCGCAGAACTTGCTCCGGCCTGCTCGACGCCACCGCGATCAGCGCCACGCCTTCAGTCTCAGCCAATAAAGGGGCATGGAAGGTCGCGCCGGCATAGCCGTAGCCCAACAACCCCGCTCTCAGTCGTCTTGTCATCTTGAATCCTCCGGAGCCCACATGATACGTCGCGGCTGCCGAATGCCAAACCACGCCAACGGCAGGGTCGCGCTCAAGAATGGGCGGCAAGCAATCCAGTACGCTTTGAAAAACTGCATCCAGAAAGGCCAAAGCCCCGCCGGGGACCGGTCGGGGCTGGACGTCGCGCGATCCGCGCGCGCAAAGCACAAAGCCCAGCTCGTGTGAGCTGGGCTTCGTATGGGGCGTCTGGCGGTGTCCTACTTTCACATGGCGAATGCCACACTATCATCGGCGCTAAGGCGTTTCACGGTCCTGTTCGGGATGGGAAGGCGTGGGACCACCTCGCTAAGGCCACCAGACATAAACTGGCACAAACTGGAAGAAGCCTGGGCTGAGTCTCTCGTCTCAACCCGCATATATTCGGTATTTGATGTACTTCGCACATCCACTCTCGTCGCCTAGCCTTGCTAAGCCACTCAAATGATAGGATCAAGCCTCACGAGCAATTAGTATCGGTTAGCTTCACGCCTCACAGCGCTTCCACACCCGACCTATCAACGTCCTGGTCTCGAACGACTCTTCAGGGAGGTCAAGCCTCCAGGGAAGTCTC
>NZ_JZJL01000021.1 GCF_000971335.1 Chromobacterium vaccinii
GCGGCTGCTCCACCACCGGAGCCGGAGCCGGCTGCGACGCGGCCAGCTTGGCGGCTTGGCGGCGCTCTTCGCGCTCGATCTTTTCGCGCATCAGCGCTTCCTGACGGGCGCGGAAAGCAGCCTGACGCTTCTCTTCCGCTTCGCGAGAAGCGATTTCTTCCGGCGACAGGATGGAGGCGACGGTGCGCGGCGCCGGCGCAGCGGCCGGTTTCGGCTCGGGCTTGGCTTCCGGCTTAGGCTCGGGCTTGGCCTCGACCTTCGGTTCCGGCTTCGGTTCCGGCTTGGCCTCGACCTTGGGCTCGGGCTTCGGTTCCGGCTTGGCTTCCACCGGCGCGGCGACAGGCGCCGGCTCGGCCGGCTTGGCAGCCTCGGCTCGCGGCGCGTCATCCGGACGAGCCACCACGCGCTTCTTGCGAGTCTCAACCGTCACGGTGCTGCCATCGGCCTTCTTCACTTCGGAAGTCGACTTGCGAGTCAGGGTGATGTTGGAGTCCTCGCGCGCGCCGTGCGAACGTTTCAGGTAGTCCAGGAGCTGGGACTTGTCTTGCGCCGATAGGGTGTCATCCGGCGAGCGCTTGCTCACTCCGGCTGCCTTCAGCTGTTCCAGCAGGCGTTCCGGCGTGAGATTCATCTCACCGGCAAATTGTTTTACATTCGTCAAAACCATGCGTCTTCCCAAATTCCGTAAATACTTCCCGAGAAAGCCTTACTGGTTGAACCAGTGTTCGCGCGCCTTCATGATGATTGCGCGTGCAGCTTCCGCTTCCATGCCGGTCATGTCCACCAGATCGTCAACGGCCAGGTCGGCCAGATCGTCGCGGGTGGCCACACCGCCTGCGGCCAGCTTGCGAACCAGCTCGGCATCCAGGCCTTCAACGTCCTTCAGGTCGTCGGATACATTTTCGACCTGCTCTTCGGACGCGATGGCCTGCGTCAGGAGCGCATCACGGGCGCGGCTACGCAGCTCGCCCACCAGCTCCTCGTTGAAGCCTTCGATTTCCAGCATTTCTTCCAACGGCACATAGGCCACCTCTTCCAGCGCGGCGAAGCCCTCTGCCACCAGCTTGGCGGCGGTGTCTTCGTCCACGCTGAGCGCGCTGACGAACAGCTGGCGCAACGCGGCGTCCTCGGCCAGGTGCTTCTCTTCAGCCTCGGTCACGGTCATGATGTTCAGGTACCAGCCGGTCAGCTCGGCGGCGAGCTTGACGTTCTGGCCGCTGCGGCCGATGGCCAGCGCCAGCTGCTCTTCCTCGACGACCACATCCATGCTGTGATTGTCTTCATCAACCATGATGCGGCTCACTTCCGCCGGCGACAGCGCGTTGATCACGAACTGGGCCGGTTCCGGCGCCCACAACACGATGTCGACGCGCTCGCCCGCCAGCTCCTGGGTCACGGCCTGAACGCGGGAACCGCGCATGCCGATGCAGGTGCCCTGCGGATCGATGCGGGCGTCGTTGGCCTTGACCGCGATCTTGGCGCGCATGCCGGCATCGCGCACGGCGGCGCGGATTTCCAGCATGCCTTCCTCGATCTCCGGCACTTCCAACTCGAACAGCTTGACCAGGAATTCCGGCGCGGTGCGCGACAGGATCAGCTGCGGGCCGCGGCCCTGGCGATCGATGCGCAGCAGGTAGGCTTTGACGCGGTCGCCCACGCGCAGGTTTTCCTTCGGAATCATCTGATCGCGCGGCAGCACGGCTTCCAGCTTGCCGCACTCGACGATGGCATTGCCGCGCTCGATGCGCTTGATGGTGCCGATCACCAGATGCTCGCGGCGCTGCAGGAATTCGTTCAGCAGCTGTTCGCGCTCGGCGTCGCGGATGCGCTGCAGGATCACCTGCTTGGCGGTCTGCGCGCCGATGCGGCCGAACTCCACGGCTTCCATCTGTTCTTCGATTACAGCGCCCAGCTCGATGCGCGGATCGCGGTCGCGCGCGTCGACCAGGCCGAGTTCCCGGCTCTCGGATTCCAACAGCTCGTCTTCCACCACAGTCCAGCGGCGGAAGGTTTGGTATTGCCCGGTGTGGCGGTCGATTTCGACGCGCACGTCCATCTCGTCATCGGTAAACTTCTTCTTGGTGGCCGAGGCAAGCGCCATCTCAAGGGCGGAGAACACCACATCCTTGCTGACATTCTTTTCGCTCGCCAGGGCATCCACCAGCAACAAAATCTCGCGACTCATGCATTCCTCTCCGAATTTTGTCCTTTAGCGCGGGCTATCGCCGTCCAGACATCAAAACTCAGGCTCGATACGAGCCTTGTCGATGTTGGCGAACGGAATCTCCACGATGCGGCCATCCACATCCAGCTTCACGGAGCCGTCCTCGACCCCGGCAAGACGACCGGTAAATTTCTTCTGCTGCTCGATCGGCATCCGCGTCTTGATCTTGGCGAGCTGACCGGAGAAGCGGACAAAATCGGCCTCCTTCTTCAGCGGGCGATCCAGGCCCGGCGAAGACACTTCCAAACGCTCGTAATCCACGTTCTCGACCATGAACAGCCGAGTCAGGTGATTGCTCACCAGCACGCAGTCTTCCACGGTGATGCCACCGGGTTTATCGATAAATACGCGGAAACCTCCACCTTGGGTCATTTCGAAATCGACGAGCTCATAGCCCAGACCCTGCAGGGTGTTTTCCAGCAGCAAACGAACATCCATTGCTTTTTCCACAAATAAAAAATGGGCGAAACGCCCATCCCTAACCGCTGCGATTGTAACCTATTTCCGCAAAAAAGAAAACCGGCGCGGCCGCCCGGCCCCGGGGCGAAGGCCGCCGCATGCCAGACAACTTTGCGAGACGATTTCAGTTGCGATACATTACCGCGAATCAAACTCCGGTTTGATCGCAATGGCCTTCAGGCCGACAACAACAACTATTAAATAGCGACTCGCAAAAACGCTCGTCCGCGCCCGCCGCGGCGAAGCTCGCTAAAACCCGCACGACGGAGAAACCCGGATTTATGGATAAGGTGTGGCTCAAAAACTACCAGCCCGGCGTCGCCCACGAGATCGACATCGACCAGTTCCAGTCGGTAACCGAGGTGTTCGACCGCAGCGTCAAGAAATTCAGCGGCCGGCCGGCGATGGCCTGCATGGACAAGGTGCTCAGCTATGCTGAGCTGGACGCGCTCAGCGGCCGATTCGCCTCTTTCCTGCAACACAGGCTGGGCCTGAAAAAGGGCGACCGCGTCGCGCTGATGATGCCCAATCTGCTGCAATACCCGATCGCCGTGTTCGGCACGCTGCGCGCCGGCGGCGCGGTGGTCAACGTCAATCCGCTGTACACCCCGCGCGAGCTGGAACACCAGTTGAAAGACTCCGGCGCGGAAACCATCGTCATCCTGGAAAACTTCGCCGGCGTGCTGGAGCAGGTGCTGCCGCGCACCCAGGTGAAAAACGTGGTCATCGCCTCCATCGGCGAGATGCTGGGCGCCTTCAAGGGCCCGTTGGTGAACTTCGTGGTGCGCAAGGTCAAGAAGATGGTGCCGCCCTGGCACATCCCCGGCCACATCCGCTTCAACGACGCGCTGTCCATCGGCGCGGCCAAGCCCTACGACAAGATGGCGCTGACCCACGACGACATCGCCTTCCTGCAGTATACCGGCGGCACCACCGGCGTGGCCAAGGGCGCGGTGCTGCTGCACCGGAACATCGTCGCCAACATGCTTCAGGCGAGCGCCTGGGTAGGCACGCTGGTGCGCGAAGGCCAGGAAGTGATCGTCACCGCGCTGCCGCTGTACCACATCTTCTCGCTGACCGCGAACCTGATGGTGTTCACCGAGATCGGCGCGCTGAACGTGCTGATCACCAATCCGCGCGACATCCCCGGCTTCGTCAAGGAACTGCGCAAATACCCGATCACCTGCATCACCGGCGTCAACACGCTGTTCAACGCGCTGCTGAACAACCCGGAATTCTCCAAGCTGAATTTCTCCAGCTGGCGGCTGACGCTGGGCGGCGGCATGGCGGTGCAGAAGGCGGTGGCCGACAAGTGGAAGGCCGTCACCGGCGTGCCGCTGGTGGAGGCCTACGGCCTGACCGAAACCAGCCCCGCCGCTTGCATCAACCCGATGGACCTGAAGGAATACAACGGCTCCATCGGCCTGCCGGTCCCCTCCACCGAGATCGAGATCCGCGACGCCGAAGGCAAGCCGGTAGCCATGGGCGAACAGGGCGAGCTATGCATCCGCGGCCCGCAGGTGATGCGCGGCTACTGGCAGCGGCCGGATGAAACCGCCAAGGTGCTGGGCGACGACGGCTTCCTCGCCACCGGCGACATGGCCGTGATCACCCCGGAAGGCTACGTCAAACTGGTGGACCGCAAGAAGGACATGATTCTGGTATCCGGCTTCAACGTCTATCCGAACGAGATCGAAGACGTGGTGGCCGGCCATCCGGACGTGCTGGAAGTGGCCTGCATCGGCGTGCCGGACGACAAGTCCGGCGAAGTGGTCAAGGTATTCGTGGTGAAGAAGAACCCCGCCCTCACCGACAAGGACATCATCCGCTACTGCCGCGAAAACCTCACCGGCTACAAGGTGCCCAAGCTGGTGGAGTTCCGCAACGAGCTGCCCAAGACCAACGTCGGCAAGATCCTGCGCCGCGCGCTGCGCGACCAGGAAACCGCCAAGCCGGCCTGACCGTCCGCCGGCATTCAAGCGACGCCGCCCTTCCCGGGCGGCGTTTTGTTTCATCCGGAACAAACGCAAGCCCGTGCCGGGCGGCTAAACTGAATCGATATCCCGCCTTGCCGGAGCGCTCCATGCTGATGCTGCCGTTCTTCAAGCTGATGGCCGAAAAAAAGGCCAGCGACCTGTTCCTGACCAGCTTTTCCCCACCGATGCTGAAACTGGGCGGCGAGCTGGCGCCGGTCAACGAAAAGCCGCTGACGCCGGATATGGTCAAACAGTTGGCCTACAGCCTGATGAGCGACGAAGAGGCCGCCGTCTTCGAGCGCGAGCGCGAGATGAACCTGGGCCATCCGGTGCCGGGCCTCGGCAGCTTCCGCGTCAATGTGTTCTGGCAGCGCGGCTCCGTCGGCATGGTGGTGCGCTACATCCTGCCCAGCATCCCCACCATGGAGGAGCTGGAGCTGCCGCCGCTGCTGGAGGAGCTGATCCAGCTGAAGCGCGGCCTGATCCTGGTGGTCGGCGCCACCGGCTCCGGCAAGAGCTCGACGGTGGCGGCGATGCTGCAGGCGCGCAACCGCAGCACCAAGGGCCACATCCTCACCATCGAGGACCCGATCGAATTCCTGTTCCGCCACGACCAGTCCATCGTCAACCAGCGCGAGATCGGCTTCGACACGCTGTCTTACACGCGGGCGCTGAAGAACGCGATGCGCGAGGCGCCGGATGTGCTGATGATAGGCGAGATCCGCAATCCGGAAACGCTGGGCCACGCCATCGGCTACGCCCAGTCCGGCCATCTGTGCATCTCCACCCTGCACGGCAACAACAGCTACCACATGCTGAACCGGGTGATGAACTTCTTCCCGCCCGAGGCCAGAGGCGCGCTGCTGATGGACCTGTCGGCCTCGCTGCGCGCGGTGATCTCGCAGCGCCTGGTGGCGACGCTGGACGGCGGCCGCACCCCCGCGCTGGAGCTATTGATCAACACGCCGCACATTTCGGAGTTGATTCGCGGCGGAGAGATGGACAAAATCAAGGAGGCCATCGAAAGCAGCATGAGCGATGGCGCGCAGACTTTCGAACAGGCGCTGTTCCAGCTCTATCAAGCCGGACGGATCAGCCTCGACGAAGCGCTGAAAAACGCCGACTCTCCCACCAATCTGTATTGGCTGGTCAATCAGTCGAAGGAGAGCGGCAAAGGCAAATCCGGCCCCGCCAGCGCGGCCGGCTTCGACAGCATCAAACTGGACTTGTAAACCCACCCGATGATTACCCTGTACGGCATCCCCAACTGCACCACCGTGAAGAAGGCCCGGCAATGGCTGGCCGACAACGGCATCGATTACATCTTCCACGACTTCAAGAAACAGGGCATAGACGCCGAGCGCCTGCAGGCCTGGACCGCCCAGGTGCCGCTGGCCAAGCTGGTCAACCGCCAGGGCACCACCTGGCGCGCGCTGCCGGATGAAGCCAAGGCCGCGGCCGATACGCCGGACGGCGCCATCGCGCTGATGCGGGAGCAGACTTCCGTGATCAAGCGCCCGGTGCTGGACCTGGACGGCAAGGTGGGCGTCGGCTTCTCCGAGGCCGACTGGACGGAGCGCTTCGGCTTATGAGCGCGACGCTGGATCTCGCCCGCGAGCTGATCCGCCGCGATTCCGTCACCCCGCGCGACGAAGGCTGCCAGGCGCTGATGATAGACCGCCTGGAGGCCATCGGCTTCAAGGTGGAGAAGATGCGCCACGGCGATGTGGACAACTTCTGGGCGCGCAGAGGCGACGCCGGCCCGGTGTTCTGCTTCGCCGGCCATACCGACGTGGTGCCCACCGGCCCGTTGGAAAAATGGGACAGTCCGCCGTTCGAGCCGACCATCCGCAACGGCCTGCTGTACGGCCGCGGCGCCGCCGACATGAAGGTGTCTTTGGCCGCCTTCGTCACTGCCTGCGAACGCTTCGTCGCCGAGCATCCCGACCACGCCGGCTCGTTGGCGCTGCTGATAACCTCGGACGAAGAAGGCGTGGCGGTGGATGGCACGGTGAAGGTGGTGGACGCGCTGGAAGCGCGCGGCGAAACGATAGACTACTGCGTCGTCGGCGAGCCGACGTCCGAGCAGCGCCTGGGCGACACCGTCAAGAACGGCCGCCGCGGCTCGCTGTCCGGCCGGCTGGTGGTGCATGGCATCCAGGGCCATATCGCCTATCCCCAGTTGGCGAAGAACCCCATCCACCTGATGGCGCCGGCGCTGGCGGAACTGGCCGCCACCCGCTGGGACGACGGCAATGCCTTCTTTCCGCCCACCAGCTGGCAGGTGTCCAACATCCAGGCCGGCACCGGTGCCACCAACGTCATACCGGGCCACTGCGAGCTGCTGTTCAACTTCCGTTTCTCGCCGGAAAGCAGCGCCGACAGCCTGAAGGAACGGGTCTGCCGGATACTGGACAAGCATGGTCTGGGCTACGAGTTGCACTGGCAGCTGTCCGGCCAGCCCTTCATCACGCCGCCGGGCGCGCTGACCCAGGCTCTGGGCCAGGCGATCGCCGATGTGGCCGACGCCAAGGCCGAGCTGTCCACCACCGGCGGCACCTCGGACGGCCGCTTCATCAAGCGCATCGCGCGCGAGCTGGTGGAGTTCGGCCCGGTCAACGCCACCATCCACAAACTGAACGAGTGCGTGGAAACGGCCGACGTGGAGCCCTTGTCCGACATTTACCGCCGCACAGTGGAGCTGTTGCTGGCCAAGGCGTGAGCGCCGGCGCTCCGCTATGCTGAAACCGGCGGCGACGCCGGTTTTTTTATATTTCCATTTCCCTGACGCAACCATGGTTGTTTGCGTCTCCACGCCGAATGTTGTGGATCGAACTAACAGGTAAGCTCCATCATCATGGAAATCGAAATCGCAAAAATCTTCATCGCCCTGCTGGTGCTGGTCAATCCGCTGGGCGCCATTCCCATCTTCATCAGCCTGACGCCCAACGCCGGCCTGGAGGAAAGGCGGAAAATCGCCAAGACCACCGCCATCGCCGTCGCCATCGTGCTCAGCCTGTTCGCCGTGGTCGGCGAGACGCTGCTGCGTTTTTTGGGCATCAGCATCGGCTCGTTCCAGGTGGGCGGCGGCATCCTGGTGATGCTGATCGCCATCGCGCTGATGAACGCCAAGCCCGGGCCGACCAAGACCACCAAGCAGGAACGGGAGGAAGCCGGCCACAAGACCAATATCGCGGTGGTGCCGATGGCCATCCCGCTGATGACCGGCCCCGGCACCATCTCCACCGTGATCATCTATGCCAGCACCGCCCATTCCTGGCTGCAGGTGGCCTACCTGCTGGTCAGCGGCCTCCTGGTGGCCGTCACCTGCTATGGCGCGCTGGTGCTGGCTTCGCCGCTATCCCGGCTGCTGGGCCAGACCGGCATCAACATCGTCAACCGGGTGATGGGCATGCTGCTGGCGGCGGTGTCGGTGGAAATCATCGTCGACGGCGTTTACCGGCTGTTCCCGCAGCTGACGCGCTGAAGAACCGTGGCGGCGCGTCGCTTTCCCGGCAAGCCGCCGATGAACTTCCCGTCCGAAACCGCACTTCCCCCCCAGACTCCCCCTTGACTAATCTCACCCATATTTCATACACCAAATAAGCGATAACGCGCACTTTGCCATCCCGACCATCCCTATCCCGCGAGGATGAAACGATGTTCGATCAAAAACTGAAATCCGCCTTGAATGACGCCCTGGCGCAACTGGAAAATCAAAAAAACGTGCTGGACGCGCTGGACCGCTCGACGGCCATCATAGAATTCAGCCCGGACGGCATCATCCTCTCCGCCAACGCCAATTTCGAGCAGACCATGGGCTACCGCGCAGAGGAAATCATCGGCAAGCACCACCGGATGTTCTGCCTGCCGCAATTCGCGGCCAGCCAGGAATACAAGGCGTTCTGGCATGTGCTGCGGACCGGCGGCTTCATCAAGGATCAGTTCAGGCGCATCGCCAAAGACGGCCGCACCGTCTGGCTGGAGGCCAGCTACAACCCGGTCAACGACAGACAGGGCCAGGTGGTCAAGGTGATCGTGTTCGCGCTGGACGTCACCCATGAAGTCAAGCTCGCCCACGAGTCGAGAAACATCATGCAAGCCGTCGAGCGCTCGATGGCCGCCATCGAATTCACCCCGGATGGCATCATCCTGACCGCCAACGCCAACTTCCTCAACGCCACCGGCTATACCGCCGCGGAAATCATCGGCAAGCACCACCGCATCTTCTGCCCCGACGATTTCGTGCACAGCCCCGCCTATGAACACATGTGGGCGCAGCTGAAACAGGGCGTGTTCGTCACCGGCAGGTTCGAGCGCCTGCACAAGTCCGGCCGGCCGGTCTGGCTGGAGGCCAGCTACAATCCGGTTTTCGACGACGAAGGCGTGGTGTTCAAGGTCATCAAGTTCGCCACCGACATCACCGATCAGGAAACCGCGCGGCAACAGGACCTCCGCCTGGTGCAGGAGGCGCACCGGCTGTCGGCGGCGTCGGACAGCGCCTCAAACGACGGTCAACAGGTGATCCGCGACACCATCCAGGCGATGAGCGTGATCGCCGACAGCGCCGGACAATCGGCCCGTCTGATCGAAGACCTGGAACAGAAAACCAACCGCATCACCACCATCGTCAACACCATCCATGAAATAGCCGACCAAACCAACCTGCTGGCGCTAAACGCGGCGATCGAAGCGGCGCGCGCCGGCGAGCAGGGCCGCGGCTTCGCCGTGGTGGCCGACGAGGTGCGCAAGCTGGCCGAACGCACCAGTTCCTCCACCAAGGAGGTGACCGAAATGATAGACGACATCAAGAACGGCACCGGCAATGCCACCGAGAGCATCCACGAAATGCTGGTAAAGGCGCAAAAAGGCGAGGAACACGCCAGCGAGGCCAGCAGTTCGATCGAGCAGATACGCAACAGCACCTCGCGGCTGGCCGATGTGGTCAACCACTTCTCAGCCGTGCAGGCCGGCGCCAATCCCCCCAATCCCTGAACGCCAGCGCACTGGCTGGCGCGTTTTTCGGCAAAGGATCATGCCCCTCCCCTCAGCATTCTGACGCCCGCCCAGGCGAACGCCAGCGCCAACGCGCCATGCAGCCAACACCTCGATCTCAGGTAGGCGCGCCGCGCGGCCGGCGGAAAACAGCAACCCATAGGCTGAGAACACGCCGGCGGCGATCAGCGCGCAGCCCGCCGCCACCAGAGCGCCACGCCCGCCGCCAGCGACAGGGCCCGGCTTCTCCCCTGCTCCATCGCCACGCCCATGATGGCCAGATTGCTGGGCCCTGGGCTGGCCGTTCCAACCAGATACACCGCGAACACCGCGGCCATATTGGCATCCAACCATTCCCCCTTCCCGATAATCTGTATGCGACATCTCTGTTCACGATCGGGCCCACGCTTGCACCCATTGGCGATTATGCCAACACGCTATCCGTTCCTGTAAATATACAGCGACATCTGTACTGATATTTTCATCATTGCCTGTTCATTGTTTGTACTGATCCCCAGCAGTAAAAATAGCCATCTTCATCGCGTGGTGGCAGCCATGTCCAAGCCTGAAATCAAACCCGTCCCCATCAAGATTCATCCCCGGCTCACCAGCGGCCGCTTCAACAATGTCCGCGTCGGCATGGTGGTGCTGACGCAACTGGCGTTCTTCGGCATGCCCTGGCTGCAGTGGAACGGCCGCCAGGCGGTGCATTTCAATCTGGCGGAGCATCATTTCCTGATCTTCGGCATCAGCCTGTGGCCGCAAGACTTCATCTATCTGGCGGCGCTGCTGGTGGTGTCGGCGCTTGGGCTGTTCCTGTGGACCACGCTGGCCGGCCGGCTGTGGTGCGGCTACAGCTGCCCGCAAACGGTGTACACCCAGATCATGATCTGGATAGAAAGGGCGATCCAGGGCGACCACAACGCCCGCCGCAAGCTGGACGCGTCGCCGATGAGCGTCGGCAAGCTCGCCAAAAAAGGCTCGACGCAAGCGGTCATGGCCGCGTTTTCCTTGTGGACCGGCCTGACCTTCGTCGGCTACTTCACGCCGATGCGCGAGCTGGCCACGCTGCAGATGGGCCCGTGGGACCTGTTCTGGACGCTGTTCTACGGCGGCTTCACCTGGCTGATGGCCGGCGTGCTGCGCGAGAAGGTCTGCCTGCACATGTGCCCGTATGCCCGCTTCCAAGGCTCGATGTTCGACGACCACACCCTGGTCATCTCCTACGACGCCAAGCGCGGCGAGCCGCGCGGCAAGACCCAGGCCAAGAGCGAGGCGCAGACCAAGGGCTGCGTAGACTGCGGCATCTGCGTGCAGGTCTGTCCCACCGGCATCGACATCCGCAACGGCCTGCAATACGAATGCATAGGCTGCGCCGCCTGTATCGACGCCTGCGACCAGGTGATGGACAAGCTGAAATCGCCGCGCGGGCTGATCCGCTACACCAGCGCCGAGGCGCTGCAGGGCAAACCGGCGAAGAGCGGCCCGTCCTTCCACCGGCCGCGCATCGTCATCTATTCCTGCCTGCTGGCCGGCATCATCACTCTGTCCACCACCGCGCTGGTGCTGAAGAAACCATTCAAGGTGGACGTGCTGCGCGACCGCGCCAGCCTGGTGGAGCAGTCCGACGACGGCCTGCTGCAAAACCGCTACAGCCTGCGGGTGATCAACACCACCGAGCAGCCGCAACGCTACGTGGTGACGGTGGAGGGCCTGCCCGGCATCCGGATGGAGAAGCCCGGCCAGGTGATCGAGGTGGACCCCGCGCAGACCGAGACCGTGCCGGTACGGGTCCAGGTCGAGCCGGAAAGCGCGCCGCGCGGCTCGCATCGCATCCACTTCGTGATACGCTCGCTCAACGATGACGTTTCCATAAGGGAAAAATCCAGCTTCATCGGCGAGTAAGCCGGCTCAGGAAAACAATATATGAACAAAACCGGCCAATTAAGCCAACGCTTCCGCCATGCGATAGAACAGGGCCATCTGCGCGCCGGCGACCGCATGCCCTCGCTGCGCAAGGTATGCCAGGACCACAAGATCAGCATCACCACCGCGCAGCGCGCCTACGCCGAGCTGGAAAAACTGGGGCTGATCGAGTCGCTGCCGCGCTCCGGCTTCCGCGTGCTGGCGCGCAGCAGCGCATTGCCCAGCAATCTGCCGCTGAACAGCGACGGCAGCGGCATCCGCATCGAGCACCTGACCAGCGCGCTGCCCATGCCCTGGGGCTGCCCCTACATGAACCCGGCGCTGATCAACACCACGCCGCTGAACCGCGCCCTCACCCGCGCGCTGCGCGACTACCGCTACGCGCTGTCCGGCAACGCCAGCACCGGCTACGAAGGCCTGCGCCGCGAACTGACGCTGCGCTACCTGGCCCAGGGCGTGGAGCTGGACGGCGACGAGCTGCTGGTCACCTGCGGCGGCATGGAAGCGCTGAGCCTGGCGATACGCGCGGTGACCAAGCTGTCCGGCAGCCAGGCGATGCTGGTGCTGACCCCGGCCTTCCCGGCGCTGTTCGACCAGCTGGACCAGCTGGGCATCACCGTGCACACCCTGGCCACGCCGCCCGGCCAGCCGCTGGACCAGGAACGGCTGGAGCAGCTGATCCTCCAGCATCAGCCGGCCGGCATCCTGGCGATGGCCAACTTCCAGCATCCCACCGGCCTGACGATGAGCGACAACGACAAGGCCGCGCTGCTGGCGCTGGCCGACCGCCACCGCCTGCCCATCATCGAGGACGACACCTACCGCGAGCTGTATTTCGGCGAAAGCGCGCCCTTGCCGCTGAAGGCCTACGACCAGAAAGGCAGCGTGCTGTACTGTTCTTCGTTCAGCAAATCGCTGGCGCCCGGCTACCGCGTCGGCTGGATCGCCGCCGGCCGCTACCGCGACAGCATCCTGGGCCTGAAGCTGTGCAGCTCGCTGTCCACGCCGCTGCCCAGCCAGATGGCGCTGGCCCGGCTGCTGTCCGGCGGCCAGCACGAGGACATGCTCAGCCTGCTGCGCAGCCGGCTGCAGGCCAACTGGCTGGCGCTGAGCCAGCAGCTGTCGGTCCAGCTGCCGGTCGGCACCCGCCAGATCACGCCCCAGGGCGGCTACTTCCTGTGGCTGGAATTGCCGGAAGGAAGCGACTGCCGCGCCCGCCTGCCGGCCGCGATGCAACAGGGCATCCACTTCGCGCCGGCGCCGCTGTTCTTCCGCGACAGCCAGCCTCGGCTGAATGCGATGCGGCTCAACTTCAGCTTCTACGATCCGCTGCAGCAGCACAACGGCGTGGCGATGCTGGCCTCGGTTCTGGCCGGCGAGGACGCCTGAGCCCGGGGCGGGCCCGCGCCCGCCCCTCGCCTCACACGTGCAGCAACAGGAAGCGGCGCTCCCATGGGCTGATCACGTCGAAGTACTCGCGGTACTCCGCCTCCTTGATCGCCGCGTAGGTTTCCACGAAGTGCCCGCCGAACAGCTCGGCCAGCGGCTGGCAGCGCAACAGCATGTCGATGGCGTCGTCCAGATGGCGCGGCAGCTGGTGCGGCTGCTCGTAGGCGCTGCCGGACAGCGGCTCGGATGGATCGATCCTGTCGCGCATGCCCAGGTAGCCGCAAGCCAGGCTGGCCGCCATCGCCAGGTAGGGATTGACGTCCACGCCGGCCAGCCGGTTCTCCACCCGCCGCGCCTCCGGATCGGAGTGCGGCACCCGCAGACCGCAGGTGCGGTTGTCGTAGCCCCAGCTGAGATTGATCGGCGCCGAGGTGTAGCGGCTGAGGCGGCGGTAGGAATTGACGTAGGGCGCGAAGAACGGCATCGCCGCCGGCAGGTAGCGCTGCAGGCCGCCGATGAAATGCAGGAAGGCCGGAGACGGCTGGCCGTCGGCCAGACTGAAGATATTGCGCCCGCTGGCGATGTCCACCACGCTCTGGTGCATGTGCATCGCGCTGCCGGGCTGGCCCTGCATCGGCTTGGCCATGAAGGTGGCGTACATATTGTTGCGGATCGCCACCTCGCGCACGGTACGCTTGAACAGGAACACCTGATCGGCCAGCTGCAGCGGATCGCCGTGATCCAGGTTGATCTCCATCTGCGCCGTGCCCATTTCATGGATCAGCGTGTCCAGCGCCAGGCCCTGCGCCTCGCACCAGTCGTACATCACGTCGAAGATGTCGTCGTATTCGTTGACCGCGTCGATGGAAAAGCTCTGCATCCCCGCCTCGGTGCGGCGGGTGCGTCCCACCGGCGGCCGCAGCGGCAGGTCCTCGTCAGGCTGGATTTCCACCAGGTAGAACTCCATCTCCGGCGCGATCACCGGCTTCCAGCCCTGGTCCTCGTACAGCTTCAGGATGCGTTTGAGCACATTGCGCGGCGCCAGATCCACCGCCTCGCCGCCGAAGCTGTAGCAATCGTGGATGATCTGCGCGGTGGGCTCCTTGTTCCAGGGCACCGGGCGCAGCGTGCTGAGGTCGGGCAGCAGCTTCATGTCGGGGTCGGCGACGGAGGTGAAGTCGCGATCGGGGTAGTCGCCGGTCACTGTCATCGACAGCACCGCTTCCGGCAGGCGCAGGCCCACGGCCGGGTCGTATTTGTGGCGCGGCACGATCTTGCCGCGGGCGAGGCCGGTCATGTCCGGAATCAGACACTCCACCTCGGTGATATGATGTTCGTCGAGCCATTGATTGATCAGATGGGCACTATCCATAAATCCTCTGTCAGCTGTGTTTGCCCGAGCTTCCCAGCCTCCGGGCATGATGGGTCAGGGTGTGGCGGCGCGCGGCCTGCAATAGAAACAGGCTGCGGTCCGCTAGCAGCGGCCTCTCGGCCGCGGTGCGAGGGAAATTGCCTGGCCGGCTTGACCGGTGGTTTTGCTGCAAGATCATCGTCCTTTCGTGATAAAGATTTGGCAAAATCGCGTTCAATATTTTCAACGCTTCGTCCATCCTAGCCAGCGTTCTCCCCCGCCGGCAACGGGCTGCGGACCCGCGTCGTCATTTTTAGTCAACAATAGGACAAACAACGCAACAGGACGGCAGCGTCAAAGTGCATTAGAATTAAGCGATATGGATACCCACGTTCAGGCAGACGCCGCCCCCCTCGCTCCTCCTCCCCGCCGACCCCGCCGCTGGCTGCGCTGGCTCGCCGCCGCCTGCGCGCTGGTGCTGGCCTTCTGGGCCTTTCTCGGCCTGATTGCGCCTCATTTGCTGCAAAAAGCCGCCGCCGACTGGGCGCGCAAACATGGCCGCCAGCTGGCCATCGCCGAAGTCCGCATCGTGCCGTGGAGCATGGAGCTGACGCTGGACGGCGTGGCGCTGCGCGAGGGCGACGGCAAGCCCTTGTTCCAAGCCCGCCGCATTTACCTGAACGCCGCCCTGTACGCAGTGCTGATGGGCCGCTGGCAAGCCAGCGAATTCCTGCTGGACAGCCCTGAGCTATGGCTGGAGCGCGACCAGGACGGCGTGTGGAACTGGGCCCGCTTCGTCGCCGACGTTTCCGGCCCGCCCAAGCTGGAAGACGGCACCGCGCCGGAAAAGTTGCCGCGCCTCAAACTGGACGCGATCAATCTGCGCAACGGCCAGATCCGCATCAGCGACCACCTGGCCGGCCCGCATGGCAACTTCCGCCTGATGCCGATCAATCTCAGCCTGAACGACCTGACCACGCTGGAAGAAAACGGCCGCTACACGCTGCACGCCGAGATGGAAGGCGGCGGCCGCTTCGACTGGCTGGGCAGCATGCGGCTGCAGCCGCTGCAATCCAGCGGCGAGGCCCGGATGCAGGGCCTGCCGCTGGCATCGGTCTGGGACTATGTCCGCCCCCACTTCGCCACGGCCAAGCCTGAAGGCGAGCTGTCGGTCAATGCCCGCTACCAGTTCGACATGAGCGGCGCCTCGCCCGATCTGACTATCTCCTCGCTGAGCGCCAACCTGAAAGGCCTGAAGCTGCGCGCGCCCGCCGGCGACGGCATGCTGGATCTGCCCGAGCTGCGCGTGGACGGCGGCGCGCTGGATTTGTCTCGCTCGCTGCTGACCGTGGCCAAGGTGGAACTGAACCACGGCCGGCTAGCCGCCAGCCGCGACGCGGCCGGCCAACTGGACTGGCTGCGCGCGCTGCCGCCGGCCAAACCGGAAGACAAGACGGCCAAGCCCGCCAAACCTTCGCCGTGGATCGTCAAAATAGACAATCTGCGCTTCAACGACTGGCACGCCGCCTGGCGCGACCAGACCTTTGTCCGGCCCATGCTGCTGGAAACCGCGGTGCCGCGGCTGCAAGGCAAGCTGTCGCTGGATCCCGACCACGGCCTGAGGCTGGATGAAGCCGGACTATCCCTCGCCGATCTCAAGCTCGCCGCCGCCGGCGGCATGCCCTGGCTCAGCCTGGACAAGGCCGAGCTGGAGCCGACACTGATCGACCTGAAGCGGCGCAACATCCAGCCCGGCGGCATCTCGCTGGACGGCCTGCAAGTCTCCTTGCAACGGGAGCGCAACGGCCAGCTGCAACTGCAGCAGCTGCTGGCCCAGCGCCCGCGTCCCGCCGCGCCGCGCGCGCCCGGAGACGCAGGTCCGGGCTGGAAGCTGGCCTATCCGGCGGTGGCGCTGGAAAACGGCGCGGTCGGCTGGCGCGATCTCAGCCTGGGCAAACCTCTGGAATACAGCCTGAAGCAGCTGGGCGGCACGCTGGAGCTGAAGAGCGGCGACCAGCTGGCGCTGGACCTCTCCGGCCGCGCCGGCGCCGGCAAGCTCGCCGCCAAGCTGGACATCGACGCCGCCTCGCCTTCCGCCCGCGGCTCGATACGGCTGGACGCGCTGCCGGTCGCCCCGCTGGCGCCGTACGCGCTGGCCGGCACCCCGCTGAAGCTGTCCGGCGGCGCGCTCAGCGCCGACCTCAAGCTCAATGCCGCTTCCGCCAGCCGCTGGAGCCTGGGCGGCCAGCTGAAAGTGGCGAAGATGGCATTGCAGGAACCCGGCGTGCCGCTGCCGCTGCTGGGCTGGAACACGCTCTCGCTCAGCCAATTGCAGGCGCAAGGCATGCCGCTGAAGGTTTCCATCAACGACGTTCGGCTGGACCAGCCCCGCGCCCGCCTGATTCTGGACCCTCAGCGCAGCCTGAACTGGCAGAAGATCTTCGCCAAGCGGCCAGCCAAGCCGTCCAACGGCAAAAGCGGGCCGCTGCCGCAGGTGGACGTGCACAGCATCCACGTGCAGAACGGCGCGGTGGAATTCGCCGACCACGGCATGACGCCCGACTTCGCCACCCGCATGCATCACCTGCGCGGCAGCATCCAGAACCTGTCCACCCGCTCCGGCGGCCGCGGCCGCATCACGCTGGACGGCGCGGTGGACCAGTACGGCGAGGTCAAGGTGCGCGGCGCGCTGTCGCCGATGTCGCCCACCGACAGCACCGACATCCTGCTGGACTTCCACAATCTGGCGCTGAACAACCTGAATCCGTACTCGATGAACTTCGCCGGCTGGCAGGTGAAGGACGGCAAGCTGTCGCTGGAGCTGCGCTACCTGCTGGACCATCGCCAGCTGAAGGGCGAAAACCGCATAGTGATCGACTCCATCCAGCTGGGCGACGAGTTGAAAGGCGACAAGTCGCCTCACCTGCCGCTGAAGCTGGCGGTGGCGCTGCTGGAAGACAGCGACGGCCGCATCGACCTGGACCTGCCGGTGGCCGGCAGCCTGGACGATCCGCAATTCAGCTACGGCCAGCTGGTATGGAAAGCCATCGTCAACGTGGTCACCAAGGTGGTCACCGCGCCGTTCCGCGCGCTGGGCGCGCTGCTGGGCGGCGACGGCTTCGACGACATCCGCTTCGTCGCCGGCGAAGCCCACGTCAGCCCGCCCGAGCGCGAGAAACTGGACAAGGTGGCGGCGCTGATGGCCAAGCGGCCGAAAATGCAGCTGGCCATCGCCGGCGGCTACGCCGACGAGGACGCCAAGCAGCTGGCGCGCGCGCGCGTCGACGCCGCGGTGCTGGCCGCTGCCGGCCACCCGCCGATGGACGACGAGCCGCTGGCCACGCTGGACCTGAAAGACGCGCAGACCCAATCGGCGATCAAGTCGGTCTATGGCCAGCGCATCGGCCGGCTGAAGCTGCTGGGCCACACGCTGAAGCCGGGCGGCCCGTCCGGCGAAGCGCTGGCCAAGCTGCTGCGCGACGAAATGCTGGCGGCGGAGAAGGTCGGCGCGGCCGATCTGGTCAAACTGGCCAAGTTGCGCGGCGACAACGCCCGCAAGGTGATGCTGCGGCATCAGCCGGAACTGGCGGACCGCATCGCGCTGGATGAGCCGAAGAAGACCTCGGCCAACCGCGACGGCGTGGAACTGGCGGTGAAAATCAGCGCGAAATAACCCGCCGGCGCCGTGTCCGGAGTACAATCGGAAACGGCGCCGGAACACAACAACTTGCGTTTCACCCCATAACGGCGTAACAACATATAGTGTGCTACGCCGTTTTTCATGCGCAGCCGGCCATGCCATCGTCGTTGAACACCGTTTCAGAAGGATGAGCGTTCCATGCAGCAGGAAAACATCGCCGCCATGGCGGAACAAGACATCTCCCGCGAGGTGTTGCTGGAGAAATACGCCAAGAACGGCGAACAAAGCGTCAGCGAAGTCCGCCACCGCGTCGCGCGCGCGCTGGCCGAGCGGGAACAGGACCCGGCGCGTTTCGAGCCGCTGTTCTTCGAGGCGCTCGATCACGGATTCATCCCCGGCGGCCGCATCAACTCCGCCGCCGGCACCGACCTCAGGGCCACCCTGATCAACTGCTTCGTCCAGCCGGTGGGCGACTCGGTCTCCGAAACCGAGAACGGCAAGGTCGGCATCTACCAGGCATTGCTGCAGGCGGCGGAAACCATGCGCCGCGGCGGCGGCGTCGGCTACAACTTCTCGCGCATCCGCCCGCGCGGCGCCCGGGTCAAGGGCACCAACAGCCGCGCCTCCGGCCCCGTCTCCTACATGCGCGTGTTCGACCGCAGCTGCGAGACAGTGGAGTCAGCCGGCGCGCGCCGCGGCGCGCAGATGGGCGTGCTGGACGTCAGTCATCCGGACGTGGAGGACTTCATCCACGCCAAGGACCAGGGCGATCTGCGCAACTTCAACATCTCGGTCGGCGTGTCCGACGACTTCATGCGCGCGGTGGAGGCCGATGCGGACTGGCAGCTCACCCACGTGGTGGAGCCGATGTCCGACGCCTTCCCCGACAGCTTCCGCCGCGAAGACGGCCTGTGGGTGTACCGCACCGTGCGCGCCCGCGAGCTGTGGCGGCAGATCATGGAGTCCACCTACGACCACGCCGAGCCCGGCGTGCTGTTCATGACCCGCATCAACCAGGACAACAACCTGTCCTACTGCGAGGTGATCGAGTCCACCAACCCCTGCGGCGAGCAGCCGCTGCCCGACTACGGCTGCTGCGACCTGGGCTCGGTCAACCTGACCCGCCACGTGCGCGCGCCGTTCGGCGACAAGGCCCACTTCGACTTCAAATCGTTCGAGAAAGTGGTGCGCACATCGATCCGGATGCTGGACAATGTGCTGGACCTGACCGTGTGGCCCTTGCCTGAGCAGGAGCGCGAAGCGATGAACAAGCGCCGCGTCGGCCTCGGCTTCACCGGCCTGGGCGACGCGCTGATCATGCTGAAGATACGCTACGACAGCGAGGAAGGCCGCCGCTTCGCCGCCCGCATCTCGGAGAGCATGCGCGACGCCGCCTACGACGCCTCGGTGGACCTCGCCGTAGAGAAAGGCGCCTTCCCGCTGTTCGACGCCGAGAAATACCTGGCCGCGCCGCACTGCGCCAGCCGGCTGCCAGCCAAGATCCAGGCCCGGATACGCAAGCACGGCATCCGCAACTCCCACCTCTTGTCCATCGCCCCCACCGGCACCATCTCGCTGGCCTTCGCCGACAACGCGTCCAACGGCATCGAGCCGCCGTTCTCGTGGTTCTACACCCGCAAGAAGCGGATGGCGGACAACTCGCAGCAAGAATACCTGGTGGAAGACCACGCCTACCGCGTGTGGCGGATGCAGGGCGGCGACACCGCCAAGCTGCCGGACTACTTCGTCTCCGCGCTGGAAATGAGCGCGCTGGACCACATGCGGATGGTGGCCGCCGTCGCGCCCTATGTCGACACCGCCATCTCCAAGACCGTCAACGTGCCGGCCGACTACCCGTTCGAGGACTTCGAAAGCCTGTATCTGGAAGCCTGGCGAGCGGGCCTCAAAGGCATCACCACCTACCGTCCCAACAATGTGCTGGGTTCGGTATTGTCGGTGGAGCCGGCCCAGAGCGCCGCCGCCGCGCCGGAAGACCTGTCCGGCGCCGCCAGCGACCCGGACCGCCGCGTGACGCTGAACACCGCCCCGACCCCGGCCTTGTCCAGCCTGAAATGGCCGAACCGCCCCAAGCTGAAGGAAGGCAACCCGTCGTGGACCTTCATGGTGGAAGGCGACGCCGGCGATTTCGCCGTGGTGGTCGGCCACATGGAAAACGGCCGCGCCCAGCCCTTCGAGTGCTGGGTCAACGCGACGGATGAGCAACGCGGCCTGTCCGCCATCGCCAAGACGCTGTCGATGGACATGCGCTGCCGCGACCGCGCCTGGCTGGCCGCCAAGCTGGACGCGTTGTCGCGCGCCAACGGCGACAAGCGCTACCGCTTCACGCTGGGCGACAAGACCATACACGCCACCTCGGCCGCAGCCGCGCTGGGCCAGGTGGTGCTCCACCGCGTCGAGCAACTGGGCGCGCTGCGGCTGGAGGAAGGCGAAGCCACGCCGGTGATGGACGCGCTGTTCGCCCGCAAGGAGCCCAAATCCGGCAGCGACGGCACCATGAGCTGGTCGGTGGACGTGGTCAACCCGCAAACCGGCGACGACTTCGTGCTGTTCGTCAAGGAGCTGGTGCTGCCCAACGGCCAGCGCCGCCCGTACTCGGTGTGGCTGGCCGGCGCCTACCCGCGCGAACTGGACGGGCTGTGCAAGATGCTCTCCCTCGACATGCGGGTGATAGACCCGGCCTGGATCGGCCTGAAGCTGCGCAAGCTGCTGAACTACGCGGAGCCGCAAGGCGACTTCTTCGCCCGCATCCCGGGCATGGAGAAATCGCAAAGCTGGCCGTCCACCGTCGCCTATCTGGCGCGGCTGATCATCCACCGCTACGCGATGCTGGGCGTGCTGACCGAGGAAGGCGTGCCGGTGGAGGAAATGGGCGTGATGGCGCCGGAGCAAAGCGACCTGTTCGCCCAGGAAGCGCCGGCCATGCTCAAGCCGCTGGCCGGCAAAGCCTGCCCCGAATGCGGCAACCACGCGCTGATCAAGAAGGACGGCTGCGAGTTCTGCACCGCCTGCGGGCATGTGGGGGCTTGCGGCTGAGCCCAGCAAGCCAGAACCTGCAGCTTCCGGTTGCGAGCAGCATAAGCAGTGACTAAAGATTTTCCGCTTTCGCTGTAGCATTATAACAATGCCCTACGATCTTTTGATCGTGGGGCATTTTCTTACTGGCGATGGATTTTTCTCATGAGCAAACTCGACAATTCATAAAGATCAGCCGAGCTGGCTGCTAGTGTTTCTACTAGCGCTGGCGAAGAAGCTGGGTGCCAAGCTTCCTCTACGGATGGTTGAGTTCGAGCATTGCAATTCAATGCCTGAATTAAGCCGGAGCACGAAGCGGCTCCGGCTTGAATGGATCATTAGGCCTCGACCTCATGACACACAGCTTCTATGTTATGCCCGTCTGGGCCGATAACGAAGGCAGCGTAGTAATTTTCATGGTACTGGGCGCGCAAGCCGGGCGCGCCATTATCCATGGCGCCGGCCGCAAGGGCCGCGCGATAGAAAGCTTCTACTTGCTGGCGATTATCGGCGGTAAACGCCAAGTGGAGATGCGCCGGGCTCTCCTCGGGTTCTCGACGAATACACAACGATGAAAGGCTATCAGGGCGGCAAAGCTCGACGCCGAGCGGCCCATCATGCGCCACGGTGACGCCCAGCGGTTCGAGCGCCTGGACGAAAAACAATCTACTCGCCGCATAGTTGCGTACTCCTATTACGACATGATCAAACATGCATTCTCCTAAGTTGGTAAACCTCGAGAGCAGCCGAACAGAGTTTATACGGACATGCAGGTCCATATATCAATTGATATTGCTGACGTCCAATATTGGACCCAAGCGCCGCGCCCCAAAAACCATCATCATAAACCTGTCCGTATAATACCCTTCAATCCACCAGTTGCCATGGCGACGTCCTCCGTTCCCCGCAGCCTACGATTTTTACCCATAAGCAGCGACACTCATGGGGTAAAGTCGCTGCAATCATCCCAAGCTGCTCGATCAGCTTTCGATAGCCTGTCGGCGCCGCCGTTAGACTCCAAGGATCCCGTGATGCGGCCCGACTGCCCAAAGCCATGATGTCATTTTTCATCTCAAAACAAGATACCAATATCTTGATTTATTTGAGTGAAAGCCTTATAGCTGGCATATCCGTCCGTGATCACACCCTAACCTTGGACCTTCCATGAAAACAGCAACATCCATCCGTCTGACCCTGCTCCTGGCCTCCATCGCGTTGCCCAGCCCGGCTCTGCGCGCGGAAACCTTCAACTTGAACCTGGGCTCTATCATCAAGGACGGCATCCATAAAGCGCTGCAGGGCGACAACGCCAACACCGGCGCCCCTGCCGCCGGCTATCCCGCCCCCGGCAAATACGACGGCTCCGACGCCGAGTTCGAGCGCGCCATCACCATCCAGGCGGATGGCCGATTCGAGCTTGAAGCGCTGCAGAAAGGAAACGCCCTCCCGCGGCATGCCGGATCGGGAGCAGGCAAGCTGGCTTCAACGGATGGCAAGCAATGGACCTACCGCGAGGATCGTTGCTCGCTGACCCTCATCCCGCAGGCGTCCGCCTTGCAACTCATGACCGAACGCTGCGCCGGCGTCTTCGGCGATGTGCCTTTCGATGGGCTGTATCAGGCGGGCGCCAAAAAGACCCAAGTCGCGGCCAAGGACAAGCGCCTGGCGGCGCAGCTCAATTGCCAGCGGCTGAACTTCGGAGAAAACGGCATCGCCTCCCTGCTGGGCAAAGCGACCCGCCAGCCGGAAAACACGGTATGGGACCAAGAGCTGTCCTTGCCTGACGGCTATGCCTTTGGCGGCCTGCCGATCCGCTCGGTCAAGCTCTCCGAAACCGATGGCGGCTTCCTGGCGCTGTTCGTGGACGGCGACGCAACGGCGATCCAGGCGGCGATCAAAAAGGCCCGGCTCAAGGGCGACTACAGCGTGGCGCTGTTGCGCACGGTGGGAGGCCCCACCGGCTACCCCTTCCCCGGCAAGCGAACCGGCCAGCCTTATGTGCATTGCCAAAGCAAGCAGGCGATGAGCGGGGAGTATTGAGCGCCGCCCACCCCCATCCACGCCGGGGCGCTCCGCCATGCCGATGCGTCCCGGTCCCCATTCAGTCCGCCTTCCCCTCGCCCATTTAGACCCGTTAACAAAACTCCTGATCCTGCGCCGCGCCCCCTTGTCGTACGACTGGTACGGCCTGCGTCGGCAGGCCTTGGCTCAGTTTCTCCGCGAGGTTTTGTTAGCGGTTCTTAGGCGATTGACTTCCGCGCCGGCCTGCGCAACTCAAAAAACTGTCCTTAAGAACAGATGCAATCGCCAGTTCGGCTTCTATATTGACGGCTATTCCATCAGTATCAATCAAAACAATTACATAAAATAATTTTCTTTTTAATACCAATTCGGCATCGCGCTCCTGACCGACGCGCGTTTCGCCGCCTCTGCGTTTCCGGACCGCCGCTTGCGGTCCCGCCTCCATCTGATGGCCCTGCCATTCCCTCTCCATCGCATCGCTGCGCATCGAGCGCCATCGCCATGGTCCGCGCCAGAAGCGGGCTTGCCCAAACCATAACAACTTGATGTATCCGACACCTACTCAGGAGCAAAGTCATGAATACTCGTCGCATTTCCCGCTACGCGCTGCTCGCGTCAGCCGTCATGGCCGCCGGTCTTTTGACCACCGCGGCGCTGGCGGCCAGCCAACCCCCCTCCCGGGCCGTGAGTGCCGCCGCAACCGCGGCAGTCGCAACCGTCATCACCAAAACCTACAGCGTGATCGTCAACACCGATGGCACGCTGGCTGTCGGTCCGGCCGGCGCCAGTTCCAACAACTTCGGCGGCAATTACGGCTACTTCGAGGTGATTTTCCCGAGCGACGTCTCCAAGTGCGTGTATACCGCGACCCTGGGCGACCCCTCGCCGACCTTCCCCGCGCTGGGCTTCATCAGCGTGACCTTGCGCAGCGGCAATCCAAACGGCGTCTTCGTGCGGACGGCCGATACCACCGGGACGGCCAACGACCACGCCTTCCATCTGCACGTCCAATGCTGAACGCCGCGTTGTTGCCGCGGCTGAAGGCATAGCCCGCTGAAACGCCGGGCCGCTCGCGCGGTCCGGCGCCGCCTCAGCCCCCGCTGCGGATGCAGTTGATGTAGGAACCGCCCTGCAGCATGTTGATCAAGCCGACGCTGTATTGCGGCTCCACCGCCAGGCTGCCGTCGGAGCGCCACAAGACGCCATGCTCGGCCGCATACTGCGGGGAGACGTGGGCGGAGCCGTGCATCACCAGATTGCGCCGCCGCATATTGGAATTGCTTCGCTCCAGGCCGTCCAGCCACAGCGACAAGCCCTGGCTGCCGAAATAGGTTTCGGAGGCGCGGCACACGCCCAGGCAGGATAAATCGGAGTCCAGCTCATTGGAGAAAGCGCTAGCCCTCAGCAGGTTGGCGTGCGGATCCAGCCCGCGGCCATGCGCGACCAGAAAACGCTGCACGCTGGCCTCCAGCGTGTCGAACACGAACAGTCGGCTTTCCGTCGATGGCAAGCCATAATCGACCACCGCCCAGTACAGCAGGCTGGCGCGGGGATGCAGGCTTTTCTGCACCGCCACCATGTCCAGCACCGCCGAATCCGGCAGCCCCTCGCTCCGGCTCAATTGCAGCAAAATGTCTTCCAGCGTTCCCACATCTTATCCTTGCCTGCGGTTGGACCGCCCGCGTGTTGTCCCTGTCAAACAGAATGATCACTTGGCGAACAGTTAATCCTAGGCAGACCCGGATGGGGTGGCAAGGAAGCGCGACGCCTTGAATCCGGACACTCAGCGCCCATCTTGTCAGGACCTGCCGCGGGAAAGCGGCACGCCGGAATCCCGGCCGGCTACCATCAATATGGACCGCCCGCCGGCCCCGTCCGCGTCGGCAACGAACAGGAAGGCATCTCGATGAAGTCTCTCGGCAAGAAAGCGTCCGGCCCCAGGCTGGAAAAAATGCAAGCGTCGCCGCTTTGGTCCGGCAGCGGTTTCCGCAACATCTACCCTATCGATCCCGCCTTGCGCGACCCGTCGGCAACCATGCCGTCCCTGCGCGACTTCCTGTGCGGCGGCGAGCGCCGGGCGCCCTCCGCGCCGCTTCCGGCCGACAACCCGCTGGATGCCTGGCGCAAGCCAGCCCAGTCCGGCCTGCGCGCCACCTGGCTCGGACATTCCACCGTGCTGATCGAAATCGACGGCCTGCGCCTGCTGACCGACCCGGTATGGGGCCCCCGCGCCTCCCCCACCCGGTTGGCCGGGCCCAAACGCTTCCAGCCGGTGCCGATCAAGCTGAAGCAGCTGCCGCCGCTGGATCTGGTGCTGGTATCGCACGATCACTACGACCATCTCGATTACCCCACCATCCGCGAGCTGGCCAAGACCGACGTCCCCTTCGTCACCGCGCTGGGCGTGGGCGCCCACCTGGAAGCCTTCGGCGTGCGGCCGGAGCGGATCACCGAGCTGGACTGGTGGGAAAGCTATCGTCATCCCGAATCCGACCTGACCGTCACCGCCACGCCCTCGCAACACTTCTCCGGACGCGGCTTGAAAGACCGCAACGCCACGCTGTGGTCGTCGCTGTCCATCCGCAGCGACCGGCATTCCGTATTCTTCAGCGGCGACACCGGCCTGTCCGGACAATTCGCCGAAATCCGCGATCGGATGGGTCCTTTCGATCTGGTGATGCTGGAAGTGGGCGCCCATCATCCCGCCTGGGGCGACATCCACCTGGGGCCGGACAATGCGTTGAAAGCGCTGGACCTGCTGGGCGGCGGCGCCTTCCTGCCGGTGCATTGGGGCACCTTCAATCTGGCGATGCACGCCTGGGACGCGCCAGCCCAGTCCCTGCTGGCCAGCGGCGAAAAAGAGAATGTCCGGCTGATGATGCCGCGGCTGGGACAAGCGGTGGAGCCGGCTCACGCCGAACGCCCCCATCCCTGGTGGCGCGAGGTGGACTGCGTGGCGGCCCCGCCCGCGCCCATCGCGCCGGAAGCGGACGCGCCGCTGCCGAAATCGATGCCCTGGCCGTTGGACTGAAGCCGTTCAGGCCGCCACCTCGCGGCGGCCCGCCAGGCGCATTCATCCGCTGGCGGCATCCATTCCATGCCTTTGCGCAAAATCAAAAGCGAGCGACCATTTTCTATTGAGTTTTTACTCCAGCTGGGTATATTTAGAAATTGCTGACAAATGTTGGCGTTTTTATAAACCATTTAATATGTCCAGCCATTCAAAGCATCAGAATGCTGCGCAGCCCGGGAGTCCGCTCATGATGAAAACGTTTGCCGCCCTCTCCGCTCTAGCCGCCGCCGCGGCCGGTATCGCCAGTCCAGCCGCCCAGGCCGGCGCCTTCGCGCCCTATGTGGACATGACCTTGTGGCCGACGCCCCAAATCGACAAGCTGGGCATCAATCAAGGCATCCAGCAATTCACCCTCGCCTTCGTCGTCGCCAAGGGCGGCTGCGCGCCCTCCTGGGGCGGCGTGCTGGCCATTCCGGGCAGCGGTACCGATCAACAGCTGAGCGCCATCCGCAACGGCATCGATAATTTCCGCGGCAAGGGCGGCGAAGTGATGGTGTCCTTCGGCGGAGCCAATGGCACCCCGCTGCAGCAGGCCTGCACCACCAACGCCAGCCTGCAGGCCGCCTACCAGACCGTGCTGGATACCTACAACCTGTCCCGCATCGATTTCGACATCGAAGGCGGCGCGCAAACCGACACCGCCGCCAACAACCGCAACTTCGCGGTGGTGGCCGCGCTGCAAAAGAATTACAAGGCCAAAGGCAAGACGCTGCATGTATCGCTGACCCTGCCGGCCATGCCCTTCGGCCTGACCCAGGATGGCCAGCGCGTGCTCGCCTCCGCGCTCGCCAACGGCGTGGCGCTGGACGCCGTCAACATCATGGCGATGGACTACGGCCAGTCCAATCCAAACATGGGCGCCGCCGCCAAACAGGCCGCCCAGGCGCTGTACGGACAGATCGACGCCGCTTACAAGGCCCACGGCCAGACTCTGACCGACGCCCAGCTGTGGCAAAAGGTAGGCGTCACGCCCATGGCGGGCCTGAACGACACCCAGCCGGAAACCTTCACCGTGGACAACGCCAAGGACCTGTACGGCATGGCCAACAGCAATCGCTTCGGACTGCTGTCGATGTGGTCGATCAGCCGCGACAAGTCTTGCCCCAATAACGGCCATTATGTCGACGCGCAATGCTCCGGCATCGTGCAGACGCCTTACGCCTTCACCAATGTGTTCAAAGGCTTCAAAGACCATTGGGGCAGCGGCGTCACCCAGGATCCGAATTACGGCGGCGGCGACAACGGCAGTGGCGGCGGTCCGGTGAACGGCCAGCCGTGGTCGTCGGGCCAGGTCTACAACACCGGCAATACCGTCACCTACTCCGGCGCCACCTGGAAAGCCCAGTGGTGGACCCAGGGCGACGTGCCCGGCCAGGCCTCGGTGTGGCAGCAACAGGGCGGCGGCCTGCAGCAATGGTCGGCTACCGCCGCCTATTCGGCCAAGGACTGCGCGCTGTACCAGGGCAAGAAGTACTGCGCCAAATGGTGGAGCCAGGGCAATCTGCCCACCGCCGGCGATCCGTGGGCGCTGTCCAACTGAGCGGACGCTCCCCGCAAAAGCCAAGCCGGGCATGCGCCCGGCTTTTTTTATTCCTCCCGATCTAGCCCGGTATCTCAGGCTCCACCAGCGCCGCCAGCTGCTTCAGCGACTGCTGCCAGCCCAGATAGCAGTTTTCCGGCGGGATCGCGTCCGGAATCCCATCCTGCACGATGACGAGATCGGTACCGCAGGACAGCGGGGCCAGCGTGATGGTGGTGGTCATTTCGCCGGGCAGGTTGGCATCGTCGAAACGGTCGGTGTAACGGATGCGCTCGCCCGGAACCAGCTCCAGGTAACGGCCGCCGAACGCATGTTTTTGGCCGCTGGAGAACACGATGAATTCCATCTTGTAGCTGCCGCCGACGCGGACATCGCGTTCCAGCACTCGGCAGACGAAGCCCTCGGGCGGCAGCCATTTGGCCAGGGCCAGCGGATCGATGAAGGCGCGGTAGACGCGCGCCGGCGGCGCGCTCAGCACGCGGTGCAGACGTATCGTATTGGGCATGGCTGGCTCCTTGTCGGCGGGAAAGCTGGCTTAAGCAAGATAGCACAATGACATTTCACTGGCGCGCCAGATCGTACTCCATCTGCCAGTCGAATGGCTCCAGTTCGATCTGGGGGCCATGCAGCCAGCACGCCGGCGCGCAGCCGCAACGCTCATAGAACGACACCGTCTCGATGGCCGAATGCGAGGAGATGTACAGCCGGCGCGCGCCCATGGCCCTGCCGCCGGCAACGCAGGCGGCCATCAGCTCCCGCCCCAGCCCGCGGCCGCGCCAGCGGGCGTCCACCTGCAATTCCTTCAACTGCCGATATTCGCCATCCGGCCCCAGCGGCTCCGGCGAAATGGCGGCGAAACCGGCCAGGCTTTCGCCGTCCATCGCTGCCCACACCCGCCCGGCACCCGCCATCGCGGCCAGCTCGCGGCACAGCGCCCGCCGCTCGTCCGGCGACCAGTCGTCGATGAACGGTTCGGCCGCGATGCGCCTGTCGCCGGAGGCGCCGCGATACACCAGCGTCACCTCCTGCCAGCGCTGGAAATCGGCAAGCCAGCGCTCGTCGATATCGGCCGCGCTCAGGCGGCGGATGACCCAAGTGGAAGAAACGATGGTTGCGGAAGCGGACGGTTTCATGGCGGGCAGACAGGATCAGGACATTGCCATTATGCCAGCGAAACGGGCCGCCCTCGCGAGCGGCCCGTCTGTCGCGGCTGATTTACAGACTGGGGAAAGCGAACTGCGACGCCTCGTGGCTGGCGCGCTGCGGCCAGCGCTGGGTCACCGCCTTGCGCCGGGTATAGAAACGCACGCCGTCCGGGCCGTAAGCATGCAGATCGCCGAACAGCGACCGCTTCCAGCCGCCGAAGCTGTGGTAGGCCACCGGCACCGGCAGCGGCACGTTGATGCCCACCATGCCCACCTCCACCGTGTCTGCGAACAGCCGCGCCGCCTCGCCGTCGCGGGTGAAGATGCAGGTGCCGTTGCCGTATTCGTGGGCGTTGATCAGCGCGATCGCCTCCTCCAGACTGTCCACCCGCACCACGCACAGCACTGGTCCGAAGATTTCTTCCTGGTAGATGCGCATCTGAGGCGTCGCGCGGTCGAACAGGCAGCCGCCGAGGAAGAAGCCGCCCTCGTGGCCCGGCACCGTAATGCCGCGGCCGTCGACCACCAGCTCCGCGCCGGCCGCCACGCCGTCGGCGATATAGCCGCTGACCTTGTCCAGATGCGCGCGCGTCACCAGCGGGCCCATGTCCAGGCCCGGCGAGGTGCCCGGCCCCACTCTCAAAGCCTTGATCTGCGGCGTCAGTTTGGCGATCAGCGCGTCGGCCGCCTGATCGCCGACGCAGACGGCGACCGAGATGGCCATGCAGCGCTCGCCGCAGGAGCCGTAGGCCGCGCCCATCAAGGCATTGACGGTGTTGTCGAGATCGGCGTCCGGCAGCACCACCGCATGGTTCTTGGCCCCGCCCAGCGCCTGCACCCGCTTGCCGCGGCGGCTGCCCTCGGCGTAGATGTATTCGGCGATGGGCGTGGAGCCGACGAAGCTGACAGCCTTGACTTCCGGCGCCGCCAGCAGCGCGTCCACCGCCTCCTTGTCGCCGTGCACCACGTTGAGCACGCCACGGGGCAAGCCGGCTTCATGCAGCAGACGGGCGATCAGCAGCGTGGAGCTGGGGTCGCGTTCCGACGGTTTCAGGATAAAGGTGTTGCCGCAGGCGATGGCCAGCGGATACATCCACAGCGGCACCATGGCCGGGAAGTTGAACGGCGTGATGCCGGCCACCACGCCCAGCGGCTGGAAATCGCTCCAGGCGTCGATAGCCGGGCCGGCGTTGCGGCTGTACTCGCCCTTCAGCAGCTCCGGCGCGGCGCAGGCGTATTCGACGTTCTCGATGCCGCGCTTCAGCTCGCCGGCGGCGTCCTCCAGCGTCTTGCCGTGCTCGCGGCTGATCAGCGGCACGATCTCGGCCTCATACTGCTCCAACAGCTGTTTGAAGCGGAACAATACTTGCGCCCGCTTGGCCGGCGGGGTGTCGCGCCAGGCCGGAAACGCCGCCTGCGCGGCCTCTACCGCCTGCGCGACGGTGGCGGCGTCCGCCAATTGAACGTCGGCGATGGCTTCGCCGGTGGACGGATTGAAGATCGGCGCGCGGCGGCTGCCGCCGTCGCAGGCCTCGCCGTTGATCAAATGCTGCAAAGTCGTCATTTCAGGTTCTCTGGTATCGATGGGAAATCAGTTCAGGCCAGTTGGGACAGCGTCTCGCCGACGGCGTCGAACAGGCTGTCCAGCTCTTGCGGCGTGGTGGTGAACGGAGGGCCGAACTGCAGCGCGTCGCCGCCGTAACGGACGTAGAAGCCCTTGCGCCACAGCGCCATCGCCGCCTCGTACGGCCGCACGATGGCGTCGCCGCCGCGCGGCGCGATCTGCACCGCGCCGGCCAGGCCGCAGTTGCGGATGTCCGCCACCTGCGGCAGGCCTTTCAGGCCGTGGATGCCGCGCTCGAAATGCGGCGCCAGCTCCGCCGCGCGCGCCACCAGGTTTTCGTTCTCCAGCACGTCCAGCGCCGCCAGCGCCGCCGCGCAGGCCACCGGATGGGCGGAATAGGTGTAACCGTGGGCGAATTCCACCGCGTACTCCGGCGTGCTCTGCGCCATGAAGGCGTCGTAGATTTCGCTGGTCGCCACCACCGCGCCCATCGGCAACGCGCCGTTGGTCAGCTGCTTGGCCAGATTCATGATGTCCGGCGTCACGCCGAAATAGTCAGCGCCGAACAAGGCCCCGGTGCGGCCGAAGCCGGTGATCACCTCGTCGAAGATCAGCAAGATGCCATGCTGGCTGCAAATTTCGCGCAGGCGTTTCAGATAACCCTGCGGCGGCACGATGACGCCGGCCGAGCCGGCCATCGGCTCCACGATCACCGCGGCGATATTGGAGGCGTCGTGCAGCTCGATCAGCCGCAGCAGATCGTCCGCCAGCTCCGCGCCATGCTCGGGCAAGCCGCGGCTGAAGGCGTTGGCCGGAAGCAGGGTGTGCGGCAGATGGTCCGCGTCCATCAGCGGGCCGAACAATTTGCGGTTGCCATTCATGCCGCCCAGGCTGGTGCCGGCAATGTTGACGCCGTGATAGCCGCGGGCGCGGCCGATCAATTTGGTCTTGGACGCCTGGCCCTTCAGCCGCCAGTAGGCGCGCGCCATCTTCACCGCGGTGTCCGCGCACTCGGAGCCGGAGTTGGTGAAAAACACGTGATTCAGTTCGCCCGGCGCCATCGCCGCCACCCGCTCGGCCAGCCGGAACGACAGGGGATGGCCAAACTGGAAGCCCGGCGAATAGTCCAGCGTCGACAACTGGCGATAGGCCGCCTCGGCGATCTCCTTGCGGCTGTGGCCGGCGCCGCAACACCACAGGCCGGACAGGCTGTCGAAGATGCGGCGGCCCTGGTCGTCGATCAGGTAATTGCCCTCGCCGGCGACGATCATGCGCGGATCGCGCTGGAAATTGCGGTTGGCGCTGAACGGCATCCAGTGCGCGCGCAGGTCGAGATTGGAGAATTCGGAACGGGTGGTGAGCGGGTTCATGTCGGGCACCAGTGGCGGGAATATGGACACAGCATGCCGCGGACATTGCGTGAGTTAAATGCTATCTTTCTTATGTTAAGATTATAAATAACTCAACTTATGAACCGCAAACCGGCATTGGGGCAGGTCAGCGATTTCGATATCCGGCTGCTGCGGCTGTTCCGCGCCGTGGCCGAGTGCGGCGGCTTTTCCGCCGCAGAGGGCGTGCTGGGCATCAGCCGCTCCGCCATCAGCCTGCAGATGGGCGATCTGGAAAAACGCCTCGGCATCCGGCTGTGCCAGCGCGGCCGCGCCGGCTTCGCCCTCACCGACGAGGGCCGCGAGGTGCTGCGCGCCAGCCAGATGCTGCTGGCGGCGCTGGAGGACTTCCGCAGCGAGGTGAATCTGCTGCACCGCCAGCTACGCGGCGAATTGAACATCGGCATCATCAACAACCTGGTCACGCTGCCCAAGATGCGCATCACCCAGGCGCTGCGCGCGCTGGCCAAGCAAGGGCCGGACGTGCGCATCAATATCGGCATGATGACGCCCAACGACATTGAAACCGGGTTGATGGACGGCCAGCTGCACGCCGGCGTGGTGCCGCTGATCCAGCCCTTGTCCGGGCTGGACTACCTGCCGCTGTACGAGGAGCGCTCGCAGCTCTACTGCAGCCGCGAGCATCCGTTGTTCGTCCAGCGCGACGACGATCTGGCCGAGGCGGACCTCGCCGCCGCCGACGCCGTAGCCCCGGGCTACCGCTTGCCGCCGCAGGCCCAGGCGCTGCAACAACGGCTCAAGCCCATCGCCACCGCGTCCGACCGCGAAGGCATCGCGTTTTTGATCCTCACCGGCCGCTACATCGGCTATCTACCCGAGCACTTCGCCGCCAGCTGGGTAACGCAAGGCCTGATGCGTCCATTGCTGCCGACCGTCTGCCACTACGACGCGCCGCTGGCGCTGGCGGTACGCAAGGGCCGGCGCGCCAACCTGATTCTGGAGCGATTTTTGCAGGAACTGGAACGCACGAGCTGATCCCGCGAAATCAAGGAATGTACTGGCAGATGCGCGCCACCAAGCGCTCAAGGTCGTCATTCTTGAACTCCAGGCCGGACTGGACATGGAATGCGCCGCCGCGGGACTCCACCACCAGCCACCGTCCCAGCGGAAACAAGCCGAACAGACGCCGCCCCCGCCTCAGGCCAACGGACGCGATATCCTCCAACGGCACCCGCCATCGCAAGGCATCGCCTCGAAGCACGGACAAGCCCTGCTCATCGAACACAATGCGCGCCGGCTTGAGCCTTCTGCCTGAAAACCGCCCCAAGATGCTCATTTCCGGAACCATCCGCATTCCCCGCGACGCGCTCGCCGCTCAAGCCAGCCACAGCAGCGCGATGCCCAGCGCCGCCGGCAAAGCCTGCACGAACAGAATGCGCCGGTTGACGGTGGCGGCGCCGAACACGCCTGCCGCCAGCACGCAAGCCAGGAAAAACAGCTTGATCTGGAACCCGAACGCGCCCTGCCACAGCCCCCAGGCCAGGCCGGCGGCGAGGAAGCCGTTGTACAAGCCCTGGTTGGCGGCCAGCACCTTGGTGTCCCGCGCCCTCTCCGGCGTCAGGCGGAAGGTCTTCATCCCCAGCGGCTTGTCCCACAAAAACATTTCCAGGATCAGGAAATAGACGTGCAGCAACGCCACCAGGGCGACGACGATGTCGGCGGCCTGGCTCATGGCGTCTCCCCTGCCGGGATGGGTCGAAAAAGGATATCGGACATGGTTCCCCCTTGGAAAAAGCCGGACTTCGCTAGAGTCCGGCCTTAACTGCATATTGCGCCAAAGGGAAAGCCATGCCAACCGGGCCTCACGCGGCGTTGGGCGGTTCTTCCGGCGGCTTGGCGTTCACCAGCCGCGGGCGGCGGTAACCATTCTTCTGCTTCAGCGTGGAGAGCAGGAACCGGGTATACGGCTGGCAGCCGATTTCATGGAATAGAAAACGAACGGTGTCCACATCCGGCGTCACCCCGCCGCCTGCCAGCAAGGAACTCGCGGCATTGGCCACCACCTTGTCCGCCTGCTGGCGGCGCGGATCGCCGTCCGGCAGCGCCAGCCTTTCATTCAGGCCGGCGATGATGGCGACGTCGGCCAGCCCCAGCTTGGCCAACGACCCGCAGTGCGCGCTGAAATGCCGCCAGACGATGGCCTGGCTGCCCAGCCGCAGAATGAACTTGAACGCGAAGCCGGTGCGGATGGACAGCAGCACCGGATCGGTGCCTATCAGCTGCTCGATGGAGTTGACGCCCTCGGCCGACAAGCCGGCGGCGATGTCTGCGGTCACGCCCTCCAGCCTGATCAGCTTGTCGCTGTTCTGTTCCTGTTCGCTGGCGCCGAAGCTGCGCGCCGCCACCCGGCGCAACAGGCGCAGCAGAACGTCCATGGGGAAGGCGCCGATGGCGAAGGCCGTCACGGTCTGCCACGCCGATGCCGCGCTGGCCGCATCCACCGCGCCAACCGCCGCGCCTATCGGAATGGCCAGCGTCATCCGCAGCGCGTACCAGTAGACATCCGCCACGTTCAGGCTGCGCCGCCGCACCGCCGTCACCATATCGCTGACCACGAACAGGTATGCGCCGGCGATGGAGGCCGTGATGATCAGATTATTGACCGGCAGCGTCAGCCTGCCCATTTCCGCGAACACATACAGCGTGGCCATGAAGATAATGGCCACCTCCAGCAGCAAAAGCGGTGTGATGAACACGCCCCGTCCGTAGTGTTCCTTGTAAATCTTCTCGAACAGACAGTCCGCCGCCGCGTCCACCTCCGGCGAGTCCGCCGGCGGCGGCCAGTCCTTCAGCAGCGGCTCCTTGTCGGTGCGCGGCTGCCAGAACTGGCGCAGATAGAAGGCCAGCGCGCCATTGTTGAGCCGGTTGCGGAACTCCTCGTAGCGCGCGCCCCAGCCGGTGACCAGGAAGCGGATCAGCGGCGCGGCCGCCAGGCAGGTGGCCAACAGCAATAGCGTGACATAGCCGCTCAGGTAAAGCCGGGAAAACTCGCTGGCGGCCAATGGATACACGATTCCCAAGCCGGCGGCGTCCAGCGCCAGCACGCACGCCCAGATGCCGTAGTATTTCGGGTCTTTCATGGCATTGCCCTCCGCCTCTCGGGACCGGCTTTCAGGTTAGACCTTAATGAAAACGTCTCATATAGTACTAATAACTAGCGCTCCACTCTGGCATGCGGCGCCAGCAACGCCTCCAGCCAGATCAGAAAAGCCTGCACCCGCCGCGACAGATGCCGCCGGCTGGGATAAACCAGATACGCCGGCATCACCTTCACCAGCTCTCCCCTCTCCAGGTGCGCGGCCACATCGAAGCGCGGCACCTGGATCAGCCCTGGCTGCGCCATACGGAAGGCCACCGCGACATCATCCGCCGCTTCGGCCGCTTTCCCCACTGCAACCGGATACCCGGCCGTCCCTCCACGCCGAAGGAAACCGCTTTTCTGCGCGATGGCGGCTTCGCCCTGCTGACCAGCCCGGCGCGACGCCTGAAGAAAAAGTGGATTCGCATCGCCGATTGCGCCCATAGTCCCGAAATCTCCACCTCATCAGCATTTCACCGGCCATCGCGCGCCCCTCGCCTCTCTCCCCATCGCCCAGTCATACCTGTCCTTTAGTTCAGGTACGCTAATGAAGCAGAATGTTCGCCTTGTTGACGCGATGCCTCCCACATAAAATGCTGGTTCTTTTCGGTTTTCTCACTTTCAAGCCCTGCTTCAAGGGCGCTTTCGTTTTGGACAATCGATGGACCTTGACAGCCTTCTTTCCTCCTTCGCCTCCGCCTTCAATCAAGACCAGCGCCTGCTCACCCTGGAGCTGGGCAGCGGATCCGTCGCCGCCGAGCAGCTGCTGCCGCAAAGCCTGGACGGCGAAGAGGGCGTGTCCAAGGCCTATCGTTATCAACTCACCTGCCTGTCCCCCAACGGCGCCATCGAACTCAAGACCCTGCTCGGCCAGCCCGCCCGCATCGGCATCGCCGACGCCCAGGGCCAGGAAACTGTCCGTTGCGGCGTGGTCAGCCAGGCCCGGCTGATGGGTTCCGACGGCGGCTTCGCCCAGTACGGCCTGACCATCGAGCCGCCGATCGCGCTGCTGCGCCACCGCCGCACCTCGCGGGTGTTCCAGGACTTGAGCGTGCCGGACATCGTCCAGCAGATCGTCCACGAGCACCAGGCGGCCAACCCGGTGTTCGCCCGCGCGCAGGCCATCGAGTTCAAGGTCGGCCCGGCGCAGCCGCGGAGCTACTGCCTGCAGTACCGCGAGGACGATTTCAGCTTCATCGTCCGCCTGCTGCATGAAGAGGGCTACGCCTGGCGCTTCGAGCATGTGGACGGCGACAGCCCGCAGGTCAAGCTGGTGGTGTTCGACGACGCCTACAGCCTGCCGCCGGCCGAGATCGAGCGCGTGCGCTTCCACCGCAGCGACGCGACGGAAGAAGAGGACGGCCTCACCGACTGGAACGCCAGCCGCCGGATCGTGCCCGGCAACGTGGCGCTGGCCACCTTCGACTACCAGCCGGTGTCCACCCAGCACACCGGCGACAGCAGCCAGATCGACCAGGGCCAGGGCGGCCAGGCGCTGCAATCCAGCCTGCAGGACTACGACCCGCAGGGCCTGTACTACGCCGGCGACGCCGACCAGCTGTCGCACTACGCCCGGCTGCGCCAGCAGGCGCATGATCTGCAGGCCAAGCAATTCGAAGGCGGCGGCTCCATCCGCGGCCTGACCGCCGGCCAGTGGTTCCGCCTGGACGACCACCCGGCGCACGAGGCCGACAGCCACGAGCAGCGCGAATTCGTCGTCACCGGCCAAAGCTTTCAGGTGCGCAACAACCTGCCGACGGACCTGAAAGCCATCCTGCCGGCGGGCGACCAGGCCGACGCCCCGTTCACCACCCGGATCCAGGCGCAGCGCCGCGGCATCCCGCTGACCCCGGCCTACGCCGGCACCGCCTCCGCCAAACCCACCTCGCTCGGCGTGCAGACCGCCACCGTGGTCGGCCCCGCCGGCGAAGAAGTCCACACCGACGCCCAGGGCCGGATCAAGGTGCAGTTCCACTGGCAGAGGGCCGACGAACACCCGACCATCGGCGCCGGCCTCGACGACAAATCCTCCTGCTGGCTGCGCGTCGCCATGCCCAGCGCCGGCGCTGGCTGGGGCCACCAGTTCATCCCGCGCATCGGCCAGGAAGTGCTGGTCGACTTCATCGAAGGCGACATCGACCGCCCGGTGATCACCGGCGTGCTGTACAACGGCAGCCACCCGACGCCAGACTTCAGCGGCGCCGGCAGCCTGCCGGCCAACAAGACCCTGTCCGGCATCAAGAGCAAGGAACACCAGGGCGGCAGCTACAGCGAGCTGCTGTTCGACGACACCCCCGGCGAAGTGCGCGCCAAGCTGTCCAGCGAACCGGGCAAGACCCAGCTCAACCAGGGCTACCTCGCCCATCCGCGCAGCAACGGCAAGGCCCAGCCGCGCGGCGACGGCTTCGAACTCAGAACCGACCACCACGGCGCCATCCGCGCCGCCCACGGCCTGCTGCTGTCCACCGAGGCGCAGAACGGCGCCGGCGGCAAACAACTGGCGCGCGAGCACGCCCAGAGCCAGCTCGACGCCGCGCTGAGCCTCTCCCAGGCGCTGGCCGAGACCGCCACCGGCCAACTGGCCGACACCATGGAAACCGGGCCCGACGAAATCGGCCCGGACAACGCCAAGGCCGGCAAGAAACCGGATGGCCACCTGCAACACCACGCCGACGCGCTGAAGGCGTGGGAAGCGGGAACCAACACCGACAAGGACGGCAAAACCGCGAAAGAGCAAGCCGGACAGCAGCCGCTGCTGATCCTGTCCGCACCCGCAGGCATCGCCTCCCTGACCGAGCAAAGCCAGACCGTCTCCGCCGGCCAGAACCTGAACCTGGTCGCCCAGCGCGACGCCAACCACACGACGGGACGGCGCTGGCTGCACAACGTCGGCCAGCACATCAGCCTGTTCGTGGCGGGAGTGAAAGACAAGGTGGCGCTGAAGCTGATCGCGGCGAAGGGCAAGGTGCAGGTGCAGGCGCAAAGCGACGCGATGGAGCTGACGGCGGATAAGGACCTGACCATCACCTCGGCCAAAGGCAAGGTGCAGATCGCCGCCAGCCAGGAAGTGCTGCTCACCAGCGGCGGCGGCTACATCCGCATCGCCGGCGGCAATATCGAAATCCACTGCCCCAGCGAGGTCAGTGTCAAGGGTGCCAGCCACGAACTGTCCGGCCCAACGAGTATGAATATGCCGTTGCCAGCCATGCCGAATAAAGATGGTTCTTGGGTAAAGGTAAAATCTTTTTATGATGATGAATGGCAAACTGTTTGGCCATTGAAAAATATGCAGCTGGACGTAGCAGGACAAACTTTAAGCAAGACATTAAAGGTAGACGGAGGCAAAGAATAGTATGTCCTCAGCAGATAAAGTGAATAAGCCGACGCTAGCCTATACACACAAAGATGGCAATGCAGAGTTGATTTCTCGGCCACAGGTTACTGAGAAAGAAATATCTGATGATAGAGAAGTAATTATTCAAGGTCTAGATGCTGCGTATCTAAATTTAGTAGATACCATGAAACCATTTCAGCGCGAATGGGATGCAGGTCCTTCAAGTGCTCTGGCTGATGCAGTATGGGCTGGAGCAAAAGCAGGCGTAAGCGGATGGGGTGAAGATTGCGCCGAGATATTTGAAGCAAAAACGTGGAAAGACCTAGGCTCTAAAGTTAAAGATGGTGCTGGCGCTGCATACGACACAGCTGCCGTTTATGCCATAAGAGTCAAAAATGACATACATCAAAGAGTAAACAAAGCAGCAAAAATAATTGACAATGCCGACGAAACTCTCTTTAACTGGGCCTGGTGGGAAGCTGAGTACAATGATGAGAAAAAAGACTTAACCAAACAAGCAGAAGCTCTAAAAGCCCAAGCATTATCACATATAAAAACAGCTAAGGAAACTGCTGAAAAAGTTCAAAAAATTTATAACCATAAGAATGAAATTCTAGATTTACCAAATCTTATCGCTAAAGGTGATCCTAAACCGATTCAAAAATTCATAGATACCGTTTTAATGGATATTGATCCGGAATTAGCCAAATCTATCAAGCAAGATAAAAAATTTTACTTAGCAATTGAGCTAATGCAAGACCATGACAGCATATTGTCATACCTAACATATGCAACGCTATGTTTTGAAGCAATCCCCCCTAATTTTTATGCTTACTTAGCAGCAAAAGGGGCTGCTTATTTATTAGCGGAAATTATCCTGACCATCATTATGGCTCTTTTCACGATGGGCGCAGGGCTTGTTGTTCGTGTTACATCGCTAGTCGCTCGCATAGCAGCAAGTAGTGCACGCGTTGCAACTGTAATCAAGAAGATTGAGAATGCCAAAAAAGCTTTTGATGCTGTCATTCGCTTCATTGAAGACTATTGTGACATTGCAGGTCGCCTGCATAACTTAGCGGAAAAACTTTTAGAAGCTCGACAAAGAGGCTTGCGAGTAAAAGGATCCACTAAGACTACTATCGAAGCCGAGAAAAAGTTAATAAAGCGAGATGGAAAGTGTGCATGCTGTCATAGCTCATCACATCATACTCCACGCGGTAGGCTTGGAACCATAAAATACGTCTGAGGTGCAAAATGCTTGGAAATATAACAAAGGGAACACAATATCGTGAGATGATGGCAAAAAGAACCGAAAAGGATAAAATGCCACATCACCCAAGACATTTTGGGATAAAAATGCAAGCGCACCACATTGTTTCTGCCGAGGGAATAAACAGAAGCAAGATTGGAGATTTATTAGTTAAGTTTGGCTATGATATTAACTCACCATCTAATTTAGTTTATATCCCTAGTACATTGCAGGGCGCCTGTCATTTAAGTGTACAACCTCATCGCGGAGATCATAAAGCACCGCTCGGGGTTTTAAATCCATTGGATAATGACGATGATGATGCTCACCCAGTAACATATCACGACGCCATTTCTCTACGATTACTAGAATTAAAAAAATTCATGCACGAAAATTGTCCGGGCAAAAATCCAGCCGCCCGTGAAATTATTAAAAAAGACATAGAAGCTATAAGTAAGAATGTATTATTCTTAATTCAAAACGTCCCAGCCAAAGCAAGACTGACCTATGTCGCAGACTTTTTTCAACCAAACGGCTTGGGATGTAAAGGGACAGATAACATTCCAAAATTTAAAGATGCAAAAGGCTGCGCAGTCCATCGAAACCATCAGCAGACGCAAGGCCCATCACAAAACAAAGAAAATATTACATTGGTAAAGCCAACTCCAAGATTCAACCTTCAAGCGGGTATGTGATATGAAAAACTATGATGATGAGTATTATTTCATTAGTTATAAAAGTGTAGAGGATCGACCTGTACTAGCAGCAGATGAGGATACTGCCACTCTACCCTATACTTCGGAGAAAATCCCGTTCGGAGGAAGGCCGTTAAAATTCTTCAACGGTGCGCTGAACAAAAAGAATAAGCACATATTTAAAAAAACGCCTCCTGACATTTTATTTCATGGTTCTGACATTGCAGTCAAAGATGATATCTATGAAAAACTGTCATCAATGGATATCCCTAATTTAGCGATACATCCTGCTATATATGTTGATCACAATGATGTCTGGCACGAGAATTACTGGTTTCTAACATTTACAAAAAAGTTTGATTGCTGGGATCGTGATAAATCTTTCTATGCACCAGACCCCTTGACTGGTTTTGGCGACATTAGATACGAAGTAATTAGCTATCATCTAAATAGTGACTTATTGGATCAGACGAACATTAACGAACGCACGCTGTTCAAAATGGGAGCGACTACTGAGGGATGGATTCTTGTTCATAAGAGCCTTGCGGGTCTTTTCAATCGAGCAGGTGTAGAATTAGTTCCGGTTAAAGATTTTGGTACTACCTTCTTCCCATAAAATATCGAATACCATCTCAAGCAAAATACCTAGGTTTACATCTTCACAACACAAAATCTAGATTATATCTTTTGCAATCAATCAAAATTAAATAGGCCTGCCCATTATTATAAAACTGGCAGGCCTATTTTCATCCAGTCAAATATTTACATCTCCCTCCCCCTCGCATAGAGGGCAATCAATCCTCACCTTGGGATCACCTTGGCATACGGGACAGTACGCTGGATGCTTCTCCGTCGCAAAAGCCAAGTCGCAAGGAACTTCCCCACTACCATTACACTCCGGACATTTCATCTTCGTCATCGCGATACCTCCATCGATAAGAACAAGTCTCATGGACACGCATCAACTTTTCCTCCCCGCCCTCATCGCAAGATCAACTCATCATGCCGATTACCAACTTATAAAGTTGAATATCAACCCTAACGGTCCTTCATGTCAATGGGGTGCCATTCGACCATATAGGTCGAATGGAGGACACTAGATGCAAAATGAAGACGCGCTTGCCAAGTCGGTTGGCAAAGCCATTGCCAAACGCCGGACATCTATCGGGCTCAGACAGGAGGAGGTGGCAGAAAAGCTTGGAATTGGCTTGGAAGCCATGTCTAGGATGGAGCGTGGAGTGGTCATCCCAACCATCACACGCATGATGCAGCTGTCGGAAATTTTCGGCTGCTCAACAGCCGATTTGGTACAAGAAGCTAGCTATCGTCCAGCAGATCAAGCCATGTATATAACCGATCTGCTGGCCAAACTGGCGGACGAAGATCGCACCATGCTGGTTGGAATGATCGAACAGCTTGCAGCTCGCCTGCAAAAAAGCTAGCCCCATTCCGCAACAGCCACCAGACCGCCGAAACCGGCTTCGACGGCAGCGCCACCCGCTATGTCTACGACAACGCCGGCCGCCTGGCGCAGCAGGTGGAAGGCGACGTCGCCACCGATTACCGCTACGACCGCGCCGGCCGCCTGATCGAGCGCAGCGCGCCGAACAGCAAGGAAAGCTTCGGCTACGACCCGGCCGGCCGACTGTTCCAGGCCAAGAACCGCTATGCCAGCCTGCGCTGGGTGTACGACGCCGTCGGCAACGTTTCAGAGGAGCACCACGGCTACCACGTCGCCGGCGTCAAGGAAACCTACCGCTGGCAGCATGAGTACGACAAGCTGGGCAACCGCATCGCCACCGTCCGTCCGGATGGCCACCGCGTGGACGTGCTCAACTACGGCAGTGGCCACGTCCACGGCCTGCTGTTCGGCCAGCGCGACATCTTCAACCTGGAGCGCGACAAGCTGCATCGCGAAACCCAGCGCGTGCTGGGCAATGCGTTGCAGCAGACCCTGGCCTACGACAAGGCCGGCCGCCTATCCAGCCAGCGGCTGATGGGCGCCACCCAGTGGAGCCGACAGTACCAGTACGACGCCGCCGGCCAACTGATCGGCATCGCCGACAATCGCAGCGGCCAGCTGAGTTACCGCTATGACCCGGTGGGCCGCTTGCTGGAGGCTGCCACCCCCAAGGGCGTGGAAAGCTTCCGCTTCGACCCCGCCGGCAACCTGCTGGACAACGCCCCTGCCGCCGACGGCCATCAGGGCGACAGCCTGCTCGGCAACCTGCTCAGCCAGTACGCCGGCCGCCACTACCGCTATGACAGCCGCGGCAATCTGGTGGAGAAACGCGTCAACGGCAGCCTCACCCAGCTGGAATGGGATAGCCACAACCGCCTCTCCCGCCTCATCGCCCCGGACGGTCAGCGCACCGACTACCATTACGACCCGCTGGGCCGCCGCATCGCCAAGATCAGCCAGGGCCAAGCCACGCTGTATGGCTGGGACGGCGACGTGCTGGCCTTTGAAACCCGCGATGAAGAAGCGGTGCACTACCTGTTCGAGCCGGACAGCTTCGTGCCGCTGGCCCAGGTGCACACCGACGCCATCCGCGGCGTCAAGGTTCCGGCCTGGAGCCAACACCACCCCTACGACCCGGACAAGGACCCGCTGCGCCAGCCCGCGCCGGAACCCGAGGCCCCCAAGGCGGTGTACTACTATCACACCGACCACCTGGGCACCCCGCAAGCCCTGACCGACGAGCATGGCGCGCTGGCACTGGAAATGGACTACCAGGCCTGGGGCCAGGCGCGCGAAGTCATCGCCGACGCCGCCTCAAAAGCCGGTATCCGCAACCCCTTCCGCTTCCAGGGGCAGTATCATGACGACGAATCCGGGCTGCACTACAACCGCCATCGCTACTATGATCCGGAGATCGGGCGGTTTATTTCGCGCGATCCGATTGGATTGATGGGTGGGATTAATATCCACAGCTATGCGCCCAATCCATTAGAGTGGGTTGATCCGTTAGGACTTGCCAAAAAGAAAGCTAAGCCCTCCGCGCCGACTGCAGAAAAAGAATGCAAACAATGTCCTAATGAATGCAAAAACACTACAAGAATGAGGCATTACACTAGCATCAGCAGAGCAAACTCCATCATGGAAAGTGGACAAATCTTACCTGGTGAACATAACAGAGTATACATGGAGCCAGCTAACAAAAAACCTCTTAGTGTAAATGATGTCGCCAAAAAATATAGAATACCTCGGGAACGTGCCAATGCCTATGTTGAAACAGATGTATGCGAAGACGATATTGAATGGAAATCCAATCCACTTTACGGAACAAAAGAAGCTACGGTTAAAGGTGCTGTAAAATTACGAAATCCAACAATGAGCAAAAGGTGATTTTCATGAAAAAAAAAGATCAAGTTATTTTTGATGCAGTAGCGACACTTGGCTTCATTGATACAATTCTCTACAGACTTGGAACGAGTCTTGGAGAGAGAGATGCCTCCATCGAAACAATTCAAAGAGAATTATTTAATACCTTTTCAACTCTCGACATAGGAAATAGCATATCAGACATCCAATCCTCTTTAAGGGAATTAATTGAAGACTCTTTAATCTATGACGAAAACAACATGAGTAAGTTAGATTATATTATTCAAGAAAAGGTAAATAAATACACCCCACACAAAGAGGAGTAGAATAAAAAACTCATTAGCAATACAAATGCAAGTGAAATTTAAAATCAGAAACCTATGGCATTCACTCCCCCAGCCTGATACTCACCAAGATGGATGATGTCGGAAATTTTCGGCTGCTCAACAGCCGATTTGGTACAAGAAGCTAGCTATCGTCCAGCAGATCAGGCCTTGTATATAACCGATCTGCTGGCCAAACTGGCGGACGAAGATCGCACCATGCTGGTTGGAATGATCGAACAGCTTGCAGCTCGCATGCAAAAAAGCTAGCCCCGTTCCGCAACGGCCACCAGACCGCCGAAACCGGCTTCGATGGCAGCGCCACCCGCTATGTTTACGACAACGCCGGCCGCCTGGCGCAGCAGGTGGAAGGCGACGTCTCCACCGACTACCGCTACGACCGCGCCGGCCGCCTGATCGAGCGCAGTGCGCCGAACAGCAAGGAAAGCTTCGGCTACGACCCGGCCGGCCGCCTATCCAGCCAGCGGCTGATGGGCGCCACCCAGTGGAGCCGCCAGTACCAATACGACGCCGCCGGCCAGCTGACCGGCATCGCCGACAATCGCAGCGGCCAGCTGAATTACCGCTATGATCCGATCGGCCGCCTGCTGGAGGCCGCCACTCCCAAGGGCGTGGAAAGCTTCCGCTTCGACCCCGCCGGCAACCTGCTGGACAACGCCCCGGCCGCCGACGGCCATCAGGACGACAGTCTGCTCGGCAACCTGCTGAGCCAGTACGCTGGCCGCCACTACCGCTACGACAGCCGCGGCAATCTGGTGGAGAAGCGCGTCAACGGCAACCTCACCAAGCTGGAATGGGACAGCCACAACCGTCTGTCCCGCCTCACAGCGCCGGGCGGCCAGCGCACCGACTACCACTACGACCCGCTGGGCCGCCGCATCGCCAAGATCAGCCAGGGCCAAGCCACGCTGTACGGCTGGGACGGCGACGTGCTGGCCTTCGAAACCCGCGACGAGGAAGCGGTGCACTACCTGTTCGAGCCGGACAGCTTCGTGCCGCTGGCCCAGGTGCACACCGACGCCATCCGCGGCGTCAAAGTGCCGGCCTGGAGCCAGCACAACCCCTACGACCCGGACAAGGACCCGTTGCGGCAGGCCGGCCCTGAGCCGAAAGCGCCGAAGGCAGTCTACTACTATCACACCGACCACCTGGGCACCCCGCAAGCGCTGACCGACGAACAAGGCTTGCTCGCGCTGGAAATGGACTACCAGGCCTGGGGCGAAGCGCGCGAGGTCATCGCCGATGCCGCCTCAAAAGCCGGCATCCGCAACCCCTTCCGCTTCCAGGGGCAGTATCATGATGACGAGTCCGGGCTGCACTACAACCGTCATCGCTACTATGATCCGGAGATCGGCAGGTTTATTTCGCGGGATCCGATTGGGTTGATGGGTGGTATAAATATCCATAGCTATGCGCCCAATCCGGTTGAATGGGTAGATCCGTTTGGCTTATCCAAAACCTCTTCTTCTGCGGGAAGAAAGCAAGCATCCGACAAACCCAACCAGAATGCAAAATGTCCTTGTCGAAAAAAATGGGAAGTAAATAGGTTTGACCGCGCATGTGCCGGCAACGTTCCGGGAGTTGGCCATGCCAAATACCTCAGAGACCCATCAACCGGCATGTGGTGGTCTGAAGATCAAACTGGCCATGGGAATAGTGCTTGGAAAGTTTTTGATAAAAATGGTGCTTGGGTTGCAGATGCTGACGTCTATGGTGACTACATGAACAAACACAAGAGTGAAGTTGGAAAAAACATTAACTTCAACTCCTTAAAATGCAAGGATTCCAAATGATTAACTCTGCCGAAGAATTTATTTCACTACGCAATAGTGAAATAAAAGAAGAATATGATAGATCTGCACAGGAAGAGGCTCCCATTCACGTATGGATAGATATTATTAATCGATTCCCTGAGTATCAAAAATGGGTTGCACACAATGAAACTGTACCCCTTGAAATACTTGAAGAGCTCTGCAGATACGGGCCAGAAACAAGGCAATTTGTCGCCACCAAAAGAAAGTTATCTAAAGATCTATTTTACGTCCTTGCAAAAGATCCAGACCCAACAGTGCGTCAATCAATTGCAGCCAATAAAAAAACACCAATTGAATTATTAAATATTTTAACTAATGACAACGATGAGGATGTAGCACGGGTTGCACAATACAACATAAAAAATAGATAACCCAATGCAAAGAAAATAGTGACATAAGAGCGGTGATAAAAATGGAATTCTTGATTTTCAAATAATGCCAAAACACCACCAATCTATCCCTATTTCAGCCCGTAGGCTCGGCCAACGCGAAATCTTCAATCTGGAGTGCGATAAGGCCGGCCGCCTATCCAGCCAGCGGCTGATGGGCGCCACCCAGTGGAGCCGACAGTACCAGTACGACGCCGCCGGCCAGCTGACCGGCATCGCCGACAATCGCAGCGGCCAGCTGAATTACCGCTATGATCCGATCGGCCGCCTGCTGGAGGCCGCCACTCCCAAGGGCGTGGAAAGCTTCGGCTTCGACCCCGCAGGTAACCTGCTGGACAACGCCCCGGCCGCCGACGGCCATCAGGACGACAGTCTGCTCGGCAACCTGCTGAGCCAGTACGCTGGCCGCCACTACCGCTACGACAGCCGCGGCAATCTGGTGGAGAAGCGCGTCAACGGCAGCCTCACCCAGCTGGAATGGGATAGCCACAACCGCCTCTCCCGCCTCATCGCCCCGGACGGTCAGCGCACCGACTACCATTACGACCCGCTGGGCCGCCGCATCGCCAAGATCAGCCAGGGTCAAGCCACGCTGTATGGCTGGGACGGCGACGTGCTGGCCTTTGAAACCCGCGATGAAGAAGCGGTGCACTACCTGTTCGAGCCGGACAGCTTCGTGCCGCTGGCCCACTCCACTAGGCCTATCCATCTACTTCAATGATGCGGCGCTGACTCACAAGTTTCTGGGAACCAAGCCAGACCTGTCCCTGCCAATTTCCATTCAGATGAATATGCCGCCGATGATGTATGCGATGCTGCCGCCGCAAATCTCCCCGAAAGAAAGGGAAGCTCGCCGCGCCATCATCAAGGATTTACTGGCCCACGGCGCGAACCCCAACGTCAAGACCGCGGATGACGGCACCACAGCCTTGATGGCGACCGGCGGCGTGGTGCAGGTATATCCGCCGGATCTGGAAAACGCCAAAGCCCTGCTGCAGGCAGGCGCGGATGCCAATGCTCGCAATCAGTATGGGGACTGGCCGCTGACATCGATGGGTGCCAGCAATCTCGGCATCGTCAAACTGATGCTGGAAGCCAAAGTGGACGTGAAAAAGCCGAACGGCAATGGCCAAAACGCCATGCACTTCGTCTGCACCCGCTATTTCAAGACGCGCGCCAACACGACGGACCCGGATGCTGAAGAACGCATCGCCCTATTGAAGCAAGCCGGCCTGGACATCAATGGCATGCCGGAGCAACAAGGTTTGTCGACATTTGGCAATCCGCTGTACACCGCACTGCAAGAAAAGAACCCGGACTGCGTGCAGGCTCTGCTCAAGCAAGGCGCGTCACCCGATGCGCCGGCGGTACGCGATCTGTACGGCAATACCCACACGCTGAGGGAATGGCTGAAAGCCGAAGGCAAGGACTTCCTGAAGAACAACACCATCCCCGCTAGCCTACGCAAGCAACTGCTGCAAGCCCTCTCTGCGCCGTTCGCCATTCCCGCGGGCGGCGTCCCACTGCCTATTCTCAAGCCCAATACAGCATCCCAGTCGCCCCTGGCTGACATTCAAAGCCTGACCCAGAGCAATGCGGTATGCCGAATACAAGCTGGACAATGACGCCTCAAGCATTCACCATCATATCCGATACGATTTGGACCAGCCTTTTGACTTATATCCGCGCCAGCGGAGTCTAGGCGCATCACCGTCTTAACTCTCAGCACATCGCGCGTCCTGGAGAAGCATAGAAGATGACTCCCCCACAGTTCATCGCCTTTGGCGAAGCCCTGACCGATTTCATCCGCGTGGACAGCGACACCTGGCAGTCCCGCCCGGGCGGCGCCGGCTGGAATGTGGCCAGGGTGGTGGGCAGGCTGGGAGTGGGCGCCGCATTCGCTGGCGCGGTCAGCGACGATCTGCTGGGCCGGCAGTTGCTGGAAGCCTCCGCCGCGGCCGGTCTGGACACCCGCTTCATCCAGCCCTTGCCTTATCCGCCGCTACTGGCGATGGTGCCGTGCAGCCAGCCGCCATCGTATTTTTTCGTCGGCGACAATAGCGCCGACCTGCATTTCGACCCGGCCCGGCTGCCGCCGGACGGGCTGGACGCGCTACGCATCGCCTACTTCGGCAGCATCAGCCTGGCCAGGCCGCCGCTGGCCGACCGGCTGCTGGCGCTGGCGCATGAATTGGCCGCGCGCGGCGTAGCCATTGCTTTCGACCCCAATATGCGCAGCGCGATGAGCGAAGCCGGCTACCGCCGCCGCTTCGAAGCGCTGGCTGGCCTGGCCAGCTACATCAAGGTTTCGGATGAGGATCTGCAGCAGCTGTTTCCCGCGCTGGATCAAACCCATGCGCTGGAAGCGCTGCGCCGCATCGCGCCCAAGGCAAACATTCTGTTCACCCGCGGCGCGGACGGCATGAGCTTAATTGGCCCGGACGGCGTACAGGAACAGCCGGCGCTGCCCGCCGCTGTGTCGGACACCATAGGCTGCGGCGACGCCTCCATCGGCGGCCTGATCGCCAGCCTGCTGAAACACCCGGCCCGAGCGATGGCGGAACATCTGCGTTTCGCCGCCGCCACGGCCGCCTGCACCGCCGGCCATGCGGGCGCTTACGCGCCGGATGAGACGATGGTGAACGCGAAGCTGGCGCTGCCGTCGGCCGCCTGATCCATATCGAATCCCTGCCGGGATGGCGCTACAATCGCGTCATCCCGCCCTGCTTCAAGGTAAGCCCCATGACCACTGCCGCCTGCCACGGCCTGATCGATACCCGTTTCGGCCCGGTGGCCGCCTGGCTGGACATCCGCGGCGCGCTGCTGCGCTTGCTGTTCAACCCCACGCCCGAGCAGCTGGCCGCTCACGCCTGCCCGCGCGACGACGCGGCGCTGGCCGAGGTGGCGCGCCAGTTGGCGGAATACCAGGCTGGAGATCGCCAAACCTTCGATCTGCCGCTGGCGCCGCAAGGCACGGCGTTCCAGCAGCAGGTATGGGCGGCGCTGCGCGAGATCCCCTATGGCCATACCGTCAGCTACGGCGAGCTGGCGCGCGCCCTGGGCAACCCGGACGGCGCGCGGGCCGTGGGCCGGGCCAACGCCACCAATCCCATCGCGCTGATCGTGCCCTGCCACCGGGTATTGGGCACGGACGGCAGCCTCACCGGCTACGCCGGCGGCCTGCCGCTGAAGGCCGCGTTGCTGCGTTTCGAGCTGGAGCGCAGCGCGCCGCCGGGGCTGTTCGGCGGATAGCCCGCGTTCTGCGTCAAACGACACGCCGCCGCAAGTCCCGCCGCCATCATCCAGGCAATGCAAAACAAGGAACCCGCATGAAACGCACCCTGCTCGCTTCCGCGCTGCTGGCGCTGGCCCTGCCCGCCTCGGCCAAGGTTTACCAATTCAAGGACTGGGCCGTCGCCTGCGACAATGTCCGCCGCTGCCAGGCCAACGGCGCCCAGGCCGAGGACGGCGACAATCCGGTCAGCCTGCTGTTGACCCGAGAAGCCGGCCCCGGCGGCAAACTGAACGCTCAGCTGGATGTGGCCGATCCGGACGACGGCAAGGTAGGCAAACTGACGCTGCGGGTGGGCAAGCTCAAGTGGGCCAATATCGGCCCCGAGCAGGTTTTCAGCCCCGCGCAGACCGCGCAGCTGCTGGCCGCCATGCTGGATGCCGACGCAGTGGCGCTGGCCGACGGCAAGCATCAATGGACGCTGTCGCTGGCCGGCCTGAAAGCCGCGCTGCTGAAAATGGACGATCTGCAGGGCCGGATAGGCACTCCGGGCGCGCTGGTGAAGAAAGGCGGCAAGCCGGAATCCGCAGTGCCGGCCCCACAGGCTCCGCCGTTGCTGGTTCCGCAGCAGCCGCCCGCCGCCAAGCCTGGCGATCAGGCCTTGCTGCCCGCCATACTCAAGCAACTGCGCGCCGCCAACAAGGAATGCTGGAACGAGCTGCCGGATGAAGAGCACCCCGATACCGGGCTGTACCGGCTGAGCGCCAACCAGGTGCTGGCGCTGCGCGAATGCGGCCGCGGCGCCTATCAGGGGGACTACAAGGTTTGGGTCAGCGGCGACGCTCCGCCCTTCCGCCCGCGCGAAATCAAGCTGCGCGGCGAAGACGGCAAGGAAACCTTCCTGATGAGCGCCGTCTTCGACAAGGGCGTGCTGTCCAGCTACGCCAAGGGCCGCGGCATCGGCGATTGCGGCGGCGGCGCCAGCTGGGCCTGGACCGGCAAGGATTTCCAGCTGATGTCGGCTCAAGAAGCGCCGCAATGCCGCGGCATTCCCGGCGGCGTGTCGCTGCGCACCTGGGTCACCCGGCAAAAATAAGGCTGCGCGGAAACCCGTACAGAACAGCGGAAGCGGCGGAACGGATAAATAGTGTGTGCACACACCACCGCTGTTTCCAAGGCTGCCTTACCAGACAGAGTTGATTTCATGCAGGTTTTCAGACGCTAGCGGCCCGCCACCGCGCTGGCTTATACTGCGAAATCTTCCACTCCTCTTACGTAAAGAAAGGAGGTAAATATGGTTTTCTCTGCGCGCCCATTCATGCTGGCTCGCCTGTACGGCACATTTGAACGCTCTTGCCTGCCATCCATCGCGCTGCGATAAGCGGGTTCGAGCAAAGCCACACTCCCATCCTTCAGAGTCCTTTCTCGACTCATCCCCGTTGTCGCCAGCGCTCCTGTTGACAGGGACGGCCACGTCCCGAGCAAGCGAGAGCACAAGCATGACAACCCTGATTTCCGCATTGTCCATTCAACTGGACGCCGGCCACGGCCCGCTGTTCCAGGATCTATCCTTCACCGTAAAACTGGGCGACCGCATCGGCCTGATCGGCCACAACGGCTGCGGCAAGAGCACGCTGCTGAAACTGCTGTCCGGCCAGCTGGAACCCAATAGCGGGGAGATTCAATACGCGTCCGCCTGCCGGCTGCAGCATGTCGAACAACACCTGCCCGAGCGGCTGTACGCGCTGAGCGCGCGCCAGGCCTTGCTGGAGGCGGTGGAGCCGGACCAGCATTGGCGGGCGGACAGCCTGCTGGCCGAGCTGGAGCTGGAAGCCCAGGCCGACACGCCGGTCTCCGGCCTCAGCGGCGGCCAGCACACCCGGCTGCTGCTGGGACGCGCCGTGCTGCGCCAGCCCAATCTGCTGCTGCTGGACGAGCCCAGCAACCACCTGGACCTGCCGTCGCTGCTATGGCTGGAGGACTTCCTCTCCCGCTGGCCGGGCGGCTTCATCCTGGTATCGCACGACGCCAGGCTGCTGGACCGCGCCACCCGCCACAGCTGGGTGATGCGCGACGCGCGGCTGTACCGTTTCGAGCTGCCGTGCAGCCAGGCGCTGGCCGAACTGGCCGAAACCGACGAAGCCTCGCGCGCGCGCCATGCCGGCGAGCAGAAGGAGATAGACCGCCTCGCCGCCAGCAGCAAGCGGCTGGCGATCTGGGGCCGCGAGCACGACAACGAAAAACTGGTGCGCAAGGCCAAGTCGATGGAGAAGCGCATCGACAGGCTGAAGGACGAGCAGACTTTCGTCAGCCGCGGCAGCCCATGGCGGCTCAGCCTGCAAGGCCAGGCGCTGTCGGCCGACAGCCTGCTGGCTTTCGAGTCGCTGCCGGTGTCGGCCGCGCCCGGCCTGCCGGCGCTGTTCGCCGCCGCCGAGCTGTGGCTGCGGCCCGGCGACCGGGTGGCGCTGTTGGGCGCCAACGGCGCCGGCAAGTCATCGCTGCTGCGCCAGTGCTGGGCAGACCTTCAGGCCGGCGAGCCGCGCGCCGGCTGGCGCTGGCATCCGGCGGCCAGCATCGCCTATTACGACCAGTCGCTGCGGCAGCTGGCCGACGAGGCGACGCTGATCGACGCGCTCTATCCGCTGGCGCCATTGCCGGAAGCGGCGCGCCGGCACGCGCTGATCGCCGCCGGCTTCGCCTATGCCCGGCACGACCAGAAAGTCAGCGCCCTCAGCGGCGGCGAACGCGCGCGGCTGCTGTTTCTGGCCTTGTCGCTGGCCAGCCACCATTTGCTGTGGCTGGACGAGCCGACCAACCACCTCGATCTGGACGGCAAGCGCGAGCTGGCCGGCGCGCTGGCGGCCTTCCCCGGCGGCGCGTTGCTGGTCTCGCACGACCGCGAGCTGATCGAAGCCGCGTGCAACCGCTTCTGGGTGCTGGACGACGGCCGGCTGCGAGAATGGCCGGACGCGGACAGCGCCTACGCCGCGCTGTTCACCGCGTCCGCCGGCTCCTCCGAGCGGCCGGCCCCGGCATCCGACGCGCCCGCGCCGGCGGAGCCAAGCGGCGAGGACGCGCAATGGCAGCGACTGTGCGAACTGGAAGCGCTGCTGGCGGCTGACCTTGCCCGCAAGCCCAAGCATCAGAAGCCGCAGCTGCAGCAGGCATGGCGCGGCGAAATGCAGGCGCTTGAACAAGCGCTAGGCCTGTAACACCCTCCCCCGGAAGCCATGCGGCGTTCCGGGGGATTTTTCCTCCCGGCCAAACCAGCCGCGTTTCATCCGCGCCAGACGCGTTTCATCCCACGCTTTCGGCAGTCTGTCGCATGTCGATATCATCCCCTGCGGCCCTCTCCTACAGTCACATCACAAACCAAACAGGAGAAACGCCATGAACTACTTCGACACCGCCGCGCTGTTGGACGCTCTGATCCAGCTCTGCCATCATATCCCGTCGTACTGGCTGCAATTGACGGACTGGGCGGGCAATATGGACTGGGGCCATCTCGTCCTGTCCGCGCTGCTGACCATCCTGGCCGTCAACGCCGTGATCGTGCCCGCGGCGCTGGTCTGGCTGTCGCTGGACTTCACGCAGCCCAAGCGGCTGCTCCGCCAGGCCCATTTCAAGATTCCGTCGCAGCGCAAAGAGGTGAAGCATGGATAATCACAACCGCCCGGCGATGAGCCAGGACCACGCCGGCGCGATTCTGCAAACCGTAGAGCGAGTCTGGTGGAGCTTCGTCGACAAGGTGGCGCGGCTGGGGTGGGGCCGGCTGGCGCTGGCCTCCCTGCTGGCGATGATCCTCGGCGGCATTCTGCAGCTGCACATGCTGGCGCTGACGCTGGTGCTGGTGTCTATCCTGGTGAAGATACTCGCCGGCGGCAAATACCAGGCCGAGCGCGCCGCCGACCAGGCCATCGCCCGCAGCGAGGAGGCCGAGCAGCAGGCCGAGCTGGAGACGCTGCAGCGCCAGCTGGCCGAAGCGCGGATGGGCGCGCTGCAGGCGCAGATCGAGCCGCATTTCCTGTTCAACACCCTGTCATCGGTGTGCCAGCTGATGGAGGAATCGCCGGTCAAGGCGCTGTCCATGCAGAAAGCGCTGATCCGCTACCTGCGCTCCTCGTTGCCGGAATGGCGCGACTCGCCCGGCGAAACCAGCCTCGGCCAGCAACTGGAGCTGTCGCGCGCCTATCTGGAAATCATGCAGTTGCGGATGGAAGACCGGCTGCAGGTCCGGCTCAAAGTGCCCGAATCGCTGCTGGCCGCCCGCTTCCCGGTGATGATGCTGCAAACGCTGGTGGAGAACGCCATCAAGCACGGCCTGGAGCCCAAGGCCGAGGGCGGATCCATCGAGGTGGGCGCCAAGGTGCTGGACGGCAGGCTCCGGCTGGAAGTGCGCGACGACGGCGCCGGCTTCCCGGAACAGCCCGGCCAGGGCATGGGTCTCGCCAATATCCGCGAGCGGCTGGCCATGCTGTACGGACCGCAGGCCGAGCTGGCGCTGGAAGCGCCCGAGTCCGGCGGCACCCGCGCCACCATCGTCCTGCCCTTTGCCCTGAGCTGAAAGGAAACCATGAGCACGCTGACCGCCCTGATCGCCGACGACGAGCGCCTGATGCGCGAACAATTGCGCGCCGCGCTGGAACGGGTCTGGCCGGAACTGGAAATCGTCGCCGAAGCCCGCGACGGCGGGCAGGCGGTGGAACTGGCGCGCGAACATCAACCCGATCTGGCCTTCCTGGACATCACCATGCCGGTGCAAAGCGGCATCGCCGCGGCGATGGAGCTGGATGGCCTGTGCCCAGTGGTGTTTGTCACCGCTTACGACCAATACGCGATCCAGGCTTTCGAGGAAGGCGCCATCGACTACCTGCTCAAGCCGGTGGAGGACGACAGGCTGGCGCGCACCCGCCAGCGCTGGCAGCAGCGCGCGCCGGAAGCGGCCGCGCCGGACTGGCAGTCCGCGCTGAAGCAATTGAGCCGTCAACTGGAAAAACCCGCCCACCTGCGCTGGATACGCGCGTCGGTGGGCAGTTCGATGCGGATGATCGCCACCGAAGAGGTGCTGTTTTTTCAATCCGACGAGAAATACACCCGGGTGCAGACCGCGGGCGGCGAGGCGCTGATCCGCATGCCGATCAAGGAACTGCTGCCGCAGCTGGACCCGGACGAATTCTGGCAGGTGCACCGTTCCACCCTGGTGCGGGTGGCCGCCATCGAACAAGTGCGCCGCGACGAGCGCGGCATGCAGCTGCTGCTGCGCGGCTATCCGCAGCCGCTGGAGGTGAGCCGCAGCTACGCCCATCTGTTCCAGCGGATGTAGCCAAGTGTTTTCAGAGATGAAGGGGATGTCGGCCTCGCCGGCATTCCCTTCTGGTTTTCCCGCCTCCCGCCAGCGCGGCGGGGCGAACCGGGTCCTTATTCCATCCGGAAAGCCAGCGTAGTCTGCTGCAGCCTCTCCGCCACCACCGCCAGTTCGCGCGTCGCCTGCGAAAACACCTCCACCGCCACGCCGTTTTCCTTGGACATCGCCGCGATGGCCTCCACCCGCCCCGCCAGCTCGGTGCTGGCCTGGCGCTGCTCGCCCACCGCTATCGCGATCTCGTGGATCACCGACACCACGCCGGCGGCGCGCTCCTCCACCGCGCTGATGGTGGCCGACGCGTTCTCGGCCGCCACCACCACGTCGGCGACGATCTGGCGGCTGCTGCGCATGCCGTCCACCGCCTCGCGCGCGCCGCCCTGGATCTTGCCTATCATATTGGTGATTTCCTGCGCCGAGCTGGTGGTGCGCTCGGCCAGCATGCGCACCTCGTCGGCCACCACGGCGAAGCCGCGGCCCTGCTCGCCGGCCCGCGCGGCTTCGATCGCCGCGTTCAGCGCCAGAAGATTGGTCTGGTCGGCCACGTCCTTGATCACGGTGGCGATGCTGCCGATCTGCTGCGCCTGCTCGGACAGCGACTCCAGGCTGTCGGCCGAGCTGCTGACGCTCTCGTTTACCCGCCTCACCTGCGCGGTGGAATCCTGCACGTCCTTGTTGCCGGCCTTGGCCTGCTGGCCGGCTTCGGCCGCTTGCTCGTTGGCGTGGCCGGCATTGCTGGCGCACAAGTCTATGCTGACCGTCAGCTCCTCAATCGACGCCGCCGCGCTGGAGGTGGCGTTGACCTGCTGGCCGATGCTGGCGCTAACCTGCTCGGTGGAGGCCGCCAGCTCTTCCGAGGTGGCGGCGACCATCGCAGCCGAGCGCACGATCTCGCCCACAGTGGCGCGCAGCCGCTGCTGGGTATCGGCCAACGAGCGCATCATGTCGGCGACTTCATCCTTGCCTTGGGGCCGGATATCGCCGGTCAGATCGCCGCCGCCTATCTTGTCCATCGCCGCGCCTGCGCTGCGCAAGCTGCCGACGATGCCGTTCTGTATCGCCAGCCCCAGGCCAATCAACAGAAGCAAGCCGACCACCAGCACCGAGATCGCCGTCGTTCGCACTTGCTGGTATTTCGCCTCAGCATCCTGCTGCGCTTTGTCTGCTAGTTGGGTGTTGATTTTTGACAGTTCGGTCAGCACATCGTCGGCAGTCTGGAACAGCGGCCTGCACTGCTTGGCCATGATGGCCAGCGCCTTCTTGTTGTTGTCGCCGTTGCCGGTGTCGGCGTAACTGAGATCGCGCATCTGCTTGCACGGCACCTCCATCGCCGCCCAGGCGGCATCGAAGCGCCTCAGTCCATCCACTTCGGGAGGCGTCAGCTCGGTCTTGCGATACATGTCCAGATATCGCCTCACTTCGGCCTCTTGCGCCTCGCGCCTCGCACTCACCTGATCCATCACCGTCTTTTCGCTTTCAGCGATGTAACGGTAGTCGGAACGGCTGACATAAGCCGCCTGCTTGGCGGCCTGGCCCAGCCAGCGTACCGGTTGCAACATATTTTTATGCATGTCGGTGGTCAGCTCGAACATGCTGGAGGCGCCAAAAATCCCGTTGAGGCCGATGATGAATGCGGCGGCGGCGGCGACGACGATCAGGCTGAATATTTTCAGCCGGATGCTGAATTGGGAGAGAAATTGAGTCACGCTATGCTCCAAGCTGCCAGAGATCATTACACCTAGCGTTTTAGTTGAGACTGGAAGCAATCACCAAGCCAGGCCGTCTACCCACCCGATGGCGCAACCCGCTTGAAAACGCCCGCCAAGCTGGCGATGCGGGGGCATATGAAAACGCCCCCGGCCGTGGACAATATGGCCGGGGGCGTTGGCAAGACAGCTGCGGATTAATCCATGCGGAAAGCCAGCGTGGTCTGCTGCAGCTTTTCAGCCACCATCGCCAGCTCCCGCGTCGCCTGCGAGAACACATCCACCGCGATGCCGTTTTCCTTGGACATCTCGGCGATGGCCTCCACCCGTCCCGCCAGCTCGGTGCTGGCCTGGCGCTGCTCGCCCACCGCCATCGCGATCTCGTTGATCGCCGACACCACGCCGGCGGCGCGCTCCTCCACCGTGCTGATGGTGGCCGACGCGTTCTCGGCCGCCACCACCACGTCGGCGACGATCTGGCGGCTGCTGCGCATGCCGTCCACCGCCTCGCGCGCGCCGTCCTGGATCTTGCCTATCATATTGGTGATTTCCTGCGCCGAGCTGGTGGTGCGCTCGGCAAGCTTCCTCACCTCGTCGGCCACCACGGCGAAGCCACGGCCCTGCTCGCCGGCCCGCGCAGCCTCGATCGCCGCGTTCAGCGCCAGCAGGTTGGTCTGGTCGGCCACGTCCTTGATCACGGTGGCGATGCTGCCGATCTGCTGCGCCTGGTCGGACAGCGACTCCAGGCTGTCGGCCGAGCTGGTGACGCTCTCGTTGACCCGCTTCACCCGGACGGTGGAGTCTTGCACGTCCTTGTTGCCGGCCTTGGCCTGCTGGCCGGCCTCCGCCGCCTGCTCGTTGGCCTGGCCGGCATTGCTGGCGCACAGGTCTATGCTGACCGTCAGTTCCTCAATCGACGCCGCAGCGCTGGAGGTGGCGTTGACCTGCTGGCCGATGCTGGCGCTGACCTGCTCGGTGGAGGCGGCCAGTTGCTCGGAAGTGGCCGCCACGCTGGCCGCCGAGCGGATGATCTCGCCCACCGTATTGCGCAGCCGCTGCTGGGTGTCGGACAAGGAACGCATCATGTCCGCGATTTCGTCCCGGCCGCTCACCTTGACCTCGCCGGTCAGGTCGCCGCCGCCCATCTTTTCCATCGCCCGGCAGGCCTCTTTCAGGCTGCCGACGATGCCGGTCTGGATCGCCAGCCCCAGCGCGGCCAGCACCACCAGGCCCACCACCAGCACGCTGATCGCCATGGTGCGCAGCGATTGGTACTTGCCTTGAGCATCGTCCAGCGACTTGTCCGCCAGCTTGACGTTGATAGCCACCAGTTCATTCAAAATATCGTCCGCTGCATTAAACAGCGGCCGACACTGCTTGACCATGATGGCCAGCGCCTTCTTGTTGTTCTCGCCATTGCCGGTGTCGTTATAGCTGAGATCGCGCACCTGCTTGCACGGCCCCTCCATCGCCGCCCAAGCGGCGTCGAGTCGCTTCAATCCATCCACTTCGGGAGGCGTCAGCTGGGTCTGCCGGTACTGGTCAATGAACCCCTTCATATTGGTCTCTTGCTTTTCTCGACTGGCCTGTATTTGGTCCATGACCGATTTTTCTGACTCGGCGATATACCGGTAATCGGAGCGGTTGATGTAGATCGCGCTCTTGGACGCCTGGCCCAGCAAGTAGATCGGTTTGAGCGCGTTGTCGTGCATGTCGCGGGTCAGGTCGAACATGCTGGAAGCGCCGGAAATGCCGTTGACGCCGATGATCAACGCGGCCAGCACGCCAAGCACGATCAAGCCGAAGATCTTGGCGCGGATGCTGAATTGGGCAAGAAGTTGAATCACGCTATGCTCCCTACTGCCTAGGTAGTTACACATAGCGTTTTAGTTGAGACTCGAACCAATCACCAGTCATGATTCGATAAATCCGTCAATGCCGGACGTTGAGACGCCCGGCGGCCAAATCAGTCCCGCAACGACTTCCGGTAAAAAATGCGGCTGTGGCCGGGCGGGTAGTCGTCCAGTTCGCCGAAGCGCTGGTAGCCCAGGCTTTCGTAAAAACGCGGCGCCTGGAAACTATGGGTGTCCACCCAGGCGCCGATACAGCCGCGCGTCTTCGCTTCAGCCTCGGCCTCTTCCATCAGCCGGCGGCCCAGCCCCAGGCCGCGCGCGCCGGACGGCGCGGCCAGCAGCTCGGTGTACAGCCAGCCGTAACGGGTATAGCCCCACAGGCCGCCGACCACCTGCCCGTCCTCGTCCTCCACCCGGATCACCAGCGGCCGATGGCCGCCGGCGCCGACTTGGGCATCGTTATAGGCAACCAGGGGCGCGACGATGGCCGTTCTCGTTTCGGCATCCGCCGCATCGCTCAGCACGGTTTTGTACTCCATGTCTTTCTCGTTTTTCTCTGTTCAAAAATCGCTTACTCGACAACGATGCCGACGCCGCGTCCGCGCGGATCGGACGCGGTCTCGGTCTTGTCGCCGCTCACCCTCACCGCCTGGATGTCTCCCATCCGCCAGCCCTGGTCCTTCAGCGTATAGCCCATCGCCTTCAGCTCCTGAGCGGCCTGGCCGGCCAATGGCGCGTACTGGTCGTAAAAAATGGTGTCCTTGGGCAGCAGCTGGTGATGGACGCGTTGCGCCGCCACCGCGTCTTTCAACGGCAGCTTGTAGTCGTACAGATTGTTCAGCACCTGGAAGATGGAGGTGAAGATGCGCGAACCGCCGGGCGTGCCGATCACCAACTCCACCTTGCCGTCGCGGGTGACGATGGTGGGCGACATCGACGACAGCATGCGCTTGCCGGGGGCGATGGCGTTGGCGTCCTTGCCCACCACGCCGAAGGCGTTGGCCACCCCAGGCTTGGCGCTGAAGTCGTCCATCTCGTCGTTGAGCAGGAAGCCGGCGCCCTTGACCACCACGCCGCTGCCGAAATCGAAGTTCAAGGTGTAGGTGTTGGCCACCGCGTTGCCCCACTTGTCGACGATGGAGAAGTGGGTGGTCTGGCGCGGGTCCAGACCGGGCTTGATGTCCGGCGTCGGCGAAATGGCGGTGGGGTTGATCTCGGCCGCGCGGCGCTCGAGATAGGCCGGGTCGATCAGCTGCGCCGCCGGCGCCTTGACGAAGTCCGGATCGCCCAGGTAGTCGGCGCGGTCGGCGAACACCCGCTTCTCGATCTCCGCCAGCAGATGGATGTAGCGGGCGGAGTTCAGCGCCACGCCGGTGAAATCCGATGCCCGCTCCTGCTTGATGCCCAGCAGCTGCGCCAGCGCGATGCCGCCGGAGCTGGGCGGCGGCGCGGTGTAAACCATTTTGTCGCGCCAGCTGATCTTGATCGGCTCCCGCCACTTGGCGCGGTAGTCGTTGAGGTCGTCGGCGGTGATCAGGCCCTTGTCGCGCTTCATCTGCGCCACCAGCAGCTTGGCGGTGTCGCCCTGGTAGAACTCGGCCGCGCCGTAGCGGGCGATGCGTTTCAGCGTGGCGGCCAGCTCGGGCTGGCGGAAAGTCTCGCCGCCCTTCATCTTGCCGAAATACTGGGCGAAGTTGGTTTTGCCTTCGAACAGCTTCACCGCCTCGTCGCGATACTGGTATTGGCGGGCGGCTACGGCGAAGCCCTGCTCGGCGTAGTTGATCGCCGGTTCCAGCAATTGCTTCCATTGCAGCTTGCCGAAGCGCTGGTGCGCCTGCCACAAGCCCATCACCGTGCCCGGCACGCCGGCGGCGCGCGCGCCGACCAGGCTCATGTCCGGCGCCACCTTGCCGTCCTTGTCCAGGTACATGTCGCGGCTGGCGGCCTTGGGCGCCACTTCGCGGTAATCGAGGAAATACGGTTTGCCGCCCTGGTAGATGGTCATGAAACCGCCGCCGCCGATATTGCCGGCCTCCGGGTAGGTGACCGCCAGCGCGAAGGCGGTGGCCACCGCGGCATCCACCGCGTTGCCGCCGGACTTCAGGATCCGCGCGGCGACTTCGGCGCCGTATTGGTCCGGCGAAGCCACCGCGCCCTGGCCCGCCAACGCCGGCAGGGCGATCAGCAGAAGGCCGCCGCCGGCCAGCGCGTTGCGGGACATGGAAACCAGTTTCATAGCTCACCTCCTCTGTAGGCTGACATAGGATGCTTATGCCATTTGTTAAGAAAGTGTGCCACACATTTAAGGTAAATTCAGGCTGGCAATATTCCATGCCGCTTCAGTGCGCAGCCGCTCATAACCGATCCAGCGCGTCCCGCAGTTCCCTCACCAGCGCCGCCGAGGTTTCCTGCCGCGCATATTCATCGACGCCCGGCGCGCCCATGCCGACGCCGCCGCGCCGATAGCGCATCCCGCTCGTCGCCACGCCCCGCGCCGACGCGTGGAATTCCGCGCAGCCGCTCGCCGCCGCCAGTTCGGCGATATTGCCGGCGCGCACGCCGGCGCCGGGCATCACCGTCAACCGCGTCCCGGCCTGCTCGCGCAGGCTAGACAGCAACGCCGCGCCCTGCGGCGCGGTCGGCGCCTGGCCGGAGCTGAGCAGGCGCTTGCAACCGGCGGCGATCACCTCCTCCAGCGCCCGCTCCGGCTCGCGCGCCAAGTCGAAAGCGCGGTGAAAGGTCACCGCCATCGGCCCGGCCAAGCTGACCAACTCCCGGGTGCGGGCCGCGTCGACATCGCCGTCCGCGGTCAGCAGGCCCAGCACCACGCCGTCCAGCCCCAGGCTGCGGCAGACTTCGACATCATGCGCCATCGCGTCGAACTCCAGCGCGGAATAGAGGAAATCGCCGCCGCGCGGGCGGATGATGGCGTGCAGCTTGATCTCCAGCTTGCCGCGCGCCATCGCCAGCGTGCCGTAGGACGGCGTGGTGCCGCCCTCGCCCAGGTTGTCGCACAGCTCCACCCGCTGCGCGCCGCCTTCCTGCGCGGCGACGCAGGACGCCAACGAACCGGCGCAAATTTCCAGAATCTTGCTCATTTCCGCTCCTTTTCCTTATTCCAGACCGCCCGCAAACGCCAAGGTGCCCCAAAAACGCAAAAACCGCCGGCGCGAAGCGCGGCGGCGGTTTTGAAGAACGCGTGCGGAAGCCTCAGGTAACTTTCATGCCGCGGCTGGCGAACAGCGCGCGCGCATGCGCGACTTGCTCTGCGGTGGGGATAGGCGTGTCGTTCAACTGGTACTCCATGCCCAGCTGCGCCCACTTGTCCTTGCCCAGTTGATGGAAGGGCAGCACTTCCACCCGCTCCACCACATCGCCGAGCGTGGCGATGAAATCGGCCAGGCGCTCGATGTCGGCGTCGCCATCGGTGAGGCCGGGCACCAGCACGTAGCGTATCCACATCTTCTTGCCCAGCCGCTGCAAACGCTGGGCGAAGTCCAGCGTCGGCTGCAAAGGCTGGCCGGTCAACGCCTGGTATTTTTCCGGATCGAAATGCTTGATGTCCAGCATCACCAGGTCGACATCGTCGAACCATTCATCCGGCACCCGCTCGTGCAGGAAGCCCTGGGTGTCCAGCGCGGTATGCAGGCCGAAGCGCTGCTTGATCGCATGGAACAGCTCGCCGACGAACTCGTGCTGCATCAGCGGCTCGCCGCCGGAAATGGTGACGCCGCCGGCGAACTTGAGGAAGCGCGCGTAAGAGGCGACTTCGGACAGCGCCTGCTCCACCGTGACCTGGCGGCCGTTGTGCAGCTTCCAGGTATCCGGGTTGTGGCAGTACAGGCAGCGGAATTGACAGCCCGAGGTGAAAAACACGAAACGCATGCCGGGGCCGTCGACGCCGGCGCCGCTTTCGGTGGAATGCAAATAGCCTATGGTTTCGGCCTTAACGCATGCTTCGGTGTGGTCTGCGGCAATAGGTGGGATCATGCCGTTTCTCCGGTGAATCTTGTGAAAAAGCGGGGCTTTCCTTTCGGACCGCCCCGCCATTGATGCGATGGTGTTTCCGCGCGGGCAAGCCTTTCGGCTGCCCGCCCTACCTTCTCTTCAGCTTACATCTTGCCGTGGAAGGTGCGGTTGATCACGTCCATCTGCTGCTCGCGGGTCAGCTTGATGAAGTTCACGGCGTAGCCCGACACGCGGATGGTCAGTTGCGGGTACAGTTCCGGGTGCTCCATCGCGTCCAGCAGGGTTTCGCGCTTGAACACGTTGACGTTGACGTGGAAGCCGCCGCCGGCGATGTGGCGCTCGCCTTCGCAATCGAACGGCGTGCAGTTGGCGCTGCTGAACTCGGTCGGGTGCGCGGAGCAGAAGCCGTCCAGGCAGTTGGCCAAGTTCAGGATGCGCTCTTCTGCGGTGTGGCCCAGCGCGTCAGGCGTGGCCGAGGCGGTCCAGCTGATGCCGTCCAGCGCGGAGTCGTACGGCAGCTTGGCCACCGAGGCGCCCGCGGCGACAAAGCCCTTCACATCGCGGCCGTTCATCGGGTTGGCGCCCGGGGAGAACGGTTCGCCGGCGCGGCGGCCGTCCGGGGTGTTGCCGGTCTTCTTGCCGTACACCACGTTGGAGGTGATGGTCAGCACCGACTGGGTCGGCTTGGAATCGCGGTAGAAGTACGGCTGGGCCTTGATCTTGTCCATGAAGGACTGGGTCAGCCACACCGCGATGTCGTCCACGCGGTCGTCGTTGTTGCCGTAAGCCGGGTAGTCGCCTTCGATCTTATAGTCGACGGCCAGGCCTTCTTCATTGCGGATGATGTGAACCTTGGCGAACTTGACGGCGGACAGCGAGTCGGCGGCCACGGACAAGCCGGCGATGCCGCAAGCCATGGTGCGGATGATGTCGCGGTCGTGCAGCGCCATTTCGATGCGTTCGTAGGCGTACTTGTCGTGCATGTAGTGGATGCAGTTCAGCGCCTTGACGTAGGTGGCGGCCAGCCAGTCCATCATCTTCTCAAACTTGGGCATCAGCTCGTCGTAGGTCAGCACGTCGCTGGTGATGGGCTCGAAACCGTGCGCCACCAGCGCGCCGGATTTCTCGTCGCGGCCGCCGTTGATCGCGTACAGCATGGCCTTGGCCAGGTTGGCGCGGGCGCCGAAGAACTGCATCTGCTTGCCGATTTTCATCGCCGACACGCAGCAGGCGATGCCGTAGTCGTCGCCCCAGTAAGGCAGCATCAGATCGTCGTTTTCGTACTGGATGGCGCTGGTGTCGATGGAGACCTTGGCGCAGAAGTTCTTGAAGCCCTGCGGGAAGCGGGTGGACCACAGCACGGTCAGGTTCGGTTCCGGGGCCGGGCCCAGGTTGTACAAGGTGTTCAGGAAACGGAAGCTGTTCTTGGTCACCAGGGTGCGTCCGTCTTCGCCCATGCCGCCGATGGATTCGGTCACCCAGGTCGGGTCGCCGGAGAACAGTTGATCGTATTCCGGAGTGCGCAGGAAGCGGACGATGCGCAGCTTGATCACCAGATCGTCGATCATTTCCTGGGCTTCAGCCTCGCTCAGCGCGCCGGCGGCGATGTCGCGCTCGATGTACACGTCCAGGAAGGTGGACACGCGGCCGAAGGACATGGCGGCGCCGTTCTGTTCCTTGACGGCGGCCAGGTAGGCGAAATACACCCATTGCACCGCTTCGCGGGCGTTGGCGGCCGGGCGGCTGATGTCGTAGCCGTACTTGGCGGCCATCTGCTTCAGTTCGTCCAGCGCGCGGAATTGCTCGGACAGCTCTTCGCGCTGACGCATCACTTCGTCGGTGAAGGTGGCGTTGTCCAGCTCGTGGAACACTTGCTGGCGCTCGGCGCGCAGGAAGTCGGTGCCGTACAGGGCCACGCGGCGGTAGTCGCCGATGATGCGGCCGCGGCCATAGGCGTCCGGCAGTCCAGTGATCACGCCGGACTTGCGGCAAGCCATGATTTCCGGGGTGTAGACATCGAACACGCCCTGGTTATGGCTCTTGCGATACTTTTCCCACACTTCCTTGATCATCGGGTCCAGCTTGAAGCCAAAGGCTTCCAGACCGTTCTCGACCATGCGCAGGCCGCCGTTCGGCATGATGGCGCGCTTCAGCGGCGCGTCGGTCTGCAGGCCGACGATCACTTCATTGGCCTGGTCGATGTAACCGGCGTCGTGCGCGGTGATGGAGGAGCCGCGGTCGGCGGACACGTCCAGCACGCCCTTGGCGCGTTCCTGCTTCAGCAATTCGCCCAGGGTATCCCACAGCTTCTTGGTGCGATCGGTCGCGCCAGCCAGGAAGCTGTCGTCGCCTTCGTACGGCTGATAATTCAGCTGGATGAAGTTTCGGACATCGACCTTGCTCTGCCAATCGCCTGCGGCGAAGTCGCGCCACGGGTTGGCTTGGGTAGCATTTTGAGTGATGGCGTCCATCTGGTGCCTCCTTCTTGGCTGATCCAGTAAGTGTTAGATATTGAACACATCGTACATTCGAATTCGAAAATTTCGCTTGATCTTAGTCAAGTCAGCCCCCGCTTTCGGCGCGTTTTCGATCCCGCGGCGCAACATGCCAGATGCGTCCAATGTCCTTATTTTCTCAATGGTTTATAGCAAAATCGGCGCGGTACGCCATGTACCGCGCCGACTACATTCGAAATCGAACATCCACATGCCGTCCGCCGGCCGGAATGTTTCCCTACAGCATCAGACCGTCTTCAGCGTGTGGCGTTCCAGCTGGAACACCACCAGGCCGACGCCGATGGCGCCGCCGACAATATTGCCCAGCGTGGCCGGCACCATATTATGCAGGATGTCGCCCCACTCCAGGCCGGCCATGCCCTGCAGCTTGGCCAGCGCGAAGAAGGCCATATTGGCGATGCTGTGCTCGAAACCGGAGAAGAAGAACACGAACACCAGCAACATGATGATCAGCAAGCGCGCCGCCTCGTTGGCCAGCCGCATCGGCACCCAGACCGCCAGGCAGATCACCCAGTTGCACAGCACGCCCTTCCAGAAGATCTCCAGGAAAGACGCATGCACTTTATGTTCCACCACGCTGAACAGCAGATGGTTGGCGGGCAGCGCGCCCATGCCGCCGGCGCCGGCCAGCACGGCGACGAACAGCAGCACGCCGATCAGGTTGCCGATATACACCACCGCCCAGCTGCGCAACAGATTGCAGGTGCGGCAGCGTCCGCTCAGGCGGCCGACGGTGAAATACATCACATTGCTGGTGAACAGCTCCACCTTGCAGACGATGATGCTCACCAGCGCCACGCCGAAGAAGCCGGAAGTGGCGATGTAATAGCCGGAATCGCCGGCGGCGAAGAACACCTGGCCGAGTTTCAGGCTGACCGCGAGCACGACGGCGATCAGCGCGCCGGCCATGGCGGCGCTGAGCAGATAGCGGCCGGGCTCGGACAGCAGCACTTCCTGCTTGCTGGCTGCCTCGTCGACCACGTAGGCGAGTGTGGAGGGGTGGCTCATTTCGTTTCGTCTCTTCAATAGTGGGTAAGCTGGCGCAGAGCGGACGCGGGCCTGGGCCGTTCGCATCCAGTGCGACTTCCCGCAAATTTTATGTTCGTTTTAGTAAATTTGTGTTTGATAACAATCAAGACTGCATCCGGTCCTGCTTAGCGGCCGCCCGGTTGACGCCCGCCAGCGCACGATCATCCCATCCATATGCAGCGGAATAGCCGCGCAGGAGATCAAGCGATTGATTTAAAAAAATAATTTGGCAATATCAGCCATCGTCTCAGGCCATCTATCCACCACAGGCTTGACTTCTCGCGGCTGGCCATGGATCAAGCCCAAGCGAGACCTGGTCGCGCTCAAGTCTGAGGCTCACCAGTTTCGAAAACATTATTGTTCATTTTTGATAATTATTTTTCACAATCGAACATTTATAACAATACCAATAGCTGTAGATAGTACTGTTTCGAACAACTTCAATCATATTCGAACAACCAGCTCAGCTTCCCCGCGCATCGCTCCACCCACCTGGCCAAATGAACTGAAAAATTTTTTAAATTCAGTACCTTGAAAATAAAAACCTCGATTGAGGCTGGCAAATAGGCCGCGCATCCGCATGCATGACAATGCCGGTTTCCATCCTGAAACTCATCCATCCAGCCTCTCAAGGGACGCAAATTTGTTGCAGAGCAATTACTCCACACGGTAATTGATGCCAAGCTTGCCTTGCAAGATGCGCGAAATGTAATAAATTGGAACAATTTATGAATTAAAGAATTTTCAAGAAATTTTATGTCTCAAAATTTTAAATAATTAAAAATAATTTCAATAAAACACATAAAGCATAATGGATCAATTCCACTTTTATCCGCCAGACTGTGTTCATTTGTTCATTTGATGACAAATTTATCTTGATTAGAATCAACTGATGTTCTTAAATGTGTACCTTTCAAACTACAAAGCACTTACGATGAGCAGCAAGTCAACCGGATAGGCATCCACCGCTCGGGATCGCGCCGGTTAGAACAGCTTTCTCCCGATGGCCTGGTTTGAAAGACAAGTCTCAGGACATCGGACCTAGTAATTGCGAAATATTCGTTTTGTAAAAGGCACCTCATCATGTCTCAAGCAATAGCCTCCACCGCTCCCCGCTCCGGCTCGTCCGGATGGACCAAGCACGACACCACCTGGATGCTCGGCCTGTACGGCACCGCCATCGGCGCCGGCGTCCTGTTCCTCCCGATCAACGCCGGCATCGGCGGCCTGTGGCCACTGATGCTGATGGCCATCCTGGCCCTGCCGCTGACCTTCTTCGCCCACCGCGGCCTGACCCGCTTCGTGTTGTCCGGCAGCAAGGAAGGCGCCGACATCACCGAAGTGGTGGAAGAGCACTTCGGCATCGGCGCCGGCAAGATCATCACCCTGCTGTATTTCTTCGCGATCTACCCGATCCTGCTGATGTACAGCGTGGCCATCACCAACACGGTGCTGTCCTTCCTCAATAACCAGCTGCACATCGAAGTGGGCAACGGCATCGCCACCCGCGCGGTGTTCTCGCTGGCGCTGATCCTGGGCCTGATGTCCATCGTGCGCCTGGGCGGCCAAGTCATCGTCAAGGCGATGAGCATCCTGGTCTACCCGTTCGTGGTGGTGCTGATGCTGCTGGCGCTGTACCTGATCCCGCAATGGAGCGACACCGCCATCCGCCATGCCGGCAGCCTCTCCGACGCGGTGTCCAGCGGCGCCTTCTACAAGACGCTGTGGCTGGCCATTCCGGTGATGGTGTTCTCGTTCAACCACTCGCCGATCATCTCGTCCTTCTCCGTCGACCAGCGCAAGCTGCACGGCGATGACGCCGAGCCGGCTTCCAGCCGCGTGCTGATCCGCGCCCACACCATGATGGTGCTGACCGTGATGTTCTTCGTGTTCAGCTGCGTGTTCAGCCTGAGCCCGGCCGATCTGGCCGCCGCCAAGGCCCAGAACATCTCCATCCTGTCCTACCTGGCCAACCACTTCCAGAACCCGGTGATGGAATGGGTCGCCCCGATCATCGCCATGGTCGCCATCAGCAAGTCCTTCCTGGGCCACTACCTGGGCGCCAAGGAAGGCTTCAACGGCCTGGTGGTCAAGCAGCTGCGCCAAAGCGGCAAGACCATCGAGTCGTCCAAGCTCGACCGCTGCACAGCCGTGTTCATGATCGTGACCTGCTGGATCATCGCCACCATCAACCCGTCCATCCTGGGCATGATCGAAACCCTGGGCGGCCCGGTGATCGCGATGCTGTTGTTCCTGATGCCGATGTACGCGATCCAGAAAGTGCCGGCGATGAAGAAGTACTCCGGCGCCGCCAGCAACATCTTCGTGACGCTGATCGGCCTGATCGCCATCTCCGCCATCTTCTACGATCTGATCGCCTGATCGTAAGCAAACAGGCCGCGGATCGCGGCCTGTTCTCCTTCTGTACAGTTTCAAAGAGGTAGCATCATGTTCAGCATGAGCGACATCTACAAAATCGGCGTAGGCCCCTCCAGCTCCCACACCGTCGGCCCGATGAAGGCCGGACACCAGTTCCTCGGCGCGCTCAAGGAAACCGGCAAATTCAACCAAGTGAACCGCGTCCACGTAGACTGCTACGGCTCGCTCGCCCTCACCGGCAAGGGCCACTGCACCGACCAGGCCATCATCCTCGGCCTCGCCGGCAACCTGCCGGACACCGTGGACCCGGACACCACGGCCAGCCTGATGGCCGACGTGGAACAGACCAGCCAGCTGACGCTGGGCCGCACCCACCAGCGCGTGGCCTTCGGCATGGATTTCCACACCGCCAACCTGCCGCTGCACGAAAACGGCATGCAGATCCACGCCTACATCGGCGATGAGAAGGTTCTGACCAAGACTTACTACTCGATCGGCGGCGGCTTCATCGTCGACGAAGAGCACTTCAACCAGTCCAGCTGCAGCGACACCCCGGTGCCCTACCACTTCGTCACCGCCCAGCAACTGATGGACATGTGCGAAGAAACCGGCCTGTCCATCGCCGCGCTGGTGATGGAAAACGAAAAAGCCTTCCACGAAGTGGGCGAGGTGCAAGCGCACTTCCGCCGCGTGTGGGAAGTGATGAAGAGCAGCGTCGAGCGCGGCATGCGCACCGAAGGCAACCTGCCCGGCCCGATGCGCATTCCGCGCCGCGCGCCGGCCCTGCACCGGATGCTGACCAGCTCGCTCACCGTGGCCAAGGACCCGATGAGCGTGATGGACTGGGTCAATATGTACGCGATGGCGATGTCCGAGGAAAACGCCGCCGGCGGCCGCGTGGTGACCGCGCCCACCAACGGCGCCTGCGGCATCGTGCCGGCTGTGCTGGCCTACTACAACCACTTCATCCAGCCGCTGGACGACGACAGCTGCCTGCGCTTCTTCCTGTCCTCCGGCGCCATCGGCTGCCTGTTCAAGCTGAACGCCTCCATCTCCGGCGCCGAAGTGGGCTGCCAGGGCGAAGTGGGCGTCGCTTGTTCGATGGCCGCGGCCGGCCTGACCGAACTGATGGGCGGCAGCCCGTCCCAGGTGTGCATGGCGGCCGAAATCGCCATGGAGCACAACCTGGGCCTGACCTGCGATCCGGTGGCCGGCCAGGTGCAGATTCCCTGCATCGAGCGCAACGCCATCGCCGCGGTCAAGGCGATCAACGCAGCCCGCATGGCCATGCACCGCGTCAGCAGCCCCAAGGTGTCGCTGGACAAGGTGATCGCCGCCATGTACGAAACCGGCAAGGACATGGACGCCAAGTACCGTGAAACCTCCTGCGGCGGCCTCGCGCTGCAGATCAAGGTGGAGAACAAGGCGGTGCCCACTCAGGCCATCCGCTGGGTCGACGACGCGGCCTGACCCCCCCGCGAGTTCCCATCGACGCCGCCGGCTTCCCGGCGGCGTTTTTGCATGTGGCGCGAATGGCAACACCGCGCGAGCCCCGCCGCATCTGACATTCCACGCGCCCTGACCATCTCCGCCTGACAGTTCCGACTGAAACAGACCTGTCTTTTCTATCAGTATTCGCAGTCTCCCCCGCCGCCTCCGGCACATACTCGCCGCATAACCGGTCCGAAACCGTTTCCCGCAAGGCCTTCAGAGCCTCTCCGCCCGCACCGGGCGTCGCGTCCCGCGAATCCGGATGCCAACAACAAAAGCTCGCTAGTGGCTGTGTCGCTTTTCCTCATTGGGGCATGACTCCGCCATGCGCTTATCCGCGCAGGGCTGAGGCTTTTTCATCAATCCCGAGCAAGACAGGCTCGCCGCGCCCCGCGCGTGGGCCGTCATGGAGATTCACGATGAGTTTGATCAAAGTTGGCCTTGTCGGCATCGGCGCGCAAATGCAGGAAAACCTGCTGCCGTCCTTGCTGCAGATGCAGGACATACGGATCGTCGCCGCCTGCGACAGCGATCTGGAACGGGCGCGGCGCATCCACCGCTTCATCTCGGACATTCCGGTGCACGACAACGTGCCGGACATGCTGAACGAGGTCCAGCTGGACGCGGTGATCATGGCCGGCCCGCCCCAGCTGCACTTCGAAATGGGGCTGCTGGCGATGGGCAAGGGCGTCAACGTGTTCGTCGAGAAGCCGCCGTGCGCGACGCTGGAGGAGCTGGAAACGCTGATCGACGCCGCGAACCGCAGCGAAGTGGTGTCCGGCGTGGGCATGAACTTCAAGTTCGCCCGCCCGGTGCGCCAGCTGCGCGAAATGACCCAGGTGGACGAATTCGGCGAAACCCTGCACATCCAGCTCAACCACTACGCCAACAAGCCCCGCGCCCCGCTGTGGGGCCTGGATTCCACGCTGCGCTCCTTCCTGCTGGCGCAGGCGATCCATACCATAGACCTGGCCATCACCTTCGGCGACGGCGAGCTGCGCCGGGTGCAGTCCAGCGTCCAGCGCCACGAGGACGCGCTGATCGTCAAGGCCGACATGGCCTTCTCCTCCGGCGCCACCGCCAGCCTGCTGGCCGGCACCAGCTTCCCCTACTTCGAGTTCGACATGAAACTGGTCAGTTCCAGCTCCACCCTGGTGGAGCTGGACAACCTGTGGAACATCACGCTGCACGAGCCCGAACACGCGACCCGCCCCACCGGCGCAGCCAAGCGCTGGCGCGGCGCCTGGCAGCCGGGGCCGCTGGACTCCGGCTACGAGCGCAGCGGCTACCACGGCGAGCTGCACCAGTTCTTTCAGGCGATACGCGAACACCGCCGCTTCGAGGCAGACTTCGCCAGCCTGCTGCCCACTTACCGCGTGATCGAGGAAATCTGCTCCGCCGACGCCGTGGCCCAAGGCCTGCAGAACGCCCACAGCCGGATACGCACCGGCATCGAATCGCTGTCGCTGTAATCGAACAGGAGCCTTTCATGACCGAAACCATCGCCGCGGCGCAAACCGCCGACCGCGTGATCTCCGACAAATACCGTCCGCAGTACCCGGATGACCTTCCCGCGCTGGAGCGGGCGCTGCGCGGCGCGCTGTCCGGCACCAGCGACACCGTGGCCGCCTACGAGCAGGCGCTGGCCGGCTGGTTCGGCGCCGCCGAAGCCGTCGCCCTGTCCTCAGGCGGCGCTGCGGTCAGCGTGGCGCTGCACGCCGCCGGCGTGCGGCCGGGCGACGACGTGCTGCTGACGCCCAGCTGCCCGCTGTGCACCGTCTACCCCATCATCGCCGCCGGCGCCAACCCCGTGTTCGTCGATACCCGCGCCCACGGCTTCGGCGCCGACCCCGACTCGGTGCGCGACCGCGTCTCCCCCCGCGCCGTCGCGCTGATCGACATCCCGATGTGGGGCTATCCCACCGAGGTGGACGAGCTGCGCGAACTGGCCGACTCGCTGGACCTGAAGCTGATCCTGGACCTGGCCCACTCGCACGGCAGCACGCTGCACGGCAAGCACCTGTCCGCCTACGGCCACCTGTCCTGCTTCAGCACCCACGAGCGCAAGCCGCTGGCCACCGGAGAAGGCGGCTTCGTGCTGACCGACGACGTCGAGCTAGCCGAACGCTGCCGCTCCTACAGCCGCTTCGGCAACCTCAACGGCGCGGATTTCGGCCTCAACTACAAGCTGGCCGCGCTGCCGGCGGCGCTGGGCCACAGCCGGCTGGACAAGCTTTCCGAACAGATAGACTGCCGGCGGACCCACGCCCGCCGCCTGCTGCAGCGGCTGCGCCATCCCCAGGTGCGGGAAAAACGAATCATCGAAGGCGGCAATCCCAACTACTACTTCCTCAATCTGGAGCTGGGCTTCGCCGACAACCGCGCCTTCATCGACTACCTGGACGCCCGCGGCATCCCATCCGACATCAAGCGCTACGGCTGCCAGGCGCTGTACCGCTTCCCCGCGCTGGCCGAATACCGCCTCGACTGCCCGAACGCCGAGGCGCTGCTCTCCGGCATGACCACGCTGCCCGTGCACCCCGCGCTGAGCGAAGCGGAGCTGGACTACATGGCCGACGTCATCAACGGATACCAGGCGCCATGATCACCGAACGCGCGATGCAGCGCGCCGGGCTGGAGCGGCATTTCACCTCTTCGGCCTTCGTGCTCAACCCCCACCATGAAGTGCTGCTGCTGCGCCACCGCAAGCTCGGCGTCTGGCTGTACCCGGGCGGCCACGTCGAACAACACGAAACGCCGGACGAGGCGGCGCTGCGCGAGGTGCGGGAGGAAACCGGCATCCACGCCAGGCTGCTGGGCGAGCGCGACATAGCGCTGGAGGACGAAGAAGCCGACGTCTCCGCGCTGCACCTTCCGTACCGGGTGCTGTGCGAGTACATCGCCGATCCCAAAACCCCGCACTACCACCTGGACCTGATCTACCTGTGCGCCACTCCCGAGCGGCGCTGTCCGCCGGGCCGGGAGGCGGCGGAGGTCGGCTTCTTCCCGCGCGAGCGCCTGGAGCAACTGCCGATGTTCGCCAATTTCCGCCGCATGCTGGAGCGTCTGTACGACGACGATGCAGTGTGGCAGGCGGTACAGCAGGGAGTCCGATGATGAGCACGATTGCGCTGGAAACGCGCCATATCGCCGAAACCTGCATCCACGACGCGCCGGACGATGTCGCCGAGCTGGCGCGCGCGCTGCGCGGCGGCCTGTCCGGCACCGCCGACATCGTCGCCGAGTACGAAGCGGCGCTGGGCAGCCTGTACGGCCTGCCGCACGTGATCGCCGTCTCCTCTGGCGCCGCCTCGGTCCACGCCGCGTTGGCCGGCGTCGATTTCGCGCCCGGCGACGAAGTGGTGCTGGCGCCCACCTGCCCGATCTGCACCGTGCTGCCCATCCTGGCCCAAGGATTGGTGCCGGTGTTCTGCGATGTGGCGCCCGACAGCTTCGGCCTGGACCCGGACGATCTCCAACGCTGCCTGGGGCCGCGCACCCGCGCGGTGATCGAGGTGCCGATGTGGGGCTATCCCATTCCCTCTGACCGGACCTGGACGTTGCTGCGCGAACGCGGCATCCCGCTGATCCAGGACTTGGCCCATTGTCACCTGACCCGGCTGAACGGCGACTGGCTGGCGCGCATCGGCGACATCTGCTGCTTCAGCACCCATGACTGCAAATTCATGTCCACCGGCGAAGGCGGCTTCGTCATGACCGCCGATCCGCGCCGGGCCGAGCGCATCCGCGCCTACACCCGCTTCGGCAACCTCACCGGCCAGAGCGTGGGCATCAATCTGAAGCTGGGCGGCCTGCAGGCGGCATTGGGGCTGGCGCGCAGCCGCCAACTGGCCCGGCATCTCGACATCCGCCTGAGCAACCGCGAACGGCTGCTGGCCGCGCTGGACAACCCGGCGCTGCGCGAATTGCCGCTGCCATCGCATGGCCAGGCCAATGGCTACGCGCTGCTGCTGCAGGCGGTGGGCCACGATGGACGGCAACTGGTGCGCTACCAGATGTCACGCGGCATCCCGTCCGATATCGGCAAGTACGACAACCAGCCGCTGTATCAGCTGCCGCTGCTGGAACGCTACCGCCGCGACTGCCCCAACGCTGCCCGGCTGCTGCGCTCGCTGACCACGGTGCCGCTGCATCCCGACCTGACCGGCGAAGACCTCGATTACATCGCGAGGACATTGAATGACTATGCCCAGAATTGAAAACGGCCACGCGGTGGTGCTTGGCGGCAGCATCGCCGGCTGCCTGGCCGCCGCCGCGCTGGCCCGCCGCTACGCCCGCGTCACCATTGTGGAGAAAAGCGATTTCCACGATGAAACCGGCGCGCGTCAAAGCGTGCCGCAAGAACACCACGTCCATCTGCTCTTGCAGCGCGGCAAAGAGATCATGGAAGCCATCTTCCCCGGTTTCCTGTCGGAGCTGGAACAGGCCGGCGCGTTGGTCGCCGACCTGGGCCACGACGTCAAGTGGTACCAGGCCGGGCGCTGGAAAAACCGCTACCGCTGCGGCATCCACGCCCATTACTGCAGCCGCCGGCTGATCGACACCCATCTGCGCCGCCGCGTCTCGCGGCTGCCTCAGATCACGGTGTTGTCGCGCACCCAGATGGAAGGGGTGGATTTCCACCGCGACGGCGACAAGCTGGCAGTCGCCGGCGTCCGGCTGCGCAACGACGACCACGCCTGGACGCTGGACGCCGACGCGCTGGTGGACGCCAGCGGCCGGGGCACCCGCCTGCCCGGCTGGCTGGAAACCGCCGGTTTCGGCGCGGTGGAAAAAAGCATGGTGAAAACCGATCTCGGCTACGCGTCGCGCATCTACCGGCGCCGCCCCGAGTTCGCCAGCCAATGGAAGGTATTGCTGGTGCTGGCCACGCCGCCGCATCAACGCGCGATGGGCGTGATCAGCCCGATAGAAGGCGACCGCTGGATGGTGACCACCGGCGGCTGGTTCGGCCAATACCCGGACCGCGACCCGAACGCCTTCCTGAAAGCGCTGGCCGCGCTGCCCATGCCGGACATCCATCAGGTGATACAGGACGCCGAGCCGCTGTCCGATGTGTCGGTATTCCGCATGCCCGGCAGCCTGCGCCGCCATTACGACCAGCTGCCGCGCTGGCCGGACGGCCTGCTGGTGGTCGGCGACGCGCTGGGCAGCATGAATCCGCTGTACAGCCAGGGCATGACGCTATGCGCGCTGGAAGCCGAATGCCTTGGCCAGAACCTGGACGCGCTGCTGGCCGGCGGGCTGGGCTTCCAGGAGCTGCAGGAAAAGCTGTGCCGGGTGCTGGACCCCGCCTGGCAGATGGCGGTCACCGAAGACCTGCGCTTCCCGGAAACCGAGGGCGAACGCGACTGGCGCACCCGTTTCCTGCACTGGTACGGCGCCGGACTGACCCGGCTGTCCGCCTACCACCGCGGCGCGCTGGAAGCCCAGATCGGCGTCAGCAACCTGATCGCCAGCCCGTCCCGGCTGTACGCGCCGCCCATCGCCGCGCGCATCGTGCTTGGCTCGCTGCGGCCCGGCGGAGGCCATCCATGAGCGCGGCATCATGGCTGGCTGGAGTGCGCCACCTGGTCTTCGACTGGAACGGCACGCTGATCGACGACATTGATCTTGCGGTGGCGTCGGTAAACCGCTGCTGCGCGCGCTTCGGCGCGGAACCGGTCACGCGCGAGCGCTACCGGCGCGAGTTCGGCTTCCCGATCGCCGAGTTCTACGCGCGGCTCGGCTTCGACTTCAACCGACATCCGTTCGCCGACATCGTCACCATCTACCTCGAGCATTTCGACGCCCACGTCGCGCGCTGTCGGATGCACGACGGCGTCGCGGAACTGCTGGAACTCGCCGCCTCCCGCGGCATCGGCGCCTCGGTGCTGTCGGCGTCGCAAAGCAACGTGCTGTTGCGCACGCTGGACGCCAAGCGGCTGCTTGGCAGCTTCCAGCACGTGGTCGGCCTGGACCACACCCACGCCTCGGGCAAGCTGGATGAAGCCCGGGCATTGCAATCCCGGCTGGCGCTGCCGCCGGCAGATACGCTGTTCATCGGCGACACGCTGCACGACTGCGAGGTGGCGCGGCAGGTGGGCTGGCGCGCGCTGCTGGTGGAAACCGGCCATCAAGACCGAGCAAGGCTGGACGAATCCGACGCGCCCGTCTGCTCCAGCCTGTCGGAGCTGCTGCCGGTGTTGTCCGCGCTGGCCGCGGCGGGAGAACCCTCATGAATTCCTTCTACCCCCTGCTGGTGGTGTTGGCCGCCTCGCTGGCGATGCGCGGCATGGTCCATTTCTATTACCGCGACAGCGGGCCGGTGATGCGCAGGCTGCGCTTGCTGCCGCGCATCAACGACAATCCGGAAACCTATTATCGTCCGCTAGACAATTGGCTCGCGCCGCTGCCCTTCGTCTGGACCTGGCTGGACATCGTGGCGGCGGTGATGGCGGCCGCGCTGGCCGACTCCGCCGTGGGCTGGGCGCTGGTGACGCTGTGGAGCGGCGGCCGCATGCGCGCGCTGCAGGAGTTCGGCCACAACGCCGTCCACTTCGCGCTGTGCCCGTCCCATGCCTGGCAATGGTGGCTGAGCGACATCTTCTACCAGTTCCCGGTGTTCAAGCGCGACATGCATAGCCGCCACAGAACCCATGGCGACCACCACCGCAAGCCCAACCACCCGGAACTGGACCCCAACCGCGCCCGGGTGTTCGCCGGCGGCTATCTGGCCGGCCTGTCGGACGCCGCCTTCCTTGCCCGCCTGCTGTACCCGCTGTGGCCCGCCGGCTTTTGGAACAATCTCAGCACGATGACCCGCAACAGCCTGCTCAACCATTCAAAAACCACGGCGCTAGCCCGCTGCGCGACGCTGCTGACGACCGGCGCGCTGCTGTACTGGGTCGGAGGCTGGGCGGGCGTGGCCTTCGGCTGGCTGCTGCCGTTGTTCACCTCCTACCCGGTGTTCGCCTGGGTGTCGCTGCTGGCCGAGCACCGCTGGTTCATGCCCGGCTTCCCGCAGGAGCGGCTGGAGCTGGAATACCTGATGGGCCGCCCCACCGATTACTTCGGCGTCAGCGGCTGGCTGGTGCGAGTGTTCATCGCCCCCACTTCGGACGCCTACCATCTCGTCCACTCCTTGTATCCCGGCGTGCGCTGGAACTACCTGCCGGCGATAGACCGACACCTGAAAATCCACGATCCGCGCTACACCGAGCATGCCAGCGAGGGCCTGCTGCGCTGTCGCGGCAACGCGCCGTCGGCGCTGTCCGAACTGCGCGAACGGCTGGTGGCTCCGCCGCTGGCCGGCCGCCTCTCCACCCAAGGAATCCACCATGACTGAATCCCATCCGGCCCGCATCGGCATCATAGGCGGCAGCGGCTTCCAGCGGCTGCTGGGCTTGACCGACGCCAGCGCCCACCATTGCGCCACCGCCTTCGGCGCGCCGTCCTCGCCAGTGGTCACCGGCTATCTGGGCGGCGTGCCGGTCGCCTTCCTGCAGCGCCATGGCCCGGGCCACTCGATCCCGCCCGCGTCCATCAACGTCAAGGCCAATATCGCCGCGCTGCGCAGCGTGGGCTGCACCCAGATCCTGTCGATGAGCGCGGTGGGCAGCCTGCGCGAGGACGTGCCGCCCGGCCATTTCGTGCTGGTCGACCAGTTCATCGACCGCACGCTGATGCGCGACAAGACATTCTTCGGCCCCGGCCTGGTCGGCCACGTGCCCTTCGGCGACCCGGTCTGCGGCCGCATGCGCGAAGCGCTGGCCGACAGCGCCGCCGCTGCCAGGGTGCCGGCGCGCGACGGCGGCACCTATGTGGTGATGGAGGGACCGCAATTCTCCACTCGCGCCGAGTCCCGGCTTTACCGCCAGTGGGACGGCACCGTGATAGGCATGACGGCGATGCCGGAAGCCAAGCTCGCCCGCGAAGCCGAGTTGTGCTACGCGCTGGTGGCCATCCCCACCGACTATGACTGTTGGTTCGAATCGCAAGAACCAGTCAACGCCGCGCTGGTGGCGGAACGGATGGCCGAAATCGGCGACAGCGCGCGCCGGCTGGTGGGAGAAGCGGTGCAGCGCCTGGGCCGCCACGGCGGCGCCTGCCGCTGCGGCTGCGACCGCGCGCTGGACACCGCCATCATGACCGCGCCCGAACAGCGCGACCCCGCCATGCTGGCGCGGCTGCTGACCGTGGCGCCGAATGCAAACCGATTGACGAACAAGTAAAAGGAAACGCTGCATGAGCAATACCACCGCGACCCGGGAAAGGGTGCGCATCCAACGCGTGGAAGTGCTATCCGATGACTGGTACGTGCTGCGCAAGACCACCTTCGACTACCTGCGCCGCGACGGCAGCTGGCAGACGCTGTCGCGCGAAACCTACGACCGCGGCAACGGCGCGGTGATCCTGCTGTACAACCGCTCCCGCCGCACGGTGATCCTCACCCGCCAGTTCCGCTTCCCCGCCTTCGTCAACGGCCACGACGGCATGCTGATCGAGGCATGCGCCGGCCTGCTGGATCAGGATGACGCTGAAACCTGCATCCGCCGCGAAACCGAAGAGGAGACCGGCTACCGGATAGACAATGTGCGCAAGGTATTCGAGGCCTTCATGAGCCCCGGATCCGTCACCGAGAAACTGTTCTTCTTCGTCGGCGAATACCATCCCCGCGACAAAGTGGGGGATGGCGGCGGCGTGGAGGAGGACGGCGAGGAGCTGGAGGTGCTGGAACTGCCGTTGCAGCAGGCGTTGGCGATGGTGGACTGCTGCGATATCGCCGATGGCAAGACCATCATGCTGCTGCAATACGCGCAATTGCACCGGCTGCTGGATTAAGACAGGCAGGAACCACCGCGGCGGCGGGTTTGAGGACCCCAAGCCGCCCGCTGCGGACCGTGTCGAAACACAAGCGGCGAGGCCTCCGGCCACCGCCGGCGGCACAGGGATCTGCCATCCGCCAGGCGCGGCATGCGTTCAGATGCCCCCACCCCACACCTCAGGATCAACCGCGATGACAGACAGTCCCCGATCCACCCGGCCATTCCGCCGCGACGGACCCACCTGGTTCCTCTATCTGGTGCTGGCCGTGTTCGGCTTCCAGCAGTCGGTGCTGGGCTCCACCCTGCCCTTCCTGCGCGCCGAGTTCGGCTACGATCCCATCCAGGTCGGCTGGCATTTCACCAGCTACGCCGGCGGCCTGGTCGCGTCCGGCCTGCTGGGGGGCTGGCTGCTGCCCAGGCTGGGCCTCGGCCCGCTGATCCGCGGCGCGGCGGTCGCCATGGTGCTGGCCGTGTTGTCCATCGCCCAGGCGCGCGGCTTCGCCGGCACGCTGGCCGCGGCCATCGCCATGGGCTTGACCGGCGGCGTGCTGCAATCGGCGGTGCAGGCCGGCCTGGCCTGGCATCAGGCAGAACACCGCGACATGGCGATGGTGGAAGCCTTCATCTTCGCCGGCGCCGGCGTGTTTTCCGGCCCGCTGCTGGTCGGCCAGCTGGCCGCGGCCGGCATTCCATGGCGCTGGAC
>NZ_JZJL01000022.1 GCF_000971335.1 Chromobacterium vaccinii
AGCGCGCGGGCACCCGCCATGTTGCGGCCGGCGGTGGAAGTGCGGGAGCGGTATTGAGGCATGATGCTTCCTTGATCTGTAAACAAAACCGGTCGCCGTTCCGTCACGCCAGCAGGGTAAGCTGGCGGCGGTCGGTCCGCGGGTGCCGTGTGGACCGACCAGGGTGCCGCGACGCCGCGGGTAAGCGGCGCGACGGCGGGGAACGCTTTCCGTATAATCTCGTCACATTTCTTTTACCGCAAACGCACATCACTGACAAATGCTGATTCATCCTCAGTTCGATCCGGTGGCCATCCACCTGGGCCCGCTGGCCGTTCATTGGTACGGCCTGATGTACCTGCTGGGCTTCGCCCTGTTCCTCACCATGGGCAAATACCGCCTGAAAAACGGCAACGACGTGCTCACCGTGCCGCAGCTGGACGACATGCTGATGTACGGCGCGGTCGGCGTGGTGGTGGGCGGCCGCCTGGGCGAGGTGCTGTTCTACCAGCCTGGCTACTACTTCAGCCATCCGCTGGAAATCTTCATGGTGTGGAAAGGCGGCATGTCCTTCCACGGCGGCTTCCTCGGCGTGCTGATCGCGGTGGCGATCTACGGCCGCAAGGTGGGCCGCGGCTTCTGGCAGCTGACCGACTTCGTCGCGCCGCTGGTGCCGCTGGGCCTGGCCGCCGGCCGCGTCGGCAACTTCATCAACGGCGAGCTGTGGGGCCGCGTGGCCAGCCCGGACCTGCCGTGGGCGATGCTGTTCCCGCAGGCTCGGATGGAGGACATCGCCGAGGCCCAGCAATCGGCCGACCTGATGAACATGCTGATGCAGTACGGCGGCCTGCTGCGACACCCGTCGCAGCTGTACGAATTCGCGCTGGAGGGCATCGTGCTGTTCGGCGCGCTGTGGATCTACAGCGCCAAGCCGCGCGCCACCGGCAAGGTGTCGGCGCTGTTCCTGATCGGCTACGGCCTGGCCCGCTTCATCAGCGAATACTTCCGCAATCCGGACGCCGGCATCTTCGGCAAGTCCGACGTGATCAGCATGGGCCAGTGGCTGAGCCTGCCGATGATCGTGATCGGCATCGGGCTGCTGGTATTCTTCGGCCGGCGCAAACAGGGCTGAGCGTTTTGATGCGAAGGGCCGGGACATCCCGGCCTTTTTTGCTCCCGGCAAACGCGACACGCCAGCTTTATAACAAATTCCGGAATATATAACTAATTTTTTATAATTTCTGGATATTAATTCATTCGGGTAAGATGGCGGCAATCAGCTTCACATCGGCAAACAACCCTACAAGGCTCGCCATGAAAAAGACCATTGCCCTCGCACTCGCCGTTGCCCTGACTTCCACCGCCGCCCTGGCCGACCGCCTGGATGACATCAAGAAAGCCGGCGTGCTGCGCGTCGCCGCCTTCGACAGCAACCCGCCGTTCGGCTTCCTGGACGCCAAGACCCGCCAGATTTCCGGCCTGGACGTCGACGTGGCCCAGCATATCGCCAAGAAACTGGGCGTGAAGCTGCAACTGATCCCGACCAACCCGGCCAACCGCGTGCCGTTGCTGGTGTCCGGCAAGGCCGACATCGTCGCCGCCAACTTCACCGTCACCGACGAGCGCAAGAAGCAAGTGGACTTCAGCCTGCCCTACTTCGCCTCCGGCCAGCAGTTCATCGTCCGCAAGGGCGCGCTGCAGAAGCCGGAGCAGCTGGCCGGCCTGCGCGTAGGCGTGGACAAGGGCACCACCCAGGAAGTGTACCTGCGCGACAAGTACCCGAAGACCACCGTCGTCGCCTATGACGACACCCCGCTGGCCTTCACCGCGCTGCGCAACGGCAACGTCCAGGCCATCACCCAGGACGGCTCCAAGCTGGCCGCGCTGTTGGCCAACGCGCCGGACAAGGCCAAGTACGAACTGGCGCCGTTCACGCTGACCCGCGAATTCCAGGCCATCGGCCTGCCCAAGGGCGAGGCGCGGCTGACCAAGGTGGTCAACGAGACGCTGCGCGAACTGGAAAAGAGCGGCGACGCGGCCAAGATCTACGACCATTGGTTCGGCCCCAAGACCAAGGCGCCGCTGCCGCGCGACTTCAAGATCGGCGACGCGGCCTGATCCCAGGCTCGTCCCGCCTCGCAACCGCCGGTTCCCGCCGGCGGTTTTGCCGTTTCGACGTTCGGTAGAAAGACACACGCATGACCCCACCCGCCTGGCTCGGCCACAACTGGCTGGAGCCGCACTATCTCGTCTGGCTGGGCAAGGGCGCGCTGCTGACCGGCTGGCTGTCGCTGCTGGTCATCGCCGCCGCCAGCCTGCTCGGCGTCGCGCTGACCGCGCTGCAGGACGGCGGCCCGCGGCCGCTGCGGCTGGCGACGCGGCTGTTCCTGGAGCTGCATCGCAACACGCCGCTGATGGTGCAGCTGCTGCTGTGGTATTTCGGCGTGTCCGGCCTGCTGCCGGACGAGGCGAAAATCTGGCTGAACACGCCGCGCGCGTTGGCGCTGCCCTTCGGTCTGGCCCTGCCGTGGCCGTCGTTCGAATTCCTGGCCGCCTTCACCGCGCTGACGCTGTACAGCGCCGCCTTCATCAGCGGCGAATTGCAGGCCGGGCTCAACGCGGTGCCCAAGGGCCAGCGGCTGGCGGCGCGCGCGCTGGGCATGAGCGGCTGGCAGGCGCTGGGCCTGGTGGTGCTGCCGCAAGCCTGGCAGCTGGTGAAGCGGCCCTTGGTCGGCCAGTACACCGCCATCGTCAAGAACACCTCGCTGACGATGGCCATCGGCCTGGCCGAGCTCTCTTACGCCTCGCGCCAGGTGGAGACCGAAACCCTGCTGGCCTTCCAGTCCTTCGCCGCCGCCACCGCGCTGTATCTGATCCTGGTGCTGATCACCCAATTGCTGGCCCAGCGGCCGGAGCCTGAATGGAGAACACTGCGATGATCCCGCCGGTGATACAGGACAATCTCGACTACCTGCTGTGGGGCAACCTGTCCGGCGGCGAACCGGGCGGCCTGCTGCTGACTGCGGCGCTGAGCCTGGCCGCGGCATTGCTGGCCAGCGGGCTGGGGCTGATGCTGGGCATCGCGCAGCTGATGGGCGGGCCGGCGCTGCGGCGCGCGCTGGCCGCCGCCACCGCGGTGCTGCGCGCGATCCCGGTGCTGATGCTGATCTTCTGGTGCTATTTCCTGCTGCCGCTGCTGTTCGGCATAGACGTTCCCGGCCTGCTGACGGTGATCCTGGCGCTGGCGCTGATCCACTCGGCCTATCTGGGCCAGGCGGTGCTGGCCGGCCTGACGGCGGTGGGCCGCGGCCAATGGCACGCCGGACTGGCGCTAGGCTTCTCCCGCTGGCAGACGCTGCGCTGGCTGATCCTGCCGCAGGCGCTGCGCATCATGCTGCCCTCCTTCGTCAACCAGTGGGTGTCGCTGCTGAAGGACAGCTCGCTGGCCTACATCGTCGGCGTCGCCGAGTTCACCTTCGTCGCCACCCAGGTCAACAACCGCGAGCAGGTTTATCCGCTGGAGATATTCAGCGCCATCGCCGTCGGTTACCTGCTGTTGTGCGGCCTGCTGCAGTTGCTGGGGCATTGGGGCGCGCGGCGCTGGCGGCAGCCGCTGGCGCAGCCGTAGCGCTTCAAGGCGGCGGCGTTTTCCGCTAAGGTGGCGCTGTTTCCCCACCCCTTTCATGCCATGCATCCACCACATGCGGCGAATGACCGCGGCTTCTGGCGCATCCTGCTGGTTTTCCTGAAGCTGGGCCTGACTTCGTTCGGCGGCCCGGTCGCCCATCTCGGTTATTTCCGCGCCGAATTCGTCGAGCGCCGCCGCTGGCTGCCGGAGCGCGACTACGCCGACCTGGTGGCGCTGTGCCAGTTTCTGCCGGGACCTGCCAGCAGCCAGGTCGGCATGGCGCTGGGCCTGTCGCGCGGCGGCCTGGCCGGCGCGCTGGCCGCCTGGCTGGGCTTCACGCTGCCGTCGGCGCTGCTGATGCTGCTGCTGGCGCTGGGCCTGTCGCATCACGCGCAGGCCGTTCCGCCCGGCGTCTTGCATGGACTGAAGCTGGCCGCGGTGGCGGTGGTGGCGCAGGCGGTATGGAGCATGGCTCGCCAATTGTGCCCGGACCCGCCGCGGCTGACGCTGATGGCCATCGCCTGCTGCCTGGCCTTGCTGATCGCCGCGCCCTGGCTGCCGCTGGCCGTCATCGCGCTGGCCGGCGCGGCCGGACGCCTGTGGCTGGCCGCTACCGCTCCGGGCGTTTCCATTGCCGACGACGCTACGACGCCCAGCCGCCGCCGCGGCGCGATCTGGCTGGCGCTGTTCTTCGCGCTGCTGGCAGGCCTGCCGCTGCTGGCCGCGGCCTGGCCCGGCTACCGGCTGGAGCTGTTCGACGCTTTCTACCGCAGCGGCGCGCTGGTGTTCGGCGGCGGCCACGTGGTGTTGCCGCTGCTGGAAACCGCGGCCGTCGCCAGCGGCTGGGTGCCCAGGGACGCCTTCCTGGCCGGCTACGGCGCGGCGCAGGCGCTGCCGGGCCCCTTGTTCGCCTTCGCCGCGTTTCTGGGCGCGGCCGGCGACGGCAGTTGGCAAAGCGGCGCGCTGGCGCTGGTCGCCATCTTCCTGCCCGGCTTCCTGCTGCTGGCGGGCGCTCTGCCGTTCTGGCGCCGGCTGCGCGCCGCGCCCGCCGCCCAATCTGCGCTGGCCGGCGTCAACGCGGCGGTGGTGGGCCTGCTGCTGGCCGCGCTGTACCACCCGGCCTGGAGCAGCGCGGTGCGCGCGCCGGCCGATTTCGCCGCCGCTCTGCTGGCTCTGCTGGCGCTGGCCGCATGGAAGCTTCCTCCCTGGCTGGTGGTGGGCCTGTGCGCGGCGACCGGATGGCTGATGCTGTAAGCGCCGCGAACCAAACTTCGCAGAGAACCTGAACACAGGCAGTGTCGGTCATACGACAAGGAGGCGCAGCTCAGGATCAGAAGTTTTGTTAGCGGGTCTAAATGGAAAAGCCCGCCTGAAGGCGGGCTGAGATGACTGGCGTGGTAGCCGATCAGTCCAGATATTTCTTGAAGAACTGCTCCATCGCGCCATAGGCGGCGAAGCGGTTTTCCTCGTTGTGGAAGCCGTGGCCTTCGTTGTCCTTGACGATGTACTCGACGTCCACGCCGCGCTTCTTCAACGCGTCGACGATCTGGTTGGACTCGTTGATGTTGACGCGCGGGTCTTTGGCGCCCTGCAGCACCAAGAGCGGCGACTGGATGCGGTCGACGTGGAACACCGGCGAGCGCTCCCGCAGCAGTTCCTTGTCCTTCTCCGGATTGCCCACCATATCGTACATCGAATCCAGGAACGGCTTCCAGTACGGCGGAATGGTGGTCATGAAGGTGAACAGGTTGGACACGCCGACGTAATCCACCGCGCAGCGGTACAGTTCCGGCGTCTTGGTGATGCCGGACAAGGTGGCGTAGCCGCCGTAGCTGCCGCCGTAGATGCACACCTTCTTCGGATCGGCCACGCCTTGCTTGACCAGCCAGTCTACGCCGTCGGTGACGTCGTCCTGCATCTTGCCGCCCCACTCCTTGAACGAGGCTTCCCAGAACTGGCGGCCATAGCCGGTGGAGCCGCGGAAGTTCATCTGCAGCACCGCCCAGCCGCGGTTGGCAAAGAACTGCACTTCCGGATTGAAGCGCCAGCTGTCTCGAGCCCATGGGCCGCCATGCGGATTGACGATCACCGGCAGGCCCTTGGCGTCTTCCTTGCCCTTTGGCAGCGTCAGATAGCCGTTGATGGTCAGGCCGTCTCGGCTCTGGTACTGGATGGGTTTCATGGCGGCCATCTTGTCGGCCGGCAGCCATGGCGTGATCTCGGCCAGCAACGTCAGCCTGTCGCTCTTCTTGTCGTACAGATAGCGCTTGCCCTGGGTCTTGTCGTTCCAGGCCGCCACCACGAAGCGGTCTTCGTTGCGGTTGCCGGAGGTGATGTCCACCTGATAGCCCGGGAAGTGGGACTGCAGCTTGGCGTACAGCTCGCGCGATTGCGGATCGAAGCACTCGCGGCCCGGCTTGTCGGTTTCGAAACCGGCGCAGGTGATGACCTTGCGCTTGTGCGAGTAGTTGAGGCCGTCCACGTCCACATCATTGCGAGCGTAGATTTCCTTGATCTCCTTATTGGTCTTCGGGTCGTACTCGACGATGGCGGTCTTGTCGCGGCCCAGGTTGCTGGCGGCGTAGAAACGCTGGTTGTCGAAGGTGAAGAACAGCGGCGAGAAGCTCTCGCGGAAGGTGGTGGAAAGCAGCTTGCGGAACTTGCCGCCCGGCTGGTCGCGGTACAGCACGGTATTGTTGACGCCGTCGGTCTCGATGGCGATGCGGATATTGCCCTTGTGATCGCTTTCCCAACTGGTGACCTTGCCCGGGTTTTCCGCCTCCAGCGTCAGCTTGCCGGTTTGCAGATCGATGCGATAGACGTCGAAGATTTCCGGGTTGCGCTTGTTCAAGCTGATCAGCAGCTGCCTGTCGTTGTCGACCAGGCCGTCGACGATCTCGGCGCGCACGCCGGGAAACGGCGTCAGATCGCGGGTCTTGCCGCTTTTCAGGTCCACGCTGTACAGGTGGAAATTCTCGTCGCCGGCATTGTCCTTGACGTAGACCAGCCTGTCGTTGCCCTTCCAGAAATAGCCGGACAGGTCGCGGTCCTTGATCGCGGTGACGCGCTTGTCAGGCTGGCCTGGCCGACGCACCACGATGTTGCGGCGCGACTCCCACGGCGACAGGAAGGCCACGCTCTTGCCGTCCGGCGATACCGTGAAGTTGCTTTGCTCGGGATTGCGGAAAAAGTCGCGCAGCGGGATGTCCGCCGCCAGCGCGGAGCCGGACAATAGCGACGCCAGCAGCACAGTCAGAGTTTTCGTTTTCAACGCGGTTTCTTTCTTGGTGAGGACGTGGAATCCGGCCAGCGCTGCGGCCCGGTGCCAAGCGCGGCATGCGCGCGGAAAATGATGTTACCGCCAGGCCATCTCGGCATCAATATGCGAATTGAATTTATATTAACTAAAACTTTCACAACAAAAACCACAGATAAAAAGCAGGAAAAACCCCGTGTTTGACAGCCATCAAGCAGGATGAATCAGGCAATCAGAAAGCAGCGGCACAAGGCGTAAGCTGGCGCGATCCTCACTCCCGGAGCATACGATGAGCCGCCTCCTCCCTTCGCTGACATTTCTCGCCGCCGCGCTGGCCAGCCTGCCCGCAGCCGCCTCGCCCGCCGCGCCGGACTACGTCGATCCCGGCCAGTTTCTCCAGTCCGCCGGCCAGCGCGTGCTGCCGCCGGACATCCCCTGGAGCGGCAAGAGCCAGCGGTTCGCCGTCGCCAAGGACGATCCGTGGTCCACGCCGCTGGAAGCGTCCGGCTTCGCCCACACGCCGCCCTACCCGGAGACGCTGGCCTATCTGCAAAGGCTGGCGGCGGCGAAACCGGACCTGATCCAGTTGACCGCGCTGGAGGAAAAAACCGGCGAAGGCCGGCCATTCATGATGGCGGTGGTCTCCAGCAGCGCCGACAAGTCGGCCGCCGGGCTCAAGGCTTCCGGCAAGCCGACTGTCTACATCGAGGCCGGCATCCACCCAGGCGAGGCCAACGGCAAGGATGCCGGCCTGATGCTGCTGCGCGACCTGACCGTGGGCGGCGCCCAGCGCGCCTTGCTGGACAAGGTGAACATCCTGTTCGTTCCCACCGTCAACATCGACGGCGACGTGCGCTACGGCAAATACGGCCGCATCAACCAGAACGGCCCCGACGAGACCGGCTGGCGCGTCAACAGCCGCAACCTCAACCTGAACCGCGACTTCGCCAAGCTGGACAGCCCGGAAATCCGCAACGTGGCGCGCGCGCTCGGCCAATACCAGCCGGACTTCTTCATCGACACCCACAGCACCGACGGCGTCAACTACCGGTACGACGTCACTTACTGCAACAACGGCCAGGGCTGGTCGCCGGCATCCAGCCGCTGGATGGACCAGGTGATGACGCCCTATGTCTACCGCGAGCTGCGCGCCTACGGCCACGAGCCCAATGTTTGCATCTCGATGAACGACAACGAGGACATCAGCAAGGGCTACTACCCCTACTACAGCGATCTGGCGCGCTTCTCCAACCAGTACGCCGACGTGCGCGGCATCCCCGCCATCCTGGTGGAACTGCACGCGCTCAAGCCGTACCGGCAGCAGGTGCTGGGCAATTACGCGCTGTACAAAGCCATCCTGGAAAGCGTGGCCGCCAACAAGGACAGCCTGCGCGCCGCCATCGCCCAGGACCGCGCGGCGCGCCCCAAGAACGTGACGCTGACCTGGAAAGCGGCCGATGGTCAGCCGCAGATGGTGGACTTCAAGGGCGTGAAATTCGACAAGGCGCAATCGCCGGTCACCGGCGACAAGATCGTGCGCTGGAGCAACCAGCCGCAGAACTACAAGATCCCGATCACGCCGCAGTCCGAGCCCGACCTGGTCGTCGCGCGGCCCAAGGCCTACGTGGTGCCGGCGCAATGGCGGGAAGTGATAGAGCGGCTGAAGACGCATGGCATCGCGATGAGCACGCTGGAGCAGCCGACCACGCTCGACGTCACCGCCTACCGGCTGGACGAGGTCAAGCTGGGCACGCCGTTCGAACCGGACCGCGAGTCGGCCGACAAGATCCCCGGCTACGAAGGCCGGCTGCTGATCAGCGGCAAGCCGGTGGCGATGCCGCGCAAGGTCACTTATCCGGCCGGCTCTGTCGTCATCGATCCCGATCAGCCGCTGGGCGCGCTGGCCATGGTGCTGCTGGAGCCATCCAGTCCGGACTCCTTCCTCAGCTGGGGCTTCTTCAACGCCAACCTGACCTCGGCGGAAGCGCCGGAAGCCTATGTGATGGAGCCGATGGCGCGCCGCATGCTGGCCGAAAGCCCCGCGCTGCGCCAAGCCTTCGCCGCCAGGCTCAAGGCCGACCCCAAATTCGCCAAGGACCGCAACGCCCGGCTCAACTGGTTCTACGAGCGCACGCCGTTCGCCGACAGCAACCGCTACCTCTACCCGGTGGGCATCATCCGCTGAGCACGCTCCGGCCGCCCGCCACGGCGGCCGGGTCTACAATGCAGGTGTCGGCGAACGGCATGCCCGCCGACGGCGCGACTCAACCGTGATCCGTCTCCAGGAGGCCCCGCGATGCAAGGCTACCAACTGTCGTTCTTCACCCAGCAGGGACACCGCCATCACGGCGTGCCGCTAGCGGAATGGATCTTGCAGGAAGCCCGCAGGCTGGGCATAGGCGGCGCCACGCTGTTCGCCGCCAGCGAGGGTTTCGGCGGCGACCGCCGCATCCACGCCGCCCGCTTCTTCGAATTGGCCGACCAGCCTGAGGAAGTGACGATGGCGCTCAGCGCGCAGGAGGCCGAGCAATTGCTGGACCGGCTGCGCGGCGAGGGCGTCAAGGTGTTCTACGTGAAGACGCCGGTGGAATACGGCATGCTGGGAGAGAAGTAAGGCCGACATTCGGCTCAGGGCGGCCGAGAATGGCGAAGACCGCCCCCCAGGCCTGGCGGAGCGGTCTCGACGCGGAAAATCAGAACGTCACATCGAAGCCGGCATCGGCCACCGCCGCCGCCAACTCCTCCGGCGACACCGTCGCGGCGTCGTAAGCCACGCGCGCCTGCTTGTCCTCCAGACTTACCTGGGCGTCGCTGACGCCGGCCATGCCGCTCAGCAAACCGGTCACGCTCTTCACGCAGCCGCCGCAGGTCATGCCGTCTATGTTCAAAATCAGTTCTGCCATGTTCATCTCCATCGTGGTAAGGGTTGATTGCAAGCCTCAGCGCCAGCGGCGCAGCAGCAAAGAGTTGGACACCACCGACACCGAACTCGCCGCCATCGCCGCGCCTGCGATCACCGGATTCAGCATGCCGGCGGCCGCCAGCGGAATGCCCAGCACGTTGTAAACGAAGGCGAAGGCCAGGTTCTGGCGGATCTTGGCCAGGCTGGCGCGCGACAGGCGGATGGCGTCCACCGCGTGCGCCAGATCGCCATGCATCAGCGTGATGTCCGCGGCGGCGATGGCCACGTCGGAGCCCGCGCCCATCGCCAGGCTGACGTCGGCCGCGGCCAGCGCCGGCGCATCGTTGACGCCGTCGCCCAGCATCGCCACCTTGCAGCCCTGCTGTTGCCAATCCTTGACCACGCCGGCCTTGTCCTGCGGCTTCATGCCGGCGCGCCACTCTGTGATGCCGGCTTCGGCGGCGATGCTGCGCGCGGTGCTTTCGTGGTCGCCGGTCAGCATCACCACCTTGACGCCCAGCCTGCGCAGCGCTTCCACCGCCGCCTTGGAACTGCCCCGCAGCGGATCGGCCAGCGCCAGCAGGCCCAGCGGCTTGTCGTCCAGGCTGACCGCCACCACCGTGCATCCTTCCAGCGGCCAGGCGGACGCTTCGGCCGGCAGGTCCAGGCCGATCCAGGACGGCACGCCCGCCTTGACCGCGCCCACGCCCGGCAGCGCGGCCTCGACGCCGTTGCCGACGTCGGCGCGGAAACGCTCGCAGGCCAGCAAGGGCAGCTCCAGCTCTTTCACCCGCTGCAGCAAGGCGTGGGCCAGCGGATGCTCGGAGCCGGCTTCGGCGCTGGCGGCCAGCTGGATCAGCCGGTTTTCGTCGCCGTCGAACGCCAGCGCGTGGCGCAGCGTCGGCCGGCCCTCGGTCAGCGTGCCGGTCTTGTCCACCAGCAGCACGTCCACCTTGCCGGCCTGCTCCAGCGCCGCGGCATTGCGGAACAATATGCCGCGGCGCGCGCCATTGCCCACTCCCACCATCACCGCGGTCGGCGTGGCCAGGCCCAACGCGCAGGGGCAGGCGATCACCAGCACCGCCACCGCGTGGATCAGGGCCTGCGCCCAATCGCCTTCCAGCCAGCCGGTCAATGCAAAGGTCAGCAACGCCACCGCGCTGACCGCCGGCACGAATACCGCCGAGATGCTGTCGGCCAGACGCTGGATCGGCGCCTTGCTGCCCTGGGCCGCCGCCACCATGCGCACGATCTCGGCCAATTGGGTATCGCCGCCGACGCCGGTGGCGCGCACCTTGAGCATGCCGTCCTGGTTGCGGGTGGCGGCGTAGACCTTGTCGCCGGCCTGCTTGGCCACCGGCCGGCTCTCGCCGGTCAGCATGCTCTCGTCCAGCCAGGCCTGGCCGTCCACCACCTCGCCGTCCACCGGCAGGCTGTCGCCGTGGCGCACCACCACCACGTCGCCGCGCTGCAGCTTGTCCACCGCCACCTCGACCAGCTCGCCGCCGCGCTCGACGCGGGCGGTGCGGGGCGCCAGCTTCACCAACGCGGCGATCGCCGCCGAGGTCTTGCCCTTGGCCCTCGCCTCCAGCAGCTTGCCCAGCAACACCAGCGTGATCACCGCCGCGCTGGCCTCGAAATACACGTGCTGGTCCTCCAGCCCCAGCAAGGTCACCGCGGCCGACAACAGCCAGGCCATGCTGGTGCCCAGCGCCACCAGCACGTCCATATTGGCGACGCCGCCGCGCAGCGCCTGCCAGGCGCCGCGGTAAAAGCGCCAGCCGACAATGAACTGCACCGGGGTCGCCAGCGCCAGCTGCCACATCCTGGGCAGCCAGCCGTGATGACCGCCGGCGAACATCGCCGCCATTTCAATCAGAAAAGGCAGCGTCAGCAGCGCGGATGCGGCGAACCACGCCAGCTCGCGGCGGTAGCGGGCGGCCGCCTCGGCCTCGCCGCCGCCGTCCTCGCGCGGCGAGGGCTCGAAGCCGGCCTTGCGCACCGCCTCCAGCACCCGGTCTCGCTCCGTCAGTCCCGGCAGGTAATCGATCCGCGCCGACTCGGCGGCGAAATTGACGCTGGCCTCCACGCCGGGCAGCCGGCCCAGCGCCTTTTCCAGCCGGGCCGCGCAGGCGGCGCAACTCATGCCGCCGATGCCCAGCTCCAGCGTCTGGCGCGGCACGTCGAAACCGCAGCGGACGATGGCGTCCACCAGTTGCCGCGGGTTGGTTTGGTCCGGGTCGTAGCGCAGCTGGGCGCTTTCGTTGGCGAAGCTGACCGCCGCTTCCACGCCGTCCATGCGGTTCAGCTGCTTCTCGATGCGGGCCGCGCAGGCGGCGCAGCTCATGCCGGCGACCGGCAGCGTCAACAGGGATTGTGTCATCGCATCCTCCTGCCCTCTTTATACCCCCACGGGGTATTAAACGCAAGCGCGAAAAGCCCCGTCTCCCCTTTACCGGCGGGCCTGCCCGTGTTAACAAGATGGAAGACGACAACAACAAGGTAGTCCCATGCCCCTGAAACGTTATGGTGCCGACTGCGCATTGCTGGTGGTGGATGTGCAGAACAGTTTCTGTCCCGGCGGCGAACTGGCCGTGCCGGGCGGAGACGAAGTGGTGCCCTTGATCAACCACCTGTCGCTGCTGTTCGAAAACGTGGTGCTGACCCAGGACTGGCATCCGGCCGGGCACGTGTCGTTCGCCTCCCGCCATCCCGGCATGCAGCCCTTCCAAAGCTTGGACCTGCCCTACGGCCCGCAGACGCTATGGCCGGACCATTGCGTCGCCGGCAGCCATGGCGCCGATTTCCACCCCGAACTGGAAACCGAGCACGCCCGGCTGATCGTGCGCAAGGGCGTCCACGCCCAGGTGGACAGCTATTCCGCCTTCGTCGAAGCCGACCGCGCCGCCACCACCGGCCTGGCCGCTTACTTGAACGCCCTGGGCGTCAAAAGGGTATGGCTGGCCGGCCTCGCCACCGATTTCTGCGTCGCCTGGAGCGCCATCGACGCCCGCGCCGCGGGTTTCGAGACTTTCGTGGTGGAGGATGCCTGCCGGGCGATAGACATGGACGGTTCGCTGGCCGAAGCCTGGATGGAAATGCGCCAGGCCGGCGTCAAGCGGCTGCGATCCGACGAGGTGTGACGCCACAATAAAAACGGGGAGAATCGCTCTCCCCGTTTCGCTTTTCCCGCCAGCGGGTCAAATCCACCGCCGCTTCCAGAACCACCAGCCCATGCCGGCGGAAATCCCGCCCATCGCCAGCAGCACCACGTAGTAGCCGTAACGCCACTTCAGCTCCGGCATGTTCTCGAAGTTCATCCCGTAGATGCCGGCGATCAGCGTCAGCGGCATGAAGATCATCGTGATCACCGTCAGAACCCGCATCTGCAGATTGAGCCGGTGAGACTGAGTGGACAGGTAGAGGTCCATCATGTCGCCGACCATCTCGCGGTTCATTTCCAGCGATTCCAGCACGTGGACCACGTGGTCGTAGGCGTCGCGCAGATAGACGCGGGTATCCTCGCCGAAGCGCTCCTCGTCGCCGCGGTTCAGCGACAGCAGCACCTCGCGCAGCGGCAGCAGCGCGCGCCTGAGCTTCAGGCAATCGCGCTTCAGGCGCTGGATCTGGCGCAGCACGCCGTTGTCGCGCCCTGCCAGCAGCTGGCCGTCGGTGCGCTCCACCTTATCGTTGAACTGGCCGAGCACGCCGAAGTAGTCGTCGATGATGGCGTCCAGCAGCGAATAGGCCAGGTAGTCGGCGCCGCGCCTGCGCAACGCGCCTCGGCCCTTGCGCAGCCGCTCGCGCACCTGCTCGAACACGCCGGTGGGCTTCTCCTGGAACGACAGCACGAAGCCGTCGCCCAGCACCAGGTACATCTGGTCGGATTGCAGCCGTCCGCCCTGCTGGTAATCGAACACGCGGCAGGCCAGGAACAGATAGTCTTCGTAGTCCTCCAGCTTGGGCCGCTGGCGGGCGTTGAGGATGTCCTCCTGCACCAGCGGGTGCAAGCCGAAACGCTCGCCTATCGCCTGGATGGCGGCGGCGTCGCTCAGGCCATAGACGTTGAGCCACAGCACCTCGCCGCGGCGGCGGTAGCTGGCCAGATTGGACAGCGGCAAGTCGGCCAGCTCGATCGCCTCGTCGCCGCAGAAGTCGAACAAGGACAGCTTGGTGCCCGCGTGCTTGGCCTCGCCCACCGGCAGCAGCGTTCCCGCCTGCTCGCCCAGCGTCGGCAGCCTCTCCTTCAGTTCCGGATGGCGCATGGACGGCCTATTTCTGCACGATGTCGAGCTGGAAGCCGACATTCTTCCATTGGCCCACTTCCTGCTGGAAGCTGCTGGCCGACAGCGGGTTGGCCTCCAGCCAGTCTCCGCTCAGCGACAGCGTGAAGCCGCGCGCGTGCTGGCTCAGGTCCAGCTCGGCCGGCAGCGCGGCGTTGATGCGGCTGCGGTAGAACAGCACCGCCACGCGCAGCGCCACCACCGCCTGCCACAAGGCCGGCTGGCTGATGTATTGCGCCATCTTGCCCATGTCGCCGCGGTGGCCCAGCACGATGGCGGCCAGCGTGGCCTGCTCGCGCTTGGAGAAGCCCGGCATGTCGGCGTTCTGCAGGATATAGGCCGAATGCTTGTGGTAGGCGGTGTGGGCGATGGTCAGGCCGATCTCGTGCAGCTTGGCCGCCCACGACAGGCGCTTGAGCATGTCCTGGTCGACGTCCTCGCCGGCCAGCATCCGGTACAGGCGCTCGGCCAGCTGGTTGACGCGCTCGGCCTGCTGGGTGTCGGCGTGGTAGCGGCGCTTGAACAGCGCCACCGTGCTGTCGCGCATGTCCTTCTCGCGCTGGCGGCCCAGCAGATCGTAGAGCACGCCGTCGCGCAGCGCGCCCTCGGTGACGATCATCTTCTCGACTTCCAGCTCCTCGAACACCGCGATCATGATGGCGAGGCCGCCGGCCAGCACCGGCGCGCGGTCGGCCTTCAGGCCGTTTACCTTGACCGCGTCTATGCTGCCCTGCTTGATCAGGACTTCTCGCAGCTGCTCCATGCCGGCCAGGGTGATGTCGGCGCGGCTCCAGTCGTTGATCTCCAGCACGTCGCGCAGCGAGCGCGCGGTGCCGGAGGTGCCGACGGCGAGCTGCCACTCGCTGGGGCGGTATTCGTGGCGGATGCGCTGGATCTCGTTGCGGGCGGCCAGCGTGGCGTCGCGGAAATTGCCGCGGGTCAGCTTGCCGTCCGGGAAAAAGCGCATCGTGTAGCTGACGCAGCCCAGCGGCAGGCTTTCGGTGACCAGCGCCTTGTAATGGCTGCCGATGATGAATTCGGTGGAGCCGCCGCCGATGTCCACCACCATCCGGCGCTCCTTGGTGTCCGGCAGCGAGTGGGCGGCGCCCAGGTAGATCAGCCGCGCCTCTTCGCGCCCGGCGATCACTTCGATCGGGAAGCCCAGCCGCTCCTCGGCCTCGGAGATGAAGGCCGGCGCGTTCCTGGCCACGCGCAGCGTGTTGGTGCCGACCACGCGGACCTGGGCCGGCACAAAGCCGCGCAGCCGCTCGCCGAAACGGGCCAGGCAGGCCAGCGCGCGCTCCTGGGTGTCGTCGTTCAGGTGTTTGTCTGCGGTGAGGCCGGCGCCCAGGCGCACGGTTTCTTTCATCACGTCCAGGGCGTACAGCTGGTCGTCCACCACGCGGGACACTTGCAGCCGGAAGCTGTTGGAACCCAGATCGATGGTGGCCAGCACGGTGTGCGGGGGCGTGGCGTGTGTCAAGGACACCCCTTTTCTTGTTCGGTTGCGCCCGCGGGGCCGCAGCGGAGCGAACAATGCCCTGCGCGCCCGGCAAGCAAAATGGCGGTAACCGCGAGATGTTACCGCCATTTTGCGCTCAGCGTCATGTCCGGACCGCGCCGCTCAGCGCCCCATGGTTTCGCGCTTGATGTCTTCCAGCGTGGTGTGGCGGATGTCCTTGCCCTTGACCAGATAGACCACGTATTCGGAGATGTTCTTGGCGTGGTCGCCGATGCGCTCGATGGCCTTGGAGATGAACAGCGTGTCGATCGACATGCTGATGGTGCGCGGATCTTCCATCATGAAGGTGATCAGCTGGCGCAGCTCGGACGCGAAATTCTCGTCCAGCCGCTGATCTTCCTCGGCCAGCTCCAGCGCGGCGCTGGTGTCCAGCCGGGCGAAGGCGTCCAGCGCGCGGCGCAGCATCGCCAGCGCCACGTCGGCCATCTTCTCGATTTCGCGGAAGCGCGGCATCTGGAAACGCTCGGACTGGTGGATGGTCTTGCCCATCCGCGCGATCTTGGCCGCCTCGTCGCCGATGCGCTCCAGATCGGTGATGATCTTGATCACGGTGAAGACGATGCGCAGATCGCTGGCGGCCGGCTGGCGGCGCGCGATGATGTGCAGGCAGTCGTCGTCGATGCCGACTTCCATCGCGTTGACCAGCGCGTCCTCGGCCATCACCTTGTCCAGGCGCGGCACGTCGCCGGCCATCAGGGCATCGACGGCGGACAGGATCTGCTGCTCCACCAGGCCGCCCATCTGCAGCACACGGGTACGGATGGTTTCCAGCTCCAGATCGAACTGCTTGGAAATGTGTTCTGCCATGTTTGCCTCGGAAATCTCGCGAAAATGGTAAATTGTAAGACAAGCAGATGACAGCCGCGTGACATGCCATCTTCGCCCGGCCGCGTCCAGCCGGCCGGGACGGACAGGATTCGCCTCAGCGCAGCACTTCCACGCCGCTCTGCTTGCCCAGCACCAGCACGTCGGCGCGGCGGCGGGCGAACAGGCCGCAGGTGACGACGCCGGCGATGTGGTTGATGATTTCCTCCAGCTCCACCGGCTTCATGATCTGCAGGCCGTGCACGTCCAGGATCACGTTGCCGTTGTCGGTGGTCACGCCCTGGCGCAGTTCCGGGTGGCCGCCCAGACGCACCAGCTCGCGCGCGACGTAGCTGCGCGCCATCGGAATCACCTCGATCGGCAGCGGGAAGGCGCCCAGCATCGCCACGTACTTCTGCTCGTCGGCGATGCAGATGAACTCGTCGGCCACGCCGGCGACGATCTTCTCGCGCGTCAGCGCCGCGCCGCCGCCCTTGATCATGTGCAGGTGGTGGTTGATCTCGTCGGCGCCGTCGATATACACCGGCAGCTTTTCCACTTCGTTCAGGTCGAACACCGGGATGTGGTGCGCCTTCAGCCGCGCGGTGGAGGCCTCGGAGCTGGATACCGCTCCCTTGATGCGCCCCTTGATGCCGGCCAATTCCTCGATGAACAGATTGACGGTGCTGCCGGTGCCCACGCCGATGATGGCGTCTTCCGGCACGAATTCCAGCGCCTTTTTGGCGACGGCGAGTTTCAGTTGATCCTGGGTCAGCATGATGGGGCCTCCTGGTTGGTGTTGTGCCGCCCATGCCCGGCATGAGCGATGATGCGCGATTATCCCATAAGCGGACTGCGCCGGCATGACGCCTGGCCGCTTGTTCAAAATCTTGCGGAGCAAGTTGCCCGAGGCTCGCCAAGGCGGGCCATTCAAGCCACGCGGCGCAGAGGCTCGGCTCTGGATCAGCGGTTTTGGCCGCGGCGCTTAGGCCGGCATCAGCAGGCAGACCGCCTGCGCCTCTATCGCCTCGCAGCGGCCCAGATAACCCAGCTTCTCGTTGGTCTTGCCCTTGACATTGACCGCGCCGACATCCAGCCCCAGATCCGCCGCGATATTGGCGCGCATCGCGTCGATGTGCGGCGCGAGCTTCGGTTTTTGCGCGATCAGCGTGCTGTCCACATTGACCGGCCGCCAGCCGGCGGCCCGCACCCGCGCCGCCGCTTCGCGCAGCAGCGCGCGGCTGTCCGCGCCCTTGAACTCGGCGGCGGTGTCCGGGAAATGGCGGCCGATGTCGCCAAGCGCGGCGGCGCCCAGCAGCGCGTCGGTGATCGCGTGCAGCAGCGCGTCGGCGTCCGAGTGGCCGAGCAGGCCCTTGTCGTGCGGGACGTCCACTCCGCCCAGGATCAGCGGGCGGCCTTCCACCAATTGGTGCACGTCGTAGCCTTGTCCGATGCGAAACATGTTCTTCCTTGCTGTTCAGTAGTCTTCGCGCGCGGCCAGGATGGCGCGGGCCAGCGCCAGATCGCGCGGATAGGTGACCTTGAAGTTCTGCGCGTCGCCCTCCACCAGCAGCGGCTTCAATCCCAGGCGCTCGACGGCGGCCGCCTCGTCGGTGATGTCCTCGGCCGCCACGCCGCGCAGCGCGTTCTCCAGCACGCCGGCGCGGAACATCTGCGGCGTCTGCGCCAGCCACAGGCCTTTGCGCGGCACGGTGGCGGCGACATGGCCGTCGGCGTCGGCGCGTTTGACGGTGTCGGGCACCGGCAGCGCCAGCAGGCCGCCCACCGCATGGCCGGACAAGGCGGCGATCAGGCGCTCCACGGCAGCCACCGACAGGCAGCAGCGCGCCGCGTCGTGCACCAGCACCCAGTCGTCCCCGGCGCAGGCGAGCGCGGCCAATCCATTGGCCACGCTTTCGGCGCGGCTGGCGCCGCCGACTCGGCGCACCGACAGCTTGGGCAGATCCCAGTCGAAACCGTCGAACCATTCGTCCTGCGGCGACACCACCACCGCCACTTCGTCCACTCCCGGCACCGCCGCCAGCGTGGCCAGGGTGTGCCACATCAATGGCTTGCCGTTCAATTGCAGATATTGCTTGGGGCTGGGCGCGCCGAAGCGGCTGCCGGAGCCCGCCGCCGGCACCAGCGCGATCATTCTGGCCATCGCCTCAATCCCCCGCCTGCGCCGGCTGCTCCAGGCCGCGCCAGACGCAGGCTCCCTTCACCGTCTTGTCCAACACATCCAGATAAGCCTGATGCTCGGCCTCTTCGGCCTCGCTGGCGGCCAGCACTTTCAGCGGCTTGCGCTCGAACTGGATGGCGCCGGCGTCCCCCGGCAGTTCCACCTCGATGTCCATCGCCAGGCTTTCCTGGCCGCGCGTCATCCATAGATAGACTTCGGACAACAGCTCGCAGTCCACCAGCGCGCCGTGCAGGGTCCGGTTGGAGCGGTCGATCTCGAAGCGGTCGCACAAGGCGTCCAGGCTGTTGCGCTTGCCGGGGAACATGTCCCGCGCTTCGCGCAGCGTGTCGATCACGCTGGCGCAAAGCTTGTCGATCGGCTCGATGCCGATCTTGGCGAACTCGGCGTTGAGGAAGCCGATGTCGAAGGGCGCGTTGTGGATGATCAGCTCTGCGCCGCGCAGAAAATCGGCGATTTCCTGCCCAACCTTGGAGAACACCGGCTTGCCGTCCAGGAACTCCAGCGAGATGCCGTGCACGCGCTGGGCATCGGGATCGATCTCCCGCTGCGGATGGATGTAAAGATGCAGATGCTTGCCGGTCAGCTTGCGGCCGACCATTTCCAGGCCGGCGAACTCAATGATGCGGTGGCCTTGCTGCGGATCGAGACCGGTGGTTTCGGTATCGAGAATAATCTGTCTCATGCTGCGTCCTGCCTGCGAAGCCGTATCGACGGCGCCGCGGCGTGTCTACTGGTCAGACCGACTCCACGCCCTTGTTGGCGAGTTGATCGGCTCTCTCGTTGAACTCGTGGCCGGAGTGGCCCTTCACCCAGCGCCATTCCACATCCAGATGGCGGTTGCGCTCGGCGTCCAGTTCCTGCCACAGGTCGGCGTTCTTCACCGGCTCCTTGGCCGCGGTTTTCCAGCCTCGCGCCTTCCAGCCGTGTATCCATTCGGAAATGCCCTTCTGCACATACTGGGAGTCGGTATAGACCACCACCTTGCACGGCCGGTTCAACGCCGCCAGGGCCCGGATCACGGCCATGATTTCCATTCTATTGTTGGTGGTGCCGCGCTCGCCGCCGAACAATTCCTTTTCCTTGCCCTTGTAACGCATCAACGCGCCCCAGCCGCCGGGGCCGGGATTGCCCTTGCAGGCGCCGTCGGTGTAAATCTCGACTCTGTCTTCTGTCGTCATGCTGTCTCGTTCATTGGCAGGACGATACGCCGTCCCGCTCGGTTGTTTCCGGCCGCTTGTGCGTGTGCTGGCGCTCGTTGCCCGCCACCACGCCCAGCGCGCCCTTCTTCTTTGCCTGCTGCTTCCAGTTGGGCGTGATCAGCCGCATGCCGCGCTGGCGCTTGACCGCCTCGATTCCATATACCCCGGCCGCCAAAGGCCACCAGCGCTCGCCCGCGTCTTCCATGAAGCCGCAGCGGCCCAGCCAGTCCTGGCGCGAAAACGGCGGCGCGTACGCCATGAAGGCGCCTTCCTCCAACTCCAGTTCCAGCAGCGCCAGCCAGTCCTTGATCCGGGGCTGGGTGAAAAAATTGCCGTTCCAGGGCGCCGATTCCCTGCCCTGGATCAGCCTGCGCACGCCCCACAGCGACAAGGGATTGAAGCCGGTCAGGATCAGCCGCCCCTCCGGCATCAATACGCGGTCCGCTTCGCGCAGTACCTGGTGCGGCTGGGTGGTAAAATCCAGCACATGGGGCATCACCAGCAGATCCAGGCTGCGGGTTTCGAACGGCAGGAAGGCGGGATCGCAGCGCACGTCTACGTCGCCATAATCGGCCACCCGGCACTGCCAGGGAATGCGGTTGCCGCTCAAGCAGTCCATTTCCGGCAACCCGACCTGCACCGCATGGTAGCCGAAGGCGTCGGCCACCGCCCGCTCGAAATATTCCTGCTCGCGCTGCAGCAGGTAACGCCCGAGCTCGGTGCCGGTCAACCAGGCGCCAAACGAATTTTTCATGGGGGAAAGCCTTATGGCAGCCACGTTTAGCATCGCCCCGGTAGGGGCATTCACTGACAATTATATCTGGGTTTTGCGCGAGGGCGCGCGCGCCGTCGCCGTAGACCCGGGCGAAGCCGCGCCGCTGCTGCGCTACCTGGAGCAGGAAAAGCTGCGGTTGCAAGCCGTGCTGATCACCCACCACCATGCCGACCACTGCGGCGGCCTGCCGGAGCTGCTCCGCGCCTGTCCGGGCATTCCTGTCTACGGCCCGGCCGGCATTCCCGGCGTCAGCCATCCGGTGAGGGAGGGCGACGCCGTTGAGCTGGACATGGGACAGGCCAAGGTGCTGGAAGTGCCCGGCCACACCCTGGACCACCTGGCATACCTGCTGGAAGACGCTCTGTTTTGCGGCGACACCCTGTTCGCCGCAGGCTGCGGCAGGGTATTCGAAGGCACGCCGGAACAGATGCTGGCTTCGCTGAAAAAACTGGCCCGATTGCCGCCGCAAACCAAGGTTTACCCCGCCCACGAATACACGCTGTCCAATCTGCGCTTCGCGCTGGCTGCCGATCAGCATAATCCGATACTCGCGATGCGCCGCAGCCGCGACAGCGCGCTGCGCGAACGCGGATTGCCCACCCTGCCCAGCACCATCGCGCTGGAAACCGCCAGCAACCCCTTCCTCCGCAGCGGCGAACCGGCGCTGCGCGAAACGCTGCGGCAGCGCGGCGGACATCCCGGCGACAGCGAGGAAACCTGCTTCGCCATGCTGCGGGAATGGAAGAACGATTTTCGCTGACAGGCATGCCGGATACGTAACTTTTCGCAGTCCATCCGCGAAGCCCTTCACTTGCTCGCGAAATGGGCTATAAGCAATGAAAGCGCATGAAATGATTTGCCTTTTTCAATTGACACCCCCCTGGCGCATGTTTAGCATCGGCCGGAATCAGAAATACGGGCTCGTCTGAATGAAACGCTTCACTCCATTGGCACTCGCCGTGTCGCTCGCATTGCCATTCGCATCGCTGGCCCTGGCCGGCCCTGCGCCGTCTTCCGGCGTGGACGAGGCGATGGCCGCCGGCCTCGACATGATGCTGCTGAACTCCAGCCTGCTGCGCAACGGCGACGACGTCTGGAAGCGCGTGCGCGAAGGCTTTCAGCTGGACGAGGTCAATGCCGACACCGTCCGCCGCCAGGAGCGTTTCTACGCCAGCCGTCCCGAATACTTCAAACGCACGCTGGACCGCAGCCGCAAATACCTGTTCCACATCATGAACGAGGTGGAGCGCCGCGGCATGCCGACCGAAATCGCGCTGCTGCCGATGGTGGAAAGCGCTTTCGTGCCCACCGCCAATTCCCGAGTCGGCGCCGCCGGCTTGTGGCAGTTCATGCCGGCCACCGGGCGCCATTACGGGCTGGAGCAGACCTGGTGGTATGACGGCCGCCGCGATGTGACCGATGCCACCCGCGCCGCGCTCGACTACCTGCAGAACCTGTACGCCCAGTTCGGCGACTGGAACCTGGCGCTGGCTGCGTACAACTGGGGCGAAGGCAATCTGGCCCGCGCGATCGCCAAGGCCCAGGCCAGCGGCATAGACCCCACCTACGAAAACATCCGCCTGCCGAACGAGACGCGCAACTACGTGCCCAAGCTGCTGGCGGTGCGTAACATTCTGCTCAGCCCGGAAAAGTACGGCGTCCACCTGGACAAGTTCCCCAACAAGCCCTACTTCGTCGCCGTCTCCACCGGCAAGCACATGAACATCGACATCGCCGCCAAACTGGCCGGCATCTCGGTGGCGGAGTTCAAGGAGCTGAACCCGGCGTTCAACCTGCCGGTGTTCGCCTACAAGGCCGGCCGCCAGATGCTGCTGCCCGCCGCCAAGGTCGACAAGTTCCAGGCCAATCTGGACAAGTGGAGCAAGCCGCTTCTGACCTGGGAAGTCTACGTTCCCAAGAGCGACGAGAACATCAACGCCGTCGCCGGCGACCACGGCATGAGCAGCGGCCAGTTGATCGCGGCCAACCGCATCAGCGGCGGCACGCTGAAAGCCGGCCAACCGGTGCTGGTGGCGATGAACAAGCCGCTGAACGACGGCCAGTCGTTCGAATCGGTGGATACCCCGATCGGCGATGCGCCGGTCAGTGCCGGCGCGACGCTGATCGCGCAAGCCGAACCGGCACCCGCGACCCAGCCTGCGGTGACGCAGGTTGCGCTGGCAGCAACGCCGCAAGCCGGGGCGCCGGCAGCCGTTGCCGTCGCCTCCACCCAGCCGCAAATCGCGCCGCAGCCAGCAACAGACACCGGCCTCGCCGCGCGCCAAGCCGTGCTGCTGGCCAGTTCGGCCAATACCGCCGAAGACAGCGCTGCCGCCCGCTCGTTCGCCACCCGCGATCTCGGCAGCTACACCGTCGCCAGCGGCGACACGCTGTACAGCATCGCCCGCCGCAGCAACCTCGACATCGACGACCTGAAAACACTGAATCAACTCGACGGCAATCTGGTTCAGGTTGGCCAGAAACTGAAGCTGAAAGCCGACAGCGCAACCGATAATCTCGTCGCCAACCGCGACGACGACGGCGCGGATCCGGCCTTGGTCAAGGTAGCCGAGCGCCGCCCGGCCGCCAACACAAGCCATGCCCACCGCAGCAAGGAATACGTGGTTCAGCGCGGCGACACGCTGTTCAGCATAGCCCGCCGCTTCGGCGTCACCCACAACGACATCCAGCGCATCAACGGCAGTCGGCACCCCAACCATCTGCAACCGGGCCAGAAGGTCAAGATCGTCGGCCTGTAATCAATCGGAAAACGACGATGCCCGCATGAAGTCGGCCCGGAAATACCAGGCCGATTTTCATTAGATCATCAGGACTTTCCGGGCGCGCCGCGCATTCTCCTCACCAAACTTCGCGCCGGCGGCGGCGCGGCGATCAATTGCGGCAGGATATCCTGCAATTGTCCGCGCAGCTCCTCCACCGTCAACGACAACTCGGCCACCAGCCAATGGCAATGCGTGGGCTCGCGCATCCGCGCGGGATTGTCGGCCGCAGGCAAGAGGTCAGCCAGCAGCTGCGGCTGGTTGAAGCGCAGGGCGTGCGCCGCCCGCAGCAAGGTGCGGACGATGGCCCGCCGCGGCGAACGCTCTTCCGCCAAGGCCGGAGTCGATGCCGACACTTCGCCCATCCGGTCCAGCAAGGTCCAGATGCTGCGTTGGCAACGCTGGACCTGATCCAGCTGGCGGTGCGACAGCGCCGACTCCTGCGTCACCGCGGACAGCAGGCCGCGCAAGCGGATCAGCCGGCTGTTGAACTGGTCCAGCGCAGCGTCGCCCTCCACCGGCAGCCGGCGCGCGATGCGGTTGTACAGCAGCGCGGCCTCGCGCAGATTGTCCGCCAGCAGGAAACGCCAGCTGTCCAGCGCCCGCAGCGGCAGCGTGGCGGCGGCGGCCATGCCGATCAGCGAACCGATCAGCACATTGCAGCTGCGCCACAGCGCCTCGTTGATCGGCTCGTCGCCCAGCCCGCCGACAATCACCAGCGTGATGCCGGTCAGCAGCGCCAGATAGCCTCCTTTGCCCTGCGCGTGCCAGCAACTGAGCGCTACCACCACCAGCATCCAGGCGTAGCAGAGATACGGCGATGCGCCGTGCAGCAGGATGGCGGCCAGGCCAGCCAGCGCCCCAAGCAACGAACCGCCCATCCGTTCCAGCGCCTTGCGCCTGACGCCGCCCCAGTGCGGTACCCCGCCCAACACGATCAGGATCGTAACCAGCATCCAGCCGCCATGGGGGATGCCGGTTCCCAACACCAGCGCCAGACCGGCCACAAAAGCCAGCGCCACCCGCAACACATGCGCCTGACGCGCGTAGCGGTTAAGGTAGTAAGGCACCACCAGAACCCGCCACGGATGCTGCCATCTCCCGCCCATGGCCCTACTCCGGATTCCGGCTGTCCAGCCAGATCGTGATCGGGCCGTCATTGATCAGACTGACTTGCATGTCCGCGCCGAATACGCCGGTTGGCACCGGCTTGCCCAGCGCGGCGGCCAGCTCGGCGACGAAACGGTCGAACAGCGGTTGCGAGATCTCGCCGCGCGCCGCGCGCGAGTACGAGGGCCGATTGCCCTTCTTCACGCTGGCATGGAGCGTGAACTGGCTGACCGCCAGCGCGTCGCCGCCGCAATCGAGCAGGCTGCGGTTCATCACCCCGGCCTCGTCGTTGAAAATGCGCAGCTGGCTGATCTTGCGCGCCAGCCAGACGATGTCCTCCGATCCATCCGCCTCCTCCACGCCGACCAGCAGCAAGGCGCCTGCGCCTATCTCACCCACCGTTCGCTCCTCCACTGTCACCGCCGCCTGACTTACCCTTTGCACCAGCACCCGCATTCGAACATTCCTCGTCGTGGCTCTCGTTTCATTCTACCCATTCCTTCGCGGCGGACGCGAGCCGCCGCGCTTCGGTACAATAGCGCCAACTCAAGAAAAGGAAACGCCGCATGTTGATGGTCATCTCGCCGGCCAAGACGCTGGATTACCAAAACCCGCCCGCCGTCGACCAATACAGCCAGCCCGACCTGCTGGACCACAGCGCCGAGCTGATCGGCGTCCTGCGCCAAAAAAGCCCGCTGGACGTCGCCAAACTGATGAGCATCAGCGATGCCTTGGCCAATCTCAATGTCGGCCGCTACGCCGACTGGCAGCGCCCGTTCACTCCCGGCAACGCCAAGCAGGCAATCTACGCCTTCATGGGCGATGTCTATGAAGGCCTAGACGCCGCCACGCTGGCTCAACCCACCGTCGGCTACCTGCAGAACCATCTGCGCATCCTGTCCGGCCTGTACGGCGTGCTGCGCCCGCTCGACCTGATGCAGGCGTACCGGCTGGAAATGGGCACCCGCCTGGCCAACGGACGCGGCAAGAATCTGTACGAGTTCTGGGGAGAAACGGTTACCGCGAGGCTCAACGCGCAATTGGAAGCGCTGGGCCAGCGCACGCTGGTGAACCTGGCGTCAGACGAGTATTTCAAATCGGTGAAGCCCCGGGCGCTCAACGCGGCCATCGTCACGCCGGTGTTCCAGGACAAAAAGAACGGCCAGTACAAGATCATTAGCTTCTACGCCAAGCGCGCGCGCGGCCTGATGGCGCGCTGGGCCGCCGAGCGCGGCGTCGTCGATCCGGAACACCTGCGCGGCTTCGACAGCGAGGGCTACGCCTTCGACGCGGCGGCTTCGAACGAACTGAGCTGGGTATTCCGCCGCAACCGCGAATAAGCTGGCCGGCACAGACCATCGTCATTAATATTATGCCTTTACCTGACAGGACGAGGCATGATCGCCACCCGCCTTGCGGCGCCGGCCGACTCCTCGGCTCTGGCCGAATTGTTCTACCGGATCGACTTGCACTACTTCGGTCCCGATCGGGCAAGCCGCGAGGCCTCCGCCCGCTACGTGGCCGGCAACTTGTTCCAAGCGCATTGCGGCGTGCAAGTCATGCTGGCGGAGCGCGAAAACACCGCCATCGGCCTCGCAAGCTTCTCGCTGCTATACCCCGCGCCGGAATATGGCGGCCAATTGTTCATGAAGGATTTGTTCGCCGTCCCTGAAGCGCGCGGCGGCGGCATAGGCAAGGCCTTGATGAAGGCGCTGGCCCGCCATGCCATGGAACACGGCTGCAAACGGCTGGATTGGACGGCGGAGCGAGGCAATGCGGACGCGATGGCGTTCTATCGAAGCATCGGCGCCGGCATCGTGGCTGACAAGATTTACTACCGCTTCGCTGGCGAGGCCTTGAAAGCCTTTGCGGCATGATCGAACACCGGAATGCAAAAAACCGAGGCTAAGCCTCGGTTTTTCACTTGAAAGACCTAGACAAAAAAAGCCCACTAGGGGCTTTTTTTCATAGCAGCAATAATTAGAGAGGCTGAATGCCGGATGCTGCCGGGCCCTTTTGGCCCATAGCTCGGGTGTAGCTTACCTTTTGGCCTTCATGCAGGGACTTGAACCCATCGGCACGAATTTCAGAAAAATGAGCGAACAGATCATCACCGCCATTGTCCGGGGTGATAAAACCAAAACCTTTTGCGTCGTTGAAAAACTTAACGGTACCCGTTTCCATAATGTACTCCTTGTGTCGGTTAGCGGCAATAAAATCGCCAAAAGCATGATAATCAAGGAATAGATAAGGAAACAAAGAAGACCAACGGGGTGGGCAACGAGGTGTCGATAGATATGACGCTTGAAGATCCTGCTCCTTTAATTTTGCACAGATTACTTTTCAGTTGTCAACAATATTTTTAAGAAAAGGGCTCAGACCGGCACCGCGACAGGCGCAGCGCAACCGGAGCCCGAACCGATCTGGCTTGCGCTGCATTACTCCTGCCGGGCGCGCCCAGCTTGGCTAAATATGGAACCTCTCTACCACGCCCCTGAGCTTAGTAGCTTGGTGGTTTAATTCATCCAAGGTCGAGCTAGCACTCTGCGAGACCTCCGACGCGGAACGAGTCATGCCCTCGATGCGCTCGGTGGTGTCGACGACGTTGCCGACTGCAGTGGATTGCCCCCAGGTGATGTAGATAATTTGCGCGAAAGCCTCCACTGCCCGCGGCATTAGCCCATCGATGCCCTCGATCTCGCTTGCCGAGCTCCGAGCCAGGCCCACGCCCTGATCCACGGCGCTCCGCGCCTGCTGCGGCATGCCCTGAGTTTGCGGTGATTTCGGCCATGGCCTGAGCCGTGCGTTCTGCCAGCTTGCGCACCTCGCCCGCCGCCATGGCAAAGCCGCGGCCTTGAACACCCACGCGAACGGCCTCAAGACAGCATCTGCACCAGCAGATTCGTCTGGTCCGCGATGACCGGCTGGAGGCAGAAAACAACAGGTAGCCTGGCGAGGGGGATGCTTGGAAGCGCATCACGCAGATGCCGCCTTCTGGCCGCGCGGACTCACAGCGGCCGAGATGGATCGAATCCGCTTACACAGCGGTTACCGGATCCGGAAAAGCAAAAAGGCCAACTTTGAAAAGTTGGCCTAAGTGCTTGCTTTATTTGGTTGCGGGGGCAGGATTCGAACCTACGACCTTCGGGTTATGAGCCCGACGAGCTACCAGACTGCTCCACCCCGCGTCTGAATTCTGTTCTGCGTTTCGTGCAGAGAAGTGAACTATACCGAACAGTGGATTTACTGTCAACAGCTACATGAAACTTTCTTTAAAACCCATCGCACTTCGACTTCATAATCTTTAACAGATGCCGGCGGCAAAAACATAAGCGGTCAACAAAAAGCCGCTACATTGACATCGTGGTCGGCGTTGATGCGAAAGCAAAGACGACCAGCTTGCCATCCGGGTCTGCCAACCTGATGGAGAGCCAACCGGCCTCTTGTGCATTTTGACAGGTGTTGCAAGCTGCATGCGACTGCCAGCGCGTACAGCCCAGGCGATGCCTGTTCTCCTAAGTGTTCATCACGGAACTTCGGGCCGCCTCGCGCGGCCCTCTTTTTTTGTCCAACCAGCTGATTGTATACCAAATAGATACAAAATGCCAATAAAATACCAGTTTCTCAGCTGCTGGCAATCGCTCGCGGCAGCCCTGCCCCCATTCGCTTGCGCATCAGCAAGGTCGCCGCGGTCAGCGCACCCATCACGCCATAACTGATCCAAGGCAACAGCAGCACCGAACGCTCTACCGGCCAATGCCAGGCCAGCCAGCTGCGCAGCGCCATTTCCGCCACCAAGCCCACACCCCACATCACAGTCATCGTCCGCATACCACCACGGAAAGCCGCCTGCTGCCACAGCCGCTCGCAGCGCTCCCGACCTCCCTCTTCCTTGCGCTCTATCGTCGCCCTCGCCAGATAGAAGACCAACGGACGCGGCAACAACAAGGACAACAGGAATGCCGCGCCGAACAAACCCGTCAGCAGGGATTCGCGCAACAGCAGCATTTTCTCTCCGCCGCCCAGCAACATCGCCAGCAGCGACAGCGCGATCCCCAGCAGCACCATCATGCCGAGCGCATCCACCCGTCGCGTCCGCCACAGCTCCCACAAGCTCCAGACTATCGGCGGCACAGCCGACAGCAGCAAGCCGCCCATTTCGCCCCAATGCGGCTTGGCCCAATGGTAACAAAGCCAGGGCAGCAGAAAATTGACGACCAGTTCGAGCAGCAGCAAGGCGCGTCGCGGCATGGCGCGGACTCCAAAATAAAATCGTTACAGTGCAGACCCATCATGCAATTGTCAATGCGGAGCCATCCTCGTCGCCGCGCAAAAAACCAAGCCCCGCTCTAGGCGGGGCTTGGCGCGCCGGCGCGCCGGCCGACGATTCGGAATTGGGAAGACTCAGGCCGCGGCCTGAATGAATCCATTGGCCGGATACATCGCGCTGGCCAATCCTAGCGCGGACTTGAAAGTCACTTCAAACATCTTGCCGACCTGGCGCACGCTGATCACTTCATAGTGAACCACGTCGCCGCACTCCTTATGTTCGAAAACTTTGTAGCCCGGCTTCAGTTGCGAGATTTTCATAATTCAATCCTTATTCTTTTTTTCGATAAAAAACAGATAGATATTCGTTGTTTGTCAGTGTTCGCCGGAAAAAGTTCCAACCAGGCGCACAGTCAATCTGTTGCCTGCCTGCAATCTAGCAGGCGTGGATGACAAGCCCGTGACGAAGTCCATCATCCGCAAGCGCCCATTACCGCGCAATCCACCATGCTATAGCAAGCCGACGGTTCGCCGCAGCTGGACTTTTGTCAGTGTTCGCCACACGGCGATGACAAAAGACCGTGGCGGCGGTCGGACAAGAAAACAGTCCCCGCCGCCTAGCAACTTTCCATAAGGGTAAAACAAGACCCCAGCTACCAATATGGCAACCGGGGCCAGGATAACCAAGCATCATCAAAATACCTGGTGATACTACTTATCCGCCATGACCTAGGTCAATGGCGGACGGCGGAAATCAGCCGACGCGCATGCCCGGCTTGACGCCTGCGTCCACGTCCAGCAGGAACAGGCCTTCGCTGTCGTCCACACCGGACGCGCAGACGATCATGCCCTGCGACACGCCGAAGCGCATCTTGCGCTCAGCCAGGTTGGCGACCACGATCACGTGGCGGCCGACCAGCTTTTCCGGCTCCTGATAGGCCTTGCGGATGCCGGAGAAGATGTTGCGGGTCTCGAAGCCCAGGTCCACCTTGAACTGCAGCAGCTTGTCCGAGCCTTCGACGAAGTTGCACTCCAGCACCTTGCCTACGCGCAGGTCCACCTTGGCGAAGTCGTCGATCTTGATGGTTTCGGCCAGCGGCTCGTGCGTGGCGGCGGCCGGCGCGTCTTGGGTAGCTTGCATATTCTGTTTGTTCGCTTCTATCAATTTGTCGATCAGCGCCGGGTCGATGCGCTGCATCAGGTGCTGGTAGGCATTGATCTTTTTGCCCAGCAGCAGAGTTTCCGCGTCGCTCCAGGACAGCGGCGACACATCCAGAAAGGCTTCCACGCCCTCGGCCAGCTTCGGCAGCACCGGCTTCAGGTAGATGGCCAGCAGGCGGAAGGCGTTGACCAGCACGGTGCACACGTCCTGCAGGCGCGCGTCCTGGCCTTCCTGCTTGGCCAGCTCCCACGGCTTGTTGGCATCCACATAACCGTTGACCACATCGGCCAGCGCCATCACGTCGCGCAGCGCCTTCGCGTATTCGCGCGCCTCGTAGGCTGCGGCTAGCTCTTCAGCCGCGGCCTGCAGCTTGGCCAGGATCTCGCCGTCGGATACCTGGGCGGCCAGCATGCCGTCGAAGCGCTTGGAGATGAAGCCGGCGGAGCGGCTGGCGATGTTGACGAACTTGCCGACCAGGTCGGAGTTCACCCGCGCGACGAAGTCGTTCAGGTTGAGATCGATGTCCTCGATGCGGCCGTTCAGTTTGGCGGCGATGTAGTAGCGCATCCACTCCGGATTCAGGCCGCAATCCAGATAGCTCTTGGCCTGGATAAAGGTGCCGCGCGACTTGGACATCTTCTGCCCGTCCACGGTCAGGAAGCCGTGGGCGAACACGCCGGTCGGCGAGCGCAGGCCGGAGTAATTCAGCATCGCCGGCCAGAACAGCGCGTGGAAATACAGAATGTCCTTGCCGATGAAGTGGTACATCTCGGTCTGGCTGTCCTTGGCGAACCACTCGTCGAAGTTCAGGCTCAGGCGCTCGCACAGATTCTTGAAGCTGGCCATGTAGCCGATCGGCGCGTCCAGCCACACATAGAAGTACTTGCCCGGCGCGCCCGGAATCTCGAAGCCGAAGTACGGCGCGTCGCGGCTGATGTCCCAATCCTGCAGGCCGCCGCCGATCCACTCGTTCATCTTGTTCAGCGATTCCGGCTGCAGATGCTGCTGCACGGCGCCGTCGGCGCGGCGGCTGGAGCCGCTAGTCCAGGCCTTCAGGAAGTCCGCGCATTCGCCCAGGCGGAAGAAGTAGTGCTCGGAGGTTTTCAGCACCGGCTTGGCGCCGGACACCGCCGAATACGGGTTCTTCAACTCGGTCGGCGCGTAGGTAGCGCCGCAGACTTCGCAGTTGTCGCCGTACTGGTCCTTGGAGGAACACTTCGGGCATTCACCCTTGACGAAGCGGTCCGGCAGGAACATCTGCTTTTCCGGGTCGAACAGCTGCTCGATGGTGCGGCAGGCGATCTTGTCGTCGGCCTTCAGGGCCAGGTAAACCTGCTCCGCCAGCGCCTTGTTTTCCGGGCTGTTGGTGCTGTAGTAGTTGTCGTGGCCGATCAGGAAACCCTGCGAATCGGCGACGTGCAGCTCGCGCACTTCATTCACCAGCTGCTCGGGCGTGATGCCGCGCTTCTCGGCGGCCAGCATGATGGGCGCGCCGTGGGTGTCGTCGGCGCACACGTAATAGCATTCGTGGCCGCGCATCTTCTGGAAGCGCACCCAGATATCGGTCTGGATCTGTTCCAGCATGTGGCCCAGGTGCAGCCCCGCGTTGGCGTAAGGCAGCGCGCTGGTCACCAGAATCTTGCGTTTGGTCATTCGGATCATTTCCCAGTCAGGCAATCTCAAGCGATCGATTATAGAGACAGAACGGACGGGCGGCCATCGCGCCGCGCCGCCGATATTGCCGCGCACAAAAAACACAAGCCCGGGACGCGCGGCGGCCGGGCTTGTGATGGTCTAAACGGACGGATCAGGCGCTCTGGCCAGCCAATTCGCCCTGTTGTTCCGCCGGCGCGGCGCGCTCGGCCATCGCGATGCCCACCATCTTGCGGCCCAGCAGCACATAGGCCAGCGAGAAGCACAGCGACAGCACCGCGAAGCCGACAAGCCCGCTGGTCTGGTACACCTGGCGGAACAGCTCGATGCCCGCCGCGTAGCCGGCCATCGAGATCATGCTCATGCTGGCGGAAATGGTGCCGCGGCCGGCCAGGTCGCAGGACATCAGCGCGAATCGGTACAGCACGCCGAAAGCCAGGCCTTCGCCGAAAGCCATCAGGCTCATGCCGGCCACCATCCAATATTGCGGCACGGACGAGAACAGCACGCCGCCCACCATCACGGCCAGGCCGCCGACGATAGGCCACATGCCCACCAGCGCGGAGCGGCCCAGCGGCCAGCGGTCGGCGATCACGGCCAGCGCCAGGTTGCCGGCGATCAGGCCGCCGAACACCGGGAGCTGCATCAGGCCGTACTCGACAGTGCTCATGTGCAGGTCGCGCACCAGCAGCACCGGCGATAGCGCGATCCAGCCCATCAGCGGCAGCGCCAGCAGCGGGATGCACAGCGCGGCCAGCACGAAGCGGCTATGGCCGAACACCTTCAGGTAGTCTCGGCCCATGCTGGACAGCGGCAGCTTCTCATGGCTGGGCTCGACGGTTTCCGGCATCCGCAGGTACAGGCCGATCAGAGCCAGGAAAGACAGGCCGGCGATGAACAGGAAGCCGCTGCGCCACGGCGCCAGCTCCAGCAGCGCCGCGCCGGCGAGCGGGCCGACCAGCGGCGCGATCAGCGCCACATTGGCCATCAGCGCGGTCACGCGCACGGCGGCGCTTTCTTCAAACGATTCCTGCAGCGAGGCGTAGCCGACCGCGTTGATGAAGCACAGGCCCACGCCCTGCAGCAGGCGCAGCGCGATAAAGGCTTCGATCGAGCTCACCAGATAGGTGGCCAGGCAGGCGATGGTGAAGTAAGCGACGCCGAACAGCAGCACCGGACGGCGGCCGATGCGGTCGGACAGCGGGCCGGTCAGCCACGGCAGCAGCGCGCCGCCGATCAGGAAGGCGGTCATCGACGTCGGCGCCCAGGAGGCGTCGACCAGAAACTCGCGGGTCACCGCCAGCATGGCGGGCTGCACCATGTCGTTGCAGATGTAGACGGCGAATTCGAACAGGACCAGGGCCAGCGGGAACAGCAGATTGGCCCAGGTAAGCTTGGCGTGTTTGGACTGCATAAAGCGGAGAAAGCCTTTCGATCAAAGAGCAGGGCCCGCGGCCTGACGGGGCCGAGCCTTGGAACGCAAGCGTCGCGCATTGCGTAAAGAACCGGTAATACTACGCTTTTCAAAGACTTTTATCAAAAAAAACTTATAAACCAAGCCCTGATACACAATAAATTCCCTGACCGACGGAAGCCCGCAGGAGTAAGATGCGGACATCGCCAAGCGCGATGCGCCCGAGACAAAATCCGATTAAAATTGTCGGAAATATCCATCCGGAACCTCGCATGTTCTCCAAACTCACCCGCCTGTTCGGCGGCCAAGCCGACCGGGCCACCCAGAACGAAACCATGGCACAGCTCGAAAACCAGATCCTCGAAATCCTGAAGCCGCTGATCGACGCCAATACCGGCAAAAGCTACATAGCGGCCAAAAACGTCAAGAATCTCAAGTGCGGCGACGCCGAGATCAGCCTGGACGTGGTGCTGGCCTACCCGGCCAAGAGCCAGTTCGACGCCGTCCGCCAGCAGTTCGAGGCGGCGCTGGCGCCATTGGCGGAAGGCCTCGCCGTCAAGGTGGCGGTGAGCAGCCAGATCGCCAGCCACTCCGCCCAGCGCGGCGTGCCCTTGCTGCCAGGCGTGAAGAACGTCATCGCCGTCGCCTCCGGCAAGGGCGGCGTCGGCAAGTCCACCACCGCCGCCAACCTGGCGCTGGCGCTGGCGGACGAAGGCGCGCGAGTCGGCCTTCTGGACGCGGACATCTACGGCCCGTCGCAACCGCTGATGATGGGCTTGCAGGGCCAGCGTCCGGAATCGGTCGAGGGCAAGCTGACGCCGCTGTCCAATCACGGCGTGCAGACCATGTCCATCGGCTACCTGGTGGACGCCGATCAGGCGATGGTATGGCGCGGCCCGATGGTCAGCCAGGCCTTGCAGCAACTGTTGAACGACACCCGCTGGGACGATCTGGACTATCTGGTGATCGACATGCCGCCGGGCACCGGCGACGTGCAGCTGACGCTGTCGCAAAAGGTGCCGGTCACCGGCGCGCTGATCGTCACCACCCCGCAGGACATCGCCCTGCTGGACGCGCGCAAGGGCGTCACCATGTTCCAGAAGGTGGGCGTGCCCATCCTGGGCCTGGTGGAAAACATGGCGATCCACATCTGCTCCAACTGCGGCCACGCCGAACACATCTTCGGCGAAGGCGGCGCCGCCAAGATGGCGCAGGACTTCGGCGTGGACCTGCTGGGATCGCTGCCGCTGGATCTGGCCATCCGCCTGGCGGTGGACGAAGGCAAGCCCAGCGTGGCGGCCGATCCGTCCGGCAAGCCGGCCGAGCTGTACCGCGCCATCGCCCGCCGCGTGGCGGTGAAGGTGGGCGAAAAGGCTCAGGACTTCTCCGGCAAGTTCCCCAAGATCGTGATCCAGAACAACTGAGCCGCAGCATGATCGCAATGTACGATTCCGGCCTGGGCGGGTTGTCGGTGTGGCGCGCGGTGCGCGCCGCCCTGCCCGACTGGCCGATCACCTATCTGGCCGACCAAGCCTATTGCCCGTACGGCCCGCGCGGCCGCGACGAGATCATCGCCCGGGCGCTGAAGGTGGGGCATTATCTGGTCAGCCAGGGCGCGACCATCCTGGTGGTGGCCTGCAATACCGCCACCACCGCCGCCATCGCCGCGCTGCGCGCCGAACTGTCTCTCCCCATCGTCGGCATCGAGCCGGCGATCAAGCCCGCCGCCGCGATGAGCCGCACCGGCCGCATCGCCGTGCTCGCCACCGAATACACGCTGGCCAGCGCGCGCGTGAAAACGCTGCTGGACGACCACGCCGATGGCGTGGACGTGCTGCGCCGCGCCGGCCACGGCTGGGTGGAGCAAGTGGAAGCGGGCGAGCTGTCCAGCGAACGCACCCGCGCGCTGGTGCGCAGCGTGGTGGAGCCGCTGATGAACGAAAACATCGACCACATCGCGCTGGGCTGCACCCACTACCCGTTTCTCGAGCCGCTGATCCGCGAGGTCACCGGCAACGGGATCCAGCTGTACGACCCGGCCGAGGCCATCGCCCGCCGCGTCGGCGACCTGCTGCGCCAGCACGGCTGCGATAGCCAGGGCGACCGCTACTACCGCTTCATCACCACCTCGGCCGACGCCGGCGAAATGGCGCTGCGGCTGCCGCAGCTCATCGGCCATCCCTACCCGGTGGAGTCGCAAGCGCTGGATTGAGCGCTTCTCCCGCCGCCGCAGCGACGCTAGAATGGCGCGGCAACCCTTTGCCTCAGGTTTCATCATGAAAACAAGATTGCTGTTACTGCTGCTGTCGGCGCTGAGCCTCCCCGCGCTGGCCGCGCCCTCCTGTCGCGACGTCGCCGCCAAGGTCAATCTGCAGGCTTCCCGCCAGCTGGACGTGGCCGAGCTGGGCGACATGCTGCAAAGCCTCAGCCGCGACGGCCGGCTGCCGGACAAGTTCGTCACCAAGCGCCAGGCCCAGGCCGCCGGCTGGAAGCCGGGACGCAGCCTGTGGACCGCGCCCGGCCTGCAAGGCAAGTCCATGGGTGGCGACCGCTTCGGCAATTACGAAAAACGCCTGCCAGCCGGCCAGTGGCAAGAGGCCGACCTGGGCTACACCGGCGGCAAGCGCGGCGCCAAGCGCCTGCTGTTCAGCCGCCAGGGCCAGCGCTTTGTCACTGTGGACCACTACAACAGCTTCATCGAGGTCGCGCCATGCAAGTAAAAATATGCGAGCTGCGCCATATCCGCAGCCTGGAGCAGTTCTACGACGAGCTGGAGCGCCAGCTGTCGCTGCCCGCCCATTTCGGCCGCAACCTGGACGCGCTGTACGACAGCCTGGCCAACGATGTGGCCGGCCCGTTCGAGTTGCTTTGGCGCGATACCGAGGAAGCCCGCCGCGGGCTGGGCGCCGACGTTTACGCCACCGTGCTGGAAATTCTGCAAACCGTCGCCGAAGAGCGCGGCGACGTCACCCTAGACATCCACCACTGATCCCCGCCCGCCGCGTTGTCGCAGCGCTACACGAACGGCATCAACGCGGCAGCCCTCGCCATGCGATGCGCTTCTTTAGCGCATCATGGAATTCTTAAGTCTTTAAGATCATTGCGAAATATTCGAATTCGAACAGCAATTGTCGAAATCCCGTCAAGACAACCTCGTACTAACACTCTATAATCGCTAACCTTCAGCCGGCTGCTCCTGTCGGACAACAACAGGTACAAGTCCCTGAAAACGGGCTAAAAACAACAAAGTAGCCCGGCCGCTACATGGCGAAACATGCCGGACACACGGCACGCACACATGACTCCCTCCATTAAGCCGCATGTCATGTCATGAAAATGCGACGCTCGTTTGAAAACGTCTCAAGAACAGGCAGGAACAACTGAATGAAGTCTAAAAAACTCACGGCCTTGATTCTGGTCGGGATGCTGCTGGGCATCCTCGTAGGCTACCTCTTCCGCCAACACGCCGGCGATGACGCCGCCGCGATCAAATCCTTCGTCGAAGGCATGTCCATCCTCACCGACATCTTCCTGCGGCTGATCAAGATGATCATCGCCCCGCTGGTGATCTCCACGCTGGTGGTAGGCATCGCCAAGATGGGCGACGCCAAATCGGTGGGCCGCATCGGCGGCAAGACCATGGGCTGGTTCATCTGCGCCTCGCTGGCGTCGCTGACCCTTGGCCTGATCATGGTCAACATCCTGAAGCCGGGCGTGGCGCTGAACCTGCCGCTGCCCGACATGCACGCCGACTCCGGCATCAAGGCCGGCGCCATTTCGCTGAAGGACTTCGTCACCCACGCCATTCCCAAGAGCGTGTTCGAGGCGATGGCCAACAACGAAATTCTGCAGATCGTGATCTTCTCGGTGTTCTTCGGCAGCGCGATGGCGGCTCTGGGCGAGCGCTCCAAGGCGCTGATCGACGTGATCGACGTCGTCGCCCACGTGATGCTGAAGGTCACCAGCTACGTGATGAACTTCGCCCCGCTGGCGGTGTTCGGCGCCATCGCCGCCACCGTGGCCAAGGAAGGCCTGTCCATTCTCGGCACCTACGGCAAATTCATGGCCCAGTTCTATCTGTCCATCGGCATCCTGTGGCTGCTGCTGATCGCCGTCGGCGTGCTGATCGTCGGCCCGCGCCTGTTGCACCTGATGGGCATGATCAAGGAGCCGCTGCTGCTGTCGTTCACCACCGCCAGCTCGGAAGCCGCCTATCCGAAGACCCTGGAACAGCTGGAACGCTTCGGCGTATCCAACAAGATCGCCAGCTTCGTGCTGCCGATGGGCTATTCGTTCAACCTGGACGGCTCGATGATGTACTGCACCTTCGCGGTGATCTTCATCGCCCAGGCTTACGGCATCGATCTGACGCTGGCCCAGGAAATCTCCATGCTGTTGATCCTGATGCTGACCTCCAAGGGCATGGCCGGCGTGCCGCGCGCGTCGCTGGTGGTGATCGCCGCCACCCTGGCGCAGTTCAACATTCCGGAAGCCGGCCTGCTGCTGCTCTTGGGCATCGACCACTTCCTGGACATGGGCCGCTCCGCCACCAATGTGGTGGGTAACTCCGTCGCCACCGCCGTGGTCGCCAAGTGGGAAGGCGAACTGAAGCGGCACTGAGCCGCTGTCGCCCCCGCGTCAACGCCACCCTTCGCGGTGGCGTTTTTCATGGACGGAAAGCTGCAAGAAACTATTGACAGTTCACGCTCGCACGGACATAATGCGCTCCTCGACTGACGCCGGAGAGGTGGCAGAGTGGTCGAATGTACCTGACTCGAAATCAGGCGTACGTGCGAGCGTACCGAGGGTTCGAATCCCTCCCTCTCCGCCAGCGACACTTTAAAATCAATAGCTTTAATTGATTTTATTCCACATAAAAGCCCACAAAAAATTGTGCTGCGCTCGTGGATTAGAGATGATGATTAGCCCCCTGCTCATTGAGCATGGGGCGTTTTATTTTATACGTCTCTGCGTCTATGTTAACTCTTCAAACCCTGACCTCCTCCCGCAAAAACGTAGCGGCGAAAAGTAGAGATTTCTGGCAAATTTAAGCCCATCCGGGCAGGAGATTTGTCATGAAAAAATCGAAGTTCACCGAAGAACAGATTGCCTTCGCCTTGCGCCAGGTGGAGTCCGGCACCACCGTCGCCGAGGTCTGCCGCAAGATGGGTGTCTCCGAAGCCACCTTCTACAACTGGAAGAAGCAATACGGCGGCCTGGGTGTCTGCGAATTGCGCCGCCTGAAGCAACTGGAAGAAGAGAACGCCCGCCTCAAGCGCATGGTTGCCGACCTGAGCCTGGACAAGCAGATGCTGCAGGAAGTCATCCAAAAAAAGCTGTGAGGCCAGCCCGCAAACGCGAGTTGGCCAACTTCCTGATCGACGCCTACCGCGTCAGCATCCATCGCGCCACCGCGGTCATTCAACTGCGGCAAGCTACCTATTTTTATCGCCCTCACCCTCGAGACGATCGTGCGGAGCGGCAGCGAATCCGCGAGATCGCCGCCACCCGCATTCGTTATGGCGCGCGCCGCATCCACGTCCTGCTGCGGCGTGAGGGCTGGCAGATCAATCACAAGAAGACCTACCGGATCTACTGCGAGGAGGGTTTGAACCTCCGGCGCAAACGGCCCAAGCGGCGAGTGGCGGCCGCGCACCGGCAAGCTCGGCCGGCGGTCTCCAGTTTGAATGCCTGCTGGAGCATGGATTTCGTCGCCGATCAGTTGTTCAACGGCCAGAAAATCCGGGTCTTGACTGTGGTGGATAATTTTAGTCGGGAGAGCCTGGCGATCACGGTGGATTTCGCGCTGAAAGCCGCAGACGTGGTTGCTACGATGCAGCATGTGCAAGCCTTGCGCGGGACGCCGCAACGAATTCAGGTCGACAACGGCAGCGAGTTTATTTCCCTGGCGCTGGACCAGTGGGCCTATGAGCAAGGCGTCACGCTGGACTTCTCACGACCAGGGAAACCCACGGATAATGCCTTTATCGAGTCATTTAACGGCAGTCTGCGGGATGAGTGCCTGAATGTGCATTGGTTTTTATCGCTGGATGACGCACGTGAAAAGATCGAGCGTTGGCGGCAGGATTACAACGAATTCAGGCCGCACAGTTCGCTGGGCGACCAGACCCCGAGCGAGTTCAGACTTGCTCACCTTGAAGCCGGAAATCTCTAGACTAGACTGCTCGGTTAGTCGGGTGGAGGTCAATTTTTGCGGGAGGAGGTCAAACTGTTAAGTCAACTCGGTATTCCTCTCTCTGCAGGAATCGCTCCTCCGAGTCAGAAATTTCGAGGAACGCCTGCAGATGATCTTGGGTTTCGTGTAGAGTTTGGAGTGATATATATCGATACCGCATAAGCACAGTTTTCAAGACCACTATTTGTTGTCGAGACAGCCCATTACTAGATTTAACCACGGAGGATGATAACTGTAAATTCGACATAGCATTTCTCTCATTCATGCTTATTCCGCAATAAAGCTTCAGCAATCGGAGCATACTCGGGAGCAGGCTCTTCAGACCAGTTATTCTCCTGAGCCAAGAGCCTAGCCTTGTACTCTGCCATTTCATAAAGGGGGTAAATATGAGAAGGCAGAAGATCCCTTGCATTGTGTATTGACCAGCCGACAAAATCGCCAGCGGAGTTACGTTCTATTTCAATGTGGTATCTTGACATAAAAAACTCCTTCTCTTTTCAGCAGGCATACAAGTTTGTAGATGGTATAGCACAGTTGAGACTGACTATTACCACTTGCGCCACAAAAGACAATGGAATTTTGCCAAGATTTCCTTATTACAAAAATGACAAATAACTTCCACCACCTAATCCAATATCAAAAACAGCCATCACACTTAAAAATTGAATAAGAACTGCTGCATTAATCACTTTTTACATAAAACTGAGACATAAATCATACCATTAGGTATGGTCTGATCAAGTCGTTCTCAAAAATTCGCCAGATCGAAAATCATAGACTTCCAGATATTGTCTGGTAAGTTTTTGGACTCGCCAGGACAGTTTATAGCAGCAGGTTAAGAGCGGCTAACAAAACCCCTGATGCTGCGTTGCACCGACTTGCCGTACTGCTTGTGCTGTCTGCGTCGGCGCGCCTTGCCTCAACCGTAAAACTGATTTTTGTTAGCCACTCTAAATCATTTTCTGGGCAAGCTCTGTGCGTTAACGCACAGAGCTATTTATACTTAGTCAATACAATTTATCATGGCGCTGTTGCACAAATCCTACCCCACCGCAGCTTGGTAAGATAGTGGCATGACCAAGCCTGCTCCAAAGCGCTACCGAACGACCAACTGGAACGCCTACAACCAAGCCCTGATCCAACGCGGTTCTCTGTCCGTCTGGCTGGACACGAGCATGTCATGGCGGGCGACGCCAAGGGGCAAACGCGGCCGGATGCAGACCTATAGTGACCCCGCCATTCAATTCTGCCTGACCATCAAGAACCTATTTGGACTAGCGTTGCGGCAGACCATCGGTTTTATTCAAAGCCTGTTCAAGATGGCAGGCCTGGACTGGAGCGTCCCCGACTACAGTACGTTATCCAGACGGCAGCAGACCCTGCAGGTCAGGATTCCCTACCAGAAAAGCTCAGGCGCACTGCATCTGCTGGTGGATAGCACAGGCATCAAGATGCTGGGCGAAGGCGAGTGGAAAACCAAGAAGCATGGCGCGGAATATCGCCGGCAATGGCGTAAGGTGCATCTGGGTATCGATGCGGAAACCCTGCAAATCCGCGCCATTGAAGTCACGGACAATCGCAAGGGCGATGCGCAAATACTGCCTTCGCTCTTGGCGCAAATCTCCCCAGATGAGCCTATAGCCTGCGTGAGCGGCGACGGCGCTTTCGATACCAAGGCGTGTCATGAGGCGATAGCTGCGTGCGGCGCAATTGCGTGCATTCCCACGCGCAAGAATGCGCGGCCATGGAGGGGAGGTTCGCTGGGCGTGCTGGCTCGGAACGAGATTCTGCGGGCCGCCAAGCGATTAGGCAGGGCGATCTGGAAACGATGGACCGGCTACCATCGCCGCAGCCTGGTGGAAACCAAGATGCATTGCTTCAAACGGCTGGGTGAAAGGGTGACGGCCCGGCATTTCGATGGTCAAGTGGCAGAGCTGCAAGTGCGTGCTGCCATCTTGAACCGCTTCAGCATGCTGGGCCGGCCATACACGGTGGCGATGGCGTAAATCGGTTTTGGGAAAGGGGAAACTCGTCCTACCTGGGATTTGTGCAACAGAGCCCCACGCTGGTACATGAAAACGATCATCCACCTTGCCTCCTTGGCACATTGAAGCGCGCGCTCTAGCAATCGTACTGCCTTAATTGCCGCGAAAATTCCGGCAAACCGTCAATACCGCTGCTTTCAGCCCGCCGGCACCAATCCTCCAATTGGCTGGACAACAGCGCGGTGGAACAGGCGGAACGCTCCCACAGCGAGGCAAGCTCGCGCCTCATCGTGTAAATGGTATTCAGCGCCATACTGAGCGGCAGCACCCGTTCTAAAAGCTCGCCATCCGGCAGCGGTTCCCGCGCGGCATGCCGCAACCAGCAACGAACCGCCTCCAGCCCCGCAGCCACATACAGACCTTCCAGCCGGCGCAACTCCACAGACGCAGCCCGGCGCAGGGCGTGATCGAACCGCTCCAATACCAGATAACGATGGGCAATGACTGCATTAATGGTCTTCTCATCGCAATGCAGCTTGAGCGGATTCTGGCGCAGGGGGGGCACTGGCTGGCGCACCATGGACAAACGCAAGCAGGCGAGCAAGCGGATGTACGCCCAACCGATATCGAATTCCCACCACCGGGCCGACAGTTTGGGAGAGGTAACATAAGCGTGGTGATTGTTATGCAGCTCCTCGCCCCCGATCAGCACTCCCCACGGCACGATGTTGCGCGAAGAGTCGTTGGTCGCAAACAAGCGATAGCCCCAGTAATGGCCGATGCCATTGATAACGCCCGCGGCAAAAATGGGAATCCACAGCATCTGTACCGCCCAAACAGTCAATCCGACAGGGCCGAACAACAATAGGTCGATCAGCAGCATCAAGCCCACCCCCAGAGCGGAGTGGTTGGTGTAAAGCCGTCGCTCGAGCCAATCATCCGGGGTGTTGCCGCCATAATGCTCCAGCATCGCTTGGTCACCGGCCGCGCGGCGGTACAGCTCGCTGCCTTGCAGCAAAACCGTCGTGAGCCCGAAACGCAGCGGACTGTGCGGATCGCCCGGGGTATCGGTCATTGCATGATGCTTGCGGTGAATGGCGATCCATTCACGGGTCACCATCCCAGTGGTCAGCCACAGCCAGAACCGAAAAAAATGGCTAGCCAGCGGATGCAGCTGCAAGGCCTGGTGCGCCTGATGCCGGTGAAGAAAGATGGTGACAGAGGCAATGGTGACGTGGGTGAGCCCCAGCGTCGCCAGGACAAGCCCCCACCAGGGCAGATCAAGTAGGCTCAGTTGCATGCAACCTCCTTGGCAAGTAGCGAGCCGCCGCTTGTCGCTTAACCGGCGCCGCTTGCGGTGCGCAAGTCGGCTTCCGCAGAGCCCGCATGATTGACGGCCGCAGTCGACGCGACGCTTCGGCCGGATGCAGGCTTTTTCAACGCAGTGGCCTGCGGATTCAAACTATCCACCATCGCGCTGGGGATCAGAATCGTCGTGCCGCGCTCCTTGGTGGTTTCATAGATAATGTTCATCGCCCGCAATTGCAGCGCTGCCGGATGTTCCGCGTAGATATTCGCCGCCTCGACAAACTTGCTGGCTATTTCCGCTTCGGCGGAACCCAGAATAATCCGGGCCTGTTTTTCGCGCTCGGCCTGCGCCTGGCGAGACATGGCGTCCTGCAGCGCCTCCGGAATGGCGACATCGCGGATTTCCACCGAGCGCACGGTAATGCCCCATTCCGCGGTTTTCTCAGCGATCTTGCCGCACAGGTCCTGCACCATGCTTTGACGGTCGCTGAGCAGTATCGCCAACATCGAGGAACCTATCATTTCGCGTAGCGAAGTCTGCGCGACTCGATCAATCGCCTGGCTATAGTCGGTAATGGCCAAGGCCGCTTTTTTCGCGTCATGCACATGCCAGAAGATGATCGCATCCACATTCACTGGCACCGTGTCGCGGGTCAGCGCCTGCTCGGCATTGAAGGCGGTGGTCTGGATTCTTTCGTCTATGGTGGCCACCACGCGGTCCACGACCGGGATGATCAGGAACAGCCCGGGTCCGTTGACGCCGCGCAGCTTGCCAGCGCGCAGCACCACGCATTTCTGCCAGGTGTTGGCCATGCGCAAGGCTTGCGCCACGATCGCGGCGCATACCCAAAGCAAAATGGCCAGCAGCAGATAGCTGGACGCGTAGGCAAGCAGGCCAGATAAAAAGAAAACAGCGACAATGAACGAGGTGATGGGGTTCATGGCGGGACTCCTTGCCGAGGATTTGAGCGCCGGGCTGGCTATGCTTTAGCATCGGCTCGTTTGCCGCGTGCCATCTGTACGCTGTCATACATAGGGATGAATATCGAGGCCTTGTGTCATTTCAAGCACATCGCCGCTCCTGGGCGCAGAACGCAATAGACTGGGGCGATAACGTCCCGCCCCAACCCTCGCGCCTGTGACTCGCTTTCAGCTGCTGCTGCGCTACACCCAGACATTAATCACCCAGATGGGGCAAACAGCGGCATGCAATCGACATCATTCGCTGGATCAACAGTTATGCCGCTGGCTATGGCGGAGCCTGGATCGGCTGCAAGGCAATGAGTTGGTCATGACGCAGGAACTGATCGCCAATATGCTGGGCGCGCGCCGCGAGGGCGTCACCGAGGCCGCGCTCAAGTTGCAGAAGCCTGAGCTGATCCACTATGCGCGCGGCCATATCACCATTGTGTATCGAGGCGGACTGGAAAAGCGCACTTGCGAATGCTACGACGTCGTGAGAAAAGAGTATCAACGCTTGTTGGCCGTGCCGCTGTCGCGGCATTGAGTGCGCGGCATCGAGCAGCGGGCGGCGCGATGCCGCGACAAGGCAGACACGCTCACTGCCCCCAGCAGCTGCCGCAACACATTTGGGCAGAATGCCACCATGGCGGTAATACTCCATCTCCACCGGGGTGTCGATGCGCAGCAGCAACGGCAGTTGCCGGGTCCGTCCATCCGGACTCCGCGCCGTCAACGTCACCGCTTGCCGCAGCTGGATGCCCTGCTCCAGCCCGCTCAAATCGAACACTTCATCGCCTTTCAAGCCGGCCGCGCTGTCGGGACCGGCAACACCTCCATGCCCACCAGCTTGGAGCGGTGGATGCGCACGAAGCTGCGGACAATGACCGCTTTCACTCCCAGTAGTCGAGTGCCTTTGGCTGCCCAGTCACGGCTGGAGCCAGTGCCGTGCTCCTCGCCAGCGAAGATCAGTGTTGGCGTGGGTACCTTCAGATAGTGATGTGGCGCAGGGGAAATAGTCCATCAGTTCGCTACAAGCTTTGCAGATAGACTGCCAGGTTGTTCAAGTCATCCCCATTAAGTCCATGAATAATGGCTTGCATTGCCTCCGCGGAGGGGCTTTGGCCGGCGGAGAAAACATGCAGTTGCTTGAGCAGGCAGTCAGCATGCCGTCGACATTATCAGACAACAGGCTGGCGGACTCCCTCTCCGCCAGTAGAGCGCAATCAAGGGCTTTTTTGTTTCCTTCGAAAAATGCGCGACGATCCGCTCCAGATTGCCGCCATCCGGATGCCCTTACCCTCCCAAATCGCCAGACCCACACGCCCCCACCCCAGACTCAGCGCAACAAAAAAGGCGCGAATACGCGCCTTTTTTGATCAATCCCCGACAACGTCACGCCAGCGCGACGCCCTTTCTTCGAGTGCGGCCCGAGTGCAGGTAATCGGCGATGTAGTCCTGCGACACCTCGCCGCAATAGCGGCCAACCTCGTCCACCACCGGCATCCAGGTGAGGTTGTGCTCGTACAAGCGCGACAGCACGATGCGCAGGTTCTCGCCGACGCCAGCCGTCACTTCTATTCTATTGATCTTGTCGCGGCAGCGGCCATCGCCGCCGGACTTGGCGTCGCGGCGCTTGACGAAGCCCAGCGGCTCGCCGGACGCATCCACCACGGTCAGATGCAGCAGATCGGCGTCGTCCATCATGCCGTAGGCCGCGGACAGCGGGGTATCAAGCCGGGCGGTCAGCGTCTCCCGCTGCTCGGCCACCTCGCCGGCCTTCACCAGCAGCAGCCGCTTCAGCGTGCGGTCGTGGCCGACGAAGCTGGCGACGAAATCATCGGCCGGGCGCGCCAGCACTTCGTCCGCACCGGCGCACTGCACCATCCGCCCCTGGCGGAACACCGCGATGCGGTCGCCCAGCTTGATCGCCTCGTCGATGTCGTGGCTGACCAGCATCACCGTCTTGCCCAGCTGGCGCTGCATCTGCAGGAATTCGTTCTGGATCTGCTCGCGGTTGATCGGATCCACCGCGCCGAACGGCTCATCCATCAGCAATACCGGCGCATCGGCCGCCAGCGCGCGGATCACGCCGATGCGCTGCTGCTGGCCGCCCGACATCTCGCGCGGATAGCGCTGCAGGAAGCGGGCCGGATCCAGCGCCACCATATGCATCAGCTCGCGGGCGCGCTCGCGGCAGCGCTTCTTGTCCCAGCCCAGCATGCGCGGCACCACGGTGATGTTTTCCTCGATGGTCATATTGGGGAACAGTCCGATCTGCTGGATCACATAGCCGATGTGCCGGCGCAGCGTCACGGTGTCGATGCCGGCGGTGTCTTCGCCGCCTATCAGCACTTTGCCGGAAGTGGGCTCAATCAGGCGATTGATCATCTTCATCGTAGTGGTCTTGCCGCAACCGGACGGGCCGAGCAGCACGCAGATCTCGCCCTCGGCCACTTTCAGGCTGACATCGTCCACAGCCTTGAACACCTGGCCGTTCTTTTGGGTGAATTGCTTGCAGAGATTTTGCAGTTCTATCATCAGCGGATTCCTTTCGGTGTCAGCGCGCGCTGGGCGCGCAGCAGCAGCCAGTCCATGGCCACGGCGAGCAGGCTTACGGCGAGGGCGCCGGCGATCAGCTTGCGGATATCGCTCTGGCTGATGCCGTGCAGGATCAGCGTGCCCAGGCCGCCGGCGCCGACGATGGCGGCGATCGCCATCACGCCGATGTTCAGCACCACCGCGGTGCGGATGCCGCCGAAGATCACCGGCACCGCCAGCGGCAGTTCCACCCAGCGCAGGCGCTGCCAGAAAGTCAGGCCGATGCCGCGGCCCGCCTCGCGCACGCCGGGCTCCAGCTGCGTCAGCGCAGCGTGGGCGTTGCGCACGATGGGAAGCAGCGAATAAAGAAAAGCGGCGGTGACGGCGGGCACCGCGCCGATGCCGTGGCCGATCAGCGAAAACAGCGGAATCATCAGGCCGAACAGCGCGATCGCCGGAATGGTCAGCAGCACGGTGGCCAGGCTCAACACCACGTTGGCGATGGCGGGGAAGCGCACGATGGCAACGCCCAGCGGCACGCCCAGCAACACCGCGAGGCTGACGGCGATGCCGACCAGCGTCAGATGCTGCCCGGCCAGCGCGCCGATATAGGGCAGGTTGGCCAGCATGTAGCGGCCGGTTTCCAGCAGGGTCTCCATCACGCGCCCTCCTTCGCCAGGCCATGGCTGCGCAGGAACTCGGCCGCCACCTCTCGGACCGGGCGATGCCGGATATCCACCTCGGCGTTCATCGTCGACATCGCATCGTTGTCCAGCAAGGCGGACAGACGGTTCAGCTCGTCGGCGAGGCCGGGATTGCGGTCCAAAACCTCCTTGCGCACCACCGGCGTCGCCGCATAGGCCGGGAAGAAATTCAGGTCATCCTGCAACACCAGCAATTCGAAGCCCTTGATCCTGCCGTCGGTGGTATAGGCCAGGCCGGCATCGACAAAGCCGTCGCGGATGGCGTTGTACACCAAGCCGGAATCCATCTGCCGGATCTGCGGCCGGCTCAACCCCATGCCGTACAGCTGCTGCAGCGGCTTGAGGCCGTCCGGGCGGCCGGCGAATTCCATGTCGAAACCCAGCTGCCAGCGCTTGTCGCCGCCATTGTTCCGGTTCACCGCCCGCGCCAGGTCCGACAGCGTGCGCACGCCCTCCGCCTCGGCGCGATCGCGCTTCATCGCCAGCGCGTAGGTGTTGTTGAGCGCCGATGGGTTCAGCCAGATCAGGCCCTTGGGCTCGTCCAGGCGCTTGACCATGGCGTAAGCCTCCTCGTTGCTCAATTTCTGCTGGATGCCATGGTGGATGATCAGGCCGGTGCCGGTGTAATCCCACGCCAGGTCGATCTGGCCATGCTCCATCGCGTTGCGCAGGATCACGGTGGCGAGATCCGGCTTCTGGGCCACCTCATAGCCCTTGCCGCTCAGATACTGCGCGGTCAACTCGGACAGCAGGTGCTGTTCGGTGAAATTCTTGCTGCCCAGGGTCAGGCCGGCGGCCGCGGCCGCCGCGGGCAACAGCGCCATCGCCGCTCCCGCCAGACAGGCAGAAGCCAGCCAGCGTCGAAAACACGCAATCATTTTCATAGGTAATCCTTCCTGCAAGTCCGCTCAGGCCACGCCGCGCGCGGCGGCCAGGCGGCCGACCAGCGCCACCGACTGGTCCAGCGCCAACGCCATCAGCGCGGTGCCGCCGGCGCCCAGCAGCAAAGCCGTGTGGTTGTTGAGATAGATGCCGGGGAAGATCAGCTCGCCGTAGCTGCTGGCGCCGATCAGGAAGGCCAGCGGCGCGGTGCCGACGTTCAGCGCCAGCGCGATCCGCACGCCGGAGAGAATCACCGGCAAGGCATTGGGCAGTTCCACGCGCCACAACCGCTGCCGCGGCGTCATCCCCAGCGCGTCGGCCGCCTCCAGCAAGGCCGGCGGCAGGCCGGCCAGGCCGGAGTAGACATTGCGCACGATGGGCAGCAGGGATGCCAGGAACAAGGCGGCGATGGCCGGCGCGTCGCCGATGCCCACCACCACCATGGCCAGCGCCAGCACCGCCATCGGCGGCAGGGTGTTGCCGATATTGAAGATCTGCATCCAGGATTCGGCGCTGCGCCGCAAGCGCGGCCGGCTCAGCAGGATGCCGCTGGGCAAGCCCACCGCCAGCGCCAGCGCCATCGACGCGCCGACCAGATAAAGATGCCGCCCGCCCAGATAGACCAGGTCTTCGCGGTATTCCGCCCACACAGCCGGGCCAAGGCCGTAATACAGTCCCGCCGCCGCCAGGGCGGCCAGGATCAGCCAGATCATGCTGCGCTTGCCAAACGCTCTTTTGTGCATCTGCGTCCTCCTTGGCGGATAGCGACGACAAAACCGTCGGCGATCCCCTGTAATGATCGCGACAACCAGAGAGCTGCCAGTAGATTTTCAAGACATCCGGCCGAGCCGGATACGAGGTGCGTGAAACGCGGGAACGGGACAAGCCCGAAGATTGAGTGGCGCCTTGCGCGCCAAAGAACTTTGCAAACACTATAACATCACGCAAATCAACATGCAAACAATCTAATATTCAAAAAAACCATAATAATCTTGATATTGCGAAAAAAATATAATGGGAAACCTTACATTTGACCCAAACGTGCTGATGAATTTACAGCCATTAAGAGGCATTTCTTCGCAACCGAACTGGCCGTCTGCGCCACGGAAAATCCGCCGGATCTCTTGAAAAACAAACGGAATCCGCCTTCGCCATCAAAGACTGGGCAGCAGATCCCATCCTTCCCCCAGCCCTCCGCTCAAGCTGCGCAAAATATCCATTGTCATTAAAAATAAAATTTCATGGCTACCGCCTTCCATTTTATTTCCCAGGATGGACCAGACGCTCCCAGGCCTGGCCCAGACACGGCCCGCCCCTCGCCCGGAGTACCTAGACGAAGGACGCGGCCAGCGCCTTCCGGCCCGCAAACCATGAGGAAATGACGGAAGGAATATGTAGTCCAAAGACAAACCTTTCGTCCTGAAGTCTTGACCGGCGGACTGAAACCACATCCGTATTTCTACTAGAAATCATCCACTTGTCTTGATTGAAGGCCAAACGCCATTCAATTCGAGCCATCGCTCATGCCAAAAGGCAATGCGATGAACTAACTTGAATGGATGAGACGGTCCGCGCCTCGAGGGCGGACCCGAAATGGAGTCCGTGATGACAGAATCACAGTCAAAAAGACTGTTCGGTTTCGACAGGCGGATCGCGCTGCTCGGTCTGCTGCTGTGGGGCCTGCTGGCCGCGGCCGTCACCTGGATCGCCGGCGAGCACGAGCGCGAGCGCGCGCTGACCTCGATGCACAACCGGCTGGCCTCGCTCGCCCAACTGAGGCTGGAAATCCTGAGCCAGAGCCTGGAACGCTACAGCCAAAGCGTGCGCTTCCTGGCCGACACGCCGCCGGTGACGGGCCTGGCCCGCGCCAGCCTGAATCACGACTTCGACGCCGAAGAGCAAAGTTCCGGCGAGTTGTGGCGGCGGCGGCTGGCGGCCATCTTCCGGGCCTATGCCGCGACCACCCCGGAAACGCTGCAGCTGAGACTGATCGGCCTGGCGGACAACGCCCGCGAACTGGTGCACGTGCTCAATCACCGCGATGGCCCGGTCAGCCTGCCGGCGTCGGAAATGCAGCACAAGAACGACGCCGACTACTTCAAGCAGGCCATCCGCCTGTCCGCCGGTGAAGTCTATCTGTCCGACATCCGTCTCAGCCGGGACCGCAGCCGGAACGAAAAAGCCCCCCCGCTGCCGGTGCTAAGGCTGGCGACCCCTATCTACAACGGCGGCGGCAAGCCATTCGCCGTGCTGTCCATCAATGTCGACGCCCGCCATCTGATGTCCTATCTGCGGGTGGGCAGCGGCGAAAGACATGTCCGCGTCTACATCACCAATCAGAATGGCGACTTCCTCGACCATCCGGATCCGGAAAAGACCTTCGGCCAGGATCGAGGCAAACGCTGGCGCTGGCAGGACGAATTCCAGCCCCTTGATGTTCCAGACAGCCACGACGGCCTGCAACACCTGCAGTCATCCCATGGGGAAGTCTACGCAGTGACGCGCCGGCTGGCGCTGGCGCCCCAGAAGCGCGACGGACGTTATCTGGTCATCACCGAGGCGCTGCCCGAATCCATCATCGCAGACGCCGTTGCCACCGCGCGCCGCGACACCTTGCTGGCGATGTGGCTGGGTGGCCTGCTGGTGGCGGCGCTCGCCTGGGCGTACCAGCGCCAGCGCAACCGCTTGCACATGCAGATCCGCGAGATGAACGCCTCGCTGGAAACCGAGGTGCAGCAGCGGACGCAGGAAATCCGCCGTTACGCCGCATTGCAGCGGGCCATCTTCAATGACGCCAGTTACGCCATCGTCGCCACCGACCAGTCCGGCCTGGTCACGCTGTTCAATCCGGCGGCGGAGACGCTGCTGGCCGAAAGCTCCAGCGAAGTCGTCGGGCGCCGCCGCCTCATCGACTGGCTGGACGCATCGGAGCTGGAACGGCATTCCCGGCAGCAGGCCGAGCAAAGCCACGCCCTGCCCGCAAGCGCTTTCGAAACGCTGGTATCCGGCTCCCGCGGCGGCCGGTCCAGCCAGCAGGAATGGACCGTTACCGCCAGCGACGGCCGCCGCATACCGGTGTCGATCGCGATGACGGAGCTGCGCGACGACGACGGCGAGCTGCAGGGTTTTCTCGGCATGGCGGCGGACATCTCCGCCCAGCAGCAGTACCAACGCGAATTGATGAGCGCCCGCGACCAGTTGGGCAAGGCTGCCGAAGTCGCCGAACTCGGCATCTGGACCTGGTGGCTGGCGGACGATTCGCTGGAGTTGAATCCGCGGATGTTCGACATGTACAGCTTTCCGCCAGAGTTGCGGCATGGCGGCCTGACTTACCTGCATTGGCGCAGCCGACTCCACCCCGACGACGTCGACGACGTCGAATACCAGCTGCGGGAGGCTATCGCCGGCCGCGGCACATACGCCCCGGCCTTCCGCATCGTGTTGCCGGACGGGCAGATCCGGCACATCCAGGCCGGCGCGCTGGTCGAGTTCGACGACGACAATCGGCCGTATCGCGTCACCGGCATCAATCGCGACATCACCATCCAGCACAATGTCGAAACCACGCTGCGCGAGGCCAAGGAAACCGCCGAGGCCGGCAGCCGGGCCAAAGCCAACTTCCTGTCCAATATGAGCCACGAGATCCGCACGCCGATGAATGCCGTGCTCGGCCTCGCCTATCTGCTGGAGAAACACGGCCTGCCGGCCGAGGCGCTGGATCTGGTGCACAAGATCCGCGTCGCCGGCCGCTCGCTGCAGGCCATCATCAACGACATCCTGGACTTCTCCAAGATCGAGGCCGGCAATCTGGAGATCGAGCGGGCCCCGTTCCGTCTCGCCGACGTGCTGGACAACCTGTCCACCATCATGAGCACCAATGTCGGCAACCGCGATGTCGAACTGATCATCGCGCCGCCTCCGTCTGACATCGACTATCTTCGCGGCGACGCGCTCAGGCTGGAGCAAGTGCTGATCAACCTGACCAGCAACGCGATCAAGTTCACCGAGCAGGGCCACGTCAAAGTCACCATCCAGCCGCTGGAGGTCCGGCCGAAGCAAGTACGGTTGCGCTTCGCGGTGGAAGACACCGGCATCGGCATTGCCCAGTCCAAACAGCGCGAACTGTTCCGGCCCTTCACCCAGGCCGACGCCTCCACCACCCGCCGCTTCGGCGGCACCGGCCTGGGGCTGGCCATCAGCCAGCGGCTGGTGGCGCTGATGGGCGGCGAGATCGGCCTGGACAGCGAGCCTGGCCTCGGCAGCACTTTCTGGTTCACGCTGCGCCTTCCCCGCGAGCAGGGCGTCAGGCTCTCCTCGCCGGAAATGGCCAATCTCAATGTGTTGATCGCCGACGACAACCCCATCGCGCGCGAGACGCTGGGCGTCACCGCCAATGAACTCGGCTGGAAAACGCTCGCCGTCGACTCCGGCCGGCTGGCGGTGGACCAGGTGATCGCCGCGCTGGGCAGGAACCAGGCGGTCGACGTGGTGATCCTTGACTGGAAAATGCCGGGCATGGACGGCCTGGAGGCAGCCCAGGCCATCCGCCTGGCCTGCCGCGGCAAACACATGCCCATCATCCTGATGGCCACCGCCTATTCTCGCGAGATCCTGCAGGCCGAACCCGCCGCCGACACGGTGACCGAGGTGCTGAACAAGCCGGTAACGCCGTCAGGGTTGTACAACGCCGTCGCCCGCGCGCTGCGGCCGCAGCAGGCCGCGCCGAAAATCCCGCCGCCGGCGCAGCATGCCGGCCGACTGCATGGCTTGAGGCTGCTGGTGGTGGACGACAGCGACATCAACCGCGAAGTGGCGCAGCGCATCTTCGAGGACGAAGGCGCCACGGTCTCGCTGGCCAACAATGGACGGGAAGCGCTGGACTGGCTGCTGCTGCACGGCGACGAGGTGGACATCGTGCTGATGGACGTGCAGATGCCGGTGATGGACGGCTATGAAGCCACGCGGCAGATACGCGCCACTCCGGCGCTGACCCATATTCCGGTGGTGGCGCTGACCGCCGGCGCCTTCCAGGCGCAGCAGGACGCCGCGCGCGAAGCGGGCATGAGCGACTACATCGCCAAACCCTTCGATGTCGAAATCGCCATCGGCCAGTTGCGCCGGCTGGTCGGCCGCCAAACCACCGCACCGACGGGCGAGTCCTCAGCCAGCCAGGCGACGCTGCAATCGGACCTGCCCGGGCTGGCGATCTCGCGCGGGTTGCAGATCTGGCGCGACGCCGACGTGTACCGGCAATACCTGCGCAAGTTCGCTCGCGACTACGGCGACAGCGCCGTAACCATGCGCCTGGCCGGCAAGGTTGTCGCGCAGGCGCTGGCCCACAAACTGAAAGGCGCCGCCGGCAACCTGGCGCTGGACGAGGTGTCGGCGCGCGCCGCCGACGTGGAAAACCGGCTGCTGGCCGGCAGCGACCCCGGCCCGGCGCTGGACGCCTTGCGCATCGCGCTGGCGCGGGCGCTGGACTCCATTTCGCGCTACGCGCCGGCGACGCAGGCCGGCGAGACCGCAAGCGCCCCCGCCGCCGACGCCGAACAGTTGAAGCCGCTGCTTCTCCAAACGCTGCAGGCCTTCAACCGCGACGATCCCGCCGCGGTGGAGCCGGTGCTGGACCAGCTGGCCGCCTTGCTGCCGGACAAGCAGGTGGCGCCGCTGCGCGACGCGGCGGAGAACTTCGATTTCCGCGGCGGCGAGGCCGCCACCCAAGCCCTGGCGGAAACGCTGGGCCTTTCCCAGGAACGGTGACACATGCAGCCCTCCCCTCCCTTGCTCGTTGTCGACGACGAACCGCAGAATCTGGCGGCGATGCGCCAGGTGCTGGCGCCGCAATATCCCCTGGTTTTCGCCCGCAACGGCGCCGAAGCGCTGGCCGCCGCAGCCAAGCATCGGCCCTCGCTGGTTCTGCTGGATATCCAGATGCCGGACATGGACGGCTACGAGGTCTGCCGCCGCCTCAAGAAAGATCCGCAATCCTCCGCCACCCCGGTGATATTCGTCACCTCGCTGGCGGAAATCGGCAACGAGGCGGCCGGTTTCGACGCCGGCGCGGTGGACTATCTGGTCAAGCCGGTTTCGCCATCCATCGTGCAGGCGCGGGTTCGCACCCATCTATCGCTGGTTCAAGCCACCCAGCTGGAGAAAAGCCACCGCGACGCGATCTACATGCTGGGCCAGGCCGGCCACTTCAACGATACCGACACCGGCGTCCACATCTGGCGGATGGCGGCGTATTCCGCGATGCTGGCCTCGACCGGCGGCTGGGACGCGCCCTCCTGCCATCTGCTGGAACTGGCAGCGCCCATGCACGACACCGGCAAGCTGGGCATACCGGACGCCATTCTGCGCAAGCCCGGGCCGTTGACGCCGGAAGAGTGGGAAGTCATGAAAACCCATACCCGGATCGGCCACGACATCCTGATCCGCAGCGAAGCCCCGGTATTCAGGCTGGCGGCGGAAATCGCGTTGCACCACCATGAGAAATGGGACGGCAGCGGCTATCCTGACGGACTGGCCGGAGAGGCCATTCCCGAATCGGCGCGCATCATTTCGCTGGCCGACGTGTTCGACGCGCTGACGATGCGCCGTCCCTACAAGGATGCCTGGCCGATGGAAAAAGCGCTGGCCACGCTGCGCCAGGGCAGCGGCGTCCATTTCGAGCCCAGGCTGGTTGAAGTCTTCGACGCCACTCTGCCCAAGCTGCTGGAAATCAAGGAAATATGGGGAAATCTCTCCCAACAGGCGGAGCACGACGTGCTGATGCTGTTCTGACGAGAGCCGCCGCGCGATGCCAGGAAGGAAGCCCCTGGCCTTGCCGCGCCCAGCGGTCCGAACGCTCTCGAAGCGCGGCCGGCGGCGCTAAACCGCCTCGACGTTGTTGTGCACCTCGCTATCGCGCAGCACCACCTGAGCCCACACCACCGAATCCAGGTAATACTGGTTGGCCAGGTCCAGATCGAAGTCCAGCACCCTGGCCAGCGCCTCGATCTGCGCGTTGTCGCCCTGTTCGCAAGCCATCGCCAGCGACAGGTGCGGCGAGAAGATGCCCTTGCCCTCCACCACCGCCTCCCTCACCGTCAGCGGCAGCTCCAGCGGGTCCAGCACATCAGGAAAGGGTTGGTTGAGCAGCACGTCCAGCAGCGAGAACATCCCGGTCAGGAACAGGTGCTCGGCCTCCAGCTTGTTGCCGCGATAGCCGCCCAGCTTCTCCATGAAGCGGGCGCGGATCAACGACTTCTCCATCAGCGAGATCGCGGTGCCGTCCTCCTTGCGCGAGGTGAACAGCAGCATGGACAGCCATTTGAACAGCGTCTCCCGCCCCAGCAGCAGCAGAGTTTCCTCTATTGTCTGCACCTTGCGCGACAAGCCGTGTATCGGCGAATTGATGAAGCGCAGCAGCTTGAACAGCAGCACCGAATCCAGCTTGAATTGGGCTTCCACTTCCTTGGGATCGGCGCTGGTGCGCAGCAGGCGCATGATCTGCAGCACGCGGGTCTGGTTGGTGTCCACCTTGCCGCCCTCCAGCGCATGGGCGGTGGTGACGAAGGGGCCGTGGAACAAGGCGAACCGGTTGTTGCCCGGCCCGCGCAGGCAAACGTCCATGTCCTCTGCGGTGCCGACGTTGCGCGCCATCCAGCGCGCCCCCGGATAGCGTTTGGGCAACTGATCCAGGATGGGCGCCAGCACCCGGGTGGACGGACCGGCGAAATCCAGCACCATGAAGTCTACCCGGCTGAACAGATCGGCCTGCAATCCCGGACTCAGCATGTTCTGGTCGTAGGCGGCGGGCTCCAGCGCGAAGCGCAGGCCAAGCTTCTGCAGCTCGTCCAGCTGGCGCAGCATGTGCTCCGCCACCTCCATGCCCGGCAGCGGCTCCAGCACGAAGATCACGCTGCCCGCCGGCATGCCGCGCAGCTGCGGGTCGTCGAGCGAGGTCATCGCGATGTGGACGAAGGCGCGGCGGTAGGCCAGCAGCCGGAAGATGTCCATATTGTGCAGCGTGGCCAGCAGCAGCCGGTCGAACTCCTGCTGTTTGCCGGCCTCGATGTTGCGCTTGCCCTGGCGGACGAAGAAATCATAGGCGACCACGCGCTGCTGGCGATCCATCACCGGCTGGTGGGACACAAAGCCGAGCGTGGCGGGCAGATCGGCCGGCTCCTCCTCCTCCGGCGGGGGGATGATGATATCGGGCGGCTCCGGCCTCGCGTCCTGATGCGGGGCCTCTTCCTCATGCGCGTTCTTCTTCAGACGTCCGGCCAATCCATCTATCAGATTTTTCAGCATGGTGTCATCCCAGGGTTGAACTGGCCTCGAGCCGCCCGGCCGGTATATGTGCATTCTAGCCGATATGACCCGCAATTCTCGGCGTTTCCACCCGCACATCGCCGCATTGCGCGCGGTGGCGCAAGGCATGGTCGATCAGCACCAAGGCCAGCATCGCCTCGGCGATCGGCGTGGCGCGGATGCCGACGCAGGGATCGTGGCGGCCGTGGGTTTCCATCGTTATCGCCTCGCCTTGCTTGTTGATCGAGCGGCGCGGCTGGGCGATGGACGACGTCGGTTTGATCGCGATCGATACATCGATCTGCTGGCCGGTGGAGATGCCGCCCAGCACGCCGCCGGCGTGGTTGCTGGCGAAGCCTTGCGGCGTCAGCTCGTCGCCATGCTCGCTGCCGCGCTGGGTCACGCAGCCGAAGCCGGCGCCGATCTCCACGCCCTTGACCGCGTTGATGCTCATCATCGCGTAAGCGATGTCGGCATCCAGGCGGTCGAACACCGGCTCGCCCCAGCCCACCGGCACATTGTCCGCCACCACGCGCAGCCGCGCGCCGATGGAATCCAGGCTCTTGCGGATGGAGTCCATATATTCCTCCAGCCGCGGCACGATGTCCGGATCGGCGCTGAAGAAGGGATTGCCGCCCACATGCTCCCAGCCCTTGAACGGCATCGGCACTTCGCCGATCTGGGTCATGTGGCCGCGAATGACGATGCCGTATTTTTCGCTCAGCCACTTCTTGGCGATGGCGCCGGCCGCGACGCGCACCGCGGTCTCGCGCGCCGAGGAGCGGCCGCCGCCGCGCGGATCGCGGGTGCCGTATTTATGCCAGTAGCAGTAATCGGCGTGGCCGGGGCGGAAAGTCTCGGCGATATTGCCGTAATCCTTGCTGCGCTGGTCGGTGTTGCGGATCAGCAGCGCGATCGGCGTGCCGGTGGTCTTGCCCTCGTAGACGCCGGACAGGATTTCGACGGTGTCCGGCTCGCGGCGCTGGGTCACGTGGCGGCTGGTGCCGGGCTTGCGGCGGTCCAGCTCCGTCTGGATGTCCGCCTCGGTCAAGGCCAGTCCCGGCGGACAACCGTCCACCACGCAGCCTATGCCCGGCCCGTGGCTCTCGCCGAAGGAAGTCACCGTAAACAATCGTCCCATGCTGCTGCCTGACATCTGCTTTCCCCTGCCGCTGATTGCGTATCGTCATCGATTCTAGCATGGCATCCGCCGGCGGCAGGCTACGATGGGGGATTGAATCCCGGCGCCGGCGCTGGCATTCTTTTTGCATAAACGGGCGATGCGGGAATGCCCGCCCTTCCCGACGGGAAGGCCATCCAATCGGACAGGAGTCTGCCATGAACGCATCGACACCCGGCCTCGCGCGCAAGCTCGGCGGCTGGCAACTATGGGGCATCGCCGTGGGGCTTGTGATTTCCGGCGAATACTTCGGCTGGAGCTACGGCTGGGCGCAGGCCGGCACGCTGGGCTTTCTGTGCGCCACGCTGTTCGTCGCGCTGATGTACGCAGCCTTCATCTTCAGTTTCACAGAACTGACCACCGCCATCCCGCACGCCGGCGGGCCCTTCGCCTACGCCCGCCGCGCCTTCGGTTCGCTGGGCGGCTTCATCGCCGGTTTCGCCACCCTGTGCGAATTCGTGTTCGCGCCGCCGGCCATCGCGCTGGCCATCGGCGCCTACCTCAATGTCCAATTCCCATCGCTGGCGCCCAAATGGACCGCCTGCGGCGCCTATCTGGCCTTCATGGCGCTGAACATCGCCGGGGTCGGCATCGCCGCGATGTTCGAGCTGGCGGTCACGCTGCTGGCCATCTTCGAACTGCTGGTGTTCATGGGCGTGGTGGCGCCCGGCTTCAGTTGGGACAACTTCATGCGCCACGGCTGGGCCGGACAGGACGCCTTCCATTGGGGCGCCGTCGGCGGCATGTTCGCCGCCTTGCCGTTCGCGATCTGGTTCTTCCTGGCGATTGAAGGCGCGGCGATGGCGGCCGAAGAAGCCAAGGACCCGGCGCGCACCATCCCGCGCGCCTACATCGCCGGCATCCTCACCCTGGTGGCGCTGGCTTTCGGCGTGATGGTGATGGCCGGCGGCGCCGGCGACTGGAGCCGGCTGGCCAATATCAACGACCCGCTGCCGCAGGCGATGAAGCTGATCGTGGGCGAGCACAGCGGCTGGCTGCACATGCTGGTGTGGCTGGGCCTGTTCGGCCTGGTGGCATCGTTCCACGGCATCATCATGGGCTATTCGCGGCAAATCTTCGCGCTGGCGCGGGCCGGCTACCTGCCGCGCGCGCTGGCCGCCGTCCATCCGCGCTTCAAGACGCCGCACCGCGCCATACTGGCCGGCGGCGCGGTCGGCATCGCCGCCATCTTCAGCGACGATCTGGTGCAGATCGCCGGCCAGCCGCTGACCGCCAACATCGTCACGCTGTCGGTGTTCGGCGCCATCGTCATGTACATCGTGTCGATGCTGGCGCTGTTCCGGCTGCGCGGCCGCGAGCCGGCCCTGCCCCGGCCGTTCTCCGCGCCCGCTTATCCGTGGCTGCCGGCGCTGGCGCTGGGCTGTTCGCTGATCTGCCTGGTCGCCATGGTCTATTACAACCGGCTGCTGGCCGGCATCTTCGCCGCGATGCTGGCCGCCGGCTACCTGTACTTCCTCGCCACTGCCCGCCAGCGCGCCGAAGCCGGCATCGACGCTCAGCTGCAAGGTTCGGCCGAGATTGCCGCCCAGGCCTCCCCCACCATCCGGAGCCAGACATGAGCCACGCCATCGCCATAGGCCCGCGCCGCTATCGTTTCGCCGACCTGAAGACGCTGATGGCGCGCGCCAGCCCGCTGCGCTCCGGCGACCAGCTGGCCGGCGTCGCCGCCGCCAGCGCCGAGGAGCGGGTGGCGGCGCAAATGTGCCTGGCCGACCTGCCGCTGACCGTCTTTCTCAACCAGGCGCTGATCCCGTACGAGGAAGACGAAGTCACCCGGCTGATCCTGGACAGCCACGACGACGCCGCCTTCGCCGCCGTCGCCCACCTGACCGTGGGCGGCCTGCGCGACTGGCTGCTGTCCGACGCCGCCACCGCGGAAACGCTGGCGGCGCTGGCTCCCGGCCTCACGCCGGAAATGGCGGCGGCCGTGTCCAAGCTGATGCGCAACCAGGATCTGGTGCTGGCGGCGAGGAAATGCCGCGTCGTGACCGCCTTCCGCAATACCCAAGGCCTGCCGGGACGGATGGGCGTGCGGCTGCAGCCCAACCATCCGGCAGACGACGCGCGCGCCATCGCCGCCGCCACCCTGGACGGCCTGCTCTACGGCGCCGGCGACGCGGTGATCGGCATCAATCCGGCCGGCGACAGCCCGGACGATATCCGGAGCTTGCTGACGCTGCTGGACGAGGTGCGCCAGCGCTACGCCATCCCCACCCAAAACTGCGTGCTGACCCACGTCACCAGCACGCTGGACCTGATCCGCCAGGGCGCGCCGGTGGACCTGGTATTCCAGTCGATAGCCGGCACCGAGAAAGCCAACGCCGGCTTCGGCGTCAGCCTCGCCGTGCTGGACGAGGCGCATCAGGCGGCGCGGGAGCTGAAGCGCGGCACGGTGGGCGGCAACCTGATGTATTTCGAGACCGGCCAGGGCAGCGCGCTGTCGGCCAACGCCCACTGGGGCGTGGACCAGCAGACCTGCGAGGCGCGCGCCTACGCGGTGGCGCGCCGCTACTCGCCGCTGCTGGTCAACACCGTGGTCGGCTTCATCGGCCCGGAGTATCTGTACAACGGCAAGCAAATCATCCGCGCCGGGCTGGAAGACCATTTCTGCGGCAAGCTCATGGGCCTGCCGATGGGCTGCGACATCTGCTATACCAACCACGCCGAGGCCGACCAGGACGACATGGACGCGCTGTTGACGCTGCTGGGCGCGGCCGGCGTGCACTTCATCATCGGCGTGCCCGGCGCCGACGACATCATGCTGGGCTACCAGAGCACCTCCTTCCACGACGCGCTCTACCTGCGCAATACGCTGGGGCTGAAGCGCGCGCCGGAGTTCGAGGACTGGCTGGAAACGATGGAAATCACCCGCGGCGGCAGGCTGCTGCCGCAGGACAGGCGGCAACGGCTGCTGGCGATGATGGAGGGCGTGGCGTGAAAGAAAAACAAAATCCCGTCACCGAAGACGGCTGGGGCGAGCTGTCCCGCCTCACCGCCGCCCGCATCGCGCTTGGCCGCGCCGGCAGCAGCCTGCCCTGCCGCGAAACGCTGCGCTTCGCGCTGGCCCACGCCCAGGCGCGCGACGCGGTGCATACGCCGCTGGATTCCGCCGCGCTGGCCGGCGAACTGGCGGCAGACGGCCACCGCGTCATCGACGTCCGCAGCGCCGCCGGGAGCCGCGCCGAATACCTGCAGCGGCCGGACCTGGGCCGCAGGCTGGACGACGCCAGCCGCGCGCGGCTGCTGGCGGAAGCGGACAAGGGCTGCGACCTGCTGATCCTCATCGCCGACGGCCTGTCCTCGCGCGCGCCCGCCCTGCACGCGGTGCCGCTGCTGCGCGAGCTGCTGCCGCGGGTGCGGGAGATGGGCTTGAGCGTCGGCCCGCTGCTGATCGCGCGCGAGGCGCGGGTGGCGCTGGGCGACGAAGCCGGGGAAATCATGGGCGCAAGAATGACGGCGATGCTGATAGGAGAACGACCCGGCTTGAGCTCGCCGGACAGCCTGGGCCTGTACCTGACCGCCGCGCCGCGCGCCGGCCGCAGCGACGCCGAGCGCAACTGCATTTCCAATGTGCGGCCGGACGGCCTGCCCTATCCGCTGGCGGCCTTCAAGCTGGCCTGGCTGATAGACGCCGCGCTGCGCCAGCCCACCGGGGTGGGACTGAAAGACGGCAGCGCGGCAGATCTGCGCTGGGCGGCGCTGTTGGCGAGGCAGGCTGGCTTGATCAAGAGCTAAAAGCCTGCTCAATATCTTATGCTTGACGCTTCGATTGAGCGGAACGAAGAACACCACATATCCGACGCGCCCCGACTCCCTTCAAACCTGCTGCCGGGTGACAGATCCGAGGTCTTAAGCGGCTGTTTGTCTGAGCGATTTGACGGTAGCAAATCGCGAGTTCAGCCGCGCCTCGGATCTGGCGGGAACCGGCAGGAAGCCGCAGGCCAGGTTTGCAGGGCGGCCTTGAGGGTGAAGGGAGATTTGGCCGAACAAATCTCCCTTCCCGTTCGCCGGGCGGAACCGGCATCGAAATCATCATCCGCGCAGCGGATTCATAAAATAAGGGCCGGCACTCACGCTAAACCATCCCCCCTCACCACGGCAAACTGCCGCCCTGGCGGCGATACCAGCCGGTGACGGACAAACGCTGCCGCTTGGCCGGCAGCACCTCGTGCCAGAAGCGATCGGCCAGGAACAGCACCAGCGTGCCGGCTTCCGGCTCCACATCGATGAATTCTTGGCAGGCATCGTCCAGATACAGGCGGATCTGCCCGCCACCGTCGGCCGGCCAGTTTTCATTCAGGTAGAACACCGTGGTCAACACGCGGGCGTCGTCGTCGCGGAAACGGTCCAGGTGCTTTTTGTAGAACGCGCCCTCCGGGTAGACGGCGAAATGCGACTCCAGCTCGGCCAGGCCCAGGTACAGGCCGCGATTCACCGCCTGCATGATCTCGTCCATCGCGGCATTGTAGGCGCGCACCGCCGGCAACTCGCCCACCTGATCCAGCCACAGCACTGAGTCGGAGCGGATCTCGGCGCGGCGCGCCTGGCCATCGGCGCGGCCGGTGGCGGCCTCGTGGAAGCGGCCGTCGTCCCACACGTGCAGGCAGGCCTCGCGCAGATTGGCAATCAATTCCGCCGGCAAGGCGCGGGGGATGACGATCCAGCCCCGGTCGGCCAGGGTGTCGAGTACGGCGTCGAGTTCGAATTGCAGCGCGGTCATGTCGGTGTTGTCCAGAAAACGGGCTGACGCTTTCTACCACATGCCGCATCCGCTGGCGAATGTCGAATATCAATCCTTGCAAGCTTATCCGGCCAGCCGCGACGGCGCCGCCTCCGCAACCCGCTCACACAGACGGCCAGCCGCGGGCAGCGCCATCAAAAAAGGGAGCGGAAAATGATTCCGCTCCCTTTTCAAAAAAACGACTGCTTATGCTTTCGGAGGCGTGCCCTCGGCATTGGCCACCACGGCATCGATTTGTATCATCGCGCCGCGAGGCAAGGCGCCAACGCCCACCACCCGCCGCGCGGGAACGCCGCCGGGGAAGAAGGTGGCGTAAACCTCGTCCACCGCATCCATATCCGCGATGTTTTTAAGGAAAACATTGACCTTGACCACATCGCCCATCGCGTGGCCTATGCTTTCCACGATAGCCTTGATGTTGTTCAAGCACTGCGCGGCCTGCTCTTTCACGCCGCCGGCCACCATTTCATTGGTCTCCGGATGCAAAGGCAATTGAGCGGAAAGGTGGTTGTAATGGGAGAACGCCACCGTTTGCGTAGAAAGCGGGCACCGGGGAGCGTTTTCAGTATTATGCGCCTTGATCACAATGCCGTGCCTGTCTTCAACGGCTTGCGGCGGCGTGCCATCCCCATGCGACACCACCGCTTCAATTTGCACCAGGGCATCCATAGGCAGCGTGGCTTCCACTACCGTGCGCGCCGGAACATAGGCCACCGCCCGGGCGATGGCCGAGTCGGGGAAGAACGCGCGATAAGCTTCGTTTACCGATTCGATATCCGACAGGTTTTTAAGGAAAATATTGACTTTGACAATATCGTCAAACGGCACTGCGATATTTTCCAGAATCGCCCGGATATTCTTCAAGCACTGAACCGCCTGCTCTCTTGCGCCTCCCACGACCAGTTTCCCGGATTCAGGATCAATCGGCAATTGAGCCGAGATATTGTTGTAATGGGAAAAAGCCACCGATTGGGTAGACAAATGGCTGGTCGGCGCATTGCGGCTATCGCTTGCGATCTTGACCAGATCGCCAGCCTGCGGCGCATTGGGAATGGTGCCCTCGCCATTGGAAAGCAGAGCCTCCACCTGCAACAAGGCGCCCATCGGCAAAGCCGCGACCGCGACAGTCGTCAAGGTAGGGACATAATCCGGGAAGAAGGCGGAATACACCGCGTTGACCGCATGCATATCGGAGATATCTTGCAGGAAAATGGTGATCCTCACCACATCGCTCATCTCATGGCCGATGCTTTTTATAATTTCCTGGATATTCTTGAAGCATCTTTCGGCCTGTTCTTTCACGCCGCCGGCCACCAAACGCCCCGTCGCGGGATCCACCGGCAACTGAGCCGACAGATTGTTGTAGTGCGAGAAGGCTACCGTTTGGGAATACCGCCCCATTCCATTTGGCGCCTTTTCCGAATTCCTTGCCAGTACCGCGTTGAAGCTACTCATGATGGTATACCTGTTTCGTTCGAATTAATCCGCAGCATGGCCGAATATATGTCGCTTCGCCATCGACAACCGCCGCTCCATTGGCATTACCATTATTCAATCCATTCGACAACAAGATAAAGCCTTGTCAAAGCCGAAAAACCAACCAAGGCCGAAATCGCGGAAAATGGAAGCAATGCAATCAAGATTCCGGATTTTATCGGTTCATCGCCTAGGGCTGTCAATACGACTCGACAATAAAACAAAGCGCAAGGAATCAATTCGAATTGAGTAAAAGGCCGCCGCCACAGGACATAGCCATCCATCATGTCGCATATTCAACTAAAACTGCTCTTTAATGCTAATATTTCACACTGCCATTTTCTTCACACCTGTTCTTTAAAACAGCAAGATCAAACATATTCCTCAGAAGTGGGATTTGACAATGATCAACATCGATAATATGCGGCGCCAAATGATTTGTTGTTTATCACGTTTTAAATGAGAGGCCGAACTATAAATTAGCGCGCAGCCCATAACTCACCAGTTGGACAAAGCGGCTCCCGAGCGCCGCGGTGGCGCGGATAAAGAGACGCGAGAGGCCGCATGGCATCCATGCGGCCTCTCTTACGCAAAAAAATGCAGAATGGGCGTGAAATCCAAGTCCCAGCCACCCATCCAAGCCGGCTCAATAATTCTCCGCCACCGCGTCGTAGCGTCCCGCCAGCCAGTCCAGCGCCAACGGGAAGTGGTCGCGCGGCGCATCAGGGTGGGTCAGCAGCGACACGTGGTTGTAGTCGTGCAGATGGCCGGCCCGCCGCCCAAGCAAATGCAGGCGCGACAGATGCGGGCCGGATTCGTCGCGGAAGCGGCGCACGTCTTCCGGATGGCCGCGGCAAGGATCGTTGGCGGCGGCGAAATACAGAACCGGCGGCAGATGGCCGGCCTCCGCCGCCGCGGCATAATCGAAGCCGTCGTCGCTGTCCACCCACGGCCCGGGCTGGGCCCACAGCTTGCTCTGCAGATGGCTCTTGTCGCTCTCGTCGTCGACACCCAGCCGGATGCGCCGCGCCGGCAGATAGCCGCAGGCCTTGATCAGCCAGCGCGCTGCGGTGCACCACATGAAATCCACCTCGATCAGCTTGTTCAGATTGCGCACCCTCACGCTGCGTTTGGAGCCGAAATACACCACGCTCGCCACCTCGGCGGCGATTTCCGGGAAACGGACCAGGCAGCTGGTCATGTGCACGCCGCCCCAGGAGTGGGCGATCCAGTGCACCTGCTGGCCGCCGCTTTTCCTGCGGACGAAGTCATGCAGCGCCGGCAGGTCTTCGCAAATGGTCTCGGTCTGGCCGTGGCGGGAATGCGGACCGATCTTGGGCGTGCTGCGGCCCCGGCCGCGCAGGTCGGCTGCGTACACATCGTAGCCGGCGTCGGCCAGGAAGTGGGCCAGGCCCTTGCCGGATTCGGTATAAAAGGTGCGGCCGTTGGCCATCACGCCATGCGCCATCAGCACCGGCGCGCCGCCTTCGCGGCCGCAGATGCGCTTCAGATGCAAGCGCTCGCCATCGCCGACCGGCACCCATAAGTCCTGCTGCAGTTTCTCCATATTCTCCTCGCTGGCCGATGCCATCGCCGTCTGCGCGGCAATTCAAGCAAACGCTTGATCATGACAAAGAACCCGGCAAAGGAAAAGCCGTTCGCGCGCCGTCCTGCCGCAAACGCAGCCGCTCGCTGTAGAGCGCCAGCCCCGCGCCGGCCACGCACAGCAGCGCCAATATGGCGAACACCACCCAGGACGGCCCATGCGACAGCAGCACCCCCACCATCGCCGGCCCCAGCGCGCCGCCCAGCGAAGCCAGATTCTGCGCGCCGTAATAGCTGCCCTTCAGCGCGTCCGGCGCGATGGCGTCGATGTACAGGTATTCGGCCGGCACCAGCACGATCTCGCCCAGAGTGAACAGCGCGATCGCCGCGCACATCAGCGGCAGGCTGTCCACGCTGCCCAGCCACAGCATGCCGGCGCCGATCAGCAGAAAGCCGCCGACGATGGCCCGCATCAGCCGGTTCGGCTTCAGCAGCCGGCCCAGCGGGTATTGCAACAGCACTACCACCACGGCGTTGCAACTGATCAGCGCCGACATCCAGCGCATCGCCTCGGCCTCGTCCATCCGCGTCAGCAGGAACAGCGGCAGATAGCCGGAAAAACGGCCGTACACCACATAGGCCAGCAGGCTGCTGAGGGTGAACCACACCAGCACCCGGTCGCCGGCCAGCGTGCGCAGCGTGGCGGCGAAACCGTCGGGCAGCGCCGCGGGATCATGCCGCCGCTCCGGCAGCCGGGGCTGCGCCGCGAGGCCGGCCAACGCAAGCAGGCCGCCCAGCCAATAAGGCGCCGTCTCGTGCCAGAACAGCATGCCGGCGCACAGCATGGGCCCCAGCGCCCAGGCCACGTTGGCCAGCGTGTAGCGCATAGAAAACGCCTTGCTGCGCCACTGCTCGGCCACCACGTCGCTGAGTATCGCCTTCACCGCGATGCTGTATACCACCATCGCAAGCTCGCCCGCCGCCAGCGCCGTCACCACCGTCGCGTAGCTGTGGCCGTAAGGCAGCAACACGCTGCCCGCGCCCATCAGCACCGCCGCGCCTCTCAGGGCCGGCCCCCTGGGCAGCCGGTCCAGCCAGTAGCCGCCGTACAGTCCAAACAAGGCGGACCCCAGCAGCACCACCGCCAGCAGCGTGCCGGTAGCCTGCACCGACAACTGCAATTGCTTGCCCAGCGCCAGCACCAAGAGCGGCGAGATCACCGCCCGCGACAGGGACAACAAGAAGGAAGACAGCAGCACGCGCCGCACCACGGAAGAACGCAGATCCACGACAACACCTTGTAAAGCAAAGGGAACCGCTGCAGTATTGCCGATAAAGCGGAATGTAAAAATGGATACAATCCCGAATAAATACTTCCGCTTTTATCCTGCCCATCCCAACAGGAGTCCCGATGCGCCTGCAGCAGCAATACCAGCAGCTCTATCTGGCCTATGGCGACGCGCCGGCCCAGCCCGGCCTGCCGCAGCTGGCCGAGTTATGGCGATGCGGCGAGCGCAACGCGCGGCTGCAGCTGGCCAGGATGCGCGAACTGGGCTGGCTGGAATGGCGGGCCGGCCGCGGACGCGGCCACCGCTCCACGCTCAGGCTGCTGCAGCGGCCGGACGAGCTTGAATGGCAGCAGTTGCAAGGCATGCTGGCGCGCGGCCAGCTGGAGCAGGCCTTCTCCCGGCTGGAGCCGTCCAGGCAGCAACGGTTGCTGGCCGCCCTGCCGCAGCACCTGGGCGCCGGCGACAGCGGACGCAGCCTGCGCATTCCCATTCCGCACCCACCGCTGACACTGGACCCGCAGCACGTCAACTCCCGGCTGGAATCGCACCTGGTGCGGCAGATCTTCGACCGGCTGTGCCGCCACGACCGCCTGGACCAGGAACTGCGGCCGGCGCTGGCCCACCACTGGGAAGCCGATCCGGAAGGCAGAAATTGGCGTTTCTGGCTGCGTCCCGGCCTGCGCTTTCACGACGGCGGAGCGCTGGACGCCGAAACCGCGGCCGCCAGCCTGCTCAGGCTCAAACAGCCGGACAATCCCTACCACGCACTGTACGGCCATCTGCGGCAGATTGACGTCCATGACGCGCTGTCGTTCAGTTGCCTGCTGTCCGAAGCCGACCAGCTGTGGCCGCAGCGGCTGGCGACCGCCAACTCGTCCATCGTGCCGATGCGGCGCGGCGCGGATTTCGAGCGCATGCCGGTGGGCAGCGGGCCGTTCCGCGTCGAGCTGAGCAGTCCGCAGCGACTGAAGCTGGCCGCGTTCGACCAGCACTACCGCGAGCGCGCGCTGCTGGACGCGATCGAGCTGTGGATCATCCCGTCCCCGGCCGAACAGGACTTCCACCTGCGGCTGGAATACGGCAATCAGCGCGGCGCCACCATGCTGCAATCGGCTTGCACCTATCTGCTGCTGTCGCCGCGCAGCGTCCGCGTCGCGGCCGGACAACGGCTGCCGCTGATGCGATTCCTGGCCGAGCCGCATCCGGTGGCCGCCTGCGACGAACGCGCGCCGGCGCTGGGGCTGCAGCCGGGCTGGCGCCATCCGCGCCCGGCGCCGGCTCCGCCGCCGCGGCTGGATGGCGCGCGGCTGACGCTGTTCCATTACGATCTGCCCTGCTTCCCGCCGCTGGCCGCCGCGCTGGCGCAGCGGCTTGCGCAACAGGGCGTCGCGCTAGACATCCATGGCCTGTCGCGGCGCGAATTCTTCGACAGCGCCGCCTGGCGCGACCGCGCCGACCTGATCCTGTGCAGCGAACTGCTGCACGGCGACCGCGACTACGGCATGTTCGAATGGCTGAGCGGCTGCAGCACGCTGCAATTGGGACTGGCGCCCGACGCCGCCGCCCGGTTGGCCCGGGACATGCGCAGCCTGCAGGCGGAACCGGAATTCGCCGCGCGCCAGGAAGGCTACCGCCGCGCCGGCGACTGGCTGGTGGCCGAAGGCTGGATGCTGCCGCTGTCGCACGAGACGCTGGGCCACGTCGCCAGCCCGCAGCTGGCCGGCTTGCAGCTGGGCGGCAACGGCTGGACCGACTTCGCCGGCCTGTGGCTGCGCGGCTGAGTTGACGCGCGTCAACTCCGGACGCGCCACGCCTCTTGAAACCGCTCACATGCGCCTCATCTTCGATCACAGGACGGAAATCCCGCCGTAAGCCCATGAACTGAAAGGAGAAGCAAATGAGCATGCTGCCTGCCCGCCATAGCCTGTTTGACGAGTTTTTCCGCGATTTCACCCCGGGTTTCCTCGTCAAACCGCTGCACGGCGACGCGCTGCCAGCGCAGATCAAGATGGATGTGAAGGAAACCGGCGACGCCTATCAGGTGGAAGCCGAATTGCCGGGCGTCGGCAAGGAAGACATCCACGTCGACATCGACGGCGCGCTGGTGACGATCAAGGCCGAGATCAAGCAGTTCGACCAACAGGACAAGGATGAACGCCCGCTGCGCAGCGAGCGGTATTACGGCCTAGTGTCGCGCAGCTTCCAGCTGCCGCAGGACATCGACCGCGAAACCGCCAGCGCCAAGTATGAGAACGGCGTGCTGAGCCTGACCCTGCCCAAGCGCCGCAACAGCGGCGCCGGCCAGCGGCTGCGGATCGAGTAAGCTCAGCCTCGGCCCCGCGGCAATAAAAAACGCGCCGGTCTCCCGGCGCGTTTTCGCTGGCGATGACGCGAATCAGGCCAGGATCTTGGATACGATCTCGTACACGTCCTTGGACAGCTCGGCCCGTGCCATGCGCTCCAGCTCGGCCCGCATCAGCGCCTGCCGGCCCGGCTCCAGCTTCTGCATCCGGCGGAAGGCGCGGGTCAGGCCGCTGGCCCCCTGCGGATTGATGGCGTCCAGCTCCAGGATGCGGTCGGCCAGGAAACGGTAGCCGCTGCCGTCGCCGGCGTGGAAGTGGTGCAGGTTGGCGCCGAAAGCGCCCAGCAGCGAACGCACCTTGTTGGGGTTGCGGATGCTGAACGCCGGGTGATGCAGCGCCGCCTCCACCCGCTGCAGCGTGCCGTCCAGCTGGCTGCCGCCGATCAAGGTGAAGAACTTGTCCATCACCAGCGCCTCGTTCTGCCAGCGCGAGGCGAAGTCGGTGAAGCAGTCGTCGCGCTCCTGGCCGTCGCGGTCGCGCAGCGCCAGCAACGCGCCCATCTGGTCGGTCATGTTGTCGGCGTCGCGGAACTGCTTGGCGGCGATCTCTGCCGGCCAGGCGTCGTCCAGGCGGTTCAACATCCATAGCGCTCGGTTCTTCAGGCTGCGCTTGCCGGAGTCCTGCGGCTTGTACTCGCGGGTGAGATTGAGTTCGTACGCCTCGCGCCATTCGCCCCGCAGCGCCTGCGCCAGCTGGTCCAGCACGAATTCGCGCACCAGGTGGATCGCCGCCGGATCGGCCACGTCCACCATTTCCAGGATTTCGCCTTCGCTCGGCAGATTCAGCATCAGCGCCTTGAACGCCGGATCCAGGCTATGGTCCTTCAACACCGCGCGGAAGGCGCCGATGAAGGTTTCCGACAGCTTGAGCTCGCGGCCCGCGGCCGCGTCGTCCAGCAGCTGCTTGAACAGGCGCTCGGCGAAGATCTGGCCGGCTTCCCAACGGCAGAAGCTGTCGCTGTCGCTGGCCATCAGGAACACCAGTTGGTCGTCGCGCCAGTCGTATTCCAGCTTCACCGGCGCGGAGAAGCCGCGCAGAAGCGACGGCACCGGCTCGGCCGGGATGTCGACGAAGGTGAAGCTCTGTTCGGCGGCCTTGACGTCCAGCACGCGCGACGCGCCAACAGCCTCGGCTTCGCCGGCGAGGCGCAGCGGCAGGTCCTGGCCGTCCGCGCCCACCAGGCCCAGCGCCAGCGGGATGTGGAACGGCAGCTTGGCCTGCTGGCCCGGCGTGGCCGGGCAGCTCTGCTTGACGGTCAGCGTGTAGCTTCGCTCGCCGGGGTTGTAGCTGGAGGAAACGGCCAGGCGCGGCGTGCCGGCCTGGCTGTACCACAGCGCGAACTGCGACAGATCGACGTCGTTGGCGTCGGCCATCGCGGCTCGGAAGTCGTCGCAGGTGACGGCGTGGCCGTCATGGCGCTTGAAGTACAGGTCCATGCCCTTGCGGAAGCCGTCTCGCCCCAGCAGCGTCTCGTACATCCGCACCACTTCCGCGCCCTTCTCGTACACGGTCATGGTGTAGAAGTTGTTCATCTCGATATAGCTGTCCGGACGGATCGGATGCGCGGTCGGGCCGGCGTCCTCCGGGAACTGCGCCATGCGCAGGCCCTTGACGTCCTCGATGCGCTTCACCGCGCGGCTGTAGATGTCGGCGCTGAATTCCTGGTCGCGGTAGACGGTCAGGCCTTCCTTCAGGCTCAGCTGGAACCAGTCGCGGCAGGTGACGCGGTTGCCGGTCCAGTTGTGGAAGTATTCGTGGCCGATCACCGCCTCGATGCCTTCGAAGTCGGCGTCGGTGGCGGTGTCCTGGCGCGCCAGCACGTACTTGGTGTTGAAGATGTTGAGGCCCTTGTTCTCCATCGCGCCCATGTTGAAGTCGCCGACCGCGACGATCATGTAGATGTCCAGGTCGTACTCCAGGCCGAAGCGCTCCTCGTCCCACTTCATCGAGTGCTTGACCGACTCCATCGCGTGCGCGGTCTTGTCCTGGTCGGCGGGCTCGGTCCAGATCTCCAGCGCCACTTCGCGGCCGCGCATGGTGACGAACTTGTCCTTCAGCGCCACCAGCTTGCCGGCCACCAGCGCGAACAGATAGGACGGCTTGCGGTAGGGGTCGACCCATTTGACCCAGTGCCGCTTCTTGTCCACCATGCCCTCGCCCACCTTGTTGCCGTTGGACAACAGCACCGGGTACTTCTGCTTGTCGGCCTTGATGGTGGTGGTGAACTTGGCCATCACATCCGGACGGTCCAGGTAGTAGGTGATCTTGCGGAAGCCTTCCGGCTCGCACTGGGTGAACAGGTTGCCGCTGGACGCGTACAGGCCCATCAGGCTGGTATTGGCCGCCGGATCGAGTTCGGTTTCCACTTCCAGGATGAAGCTGTCCGGCACCTGCCGCACGGTCAGCACGTCGTCGGCCAGGCCGTAGCGGGTCTCGTCCAGCTTTTCGCCGTCCAGCAGCACGGCCAGCAGCTTGGCGCTGCCGTCCAGCGTCAGGTCGCGCTCGGCGGAATCGCCGTTGCGGGTGACCACCAGCCGCGACTGCACGCGGGTGGCCTCGTCCTCGATGTCGAACACCAGATCGACGCGGTCGATCAGGAAGGCCGGAGCCCGATAATCCTTGCGATACTTGACTTCTGGCTGTTGGGCCATGCGTGTCTCCTTATGGTCCGGCTCGTGGCCGGTCTCTTTCATAGACGGCGCGGTGCCTGATCGGCGCCGCTCTTGGTCGAAATCGACCGCTCTGTCAGCGGCCTGCAATCCATTTGCCGCCGCCGGCTTCCAGCTTGAGGCGGCAGGTATCCTCGGGCGCGGCCTGCGGCGCCACGTCGAAAGTCATCAGTTCGTCGCGGCGGAAGGCGTGCAGCTTGATCTTGTCCCCCGCCGCCAGACGGGCAAGTTGTTTGTCCAAATCGTAGGCGCGGAGCTTGTCCACCGCCACCACCACGTCGCCGCCGGACAGGCCGGCCTGTTGCGCGGCGCCGCCGTCCAGCACCTGAGTCAACTTGACCCCGGCGGCGTCGGCCGCGGTCTTGATGCCCAGCGTCAGCGGCGCCGGCTTGCCGGCGAAGGCATCCACCACGCCGCCGCGGTCGGACGCGCCCTGCGCGGCCTCGAATTTCAGTTCCACGCCCTGGCTCTTCAACAACTCCGCCAGCGGCAGGTCCTGGGTGCTGCGCAGCGCCAGATCGAAGAAGGGCTTGAGCTTGAGGCCGGTGGTTTCGATCGCGATCTTTTCCCACTCGTCCTCTTCCAGGCCATTGCCGTCAGCCAGCCACTTGCTCCACAGCGCGCGCATCACGTCGTCCAGCGACTGCTTGCCCTTGCTGTCGCGGCGGATGGTGAGATCCAGCGCCAGCGCGGCCAGCGAGCCCTTGGTGTAGTAGCTGACGATGCTGTTGGGACTGTTCTCGTCCTGGCGGTAGTACTTGGTCCAGGCCTCGAAGCTGGATTGCTCCAGCGTCTGCTTGAGGCGGCCCGCGCCGCGTTGCACGCCGGTGATGGTTTCCGCCACCAGTCCCAAGTAGCGCTTCTCGTCGATCAGCCCGCAGCGGACCAGGGTCAGGTCGTCGTAATAGGAGGTGATGCCTTCGAATGCCCACAGCAGGCGGGTCATGCCTTCGCGATTCAGGTCATATGGCGTGAACGCCGCCGGCTTCATCCGCTTGACGTTCCAGCTGTGGAAGTATTCGTGGCTGATCAGGCCCAGCAGCTTCAGATAGCCGTCGCCGATGTCGGTCGCGCCAGGCGCGGGCAAGTCGTCGCGGTTGGCCACCAGCGCGGTGGACGCGCGGTGCTCCAGGCCGCCGTAGATGTCCTTGCCGACGAACAGCATGAACACGTAGCGATCGAACGGGGCCGGCTCGCCGAACAGCTTGATCTGGTATTCGCAAATCTTTTTGGTGTCTTCGGCCAGTCGCTTCAGATCGCTCTGGAAATGGCCGGAGACAACGAACTCGTGCGGCACGCCGCAAGCCTTGAAGCTGACCTTTTGGAACTCGCCCATTTCCACCGGGTGGTCGATCAGCTCATCGTAGCTGGATGCCTGGTAGCCGCCGAAGCCGCTCTTTTTCTTGATGTCGACGGCGGGCAGGCTGGTGGCTACTTTCCAATCGGCGTAGGCCTTGCCTTCCGGCGCGTGGATCTCCACGGCGCAGGGCTCGTTTTCATAACCCTCAGCCGCCAGGAACACGCTGGTGCCGTTGAAAAAACCGCGCTCGCCGTCCAGATAGGCGCCGCGCACCGACAGGTCGAAGGCGTAGACCAGATAGCGCAGCGTCAGCGCGCCCTTGGCCGGCGCCGCCTGCCAGCGGTTCTTTCCCAGCTGCCGCAGCGCCACCGGCTTGCCGCCGGCGCGGGCCTCCATCTCGACGATGTGCTTGGAAAATTCACGGATCATATAACTGCCGGGAATCCACGCCGGCAAAAAAAACACCTGGCCATCCTTGGCCGGGTGCGTAACGATGACGGTTGCCTCGAACAGGTGCGCTTCCGGCGACACCGGGCGCAGCGTGTATTGTACTGGGACGGGTTGGGTCATGATCAGCCTGCAAGCGTTGCAAAACTTGATGATTCTAGCATTTCCGCGATTTTGGCGGTTGCCCTCATGGCGTATTGATCCATGTCAAGAAGTCATACCAATACGCCAATACAATTGCATGCGTAGCAACATGCACTATTCGTATCGCTACCCTCGTAATACCGCGAGAATTGGGACAGACAAGAACCGATCCAAGCCGACTATGCAACTGGCTCGCATAAGGCATTTGATTTAGAATAACGGCATTGGATACGTGGGAATTTGGTGCTATCGAAAAGGCCGGCAAACTGCTAATACAGACATCAAAGCCTATCGGTACAGGTCAAGCACCTGATTCGACTTTCACTACACGGTTCCCCGCGGCTTGCTTTCCAATTTCCAGATTGGGATGAGGTTGAAAAGTTCAAGCCGCCTCGGTTTGTCATGTTCTGAGTTAGCAACCTTGGAGAAAACCTTAAATGGAAACGCAACCCACTTATAACTATAAGGTGGTGCGCCAATTTGCCATCATGACCGTAGTTTGGGGCATCGTCGGCATGTTGGTGGGCGTCATCATTGCGGCCCAGCTGGTGTGGCCGGAGCTCAATTTCGGGCCCTGGTTCCACTTTGGCCGCCTGCGCCCCTTGCACACCAACGCCGTCATCTTCGCCTTCGGCGGCTGCGGTCTGTTCGCCACCTCCTACTACGTGGTGCAACGTACCTGTAACGTCAGACTGATTTCCGACAAGCTGGCCGCCGTCACCTTCTGGGGCTGGCAGCTGGTGATCGTGCTGGCGGCCATCACGCTGCCGCTCGGCTTCACCACCTCCAAGGAATACGCAGAGCTGGAATGGCCGATCAAGCTGCTGATCGCCGTGATCTGGGTGATTTACGCCATCGTGTTCTTCGGCACCATCGCCATCCGCAAGGTCAAGCACATCTACGTGGCCAACTGGTTCTACGGCGCCTTCATCCTGGCCGTGGCGCTGCTGCACATCGTCAACTCCGCCTTCGTGCCGGTGACCATGTGGAAATCCTATTCGGTGTACTCCGGCGCCGTCGACGCGATGGTGCAATGGTGGTACGGCCACAACGCGGTGGGCTTCTTCCTGACCGCGGCCTTCCTCGGCATGATGTACTACTTCGTTCCCAAGCAGGCCGGCCGTCCGGTGTATTCCTACCGCCTGTCGGTGGTGCACTTCTGGGCGCTGATCTTCACCTATATGTGGGCCGGTCCGCACCACCTGCACTACACCGCGCTGCCCGACTGGACCCAGTCCGTCGGCATGGTGTTTTCCCTGATCCTGCTTGCGCCGTCCTGGGGCGGCATGATCAACGGCATCATGACCCTGTCCGGCGCCTGGCATAAGCTGCGCACCGACCCGGTGCTGAAGTTCCTGGTGGTGTCGCTGTCGTTCTACGGCATGTCCACCTTCGAAGGCCCGATGATGTCTATCAAGACCGTCAATGCCTTGTCCCACTACACCGACTGGACCATCGGCCACGTGCACTCCGGCGCGCTGGGCTGGGTGGGCTTCATCACCATCGGCTCGATGTACTACCTGATCCCGCGCCTGTTCGGCCGCGAAACCATGCATAGCGTCAAGCTGATCGAGGCCCACTTCTGGCTGGCCACCGTCGGCGTGGTGCTCTACATCGCCGCGCTGTGGATCTCCGGCGTGATGCAAGGCCTGATGTGGCGCGCGCTGAACCCGGACGGCACCCTGACCTACGCCTTCGTCGAGGCGGTGAAAGCCACCTACCCGTACCACACGGTGCGTCTGCTGGGCGGCTTCCTGTACCTCTCCGGCATGCTTTTGATGGCTTACAACACCTACCGCACCGTCGTCGCAGGCCGCGCCGTCGATGCCAAGATCCCGGCCATCACCGCAGAAGCACATTAACAGGCGAGAATAATCATGGACAGAATCCAGAAACTGATTGAAGAGCATGTAGGCTGGCTGATCGTGCTGACCCTGCTGGTGGTCAGCGTGGCCGGCCTGGTGGAAATCCTGCCGCTCGCGTTCCAGAAATCCGTGACCGAACCGGTGGCCGGCGTCAAGCCGTTCACCGCCCTGCAGCTGGCTGGCCGCGACATCTACATCCGCGAAGGCTGCACCACCTGCCACACCCAGATGATCCGCCCGTTCCGCGCCGAAACCGAACGTTACGGCCACTACTCCGTGGCCGGCGAATCCGTCTACGACCACCCGTTCCTGTGGGGCTCCAAGCGCACCGGCCCCGACCTCGCCCGCGTCGGCGGCCGCTATTCCGACGAATGGCACCGCGTGCACTTGAACAACCCGCGCGACGTGGTGCCGGAGTCGAACATGCCGGCCTTCCCGTGGCTGTCCAAGAACCTGGCCGACGCCGACGTGGTGCCGAAGAAGATGGAAGCCCTGCGCCTGGTCGGCGTGCCCTACACCGACAAGGACATCGCCGAGGCGAAGTCCCAGGTGGAAGGCAAATCCGAGCAGGACGCCGTCGTCGCCTACCTGCAGGGCCTGGGCCTTGCCGTGAAGAACAGGCGCTAAGCCATGGACTGGGTCACTTTCGGGCGTTCGCTGTTCACCGTGGTCTGCTTCGCGTTCTTCATCATGGTGTTGATCATGGCCTACAGCAAACGCTCCAAGAACCGGTACGAGGAGGCGGCCAACCTGCCCTTCATGGACGACGACAAGGTAGAGGAAGCCCCGCATGACGAGGCTTCCCACGGAGCGAGAAAATGAGTCAATTCACAAGCGGTTTCTGGAATATCTGGATTATCGTGATCGTGCTGGGCGGCATCATCGGCTTGACGCTGCTGGTGTTCACCCAATCCAAGACCACGGTCAAAAAGGGCGAAGAAGTCGACATCACCGGCCACATCTGGGATGGCGACCTGGCCGAGTACAACAACCCGTTGCCGCGCTGGTGGATGCTGATGTTCTACATCACGCTGATCTTCGGCGTGGTCTACCTGGCGCTGTACCCGGGCCTGGGCGACTACAAGGGCGCTTTCGGCTGGACCCAGATCGACCAGTACAAGGCCGAGAGCAAGGCCGCCGAGCAAAAATACCAGCCGCTGTACGACAAGTACCTGAAGCAGGATATGAAGTCGGTCGCCGCCGACCCCAAAGCCCAGGAAATGGGCCGTCGCCTATTCCAGACCTACTGTGTGCAGTGCCACGGCGCGGATGCCCGCGGCGCCAAGGGCTTCCCCAACCTGGTGAGCCATGACTGGATCTACGGCGGCGAGCCGGACACCATCAAGACCACCATCCTGAATGGCCGCCACGGCCAGATGCCGGCCTGGGGCGCCGCCTTCGGCGAAGAGAAGGTCAAGGATGTGGCCAACTACGTGATGTCGCTGTCCGAGCACAAGAAGAAGTTCGACGCGGAACGCGCGGCCCGAGGCAAGGAAACCTTCGCCGCGGTATGCGCCACTTGCCACGGTCCGGACGGCAAGGGCAACCAGCAACTGGGCGCGCCCAACCTGACCCATCCGTCGGGCAGCTGGCTGTACGGCGGCACCGAGAAGGCCATCATCGAGACCATCACCAACGGCCGCAGCGGCCAGATGCCGGCCTGGAAGGATTTTCTCGGCGAAGGCAAGGTCCACCTGCTGGCCGCCTACGTCTGGAGCCTGTCCAACAACCCCAAGGCGCAGCAGTAAGCGCCTTGCACGGCGCGCCGTCCGCCCCGCGCGGGCGGCGCGCTTCGCCTCTCCCCACCCAGAGGCTTTGGTAGAGCGCATCGACCGGTGAGTTTCACCAAACCCTCTTCAGGAAAACGACATGTCCGAATCGCTGAAGAAAATCCCGATCAAGGTTGAAGGCGCCGGCCAGGACAACGAAACCGTCTCGCTGTACGAATCCCACCAGAAAATCTACGTCCGTGCCGCCAAAGGCATGTTCAACAACCTCCGCATCCTGTTTGTGCTCGGCACCCAGCTGGTCTACCTGGGCCTGCCCTGGCTGCAATGGAACGGCCGCCAGGCGGTGCTGTTCGATCTGGCCGACCGCAAGTTCTACCTGTTCGGCCTCACCGTCTGGCCGCAGGACTTCGTCTACCTCGCCGCGCTGTTGATGTGCTGCGCCTTCGGCCTGTTCACCTGGACCACCATCGCCGGCCGGCTGTGGTGCGGCTATTCCTGTCCGCAGACGGTGTACACCGAGATCATGCTGTGGATAGAGCAATGGGTAGAGGGAGACCGCAACAAGCGCATCAAGCTGGACGCCGCGCCGATGAGCTTGCGCAAGCTCAGGCTGAAAACCGCCAAACACTTCATCATGATCGCCTTCTCGCTGTGGACCGGCCTCACGCTGGTAGGCTATTTCACGCCGATGCGCAGCCTGGTCGCGGCGCTGCCCACCTTCGGCTACGGTCCGTGGGAGACGTTCTGGATGTTCTTCTACGGCGGCTTCACCTATCTGTTCGCCGGCTTCATGCGCGAGCAGGTGTGCAAATACATGTGCCCGTACGCCCGCTTCCAGAGCGTGATGTTCGACGCCGACACGCTGATCATCTCCTACGACGAGGCCCGCGGCGAGCCGCGCGGCGCGCGCAAGAAGGGATCCGACCCGAAAGAACAGGGCCTGGGCTCCTGCATCAACTGCAGCATCTGCGTGCAGGTGTGCCCGGTGGGCATCGACATCCGCAACGGCCTGCAATACGAGTGCATAGGCTGCGCCGCCTGCATCGACGCCTGCGACGAAGTGATGGACAAGATGGGCTATCCGCGCGGCCTGATCCGCTACACTACCGAAAACGCGCTGGAAGGCAAGTATCCGGAAAAGGAAATCGCGTCGCGGCTGAAACGTCCCCGCGTGGTGCTGTACATCCTGGTGCTGAGCGCGGTGATCATCGCCGCCGTCACCTCGCTGGCGATGCGCAAGCCGTTCAAGGTGGACATCCTGCGCGACCGCGCGTCGCTGGTGCGCGAGACCGACGAAGGCTGGCTGGAAAATACCTACATCATCAAGATCATCAACACCACGGAACGTCCGCAGCAATTCCGGATCACAGCCGAAGGCCTGCCCGACATCAAGGTCAAGACCGAAACGCCGCTGGTGGCCATTCCCGCCGCTGCCACCGACAGCGCCACCGTGCACGTGGAGGCCGATCCGCAGTACGCGACCAAGGGCAGCCACCCGATCCGCTTCATCGTAGAATCCGCCGGCGATCCCTCGTTGCGGGTAGAAGAAAAATCCAGCTTCATCGGAGAATGACATGCAGCATACCGCCCACCACCCGTCCCGCCCCTGGTACAAGGAACCCTGGCCCTGGATACTGTTCGGCCTGCCGGCGGTGTCCGTCGTCGTCGGCATCTTCTTTCTGATGGCGGCGATCAAGTCCGACGACGGCCTGGTCACCGACGACTATTACAAGAAGGGCAAGGCGATCAATATGGAGCTGCGGCGCGACAAGGCCGCGGCGCAAATGGGCCTGTCCGCCCAGCTGATGTTCGGCAGCGACGGCCGCAGCCTGCGCCTGGTCACAAGCAGCAAGGTCAAGCTGCCCGACACCCTATCGCTGAGCATGATCCACCCGGCTCAGGACGATTACGACCTGTCCGCCGTGATGACCATGGCCGGCCCCAATCTGTACCAGGGCATCCTGCCCAAGATCCCCGTCAACGCCAATCACTGGTACGTGCAGCTGGAAGACCATGACAAGAAATGGCGGATCCAGGGCGAATGGAAGCCGGGCTCCGGGCAGATGGCGATGCTGGGCCAGCCGCATCTGGAGCCGGCCGAGCACTGAGCGCCAGACTCGCCCCCTATCGAAACGGCCCGCAAGCGGGCCGTTTTTTTGATGCCACCGCCAGCCAGACAACGGCGTAGCGGCGGCCCGATCAGATGGCGGCGTCCGAGTGATAACGCAGCCAAAAGGCC
>NZ_JZJL01000023.1 GCF_000971335.1 Chromobacterium vaccinii
CGCGCCGGCGGCGCCAGGCCCGGGATATTGTGCGGCCGCCACGGCTCGCCCGACAGCACCGCCGCCTCCGCCGGCTCCACCGCGTAAACCGGCACGCCGGCCGGCGCCAGCGCTTCGGCGATGCCCATCAGCGACGCGCAGGTGCCGGCCGACACCGTCACCGCCGCCAGCCCGGGCGCCTGGCGCAACAGCTCTTCCCCCACCTCCCGGTAATGGCCGATCAATTCCGGATCGCTCAATTGCTCGACCACATGGCTGCCCGGCATGCCGCGATGGGCGTCCAGCAGCTCCTGCAACTGCGGATGCGGGCGGCGCTCCACTTCCGCGCCCAGCCAGCGCGCGTAATTGACCACGCTGTCCGGCGCGCCGTCCGGCATCAGCAACAGCGCCTTGCAGCCTATCTGGCTGGCCGCCCAGGCGACGCTGACGCCGGCGCTGCCGGCGGTCATGATCACCAGCGTCGCGTCGCGGCTTATCCGGCCGGCGCTCGCGCGTTCAAGCAGAGTCTTGGGCAGCGAGCGATGCTTGATCGACAAGGAGGGGTTCAGGTATTCGAGCTTCAAGCTCAGGCCGGGCAGCAGGCCCGGCGCCGGCAGCAATGGCGTCATGGAAAATCCCTCACAGATAGGCATGGACGGGCAGCGGCAGGTCGATGAAGCGCGGCACCTTGACGCCGTTGCCGCTGGCCATCTTGTCCCGTTTCAGCTTCTGGATCAGCTCCGACGGCACCAGGCGCAGTGAAGGCGCCACCGCCAGCCGCTGCAATAGCAACTCTCCGACCCGGCGGACGATGTCCGCGCCGCTGCCCGGCCCGGCGGACAGCCACACCTCCACCCGCTGGCCGCCCTGCTCGTCCGGACAGCGGACCACCAGTTCGTTGGTGATCCCATCCACCCGGCCCAGCACGTCGAAGATCAGGTCCGGGTAAACGGTCTGGCCCTGGATCTTCAGCTGGTGATCGACCCGGCCGATGATGGCGCCCAGCCGCGGGCTGCGGCGGCCGCAGTCGCAGGGGCTGTCGTCCAGCCAGCTGGCGATGTCGCCGGTGCCGTAGCGCACCGCGATGAAGCCCCGCGGCAGGGTCAGCGAAGTGACCACCACCTCGCCCGGCTGGCCCGGCGCGGCCGGCAGGCCGGTTTCGGGATCGATCAGCTCGACGTGGACCGCGTCGTCGTTGATGTGGAAGCCGCGATGCTGCAGGCACTCGTGGCCGACCGAGCCCAGCTCGCTGCAGCCGTATTCGTTGAGCGCGTCCTTCAGCCCCCACAGCTCCATCACCTTCTGCGCCACCGGCGTCGGCCGGTTGTCGGCGTCGAAAGCGCCGCAGGCGCCGAAATAGGCGTAGTCGGGCAGGCACTCCGGCGCCGGGAAGTCCGCGCCCATGGTCTGCGCCAGCTCCAGCATCACCACCGGATTGCCGACCACGAAGGCCGGCTGGTGGTAATGCACCACGTCCAGAATGCGCCGCGTGCGCTGCGGCGAGCAGCGGAACGGCCCCAGCCCCACTTTCTTGGCCGCCTGCAGCACCAGCGGCCCCAGCGTGAACATGTCGTTGTTGCTGAGCAGATGCAGCATGCGGTCGCCGGGCTTCGCGCCCAGCTCGGTCAGCACCCGCGCCACGCAATCCACCCACACCATCTCTTGCAGCCGATGCACCGGCAGTTCCACCGGCCGGCCGGTGGTCCCGGATGAGCTGACGACATCGGTGAAGTCGCCGTACTCCATCAGTTCGTCCCAATGATTGGACAGGTCCTGCTTGCGGATCACCGGCACCCGGTGATACTCGCCGTCGCGCAGCCATTGCATGATCTGGCCGCGCTCCGCGCCCCAATGGCGCGGATAGAACGGACGCAGCGACGCCTGCTCGACGACGCGAGCAATCCTTGCTACAGGCAACATGGTTCGTTTCCTCGTTGGACTTGCAATCAGACGCCGGCCGCGCGGGCCGGCCACGACGCCGCAGCGGCCGCTAAGTCATGGCGGGCCCCAGGCGGCTGTTCAGATAGCGCTCGCTGACGCGGCGCAGCGGCGTCGGCACGCAGGCCAGCCACTGGTTGAAATGGATGCCCAGCAGGGTGTTGTTGCCGGCCCGGCTGGCCACGGCCTCGGCCAGCGTGGAAAACCGGGGGTTGTCCGGCGCGAGATTTCCCGGCTCGGCCTGGGAGAACGCGTCGCCGCGGCCGTTCCAATCGCAGGCCGCGCCCTGCCCCAGGCCGAAGCCGCGCTCCAAGCCGGCCGCGCGCAAGCGCGCCCGCTGCTGGCGAAAGCCCGAGCGGTCGAAGATATAGCTGTCGATATTGAGCTTCTGGCCGCCCAGCCTGACCTGGGTGACTGCGTGGAACAGCTTGGACGGCAGGCAGAACAGCACCGGCGCCGGCACCGCGTGGCGCAGGATGCGCTTGTCCAAGGCGACGAAGCGCAGGCCGGCCTCGAAACCGGCGCCGCGCAGCAGCGCGCACAACAGGTCGGCCTGGGCGTTGCAATGCCCCCGCCCCAGCGCAAGCGTCTGCTCAGGCGTCACGCTTTCGAAACCGGTGGTGAAGCCGAAGCGCACCTGATCACGCACATAGTCGTGCAGGGCGACGCAGTACTCGCGGTCGTCGGCCGGCAGGGCCTGACGGCGCACCGTTTCCAGCACGCCGGCTATCGTTTTTCCGCTCATGCCCAAGCCCTTCTTCCGATGGCGACGGCGCGCCGTTTTAGCAGCAAGGCCGCGGCGGCCAGCAGCGCGGGAAGAGACAGCAGCGCGAAAAACAGCGGCAGGCTCAGATGGAACTTCAGCAGCGTCGCGCCCAGCAGGGCGCCGGCGATGCCGCCGAAGCGGCCTATCCCCATCATCCACGCCACGCCGCTGGCGCGGCCCGCGGTCGGATAGTAGGCGGCCGCCAGCGACGGCATCGACGCCTGCGCGCCGTTCATCGCGATGCCGGCCAGACAGATGGTCAATGCCAGCAGGCCGTGGTTGTCCAGCGCCTGGCCGATGCAGAACACCAGCGCGCCGGTCAGCAGATAAGCCAGCGCCAGCACCCGGTGCGCGTCGTAGCGGTCCATCAGCCAGCCGGTCAGCGTGCTGCCCAGCAGGCCGCCGAACGGGAACAGCGCGGTCAGCAGCGCCGCCTGCCGCAGGTCCATGCCGCTGTCGCTGATCAAGATGGGCAGCCAGCTGGTCAGCAGGTAGAAGATCAGCAGCCCCATGAAATAGGCCGCCGCCAGCAGCAGCGTGCCAGTCCGGTAATCGGCGGACCAGACCAGCCGCAAGCCCGGCGTCCGGTCTGCCTCGCGCAGCACCAGCCTGTCGCCGTCACCCAGCCGCACGCCGGGCAGCAGCCGCTTCAGGATGCGGCGGGCTTCGCCGTTACCGCCGCGCAGCAGCAGGAAGCGCAGCGACTCCGGCAGCAGCAGCCACATCGCCGGCAGCAGCAGCAAGGGCGCGACGCCGCCCAGCAGCAACACGCTGCGCCAGCCAGCGTGAGGCACCAGCCACGAAGCCAGCAGCCCGCCGCAAGCCGCGCCCAACGGAAAGCCGCAGAACATGGCGCTGACGATGAAGGCCCGCCGCGGCTCCGGAGAATACTCGGACATCAGCGTCACCGCGTTGGCCATCGCCGCCCCCAGGCCCAAGCCGGTGGCGAAGCGCAGCCAGGCCAGCGCCGACAGGTCGGCGGCGCCGGCCGCCGCGATGCTCATCGCGCCGAACAGCGACACCGCCCCCAGCAGCACGCGCTTGCGGCCGATCCGGTCGGCCAGCGGCCCCGCCAGCAGGGCGCCGGCGGCCAGTCCCCACAGCGCGGCGCTCATCACCGGCCCCAGCTGGGTGCGCGCCACGCCCCAGTCGCGGATCACGGCCGGCGCGATATAGCCGATGGCGGCGGTATCGAAGCCGTCGCACAGCACGATCAGGAAGCAGAGGATCAGGATGCGCCATTGCCGCGCGGAAAAGCGCTCGCGATTGATCAATTCGCCGACATCCAGTTGCCTGGCCGACATCAATTCCTCTCCCATATAATTTTAATTCATAAAAATATATTGATTTCAAATATATGGTGCGCAACAATGCCCGCCGAAGTCAAACGAAATATTCATTTTGGGAATAAGTTAATTGTTTATTTCCTTATGTCATTGATGTCGATCAAACCATAACTCAACCAGGACGCGGCCTACCGCGCAGCTCTGCCATGTCGCCAACAGGAAACAGACCATTTGAAAACCATATCGGCATCCTGACTTTCCCTGAGCCGCTGCGCGCCGAGCTGAAACCCATCGCCCTGGTCCGCGACGGCGAATGCCTGGGCCGGAGCCTGGATCTTGCCCGCCACCCTCTGGCCGATTGGCTGTCGCGGCAGCGCCACAGCGGCTGGCTGCTGGAGTCGATGCTGCCCGAGATCCGCACGTTGGCGATGCTGCTGGCCGCCCGACGCCCGCGCGTCAAGCCGACGCCGGCCCGCCTGAGCGACGAGGCCGATTGGCTGGCCGCCCGCATCTATCTGCTGCGGCTGGAAAAAGTGGAAATGGCGGAAGCTGAAAAAGACATCCTGGCGCGAGCCAACGATAGGCTGCGCGAACTGTGCGGCGCCGGCGCGCCCGCGGCGGCGGCCTGCCCGGCCCCTTCGCCCCAGCCGGCGTGGCTGCTGGCCGGCTGGGCGCCGTTCCAGCAAGCGGTGCGGGACATCGGCGGCGCCGCCGCGATGGCGTCCAACAGCCGCCGGCTGCGCCCGCAATGCCGGCAGCGGCTGGACGCCTTGCTGCCCATGCTGCGGACCGAAGCCGGCCGCTCAGGCCTCCAGCCGCGATAGGCCGGGCAAGGTCGCGAAGCTGCTGTCCCGCACCGTCTGCACGAAATCCTGCATATAGGCCCGATCGGCGTCGTCCTCGCGCAGCGCCGCGTACAACTCGCTGCGCAGCTTCTCCTCCCCCACCTGGCGGGCTACCACGTAGCCGCGCTCCAGATACGGCTGCACCGCCCAGTACGGCAGCACCGCCACCCCGCGCCGGCTGGCCACCAGCTGGATGATGGCGATGGTCAGCTCGGCGGTGCGGCGCGCGGGATTGACGCCGGCGGGCAGCAGCAGCTTGCGCAGCAGGTCCAGCATCTCGTCCGCCACTGGATAGTGGATCAGCGTCTCGGCGGCGAAATCCTCCGCCTTCCACGCCGTTTTCGCCGCCAATGGATGCTCGCGCGCGGCGATGCCCACCATCTCATAGGAAAACAACGGCAGATGGACCACCCCGGCCTGCGGCTCCGCCTCCGACACGATGGCGAGATCGGCGCGGTCGCTGAGCAACAGGCCGACAGGATCGGCGTGAAAGCCGGACACGATGTCCAGTTCCACCGCCGGCCAGTTGCGCCGGAACTGGTCCATCGCCGGCATCAGCCAGTCGAAGCAGGTATGGCACTCCACCGCCACCCTCACCTCGCCCGCCTCCCCCTGGCGGATGCGCGCCAGATCTCGCTCCGCCGCCGCCACCTGGGCCAGCAGATCCCGCGCCAGCCGCAGCAGCCGCTCGCCGGCCGGCGTGAAGCGCAAGGGCTGGGTCTTGCGCTCGAACAGCGTCAGGCCATAGGCGGCCTCCAGCTGCTTGAGCTGATGCGACAGCGCCGATTGCGTCAGGAATACCCGCTGCGCCGCCTGCGACACGCTGCCGGTTTCCGCCAATGCCAGCAGGCTCTTCAAATGCCTCAGCTCCAGCACGCTCATCATCGATTTCATTCATGTTGAACAGCAAAATAATGAGTTTGAATCATACACCTCAATGACAGATGCTTGTTCCATCACGACAAGACAAAACAGGAACGCACGCATGAGCCACCCCACCCACCTGCTAGGCTTCCCCCGCGTCGGCGCCAAGCGCGAACTGAAAACCCTGCTGGAAAACCATTGGAAGGGCGAGCTGGACGAGGCTTCGCTGCTACAGGGCGCGAAGGAGCTGCGCCAGAAGCACTGGCTGCTGCAGAAAGGCGCCGGCGTCGAACTGAGCCCGGTCGGCGATTTCTCGCTGTACGACCACGTGCTGGACGCCCAGCTCCTGGTCGGCGCCGCGCCGCCGCGCTTCGGCTTCGACGCGGCGACGCTCACCACCGCGCAATATTTCGAACTGGCGCGCGGCAACGCCGCCCAGCCGGCGCTGGAAATGACCAAGTGGTTCGACACCAACTACCACTACCTGGTGCCGGAATGGCGAGCCGACACCGCCTTCGCCGCGCAGCCCGAGCGCCTGCTGTCCCAGATCCGCGAAGCGCGCGCGCTGGGCGTGGCCGCCAAGCCCGCGCTGCTGGGGCCGCTCAGCCTGCTGTGGCTGGGCAAGGCCAAGGGCGAGCCTTTCGACAAGCTGTCGCTGCTGCCCGGCCTGGTGGCCGCCTACCGCGAACTGCTGGCCGCGCTGCGCGCCGCCGGCGCGGAATGGGCGCAGATCGACGAACCCATCCTGGCGCTGGACCTGGAGCCGGAATGGCTGGACGCCTTCGCGCCGGCCTACGCGCAATTGAGCCAGAGCGCACCCAAGCTGCTGCTGGCCACTTACTTCGGCGACGTGTCCGCGCACTCGGCGCTGCTGAAGTCGCTGCCGGTGGCCGGCCTGCACCTTGACCTGGTCCGGGCGCCGGAACAGATTTCCGCCTTCCTGCCGGACTATCCGGCCGACAAGATACTGTCCGCGGGCATCATAGACGGCCGCAACATCTGGCGCGCCGACCTGTCCGCCCTGTTCGCCCGCCTGCGGCCGCTGGCGGAAACGCTGGGAGACCGGCTGTGGCTGGCCCCCAGTTGCTCGCTGCTGCACAGCCCCTTCGACGCCGCCGCGGAAACCGCGCTCGATCCCGAATTGAAAACCTGGCTGGCTTTCGCCGTGCAGAAGCTGAACGAGCTGAAAACGCTGAAACGGGGGCTGGAGGAAGGGCGCGCCGCCATCTCGGACGAGCTGGCCGGCAGCGATTTCGCCCGCTCGCAGCGCCAAACCAGCCCGCGCATCCACAACCCGGCGGTGGCCGAACGGCTGGCGGCGTTGCCGGCGAACGCCGACCGCCGCGCCAGCGCCTACCCGGTCCGCGCCGAGCGGCAACAGGCCTGGCTCAAGCTGCCGCCGCTGCCCACCACCACCATCGGCTCCTTCCCGCAGACGCCAACCATCCGCGCCAGCCGCGCCGCGTTCAAGAAGGGCGAGCTGTCCGCCGCCGGCTACCGGCAGGCGATGGAGAAGGAAATCGAGCTGGCGATCCGCCGCCAGGAAGCGCTGGGCCTGGACGTGCTGGTGCACGGCGAGGCCGAGCGCAACGACATGGTGGAGTACTTCGGCGAACAGCTGGCCGGCTTCGCCTTCACCGCCGGCGGCTGGGTGCAAAGCTACGGCAGCCGCTGCGTGAAGCCGCCCATCATCTTCGGCGACGTCGGCCGCCCGGCGCCGATGACCGTCGACTGGGCGCGCTACGCGCAAAGCCTGACCGCCAAGCCGGTGAAGGGCATGCTGACCGGCCCGGTCACCATCCTGCAGTGGAGCTTCGTCCGCGACGATCTGCCCAGAAGCGAAGTCTGCCGCCAGATCGCGCTGGCGCTGAACGACGAGGTGCTGGATCTCGAGGCCGCCGGCATCCGCGTGATCCAGATCGACGAACCTGCGATACGCGAAGGTCTGCCGCTGCGGCGCGCCGACCGCGACGGCTACCTGGCCTGGGCCGGCGAGGCCTTCCGCCTGTCCAGCCGCGGCGTGGACGACGCGACGCAGATCCACACCCATATGTGCTACTCGGAATTCGGCGACATCCTGCCGGCCATCGCAGCCTTGGACGCCGACGTGATCACCATCGAAACCTCGCGCTCCGACATGGAGCTGCTGACGGACTTCGGCCGCTTCCGCTACCCCAACGCCATCGGCCCCGGCGTCTACGACATCCACAGCCCGCGCGTGCCGTCCGCCGGCGAAATCCGGGCTCTGCTGGACAAGGCGCTGAAGGTGATCCCGGCCGAGAGGCTGTGGGTGAATCCGGACTGCGGCCTGAAAACCCGCGGCTGGCCGGAGGTGGACGCCGCGCTGACGGCGATGGTGCGGGTCAGCCAGGAGTTGAGGGAACAGCTGGCGCAAACCGCGTAGGCCGCGGCGCGAAAGACGACGCCCCGGCAAAGCGGGGCGTCGGACAGGGACTGGGGCAAGGTTCGGGGTTCACGGCTCGAGCATCCCCGGCGTCAGCATCAGCTTCAGCCTGATCTGCTCATAGCCGCCGCGCTCGCGGCGGTTCAGCCACCATACCGAGCCCTTCTTCACGCTCCACATCTGCTGCTGCTCCGACAGCAGCCGCGCCGCCAGCCAGCCGATATAGGGCTGATGGCCGGCCACCACCACTGTGCGTCCCGCCTCGGGCCAGCCCACGGCCTGCAATACCTCGTCCACGCTCGCGCCGGGGTTCAGTTCCGGCATCACTTCGTAGCTCTTGGCCAGATAGGCGGCCGTCTGCTGCGAACGCCGGGCCTCGGAGGCCAGCAGCAGGTAATCGTCCGGCAGCCTGTCGCGCAGCCAGGACGCCATGCGGCTGGCCTGCTGCTGTCCGCGCCGGGTCAGCGCGCGCGCCAGATCGTCGATGCCGTCCTCGGCCTCGGCGTGGCGCCACAAAATCAGATCCATATCGTTCTCCTTATGACTGCGCGCCGGTCTGTTCCGATGCCGGGCCCTGCGCGCCCCCGCATGCTAACCGAGCCCGAGCGCCCGCACCAGCCATGGCAGCGCCAGCGCGGTGAACACGCCGTTCAGCCCCATCGCCAACCCGGCGAAGGCGCCGGCGGTCTCGGATAGCTGGAACAGCCGGGCGGTGCCGATGCCGTGGGCGGAAACGCCGGTGGCCACCCCCAGCAGCATGTCGTCGTCCCAGCCCAGCAGCTTGAACAGCGGCGGCGCCATCACCGCGCCGACGATGCCCGACACAATGACGAACATCGCCGCCAGCTCGGGCGAGCCGCCCAGGCCGCCGGCCAGGCTCATCGCGATCGGCGTGGTCACCGCGCGGGTGGCCAGCGCCACCAGCACCGGCTGATCGAAGCCCAGCCACCAGCCCAGGCCGGCCGCGCTGATCATGCCGACCAGGCCGCCGGCGGCGATGCTGGCCAGCAAGGGAAACGCCGCCTTCTTCAAGCGCGCCAGATTGCCGTACAAAGGCACCGCCAGCGCCACCGTCGCCGGCCCCAACAACAACTGGATGAAACGGGCGCCGTTCATGTATTGCGGATAGGTGCTGCCGCTCAGCAGCAGCCAGGCCAGCACGAACAGCACGCCCAGCAACACCGGATTGGCCAGCGGATGGCCATGCCCGCGCCGATGGCCGGCCAACGCCAGCCGGTAAGCCAGCAAGGTGACGAAAACGCCGGTCAGCGGCGAGTCCAGCCAGGCCGCCGTCAATGCCGCCTCCCCCGCAGCAGCAGTTTCAGGACCAGCCCGGTGGCCAATAGCGTGGCCAACGAGGAAGCCAGCATGATCAGCGCCAGCTCCCAGCCATGCGCGCGCAGCATCGGCGCGTAGGCCAGCAGCGCGCCGCCGGCCGGGATGAACAACAGCGACATGTGGCTGAGAAAGCGAGGCGCCTCGCGCTGCAGGGTCTCAGGCACCGCGCGGCGCAGCCACAATGTGGCGAACAGCAGCAACAGGCCCATCACCGGGCCCGGCATCGGCCAGCCCATCCAGCGCACCAGCACCTCTCCGGCCAGTTGGTAGCCCAGCAGCCATAACAGCAGATCCAGCATATGCCCTCCCGTCCAACGCGCTGCCAGCATGATAACGGCAAGTCTGCGCGCCGGGTATCGCCGCAGGCGACAAGCCCCCGCGGCTTTTGGCATAATGCGCGCCATGGTAAACGATGCCCTGTGGCGCGCCGCGCCCCCCGCCCTGCCCGACTCCCTTCTGGACTGCCTGACCGAGCCCGCCTCGCTGAGCCTGCGGCTGCAGGCCGGCGGCCGTCGCTTCGCGGTGACCGTGCTGAACCAGGGCGAGGACCGCGTCCAGGCCGACGAAGCCGAAGCGCTGGATTTGGCCGAAGGCGAGCCGGCATACGCCCGCCACGTGCTGCTGACCCTGGATGGCTCGCCGGTGGTGTTCGCCCGCAGCGCCGCCCGTCCCGACTGCCCGGCCTGGCTGCCGGTGCTGCGGCGCGGCAGCCGCTCCCTGGGCCTGACGCTGTTCGGCGAACTGCCCGAGCTCGTCCGCGAGCCGCTGCGCTACGCGCGGCTGGCCGACGGCCATCCGCTGGCCGCCGCCGCAGGCCGCGTCCAGCCGGCGGCCGGCTACCCGGCCCGCCGCTGCCGATTCCAGCTGGGCGGCTCCCCGCTGCTGCTGACCGAGCTGTTCCTGCCCGCCTTGGAGGATTTCCTGTGATCTCGATCGCCGCCGTCCGCGACCGCTACGAAAACTACCGGCAACTGATGCGCTGGGACAAGCCGATCGGCACCCTGCTGCTGCTATGGCCGACGCTGTGGGCGCTGTGGATCGCCACCCATGGCGCGCCCCACCTGTCCATCATCGCCATCTTCTGCCTGGGCACCTTCCTGATGCGCTCGGCCGGCTGCGTGATCAACGACTATGCCGACCGCGACTACGACGCCCACGTCGCCCGCACCAGCCAGCGCCCGTTCGCCCGCGGCGCGGTCAGCAAGAAGGAGGCGCTGCTGCTGGCCGCCCTGCTGGCCATCCTGTCTTTCCTGCTGGTGCTGCCGCTGAACAATCTGACCAAGCTCCTGAGCGTGCCGGCGGTGCTGATCGCGGCCAGCTATCCGTTCACCAAGCGCTTCTTCCCGATGCCGCAGGCCTATCTGGGCGTGGCGTTCTCCTTCGGCATCCCGATGGGCTTCGCCGCCGAAACCGGCGAAGTGCCGCTGCTCGCCTGGCTGCTGCTGCTGGCCAACCTGTTCTGGGTGGTGGCCTACGACACCGCTTACGCCATCGCCGACAAGCCGGACGATTTGAAGATCGGCATCAAGACCTCGGCCATCACCATGGGCGAGTACGACGTCGCCGGCGTGATGCTGTGCCACGCCGCCTTCCTGGCCCTGATGTGCGGCATCGGCATCCACCTGGAGCTGGCCTGGCCCTACTACCTGGGCCTCGCCGCCGCCGTCGGCCTGATCGCGCAGCAATACTTCGAGATCAAGAACCGCGACCGCGCCAAGTGCTTCAAGGCCTTTCTCGACAACAACCGCGTCGGCGCGGCGGTGTTCGCCGGCGTGGTATTGAGCTACTGGCTGGGCTGACAGACTGGCCCATATGCCATTTACAATAAATTACGCATCCGTCAGCATCATGGGATGAACTTCGCCAGCCGGCGCGGCTCATAGCAAGGCCGGGCGTCAGCCCGGCGCCATAGCTTGGCTTTCCAATACCAATAAGCGTCTTCCTGGAAGGTAAATACCATGAAAAAACTGCTGACCGCTCTGATCGCTGCCGCTTTCGCCACTTCCGCCTTCGCCGCGCCGGCCGCTTCCGCCCCGGCCGCCGAGAAGAAAATGGAACACAAGGCCGAGCACAAGAAGCACCACAAGAAAAAAGCGCACAAGAAACACGCCTCCGGCGCCGCGCATCAAAAACACAAGGCAGCCTCCGCCGCCAAGTAAACCGCCCCTGGCGCGAAAAAGCTCCCGAAAGGGAGCTTTTTTCATGGGGCCGGCCAGCGCCTTCAGCGCACGCGGAACGGCAACAGATACGCCGCCTTGCCCGCCTTCAACTCCACCTGCCAGTCGCGGCTGCCGCTGACGCACATCGGCAGGATCGCCCGGGCCTTCCATCCCCCGCCGTCGCGAACGAAGGTGTAGCGGTTGAAGCCCATGTCCATGTCCGGCATCGTGAAGTCGGCGGTCGGCGCCGCCTCCGCCGCCACGCCGTCCAGCCGGATCTCGAAAGGCTGGCCGTGGGACGGGCGGGCGGAAAAACGCAGCGCGCCGCCGCCCGGCAGCGCGCAGGCGCCGCGCTCGATGTCGCATGACAGCGCCTGCGCCGCCGGAGCGGCCGGCTGCCTGTTATGCAGATACCAGTAGTAGATCAGGCCGAATTTGACGGCCCCGAAGGCCAGCAGCGCCGCGCCCAGGATCAGCAGCTTGCGCTGCTTGGCCGTCACCGCCACGCCCCCCGCATCAGCGCCACGCCATGGGCGCCGCGCAGGCGGGCCAGATCCAGATCCTCGACGCTCATGCCGCCCAAGGCGTACACCGGCAGCGGCACGCCGTCGGCCAGGCAGGCGGCGAAACCGTCCCAACCCAGCAGCGCAGCGCCGGGATGCGTGACGGTGGGCGCCACCGGACTCAACAACGCGTAGTCCAGACCCAGCTCGCCGGCGCGCGCCAACTCGTCCGCGCCGTGTATCGACGCGCCCACCCAGTCGAACGCAGGCCGCTCCGTCAATGCGGCCAGGCGCGCGCCTGTCAGGTGCACGCCGTCCACCGGCCAGCCGGCCAGCCAGGCCGGATCGGCGTTGACCACCAGCTTGCCGCCGCGCGGACGGACGATGGCGGCGGCGCGGGCGACGAAATCGGCCAGTTCCTCGCTCCCCATCCCATGCTCGCGCACCTGCACCATGCCCCAGTCGCGCTCGGCCAGCCTAGCCAGCTGCGCCTTGACGCCGATCTCGGCGGCGCAGGTGATCGCATAGCAGGCCGGCAGCTCCAACGATTTCAGTATTGGCCCGTTGGCCGGCAGCATCGGCGCCACCGTGTAGCGGCCCGGCCGCTGCCAGGCGAAGGACTGCGCCTCGCGCGGCTGCGGCTCGCCCTGCCAGTCCCAGATGCGGAAAAATCGCAGGTGGACCGAGGCGTGCTCGTAATGGTGGATCTTGGTCAGCCACGGCGTCGCGGCGGTGACGACGATGCCCATTTCCTCGTGGAACTCGCGCTTCAACGCCTCCAGCGGCGTCTCGCCCGGTTCCACCTTGCCGCCGGGAAACTCCCAGTAACCGGCGTAGGGCTTGCCCTCCGGGCGGCTGCCCAGCATGAAACTGCCGTCCGGCCGCATCAGCGCGCCGGCTACCACGTCTATGATCTTGTCGCTCGTCATGTCTTCAATCTGTGTATGGGCGCATGCCGCCCGGGTCATTTCCTGCCGGTCTTCTTGGCCAGTTTCTGGCTGCCCGCCCAGTGGCAGGCGAACTGCCAGGCCACCCGGCCGGAGCGGCTGCCGCGCGACAGGCTCCACTGCAGCGCCGCCCGCTCGGCCTTGTCGCCGCACTTCAGGCCGAAATGGCTCAGCCATTCCTTGACCGCCGCCAGGTAGGCGTCCTGGTCGAACGGATAAAACGACAGCCACAGGCCGAAGCGGTCGGACAGCGACACCTTCTCCTCCACCGCCTCGCCGGGATGGATCTCGCCGTCATGCAGCCAGCCCTCGCGATTCTCGCTCATCTGCTCCGGCAGCAGGTGGCGGCGGTTGGATGTCGCGTACACCAGCAGATTGTCGCAGCGGCGGGAGAGGCCGCCGTCCAACGCGCTCTTCAGCGCCTTGTAGCCGGCGTCGCCGTGCTCGAACGACAAGTCGTCGCAAAACAGGATGAAACGCTCCCGCCGTCCGACCAGCAGTTCCACCAGTTGCGGCAGATCGGCCAGATGTTCGCGGTCGATCTCGATCAAGCGCAGGCCGTCGCGGCCGAACTCCGGCAGCAGCGCCTTGACCAGCGATGACTTGCCGGTGCCGCGCGCGCCGGTCAACAACACATTGTTGGCCGGCAGGCCTTCGACGAACTGGCGGGTGTTGGCCAGCAGTTGCTCGCGCTGGACGTCCACGCTGGCCAGCCGGCCCATCTCCACCGAATGCGGCTCATGCACCGCCTCCAGCCAGCCCGCAAGGCCCTGGCGATGCCAGCGGAAGGCCTGCGCGCTCCAGTCCGGCTCGCGCCGCGGCGGCGGCAGCATCGGCTCCAGTCGGGACAGCACCGCCTCGGCGCGGCACAGAAAATCCTGCAGGGCGTCCATCATGCGTTCCTTTCTGCCGATAAGAAAACAGCCTGCCACAAAGGCGGCAGGCCGTTAAAACATTACATAAGCCAGGCGTTTTGTCGGCCGCGCCCCAATCAATCGCGCAACGAGATCACCGGCCAGCCATGCTCCTCGGCATAAGCCCGCAGCTTGTCGTCGGCGTCCACCGCCACCGGATTGTCCACCAGCTTCATCAGCGGCAGGTCGTTGTGCGAATCGCTGTAGAAGAAGCTCTCGGCATAGCTGTCCCAGCTCTCGCCGCGCTCGGCCAGCCACTGTTCGATGCGGGTGATCTTGCCTTCCTTGAAGCTCAAGACGCCGGTCGGGCGGCCGGTGTAGTTGCCGTCGCCATCCTGCTCCAGCTCGATCGCGATCAGGTGCTCGACGCCCAGCTCGCGGGCGATCGGTCCGGTGATGAAGCGGTTGGTCGCGGTGATGATGACGATCTGGTCGCCCTCGGCGCGGTGGGCGGCCAGGCGTTCGCGCGCCCTGTTGGGGATCAGCGGCTTGATGTGGTTTTCCAGATAGTCGGCGTGCAGCTCGTCCAGCTGATGGCGCGAGAAGCGCGTCAGCGGCGCCAGGATGAACGCCAGATACTCGTGCATGTCCAACGTGCCGTTCTGATACTGGCGGTAAAAATAGCTGTTGCGCTCGTCGTACTGGGCGGCGTCCAGAATGCCGCGCTTGATCAGGAAGCGCGGCCATTCGAAATCGGAGTCGCCAGCGATCAGAGTGTGGTCGAGGTCGAACAGGGCGAGCCTGCGTTTGGCGGGAGTGGCTGTCGTCATGATTCCGGAGTGGCGGTTTGCAAAACGTTTTTCACCAGCGGCACGGTGATCGGGCGCCTCAGCGCCAGCGAGTAGCGGTCCAGCATGTCTATCATCGAGATCAGGCTGGTCAGGTCGCGCCGCCAGTGGGTGAGCAAGTAGCGGTAGACGTCGTCGGGTATCGACAGCTGGCGGTTGGCGGCGTGGCTGCGCAAGGCGGCCAGCTTGTCGTCGTCGGACAAGGCTTTCACCTCCAGCACCAGGCCCCAGCCCAGGCGGGTGCGCAGGTCGTCGCGCACCGACAACGCCACCGGCGGCTTGCGCCCTGCCATCAACAGCCGCCCCTCCCCGCCCTCCTTCAAGGAGTTGTAGAAGGAGAACAGCATGATCTGGTCGTCCGGCGCCAGGTCGTCGACGTGGTCCACCGCGATGAAGCTGGCCTCGCGCGCGAAATCCGGCAAGTGGTCGCCCTTGCCGTCCAGATAGATGGCGGCGCGCCCCAGCCGCTCGGCGTGGGCGATCCAGGCCTGCAGCAGATGGGTTTTGCCGCAACCGGGCTCGCCCCATAAATAGATGAAGCGTTCGCCTTCGGTGGCGGTCAGTGCGGTGATCACTTCACGGTTGCGCTCGGCCAGGAAATTATCGAAGGCCGGCAGCGGCGTAGGCGTGAGATCGAGTACGAGCTGGTCCAAAGTTTGCTGTGCTGCGTTGCGTGCTGACATCAATAAGCACGATTTTACGACGATACGGCCCGCCGTTGGAACCGCCATTTTCCCGGACAAGATTGATGACATCGGCAAATCGTGGCCGCAAAGGAAAAAGCCTGTCCGCCGCATCAGCCTTTTTGCCGATTTTCAGTTAAAATACAGTGCTTTCGCACCGGCGAAAGCTTGATGTAAAAATATTTCAAGTTTGCAGAAAGCGAGATTATCTTGAACACCACGTCCCTCAGTTACCGTGATGCCGGCGTAGACATCGACGCCGGCGACGCGCTGGTCGAAAACATCAAGCCTTTTGCCAAGCGCACCATGCGCCCGGAAGTTCTCGGCGGCATCGGCGGTTTCGGCGCACTGGTGGAAATCTCCAAGAAGTACAAGGAGCCGGTGCTGGTTTCCGGCACCGACGGCGTGGGCACCAAGCTCAAGCTGGCTTTCGACTGGAACCGCCATGACACCGTCGGCATCGATCTGGTGGCGATGAGCGTCAACGACATCCTGGTGCAGGGCGCCGAGCCGCTGTTCTTCCTCGACTACTTCGCCTGCGGCAAGCTGGACGTGGCCCAGGCCACCGAGGTGATCAAGGGCGTCGCCGCCGGCTGCGAACAGGCCGGCTGCGCGCTGACCGGCGGCGAAACCGCCGAGATGCCGGGCATGTACCCGGCCGGCGAGTACGACCTGGCCGGCTTCGCCGTCGGCGTGGTGGAGAAGAGCAAGGTGATCAGCGGCCGCGACATCGTCGCCGGCGACGTCGTGCTGGGTCTGGCCTCCAACGGCGTGCACTCCAACGGCTACAGCCTGGTGCGCAAGATCATCGACCGCGCGCAGCCGGAGCTGGACGCGCCGTTCGACGGCGACAAGACGCTGCGCGACGCGGTAATCGCCCCGACCCGCATCTACGTCAAGCCGCTGCTCAAGCTGATGGAGACGCTGCCGGTCAAGGGCATGGCCCACATCACCGGCGGCGGCATCACAGAGAACACCCCGCGCGTATTGCCGGACAACACCGTCGCCCAGATCGACGCCGCCAGTTGGCAGCTGCCGAAACTGTTCCAGTGGCTGCAGCGCGAAGGCAATGTGGACATCCAGGAGATGTACCGCACCTTCAACTGCGGCATCGGCATGGTGGTGGTGGTGGCGCCGGAACACGCCGAACAGGCGATGGCGCTGCTGCGCGAAGCCGGCGAAACCGTCTACCGCATCGGCCAGGTGCGCGAGCGCGTGGGCGACGAGCACCAGACCCAGATAGCCTGAGGCTTTTCCGCAAGTAGCGCCCCGCGCCGCTGGCCCCGCCGGCGGCGCTTGTCGTTTATCGCCGGGCGGATTGAACCAAGCCGGCGCAATCGCAACGAACAGGAATGGCAAGCCATTCCGGACAAGAGCCATGAAAAACATCGTCATCCTGATTTCCGGCCGAGGCTCCAATATGCAGGCCATCGTCGACGCCGGCATTCCAGGCGCCCGCGTCGCGGCGGTGATCGCCAACCGCCCGGACGCGGCCGGCCTGGCCTGGGCGGCCGAACGCGGCATCGCCACCGCGGCGCTGGACCACAAGGCCTACGCCAGCCGCGAGGCCTTCGACGCCGCGCTGGCCGAGGCCATCGACGCCCATGCGCCCGATCTGGTGGTGCTGGCCGGCTTCATGCGCATCCTGACCGAAGGCTTCACCCGCCGCTACGAAGGCCGGATGCTCAACATCCACCCGTCGCTGCTGCCGGCCTTTCCCGGCCTGCATACCCATGAGCGGGCATTGGAAATGGGCTGCAAACTGGCCGGATGCACGGTACACTTCGTCACCGCCGAGCTGGATCACGGCCCCATCGTCGCCCAGGGCGCGGTGAGCGTGCTGGACGGCGACACGCCGGACAGCCTGGCCGCGCGCGTGCTGAAACTGGAACACCAGCTGTACCCGGAAGCGGTGCGCCGCTTCGCCGCCGGCGAGATCGCCGTCGTGGACGGCAAGGTGGCCGGCGGCCCGGGAGCCGCCGCCAGCCTGCTGTCGCCCGTACCCTCAAGCAAGGCCTAAATGACCCGTCGCCGTCTGCTGCTGATCGCTCTTGCCCTGTCGTTGCTGCTGCACCTCGCGTTGCTCGGCTCCGACTTGCTGCCTGCGATCAGCGCGCCGCCGGCGGACGAGCCCAGGCTCGAGAAGATAGACGTCAAGATGCAGGCGATGCGGCTGGACGAGACGCCGCCGCCGCGCGATCCGGCCGCCGCCGGCGTGAGCCTGCAACCGGCTGAGACGGCGAAGCCAAAACCGAAACCCAGGCCGGCCCGCAAGCGCGAAGCCTCCAAGCCGGCGGAGCAGGCCAAAACGGATGCCTCTGCCCCGGCGGCCAAAACCGCCTCGGCGCCCCAAGCCAGCTCCGAACCCGCGGCGAAAGCCTCGCGGCAAGCAGCGGCGGAGCAGGCCTCCAGCGCGCCGGTCGCGGAAAGCGCGCCGCGCGAGAACAGCGCGGACAAGGCCGGCCTTATCCACCCGGACGCTCCGCTGCGGCAGCTCCCCGCCGCCGCCAAGATCCGCTACCAAGGGTACTGGAACAGCGCGATGCTCGGCTTCGGCGATCTGGACTGGCAGCGCAGCCAGGGCCGTTACCAACTGGACATCACGGTCAGTCCTTTCATCGGCCCCAAGCTGCGCTATCTTGCACTAGGGACGATAGGCAAGTCGGGGCTGCGGCCGGACAGCATGCAGTCATTCCGCGGCGGGGATCTGAAAGAGGCCGCCCGCTTCGACTACGACGCCGGCCTGCTGCGTTACGGCAGCGGCGAAGACAAGCAACTGCCGCTGAAGCCCGGCGCGCAGGACGCGTTCAGCCTGGCTTTCCAGCTGGCGCTGAAGGGCGGCGATCTGGGCCATGCGGCGATACAGATCACCACCGCCAAGAAGGTTTACGAATACCCGATGGCGCCGAACGGCGCCTTCGACTACGACACCGGCGCCGGCAAGATGCGCGTGATCGTGTTCCGCGCCCAGGGCGACGGAGACTTCACCGAATTTTGGCTGGCCCCGGATTTCGCCAATTTGCCGGTGCGCATCATTCGCGCCGACAAGGACAAGCGGATCGAGCTAAAAGCGATCCGCGTGGATGTGAACGGCAAGCGGCAGTGGGAATTGCCGCCGCAACCGACGATACGGAACAAGAATGCACATTAGCCATAGCCAACTGAAACACCTGGAAACCGTCATCGGCCAGATGACCCGCTTCGACCGCCCGGCCGACGCCGTGCTGTCCGCCTATTTCCGCGAGCACAACAAGCTGGGCAGCGCCGACCGCCACCTGATCGCCGAGACCGCGTTCGGCGCGTTGCGCCGCCTGATCCAGCTGCGCGCGCTGATCGCGCCGGAAAAGGCCACGCCGCGCCGCCTGGCGCTGGTGGCGCTGATGAAGTTCAACAAGCTGAACGTCAAGGAGCTGACCGAGGCCACCAGCGCCGGCGAGCGCGAATGGCTGGGCACGGTCAAGGGCAAGACGCTGGAAGACAGCCTGGAAATCCGCGCCGAGCTGCCGCAGTGGGTGATCGAGCGCCTGGGCGAGCAAACGCCGGAAGCGGTGGAGGCCCTGGGCCAGGGCCTGATGTCGATGGCGCCGCTGGATCTGCGCGTCAACACGCTGAAAATGAAGCGCGAGGAACTGCTGGACCGCCTGAACGCCGACGGCATCGCCTGCGAAGCCACGCCGTACTCGCCGCTGGGCATCCGCCTGAAAGACAAGCCGGCGCTGTCCAAGCACGAGCTGTTCAAGGCCGGCGCCTTCGAGGTGCAGGACGAAGGCAGCCAGCTCTTGGGTCTGATCACCGGCGCGCGCCGCGGCGAAATGGTGGTGGACTTCTGCGCCGGCGCCGGCGGCAAAACGCTGCTGCTGGGCGCGCAGATGTCATCCAGCGGCCGCCTGTACGCGTTTGATGTTTCTGAGAAGCGTCTGGCCAACTTCAAGCCGCGCCAGGCCCGCTCCGGCCTGTCCAACGTGCACCCGCAGCTGTTGGCGCACGAGAACGACTCCAAGGTGAAGCGCCTGGCCGGCAAGGCCGACCGCGTGCTGGTGGACGCGCCCTGCTCCGGCCTGGGCACCCTGCGCCGCAACCCGGACCTGAAATTCCGCCAGAACCCGGACAGCGTGGCCGAGCTGAACGCCAAGCAGACATCCATCCTCGCCTCCGCCGCGCGGCTGGTGAAGAGCGGCGGCCGCCTGGTCTACGCCACCTGCAGTCTGCTGCCGCAGGAGAACCAGGCCATCGTCGAAGCCTTCCTGGCCGAGCACGCCGATTTCAGGCTGGTGAAGATGGACGAGGTGCTGGCCGAGCAGAAGATCCCGCTGCAATGCGGCGACTACCTGGAGCTGAAACCGCATCTGCATAACACCGACGGCTTCTTCGCCGCAGTCCTGGAACGCAGCCAGGCCTAAGCGAAACAAGGGCTCTGAACCGCGGCCCGCTTGCCCTGCGCAGGCGGGCCGCGCTCGTATTCGAGGCTCGTTCGGAGTACATTAGACAAGAATGATTTTAAAACCGGCATTTCATGCCGCCCAGGAGCCGCCCGCCCGATGCAGGACCACCTACCCCGCCGTTCCAGGCGCCAGCGCGTCAACCGCCGCCTGCGCTATCTCTACCTGTCCGCCGCGCAATGGCGGCGCCAGGTGCCGGTCTGGATCGCGGCCATCCTGATCGGCCTGGTGGCCTATGTCTTCGCCCAGGGCAGCCACTGGTCGCACGACCTGTTCTTCAAGGCCTACGACGCGTCGCCGTACTGGAGCCTGCTGATCACCCCGGCCGGCCTGGCGCTGGCGATCTGGATCATGCACCGCTTCTTCCCCAGCTCCGCCGGCGGCGGCATTCCGCAGTCCATCGCGGCGCTGGAGCCCGGCATGCACAAGCTGCGCGAATACTGCTTCACGCTGAAAGCCGCCTTCGGCAAGGTGCTGCTGACCCTGATAGGCATCAGCTCCGGCGCCACCTTCGGCTACGAGGGGCCCATCGTCCAGGTGGGCGCGGCGATCAAGTACTCATTGAACCGCAAGGCCGCGCAGCGCCACGACGGCGCCGCCCGCAGCTTCATCCTGGCCGGCGCCGCCGCCGGCGTGGCCGCGGCCTTCAACGCGCCGCTGGCCGGCATCGTGTTCGCCATAGAGGAAATGGGCCGCACTTTCGACATGCGCGCCAGCTCCACCATCCTGCTGTCGGTGATCGTCGCCGGCCTCACCACTTTCGCCATCAACGGCAACTACAACTACTTCGGCATCGTCCACGTGGCGATGGACAGCAAGCAGGCCTGGCTGGCCATTCCCGTTTGCGGCGTCGTCGGCGGGCTGATCGGCGGGCTGGCCTGCCGCGTGCTGCTGACGCTGTCGCAACGGCTGCCCGGCCCGCTGCACGGCTGGCGCATCCGCTACCCGGTGCGCTTCGCCGCAGGCTGCGGCCTGGCGCTGGCCGTGATCGGCATCATCAGCCACGGCAGCACCTTCGGCACCGGCTACTTCCGCGCCCGCGACATCATCGAGGGCCACGGCGCGGCGCTGCAGGACTACGGCGTGCTGAAGCTGATCAGCATGTTCGTCAGCCACATCAGCGCGGTGCCCGGCGGCATGTTCGCGCCGTCGCTGGCCGTCGGCGCCGGCTTCGGCCTGAACATGTCGCAACTGATGCCCTTCCTGCCGCAGGCCATGGTGGTGCTGCTAGGGATGGTGGGCTTCTTCGCCGGCATGACGCGCGCGCCGATGACCGGCTTCGTCATCGTGATGGAGATGACCGACACTTCGGGCATGATCATCCCGCTGATGGCCACCGCGCTGGTGGCGGCCTCGGTGTCGCGGCTGGTGACCCGGCGCGCGCTGTACGAGGGCCAGGTGCGGCTGTTCCTGCCGCAGTGGCAGACCAAGGCCGGCCAAATTGACCAGCCTGCCGCCCGCACGTAAAATAACTTATTGAAATGATCGGGTATTTCCGGCGGAAATAGCGCCGGCCAACAGCAAGGATTCAATACATGTCGATTCAACAAGATATCCAGCAGACCGTCGCCGACAACTCGGTGGTGCTGTTCATGAAGGGTTCCGCCCAGTTCCCGCAGTGCGGCTTCTCCTCGCGCGCGGTGCAGATCCTGAAGGCCTGTGGCGTGGAAAACTTCCTGACCGTGGACGTGCTGCGCGATCCCGACATCCGCCAGGGCGTCAAGGATTTCTCCAACTGGCCGACCATCCCCCAGCTGTACGTGAAGGGCGAATTCGTCGGCGGTTCGGACATCATGTACGAGATGTTCCAGAACGGCGAACTGCAGGACCTGCTGAAAGACCTGTAAGCTTTTCCAGCAGCCCGGCCCTGGCCGGGTTTTGCGTTTTGGAGGCCATCCGCGTTAGAATGATGCCCCATACCATCCACGGCAGCCTTGCGGCTGCCGCTGTCATATGTATTGAAAGCTGTTTGCCGCGCCCGGCAAGCAGCTTTTTGCCAAGGTAGGGAGCCGAAATTGAACATCACCATCGTTGATCATCCGCTGGTACAGCACAAGCTGGGCCTGTTGCGCGAAGCCGATACCAGCACCATGAAGTTCCGCCAGCTGACCCAGGAACTGGCCCGCCTGCTCGCCTACGAAGCCACCCGCGACTTCGAGCTGGAAGCCGTCACCATCGACGGCTGGTGCGGCAAGATCGACGTCAAGCAGATCAAGGGCAAGAAAGTCACCGTGGTCCCCATCCTGCGCGCCGGCATCGGCATGCTGGACGGCGTGCTTGACCTGGTGCCCTCGGCCAAGATCAGCGTGGTGGGCCTGGCCCGCAACGAGGAGACGCTGGAGCCGGTGTCCTACTTTGAAAAATTCGTCGGCAACCTGGACGAGCGCATCGCCATCATCATCGACCCGATGCTGGCCACCGGCGGCTCGCTGATCGCCACCATCGACCTTCTGAAGCGCAATGGCTGCAAAACCATCAAAGCCGTGGTGATGGTGGCCGCGCCGGAAGGCGTGAAGATCGTCAACGACGCCCACCCGGACGTGCAGCTCTACGCCGCCTCGCTGGACAGCCACCTGAACGAGCACGGCTACATCATCCCCGGCCTCGGCGACGCCGGCGACAAGATCTTCGGCACCAAGCAGGCCTGAGCGCCATGCATCCCGATCAGCCGCCCGTTGCTCCCGCAGCCGGCGGCTTTTTTGCAAGCCCGCAAGGATGAAGGATGAACGTCATGGATGACCGCTACGCCGCGATAGACGCTGACTTCCTCGCCCGCTTCCCGGGCGGCTTCCAGGACCCGGACTGGCAGACGCTGGCGCGCAGGCACAAGAGCTACGCCAAGGCCGAGGCGCTGTGCCAGAGCGAGCTGGCCCGCGACAAGCTGGACGCGGCGCTCGCCAGCGGCAAGCTGGCGGATACCACGCACGCCTGCCGCCAGATCGTCTCGCTGGCCACCACGGTCAGCACCTTCGAGAAAATCGCCTTCCGCAACTACATGGACAACCGCGACCTGAACCTGCCCTTCATCCAGGCCTTGCGCGATGTGCTGCACGATTTCGGCCCGGACAGCTTCGCCGCCTATGTGGACACGCTGGCGATGGCGCGGATGGACCCCAAGGCCAATGCCGCCAAGTGGCCGATCGTCAGCTGTTTTCTGGCCTGCTTCGATCCGCAGCTGCACGTCTGCGTCAAGCCGACAACGGTGAAGAAAGTGGCGGCGCGGCTGGGCGTGGACATCCATTACCAAGCCAAGCCCAACTACGAATGCTATCAAGCGGTACAGCGGATGGTGCTGGATTTCCGCAGCCGCAGCATGGTGGCCGCCGATGTGGACAACACGCTGGCGCAGGCGGTGATGTATTGCGCCGTGTGAAGCCGACAAGATTACAAAACGAAAACAAGGAAGAATGATGATGCAACAACTCAAGCTGGCGGTGTCCGGCGCCCAGATCCTGTTCGTCGCCTTCGGCGCGCTGGTTCTGGTGCCGCTGCTCACCGGCCTGAATCCGGCGATGGCGCTGCTCGGCGCCGGCCTCGGCACCCTGCTGTTCCAGGCCTGCACCGGCCGCCAGGTGCCGATTTTCCTCGGTTCCTCCTTCGCCTTCATCGGCCCCATCATCTACTCCATCCATACCTGGGGCCAGGGCGCGACCATGTTCGGCCTGTTCGCCGCCGGCTTCATGTACTTCGTGTTCGCCGCGGTGGTGCGCTGGCGCGGCATGGCGCTGGTCAACAAGCTGCTGCCGCCGGTGGTGATCGGCCCGGTGATCATGATCATCGGCCTGTCGGTCGCCACCGCAGCCTCCGGCATGGCGATGGGCCAGGCCGGCGGCAAACAGGTGCTGCCGTATGAAACCTCGCTGCTGCTGGCGGCCATCTCGCTGGCCACCACCATCGTGGTATCCATCTACGCCCGCGGCATGTTCAAGCTGGTGCCGATTCTGGCCGGCGTCGTCGTCGGCTACATCGCCGCCGCCTTCCTCGGCGCGGTGGACTTCGCCAAGCTGGCCGCCGCGCCGTGGTTCGCCGCGCCCGCCTTCCACAGCCCGGAAGTCAACTGGGCGGCGGCGGCCTTCATGCTGCCGGTGGCCATCGCCCCGGCCATCGAGCACATCGGCGGCGTGATGGCCATCGGTGGCGTCACCGGCAAGGACTACACCCGCAGCCCTGGCCTGCACCGCACGCTGGCCGGCGACGGCCTGGGCGTGTGCGTGGCCGGCCTGATCGGCGGCCCGCCGGTGACCACCTACGCCGAAGTGACCGGCGCGGTGATGATCACCCGCAACTTCAACCCGGTGACCATGACCTGGGCGGCGGTGTTCGCCATCTGCATGGCCTTCTTCGGCAAGTTCAACGCGCTGCTGCAGTCCATCCCGATGCCGGTGATGGGCGGCATCATGGTGCTCTTGTTCGGCACCATCGCCTCCATCGGCCTGAAGACGCTGATCGAGGCCAAGGTGGACCTGATGGAGCCGCGCAACCTGGTGATCATCTCGGTGGTTCTGACCGCCGGCATCGGCGGCCTGACGCTGAAACTGGGCGACTTCGCGCTGGCCGGCGTCGGCCTGTGCTCGCTGCTGGCCATCATCCTGAACCTGATTTTGCCGCGCCAGGCGGCCAGCCACGACGGCATCGTCGAAGGGCAAGACATCTAGCGCAGTCTCAACACATCAACATAAACTATTGGATTTAAAAATCTTTCACAACTGATCACACGTCAAAGTGTCTGACAAGGTCTACACTGCAAATCAGCGTCGCGGCCTCATGCCGCGGCGCGGTAGACCGTAGCCAAACTGCTGCCCAAACCAGCCTCACCTGCCCACAGCGGCTTGACGCGGCCTGATTCCAAGCCAAGAACAAGGAAGAAAGCCATGTTGAAAACCCTCGTTGTCACCGCTCTCGCGCTTTTGACGCTTTCCGGCTCCGTGATGGCCGGCGATGGCCTGTCCGTGATGTGGGCGATGCGCGGCAGGATGGACGCCCAGCTGCACGGCCAGCCCGCGCCGATGATTCCGCAGAACAATTCCATCCCGTCCAACAGCTGATCGCAGTCCCGCCGCCGGCCCGCCGGCGGCATCCTCAAACGTACAGCTCGCCCCGCTCCACCGCCAGCTCCAAGCGCTGGATGAACCACTGCATCGCCCGCCCCGGCTGTTCCTGCTTCCAGGCGAAGCACATCGGCGGGAAGCTTCCGTTTTCCTCCTCGGTTTTTTCCACCAGCTCGCCGCTGTCCAGATGGGCTCGCACGTGCGAACGCGGCAGGTGGCCGGTGCCCAGTCCCGCGACGATGGCCTTCAGTTTGGCCTGGCTGCTGTGCACCGTCAGCACCTGCTGTCCTTCCAGCAGCCCGCCGGTCCGCGCCGGCAAGCGGCGCGAGGTATCGCCCACCGCCACTGCCCGATAGCGCCTCAGCGCGTGCGGCGGCACCGGCTCCGGCTCCGCGGCCAGCGGATGGCCGGCCGCGGCCACCAGCACGAAATCGTAGTCGCCGATATTGCGGGTGAAGTAGTCGCCGGGCGGCGGCTGGTTGGGCGCGCCTATCACCAGGTCGGCGCGGTCGTCGTACAACGCGTCCCAGATGCCGCCGAAGCTTTCGCGGATGAAATGCAGGCGGGTGTCGGACTGCAGCCGGTCGAAATCGACGATGGACGGCAGCAGCTGCTCGAAGCCGATCAAGTCGCCCACCACGATGCGCAGCCGGTCCTCCCAGCCCTGTGCCTGCTTGCTGACCCTGAGTTCCAGTTGGCGCGCCGCATCCAGCAGGTGGCGGCCGTCCTTCAGCAGCCGCTCGCCGGCCGGCGTCAGCCGCGCCCTATGGCCGCTGCGGTCGTAAATGGCCACGCCCAGGCCCTGCTCCAGCTTCTGCACGGTGTACGTCAGCGCCGACGGCACTTTGAACAACGCCTCGGCCGCCGCGGCGAAGCTGCCGTGCTGTTCGATCGCATCCAGCACCTGGATCGCTTCCAGAGTCAGTTTCATTGCCATACCTGATTCAATTTTTTTGAACGTATTGTTCGGTTCTTTCCGATTTTATCGCAGAGATGTCCGTCCTAGAATGGGATCCGTAACAAGAAGCCAGCGATACTCGAAATAAGACATCAATATTTTTGATGCATAAGCGAAAGCTGGCAATCCACACACTGAAAGGAAACCACCATGCTGAAGCAAACCGCCATCGCCGCCCTGTCCCTGATCCTGCTGTCCGGCGCCGCCATCGCCGGCGAAGGCAACGACAATATGAAAGCCATGCGCGACCGCATGGATGCCCAGCTGCAAGGCCAGTCCCAACAGCAAGTGCAGCAACAGGCTCCGGCCCAGAAGTAATCGCCGCCTGCCGGCAAGAAAAAAACGCCGCGGACCTTCTGGTCCACGGCGCTTTTTTTATTTCAGCTCAGGTTCGGTCGCCTCGTAAGCGCCCCATCAGCAAGGCATCGTGGTAGGCGCCGTTGCGGAACGAGTGCGCGCGCAACCGCCCCTCCTCGACAAAGCCGAAACGGCGGTACAAGGCCTGCGCCGCCAGGTTGTCGGGATAGACCGTCAATTCGACCCGCTCGAAGCCTATCCAGTTGTCGGCCAGGTCGAGCAAAGCCGCCATCAGCAGCTTGCCGACGCCGCGCCCCTGCCAGCCGCGGTGAACGACGATGCCGAGGCCGGCGATATGCGACAGACGCTCATCATCGAGACGCCACAACCCGGCGCTGCCGACCATCTTGTCCCCGTCCGCTTCGCAAACCAGTTGATAGCGGCCGGCTCGCAGCAGGCCATCCATTCTCGCCCCCAGCTTCCACTCCGATGGATAGGGCAGTTGCAGCGTATTGCCGTAGACGCTGGCGTCTCCGTAAAGCTCGCTCAGGTCCGCCGCGTCGCCTGGCTCCAGGTGGCGGATTCGGAATTCGCTCATCGCTCCCCCTCCCCTCGCAAGCGCGCCATCGCCAACACGTCGTGGTAGGCGCCGTCGCGCAGCGCGTAGGCGCGCATCCTGGCTTCCTCGACGAAGCCGAACTTGCGGTACAGACGCTGGGCGCGGGCATTGTCGGAAAACACCGTCAGCTCGACGCGGCGCAGGCCCAGCCAGTCGTCGGCCTGCTCCAGCGCCGCCGCCATCAGCAACGAGCCTATGCCCTGGCCATGCAGGCCGGCGTCGACGCCTATGCCCAGCTCCGCCGCGCGCAGCCGGCGCTCGCGGCCCGACGGTATCAATCCGGCCCAGCCCCGCGCCCGGCCGTCGCCGTCGACCGCCACCAGCACGACCCTGCCATGCTCGTTTTTCTGCAGCCACTCGCGCCGCTTGCTCCAGGATGGCCAAGGCAGGCCCAACAGGGTGCCGAACACGGCGGGATCGCCGAACATCGCGTTCAAGGCCTCGGCGTCGGACGGTTCCGCATGGCGGATTCGATAGCCGTTCATGCCTCAGCCCTCCGCGGCCAGTTCAGCCGGCCCATCACCAGCACGTCCTCCAGCTTGCCGGCGCGCAGCTGCTCCTGGCGCAGCCGGCCCTCGTACTCGAAGCCGAACTTCTCGTACAGCGCGATGGCGCGGGCGTTGTCGTGAATCACCTTCAACTCGATGCGGATCAGGCCCAGCCAGTTGTCGGCCAGATCGACGACGGCGCGCATCAAGGCCCCGCCTACGCCCTTGCCCTGCCAATCGTCGCGCACCACCAGGAACAGGTCTGCGCTGTGGCGCACCCGCATGCCTTCGTTGACGATCAGTCCGGCCGAGCCGACCACCTCGCCATCGGCACAGGCCACCAGTTGATGGATGTTGGCCGGCCGCTCATTCAGCTGCTTCTCGGTGACGGACAGCGGCTGGTGCGGCAACTGCAAAGTATCGGGATAAACGCCCGGCGCGGTCTTGATGCGGTGGATGGCGGCGGCGTCGGACGGCTCGACGGAACGGATCAGGTAGGACTGGGACATGATGGTCTCCTGGGAGCCATGGCGGGCAGGCTCTGAGTTGATGGGCACAGGCGGGATCGCCGCCAGGCTGTAGGGAGGCAAAGTTAGTGAAAACTACTGCCCTTGCCAAGTAAGGCTTTTCTCCCTTTTGGGTGCCTGTCACGAAGCTGAAGAGGTGCAGAGTTCCTGAAAAAATCTGACTTTTCTTCAAAGTTGTTGAATAGATCCTGCGGAAGTCGCTACATCTGGCTGGTTCGTTCGTTTCCCTTGGCATCAGTCCCGAGGCCTTTGAGCGGGCCTCGGCGTGAGGCGGGAGTTTGTCTACGGTACCCGGGACAGTCCAGAATCGGCGCCAATCATCACTGCCATATTGCGAGCCCTGATCTGAATGGACCAGCATGCGACCAGTAGACTTGCGCCTCCACAGCGCCATCAGCAGGGCATCCAACGCCAGTTCGCGGTTCAACCTAGGCTTCATTGACCAGCCCACCACCTTGCGTGAGAACAAGTCGATCACCACCGCCAAGTAAAGCCAGCCCTGCCAGGTGCGGATGTAGGTAATGTCCGTTACCCAGGCTTGGTCAGGCTGTGATGTCGTGAATTCGCGGTTCAGATGGTTGGGGGCCAACAAGGAAGGGCGACCAGCAATAGGCCGTGGTGCCTTATAACCGCGCTGAGCCTTGATACTGTGTTGCCGCATGATTCGGGCAACACGGTGTTTGCCGCATGCCTCACCGATCTCGCGCAGGTCACCCAGAACTCGACGCGACCCATACACCCCACCACTGGCTCGCCAGGAGTCGCGAATCAACGCCAGCAATCTGGCATCTTCCTTGGCGTGATCAGATTCGGGGCGGTGTAGCCATTGATAGAAGCCGGCACGCGCAACTTGCAACAAACGGCACATGGTCGTCAGCGGCCAGGTATGTCGATGCTCGTTCATGAAGCGGTACCTTACTCGGACTCCCTGGCAAAGTACCGCGTGGCTTTTTTTAGAATATCGCGCTCTTCTTCCGTGTGACGCAGTTGCGCCTTCAGGCGAAGGATTTCGCTCTTGGCTTCGATCAGTTCAGCAGCTTGCTTCTCAGAGTTGTCCGGGGTGACAGCTTTCACCCACTTGTACAGGCTATGGCTAGAAACCCCAAGCCGAGCGGCAACCTCGGCCACGGAGTGGCCACGCTCAGTGACTTGTTTGACGGCTTCCTCTTTGAATTCTGGGGTGAAACGCGGTGTGCTCATGGACATCCTCCTATGCTAAAATCATAAGACAGGAATGCCTACAGGAGCCGGGTCAGTCCATTGTCTCGACCGAAATGTCTCCAACTTCAGGGGCACCATTGTCTCCACCATTCTTTGGAGGCTTTAGTAGAGTCCTGCAGGTGGAGTGCCAATTGGGCCAAACTGAGTGGGAAACAAGGCGAGAAATGTCAAAGGGCTATGCGAATGTTGTTTGGGTTAACTCGCGAGAAGCTAATCTAAAAAGAAAATTGCGGGAGCACCTGCAATCCCTCGGTTTTACTAAATCCGAAGATGGGGCTTTGCAGGCCCCAGGAAATTGTAAAGATACGATCCGTTCTCTCCATCGTGCACAACGAGAAGAACGGCTTACGGCAAACCAAAAATTTGTGTCTCTTAAGGGGGCAAAACTGATGCGATTCTTTGCATCAGGTAGGGATATTGAACCAGAAAAAATATCGCCCGTTCTTGAGCGCGTTTCCTCTGGAACCTTACACGGAGACCTCTTCAGACTTGCAACGTTATCGTGGTCTGTTCCCGTTTCAAACGGATTCGGTAGGCGTCTTCGTTACCTTGTCTGGGATGAAAATAATGGGAAGCTAATGGGGCTTATTGCCATTGGAGATCCTGTCTTCAATCTTGCCGTACGAGACAACTTTATTGGTTGGGATTCGCAAGAGAGGAGTGCTCGACTCGTTAATGTAATGGATGCATATGTCCTGGGGGCTCTTCCCCCTTACAATGCTCTTCTTGGTGGGAAGTTGATAGCCTCTTTGCTTCGCAGTCGCGATCTTTATGATGATTTTGCAAATACTTATGGCAATACGACTGGGGTTATCTCTCAGGAACAGAAAAAAGCACGTCTACTAGCAATTACGACAACATCGTCGATGGGAAGGTCATCAGTTTATAACCGATTGAATCTCGACGGAATTCAATATCTCAAATCCATCGGTTACACGGGGGGGTGGGGACATTTCCACATTCCAGACCACTTATTCGTGGAACTGCGTGACTACCTGCGCGATATTGATCATAACTATGCAGACCAGCATGGGTTCGGACAGGGGCCGAACTGGCGCTTACGAACTACTCGGGCAGCGCTATCTGCACTCGGGTTTAAGCAGGATATGATGCGGCATGGTATTCAGCGCGAGGTTTTTATCTGTCAACTCGCTACCAATGCGACCAAGATCCTACAGATGGGGAAAGGTCAACCAGACCTTACTTCACTGTTGCCAGCAAAGGATATTGCTGCTCAGGCAATGGAGAGGTGGATGATTCCTCGTTCGAAACGTATGCCTGATTATCGAGACTGGAAGTCAGAGAACCTTATTCGCTTGTTTGGAGATCAAGCTCAGATCCTGCGTACTCAGATTGAGAGGGCAGAGATATCACAGAGAGCTTGCCAACTCTAAGAATTCGGGGGTCGGTTGGAATACGCCATCAATAAGGTGACAGGCAAGTTGGAATCGGCGACTGAGGCCACGAGGTGGAGCCAATATGTGTGCCCGGTCTGCAAGACAATAGTCAGTCACCGCTCCGGGATAATCAATAAGCCGCACTTTGCCCATTGGCGTGGATGGGGGACGCCTGAATGCGAGAATTTTGTTCCCAGCCATTACGGACAGCATGCCCAAGGCCAAGCCTCCGTTTCGTCGGAAAAGCAGAAGATGGAACTCCGTCTGCTGATTCCTACGGGGTCAGACCGCGATGGGTGGTCGATTGAATTGGCGCTTCCCCCTTGCCGTAAATGTCCAGCCACTCTCTCGCTGGACGTGGGGGGAAGGATCCAAACGCTCAATATGCGCGGTATGCAGAATAGCCGCCGTGTTTCTGCCGAGCTTTCGGTGGCCCCTTACCGTATCATTTCTTTTAGCGGTAAACCCGACCCCTCGTTTGTTGCGGGGGTGGAGAGAGTGTGTCCGGGTCTACCCGCTTTAGGCGCTGCTGCCTTTGCTTTAGGGAGTGGTGGGCTCAGGGGCTTCCCCAGGGCAATTGAACTGAGGTGCTCTGAGACTTTCGCCATGCTGTGGAAGAAGCCCGTTGACCCTGATTTTCCCGATGAACTGGTGTTAAGTAGGTTACGCAGCCGGCATGGATGGAGCTTGGCCCTAATGACCATTCCCGATGAACCATCTCCGGAATGTACCGCTTGGCTCCACTCATTTACCGGGCTGCCCATAGCGCCTCCCGTACCATCTATCATTCCCATTTGGCCGTTTCTGACAAGAAACTCAAGTATCAATGTGGTCGAGTGTGTTAGGTCTGGCATGGTTCTGCTGTCAGCGAAGATGGTTCCAGTGGGACCACTGGACCAAGGACCGACCATGCAGGTCCAAGGCGCATCTGTAAAACTTACAGCCGTAGGAGTAGAACGGTCGCCAGCGTTGTTTGCACTCAAGCCTGATGGTGCGGATTTCGTCAAGGTGGCAGATGCGAACAACCCTGACCTTAAGGAGTTTCTCTCCTTTTCCATCCGCCCAGCGCGCTCCCAGGAGCATCCATCTGTTGAGCTTGCATTCGTGACTCCGGAAGGTGTATGTCGCGTTGTTTCCCTGCACCAGCGTAGGTGTGCTGAGATTGCCGCAGAGGCTAGGACGCAAGGGCTATTGCTGGAATACCTGTCGATGCCACCGGGTGCGTCGGGGAAACTCCTCGTTAATGGACCGTCTGGACGCAGTGTAACTACGCTCTCCTCCGGGGGCGATGCGTCTCCTCACAATCGGTACATGAGACTGCCTCCTCCAGACGTGTTGGCCAAACTGACATCTGTCCTAGCCGACCCAGTATGCTATGTGGAAATTGAATTCGGCGGCTTTGGACGTTTGCATCTTGCAAGCTCCTCGAAATGTGTCACCACGGGGGGAGTCCAGAGGAAACTCCCCCCGGCGCTGCGGTCCAGGCTGCTCAGTTTCATGCTCCAACTGCGGCTCGCCGTGCCCAACGCCATGCATGTGGACGACGTCGCGCTGGTTGGGGCGTTGGCTGTAACCAGACCAGAACCACCGCTCATCCCGCATTACCGCTCGCTGGTGAAGGAGGTCCTCGCCTGCGGCTTCGAACTTAAACACTTTGGGGAAGGGACCCCGCCATGAGTTACCAATACAGCCAGGAGGCCAAAGAGCGGATCTCCGCATTGGGACAAGCCGCAGTCGTTGAATTCATCGAGGAGATTCCTCAGGACTTGCGTAGGATTGTTTATGACGGCCTACCACGGGTCCAGGGTTTCAGGCCGGGTACGCCGGCCGAGTTGAAGGAGAAGCAGAAGCGTCTAATCGGGCACCTAATCCATCCGCAGCCAAGCCAAACGTTCGACTGGAAGAGTTTCTCCCTCCTTTGGGATGCTTGGGCTAGGTATCGGTTCGGCAAATCGTTTCCACAACTCGACAACTCTACGCCGCCCCCCGACGCAGTCCCCACCTTCTTGAAGGGGCTAGCCGACAGCTTCCCAAACATCGCCAGGGAAGACATGGAGCGCTTGTTCATTTTTAGCGGCTTTCCAGACCATCCTGATGCTGCGGAGGTGCTCGAACGTTTTCGCCCTGCCTCGGTTCTTGTGCGTGACCAGATGATTGACGGGCTGCCAGTCCGTCTTGGAGAAATCGAGAGTCACCTTGGAGTTACCAAAGAGGCTGTTGCGGATATAGCCGAGCGCATTGGACGGCTTGAGGTTACCTCGGTCTCCCTAGCCAGAAGTGTGGAGGACGCAGTTGGGAGCATTACCCGAAGTTCCAATGCGATTGCCGAACTGTGGGCTGCGCTAGATGCAGAATCGGTACGTTCTGGGACAATCAAGAAGGCCGCCGATGAACTCGACACTGCCAGCAAGAAGGTCGCTGAAGCCATCATCGCCACCGAAGCTCGGACTGATGCCCTTGAGAAAAGTGTGCGGGCTCTGGTAGCACGCGGAGAAGGATGGGATGGGGGCGCAGTTGAGTTGGCAGCGCTGAAGGCGACCGTCGCTGGCATTTCGGCTCGAGAAGCCGATTGGACCGGGGCCGCCGAGGCCATTGGAGACCTGATGGCACGAGTGGCTGCCTTGGAGTGCATCCTGACTGGAAGCAAGACGGGGGCAGAAACAAAGAAGCAGATCAGACTGCTTGCGAACAAGCTGGAAGGTCCGTTCGTCGGCATTCTTTCCGTCGGGGAGTGCTGCGCTATGGTCGCATCGAATCTTCTTTCAGCCGGTGTTGCGAAAGGAGCCGCGGTAGCCACGGCACGACAGACGGTTGCCGCCCTTATCGCTGGCCAGATGGTTCAGTTCTCAGGTTCGCTAGCTGACGTGGTGGCTGATGCCGTGGCAGCGGCCATCGGCGGTCCGGTTTACCATGAGTGGCGGGTGCCAGTCGGGCTAGTTTCCGACGAGGCTGCCTCTGACTGCATCAAAACCGTCTCGGAGTCGTCGGGTTGCTTACTGTTGAAGGGGGCGAATCTTTCGGCTTTTGAGGTCTACGGCGCCGCATTTCGGGATGTCGTCGTTCGTCGCCAGTTCTCTAGGTCTAGCTACGGATGCCTATCGCTAATCGCCTCCTGGGCGCAGGGGCCAGCCGCATTCCCTAATGGTGGCATGCTTGCCGAGCTAGGGCCCGTATTTGATACGGATGTGCTTCCGATGCGAGGGGTGTCTGCCAAACTACCCCAATTGATGTTTGGCCGCCTTGAAAAGGATGCCTGGGAGCAGCTCGAAGGCCTAGATACCAATCCGCCCATGCCAGCAGCAGGGGAATTGGGTGAGCTTCTGGAGGAGACCGGCTTCAAGGGGGGCGAGTTGTGGAGGCGCGTGGCCAACCGCGTATATGCGATCCTCAGAGCGATGCCTGGCGGGACTCCAGAAGATGATCTCCATTCGCTGCTGGTCTCGTGGGCTATTCCCTGGGCCAAGGCGATGGGCGGACCCGCCGAGGAGATCGCTCGCATCACTGACCGCGAGTTGGCCGCACGGCGGGCCGAAGTGGCGATTTGAGGGGGGTGAGGATGGAGTGGGAGGCGGCGTCCTGTGAACGGGCGCGAAAGATCGTCGCGGCGGGAATGCGCTGCAGGCTGGTAGGGGAGGGCCTCCGGATCTCGGCCATATCAGAGTGCCTGCGGGCGGTGTCGCATCTGAGCTCCGCCCCTGCGGGCGGACATGGCGCCTGGGAGCCCTCCGCCTCTGTCCGCCTTACCAGCATGGTGCGACGCAGGCTGGCGTCGCTGTGGCCAGACCTTGTCGGCGACGAGGAGGAAACGCGCTCAGGAGTGATGACCGTACTGGATAGCTTGGCCGAACTGGGAGACATGGTCAGGCTCGAAGGTGGGAGGTGGCTTGCGGCGCCGGCACATGCAGTGCGGGCAGGCGACGATCTGGCCGTGTTGCTGGGAGGTGGCCCGATGGAAGTTCTCCCTCAAACGATAGCGGTGTCGGCTAGGGCCGCGGGGAGGGGCCGGCTCGTGGAGCCGATCACCTGCGTAGACTGGGCTGATCTGTGGAACGCAGACGAATGGATCGGAGCGCCTGCTGAAGGCCTTGAAGCATGGTCCGTGCGGCTACTGGCCGAAACCGCTGCTCGGTTAGCAGACGCGCCAAATGACATGGGCGAGGCCTCCGCCTACTTGCTCCGTGAATGGGTCAGTCTTGTAGATCTACCTGTGGACAAGAGTGGACTTCTCCTCTGTAAGTCGCGCATTGGGCAGGCGTCTTCATATTTCATAGGTGAATTTATTCGTGGGCGTCTTTGGAGGCTGGCCGACATTGGACCCCAGGATGCAAGGCGTCTTCGCTTCCACCTGGATGCTCAGATAAATCGCCCCATCAGAGTTAAGGCTTCCATATCGCAAGGCTTAGTCAAATTCCGGTTAGTACGCCGCTTGCCCGAAAGGGAAGCCCGAGTACTCCTTCTCGGCTGGCAGGTTCCGGCTCCAGAAGGAGAGCATCCTGGAGTGACTTATCACGTATTCCCCTCGGAAATGTTGCCGATCGTGCGCAGAGCGTTCGAGGGGCTTGGGATCGTGTTGGACGAGCGCATTGATTGATGAGAGAAAAGGGAAAAGATGAGCGTGACGTCGAAGAGGGTTGAGGCGGTGGGGGTCCACGAAACAGCGAAGAGTCTTGCTGAGAGTCTTAGGCAATACATCGAAGCCCAGTATCACATCCGCGACGAGGCCCTTGTCAGGGAGCGCCATGCGCTTTTGCGGAAGGATGCTACTATCGCCCAGACCCCCTATGTGGAGGCCACTCCGGTCTACAAGGTGGGAGATCCCTACGGTAGCCTACCAATTCCCAAGGCGGCAGCCGATGTGCTGACCCAACTTGCGGGGATGGGTGTTGGTCTTTACCCCCGCCCCTACGAACACCAGTCGCAAGCACTCGCATCCTTCCTAGGCGATGAAGCAGCCGACCTGGTTGTGGCCACAGGCACCGGCTCGGGCAAGACGGAAAGCTTCCTTATGCCGGTCATCGGTAAGCTGGCGATCGAGGGTGCGGAAAGGCCCAAGTCTGCAGCGCTTCCGGGCTGCAGGGCGATGCTGTTGTATCCAATGAATGCCCTGGTCAACGATCAGCTTGCACGTATCCGGCGATTGCTCGGCAATCCCAAGGCAGCACAGGTTCTTTCAAAGGGAAGGTCGAAGCCTATCCGTTTCGGAAGCTATACGGGTCGGACTCCATACCCAGGACGCAGGACCTCCGTACGAGATGAACACTTCATCAAGCCACTTTTCGAGGAGTTTTATCGCAAGGTTGCAGAGAGGCCGGTCGTCCAGACGGAACTGGAGCGCATCGGTCGTTGGCCCAGCAAGGATCTTGATGCCTTCTATGGGCACGGGTTGGCCCAGACCAAAACATACTCCTCGGGGAAGAAAGCTGGAAAACAGTACATCGCAAACAACTGGGGCGGCCGGCTGAATACGCAACCCGGCGACCGCGAACTCATGACCCGGTACGAGATGCAGCAGAATTGTCCCGAACTGCTCATCACCAACTACTCCATGCTCGAATACATGCTCATGCGCCCCATCGAACGCGGCATCTTCGAGCAGACCAGAGACTGGCTCAAGGCAGATCATCGAAACGAGTTTATTCTCGTCCTCGACGAGGCGCATATGTACAGGGGTGCAGGCGGCGCGGAGGTTGCGCTCCTCATCCGGCGCCTCTGTGCACGCCTAGAGATTCCGCGCGAGCGTATGCGCTGCATCCTTACCAGCGCGAGCCTTGGCTCAGGTCCGACCTCCGTTGAAGACGGCGAGCGTTTCGCCCGTGATCTGACCGGGCTGTCGGAAACATCCCCGAGGTGTATTAGGGTGATCCAAGGCACTCCGGAACCGCGTCATCCCTCGCGCTTAGCCACGTGCGAGGAAGCTGAGGTGCTGGCCACCTTCGATCTGGGCTCCTTCCAGAACGCTGCCAACGACCTGGACTCTGCGCGCGCGGCGGTGACGGACCTCGCTGCCGGCTTAGGATGGAGTGTACCGTCCGAAGGCGACCATGAATCGTTCCGGAACTGGCTCTTTGAGAGCCTGATGGGCTTCGGCCCCCTTGAGGAACTGATCACGAAGGTATCAGGCAGGGCTGCCAGGCTAGACGCTCTAAGCGAAGCACTCTTCCACGGATGCTCGCCGGACACAGCGGCGCGGGCGGCCGACACATTACTTGCCCTTGGCAGCTATGCCCGGCGGAGTTCCGACGGTCGCGTTTTGGTCCCAGCCCGCTTGCATCTTTTCCATAGGGGCCTGCCGGGCCTCCACGCCTGTGTGGATCCCAAATGCTCGGAGAGGCTTGGCGGGCACGCTGCCCCCACCATCCTGGGCCGCCTTCACACAAAGCCCCTGGATCAGTGTGGCTGCGTGTCGAAGGGAAGGGTTTACGAATTGCTCACCCATCGTGACTGCGGAGCCGCTTTCATCCGCGGATACGTGAGTACAGACATGGACTTTGTCTGGCACCAGCCGAGCGGTCCATTGTCTGAGGGAGGGACCGTCGACCTCATTCCCATTGAAATCCTAGTCGAGGAAAGTGTCCACCCACGCAGCCGCAACAAGGAAATGTGGCTGCACATCCCTACTGGGCGTCTTTCTCCAATGTGTCCCCCGGGTGCCTCGGGCTATCGCAAGGTGTGCGTGCCCGACAAGGTCACAGCCGGTTCAGAGATATCCTTCGACGAATGCCCTGTCTGCATGCGTAGAACCAGAAGCTCCAAGGACGAGCCCTCCAAAGTAATGGACCACGTGACTAAAGGCGAGGCTCCGTTCACCACTCTGGTCCGCTCGCAGATGGCCCGCCAGCCGGCCAGTCGAGCCATCGATGCCAGACATCCCAACGGCGGTCGGAAGGTGCTTATATTCTCCGATGGCCGCCAGAAGGCGGCCCGGCTGGCACGTGACATCCCTAGGGACATCGAACTCGACGTATTCAGGCAGGCTGTGGCACTAGCGTGTGCGCGATTGGAGGCGATTTCACAGGAGCCGCGGCCGAACCAGAATCTCTATCTCGCTTTCCTGTCCGTTCTCTCTGACCACGACCTCCCTATTTTCGACGGCCAGGATGCGAAGAAGGTGGCCACCGACCGCGCCGAGTTCGAACGCGATTGTGGCAGTGACCTAAGACAAGCTTTTGACGACGAGTTTGCTCCGTCGGAGGCTCCCGCGCGATACCGGATCGCATTACTTAAACTTCTATGCAGCAACTACTACTCGCTTTCGGGGACGACAGTAGGCTTCGTCGAGCCCGCACGGTCAAAGCTCAAGAAACTGAAGGGCGACGTAAAGATGGCAGGTATCGACCTCGTGGACGAGGACGTTCGCGCCCTCGCAGTCGCTTGGATCGACGCGTTGCTTCGGGAGTTCGCGTTTGACTCATCCTTCGACCTAACACTTCGCCGTAAAGCGGCCGGTTACTTCAAGCCAGGCTGGGGGAGCAAAGGTCAGTTTGACCGCACCTTCAGAGAAGCCCTTGCACATCGCCCCGGCTGGGGGAAGCCCGTCGTCGAGGCCGTCGAGGCAGCGTTTCGCAGCCAGTTAGCGTCCGAGAAGGACGGCGCTTGGTTCCTTTCCCCAAACTCCCTCCGTCTGCGGCTCGACCTCTCCCATGTCTGGGCTCAGTGTCCGGACTGTACCGCCCTCATGCCACTCACATTCGGTGAGAGCACCTGCCTTGCCTGTGGGGACGAAGGCGTCAGGCCAGTTGATCCTGCTACGAGTGATTATATTGCTGCTCGTAAGGGCTTCTGGCGCCTGCCGGTACAAGAGGCCCTCGCCCCTGGCTCCCGGCTCTCAAACCTCAGCGTTGAGGAGCACACGGCTCAGCTTTCAAATCGTGACCGTAGTAGCGTCCACGCCACAACAGAGCTTTATGAACTAAGATTCCAAGATGTCCTCATCGAGGAGTCCGATAGACCGATCGATGTGCTCAGTTGCACCACCACCATGGAGGTAGGCGTCGACATCGGCTCCCTCGTCGCGGTGGCTCTAAGAAACGTACCTCCCCAGCGAGAGAACTACCAGCAGAGGGCTGGCCGCGCGGGCCGCCGCGGCGCCTCTGTTTCGACCGTGGTGACATACTCCCAGACCGGACCACACGACAGCCATTACTTCCTGAACCCCGAGCACATAGTGGCTGGACCGCCGCGTACGCCCGAGGTCAAGGTGGGTAACGCTAAGATCGCCCGCCGGCATGTGCATGCCTACTTGATCCAAACGTTCTTCCACGAACTCATGGAGCAAGGCGTTCAGGGTCCAGGCGAGAAAACGTCAATGTTGGAAAAGGCGCTCGGCCCGACCCGAGAGTTCTTCCACGGCGCACTGGACACCGGGCTTAACCTTGAAGGCTTTGAGGACTGGGTGTCGTGCCGAGTTCTAGATGCAGGAGGTGACCTTCGGGCCTCCATCGCAGCCTGGCTTCCCCCATCCCTTGACACTGGTGGGCGCACTCCAGGGGAGTGGCTTGCAGAGATAGTAGAGGAGTTCCTAGCGACTCTGCGCCAACTCGGTGCGGACGTTCCACCACCTATCACCTTGGATAACGGTGGAGAGGATGACGAAGCTGAGGTTACCGAGAACGTAGGAGCGAAATTGGAGCAGGAGGAATTCCTGGAATTCCTTTTCTTTTACGGCCTCCTGCCGAGCTATGCATTTCCCACAAGCCTTTGCAGCTTCCTGGTGGAAAAGAATGAGAAGAACTCCAAAGGCATCTGGGAGATCCGCACCGTCCAGCGACCGCAGCAGTCGATTTCACAGGCACTAAGCGAATATGCTCCAGGGCGGCTGATCGTCATCGACAAGAAGACCTACCGGTCTGGAGGCGTGTTCGCCGACCTCCCGGCTGGGGAGGTTAACCGAGCTAGGCCGCTTTTTGAGAAACCCAAAAAGCTTATCCATTGCGAGGCGTGCTCTTTCGTCCGCGATCCCCATAAGGCCTTGGGTGGGAGCGACAGCACGTGCCCAGTATGCGGAGGAGTGCTGAGGGAAGAGACGATGATCCAACCTGAGGTCTTTGGCCCCGAAGGCGCTAGGGAACTTCCTGAGGACGACCGCGAGCAGGAGATCACGTTCGCTACGATGGCCCAATTCCCACAGCCCGTCGACCCGGAGGCATTCACCTTCAGACGGTGCGGGCCGAACGCGAGCTTTACCCACGCAACCAACCAAAGACTCGTGACTGTCAACTGGGGCAAGGAGGGAGGTCAGGGCGGCGGGTTCTCTGTTTGCGTTGAATGCGGGGCCGCCTCGGTTTTCGATCCATCCTCACCGGTCGGGGGGGGGCACAAACGCCCATACAGACACCTTGGCCCGTTGGGTACACCAGAGCAATGCTCTGGGGAGTTCCGGCGCGTACTTCTTGGCCATGACTTCCGTACTGACCTATTGCTGCTGAGGCTGAAGGTTGCAACCCCACTCGTCACCGACACTGCTGACATTGTGGCTCTGCGAATACTTGAGGACGCACTTCATACGATCGCTGAGGCGCTCCGGCTTGCCGCGAGCCGCCACAGGCAATTGGACCTCGACCCCGCAGAGTTCGGTTCCGGTTTCCGGGTCGTCCCAGCCCTCCAGGACGAAGCTCGGATGTTGGACCTCTTTCTGTATGACACCCTTTCGGGTGGTGCGGGCTATGCTGAAGTCGCGGCCCGCAACCTACCGGAGATACTAGAGGCCACGCTCGCACTGCTGGAAGGCTGCACATGTGACACTTCATGTACCGAATGCCTCAATCACTTCCACAATCAGCACATCCAGGACCGATTGGATAGGAAGCTCGGCGCATCTCTTCTCCGTTATGCAGTACACGGTGAGGAACCGCATTGCTCTCCACCCGACGTACAGACTGCTACATTATCGCAACTGCGTGCCAGCCTTGAGTTGGACGGTTTCTACTGCTCTGAAGGAGGAGTACCCGAAAATCCCATGCTTGTCGAAAGAGATGGCCGCCGCATGGCCCTGGGGTGCTACCCGGGGCTCATCGGCAGAACGGAGTTGACCCACGCTGTCAAGGATGCGTGCAATGTCCACGGTTATTTGGCGCTGAACGAGTATTTGCTCAGGTCCAACCTCCCGGATGCCCATCAGCGGGTCAGGGCTCTATTCCGTTAGGCTGCAGAGAGGGGGTTCTTGGGAGGATATCCCAGGGACCCTCGTTCGTCTGAGTTGAACGGTACTTGGCGAGGTTTCGTGAGCGACTTATTTGGGTGCCGCGCGCTGCAGCAGAGTGGCGCGTTTGAGGGCAAAGTAGCGCTTGGCCTCTTCATGTGGAATATCGAGGCGGGGATCATTCAGAGCCGCCTGGACGGCTTGGCGAACGTACTCGTTATAAGCAGTCGCAGACTTGAGCGTGGGAAAGATGGGTTCAAGTTTGGGCATGGCGTCTTCTCATTACTCTCCATTTTGAGTGTATTCCAAAAGGGGTTTTGCATGGCAACGTAAATCAAATTTACAGCGCATCGCAGAGCTTGTGGCGTAGATACTGAGCATATATGTCATTTTTGATTGGACTGTTCTAGCTCAAGTGGGAAGACCATTGCCCACTTGAGTTGGGCTGGTCGAACTCGTGCAATCGCGTGCCTATGGAAAATTATGGGAATCCCATAATTATTGGTTTCCCATAATTTTCATAATTTGCTCAAGCCAGGCTTGTAGCTACATCCGCGCGCCAAAACACATACTCGTCCCCGCAATTCTCCATTGGCCCATAGAGGGGACATAGTCCTTGTTTAACCAAGTGTCTGGCGGCCTGTCGCACCGGTTTGTTGACCATTTCCGCCAAGTGTTCGCCCCAGATGTAGTCGTTGGTCAACCGTTCCAGCTCCTTGGCCTCGATACCCAGCAGCATCCGCTTCTCATAGCCATACTGCTGCTGGGTAGCGTGGGCATGTCCGGCGCCAATCAGGTGATAGAGCAAGTTGATGTCCATCTGGATGGCGGCTGCCGCCTCTCTGACCGTGAAGAAGCCGCGGGAGCGGCGGTATTGCTCATGCCAGAGCATGAATTGCTGTCGGGAAACCAGCAGCGCGCGGAGGCCATGGTCGGCCGGGGTGCGGCCTACAACCTCCAGCGAGCCATCTTGCAGGGCGCGGATCACCGCCAAGAAGGGCTGGCTGCCTTGCATCCAGCGTTTGGTGATTTCCCACACCGATAGCAGTTCTGGATTGTTCGGTTCTGGGCTGATCCGGCCATGGTTCAACTGCTCCAGGAAGGCGTTGATGGTTTCCAGTTGAAAGCACCATCGAGTACGTTTCTTATCGTGGGGCAGGGGTTGCAGCAGGCGGCTTTCGATCAGCAAGCGGATTCGTTTGGGGGTGATGCGCAGCATGCGTTCCACCTCCGAAATGGTCAGTGTGCCATGCTCACTGCGGGCGTAGGCATCCAGTGAGCTTCGCTCCACCATCCAAATGGTTTTCCCTTTAGCCGATGAGGATTGACAGCCTTTGAGCGTGCCGCTTTCGATCAGCTTGTGTACGGCGCCTCTCGAGAGATTGAGCTGTTCCGCTGCCTTGGCCAAGCTGATGATGGGATGGGCCTGACGCAGATCCTGCTGCAGGATCAGTTTGTCCGGCCAGCGTGCATGGACATAACGCTCGAATTCTTCCCGTACAAATAGCAGTTCTGGATGGACCAGCAGCCGGTAGAGGGCCTGATGCATTTCCCGCAAGTACACCCGCAGCGATGCCGTGTTGCCGGAAATGGGTAGTGTGTATTCCTCCAGTAGTTGATGGAAGCGTTGCGGCCAGTGCTGGGCAATCTGCATGGCCAACTGCAGATAGGGCTGAATGATTTCGATTCGGCCATGATCGGCTATTTTTTGCGGCCGGGTATTGGGTCGGTGCGAGGCATAGGCACCAAAGAACCAGAGCAGGTCGCATAGTTGTACCGGGTATAGATGATCTAATTCCGGCGGCGTGGGAATGTTGCTGACGGAGAGGTAGGGCAGGCCGACCAGCGGCCGGATAGTCTGGGTAATCAGTTTGGCGAGTGCCAGCTCGGAAGCGGTGCCTGGGCGTGTGCCGGCATGGCGCAAGTCGGCGCCGCAGCTGCAAGTAAACATGGTGCCTTGATGCCAGCGGATGAGTTTGTCGCAGCCGGGGCATTTTTCTCGCAGCAGCAGGCGATGAATCGGGCAGGCTATTTGCAGGGTCAGCAGCCACTCCGTTTGCCAGATGCCGTGTTCAGCCAGGCAGACGGGGCACCAGCGGCGATGATGGTGATTCCAGTACGTCACCTTGAGACCGAGCCGATGGTAGCTGTGACGGCCCAGGCTGGCCGGCGCCGGGCCTGTCAGGCAAGCCAGGCTAGTCTGATCGTGGCCTGTCAGCCGGGTTAGATTCTGCCCGGCGGTGTCGTGCTTTTTGACGAATAACGGTAGCCAAGTCTGTCCGGGGTAGCCGTTGGCGTGTCCCAGGCGTAGGCAATAGCCCAGCAGACTTTCACCCGCCTGCGGCTTGGGGCGGATCTGCAGTAGTGGGGAGGTCATGGTGTGTTCCATTGGAGGATCGCCAGCGCGGCGATCCTCATGGGTTTACAACGCAGGGATGGCGGATTTGGGAGCATTCCTCCGGGAGAACCGGGTAGGTTCGAATGGCTCGTCAGGCTGATTCAGGCGTCGGAATACAAAGTTGGCATCGAAGGGATTCAGCTCGGATGGGCTGTCTCGCCAAACATAGTTGGAGAAGGCTATGGCCAAGACGCTTTGGTCGAGATCGTGCCGCTCCTGTTCGATTAAGCACTCCAGCGCTCCCAGAATTACTTTGGAGAGATAGCCGAGCAGGCCATTGCTGGCATAGTGCAGGCGTCTGACGCAGTCCCACTCGGCGAGCCCCCAGAGTGGGCGCCCTTGGTTGATCTGCATGTCCCAGGCATGGACGACGTCGCGGAACAAAGACTTGTCTGCGTTGCAAGAGAAACCGATCGGCGTTAGCGCCACGCGGGCGGCAAAGCGACGGCGCAACTGCTCGTTGGAGCGCAGGATCCACTCACACTCTGGCAGGCCGGACAGCACAGTGGGAATGGCGATCTGATCGATCAGGGTTTTCAGCCACTCGGTGACCTCCTCGAAGGTTCTACGGCCGGCGTCGACGAAGTGATGGAACTCATCCAGTAGCAAGGCTTCGGTTTTGCCGTTGCGGATCAGTTGCACGATCTGGTTGGTCTTCTCCGCGGTGCTGCTCCGAAGCTGAACGCCGGCCCCTAGCGCGATCAGAATGGCTTCCGCCAGACCACGGATGGTTGGGTGGGCGGGCACTTGGACATACACCACCGGGCGTATCGTCGCCTCCTCCGTTTCGTAGTTGGGGTACTGCTTGGCAAAGCTGTGCAGCACCGAGGTCTTGCCGGTGCCGGATGCGCCAATCAGCAGCAGATGCCTGGCAGCGGCGCCTTGGCGCGACAGGGTATGGCTGTGCGACAGCCTTTCCAGCGCCGTGCTGAATTGTGGATGCAGGATCTGGATCCGCTCCGCCCGTCGAAGATCTGCCAGCGTATAGCGCTCACTCATGGCGATCTCCTTCGAGGTCGTGCGCGAGCACGGGCAAAGTGCTGGGCGGTGACCAGCTATCTGTTGGAGGGAGATCAGTGTCCTCTGAAATTGCAGGAGGCAGTTTGCTGGTGGTCATCACCTTGCTTGAGTGTGCCCCTTTGGCTCGCGCGGCACGTTTGCGATCGGCCAATTTACGGCTTTGCAGCAATTGTCCAACCACCTCCTGCATGCGTACCTTGGCCCGAGCCAGCGATAGCGGATCGGCGGATGCCAGGCCTTCCTTGCGCAGTGCCGCCTGAATCAACTTGTGCTGGTGCAGTTGCAGGCCTTCGGCGTAGTCCGGGGTGAGGCAGGGCACGGGCATGGCTTCTTTGGTCTGCGGGTGGAGGGCGAATATCGAACCCAGGTTGTCCGGGTCGAAGCGGACCTGCACTTTTATGCGGTCGCCGAGCTGTTTGCGCCAAGGGAGTAGATCTTTGCAGTTGTAGCGCAAGCCATGCAGCTCAATGCCGGCATGGCCCAGTACCCGTTCAGCCTGCTTGGAGAGCACCAACCGCAAGCGATCAGGATCGATGGTGCGAGGCGTGACAATTTCCGCCGCGCGCTGCCATGCGGTATACGGCGTCTGCTTCAGGCCTCGATGGTACGTCTGGGAGTAGATGTCGATGATCCAGATGTGCAGGGCGTGGACCAGCTCCGACAAGGTGACGATCGACTCTTTCAGTGGGTCATAGCCATAACGGTCAAACCAGTTGGCAAAGCTGGTGCCGGGCAACTGATGGGCGAACTGTTCCGCCAGCGTCCGCAGCGATCGCTCGACCATGGGTTTGAACCAGGGCGTGCGGGGCGGGCAGAACTGGTAGTTGATGCCCAGTTCGAACGTCGCGCGCAGCAGGTCTTGGGAGTGAAATTCCAATCCGTTGTCGACGACAGCAGTGGTGGGAATGCCATGGCATGGCCAGTCATGCTGGATGTCGGGATACCGCTCTTTCACATAGTCTTTGCTGCCGATGGCGTGCTGCAAGCAACGCAGCACTGCCTCGATGCTGGGCGGCGAGAACGACAAGTAGAAGCCCAGGATCATGCGCGTGTGGCAATCAATGATTACCGTGATGTACGGGCGCCCCAGCACCAGCATCGACTCCTCATCGATGACGAAGATGTTGAACGGTGTATGGTCAATTTCGACGCGTTCCAGCAGGTACATCGTGGCGGGCGTGATGCTGCTATGCCGGTACTTTTTGCGGGCGTACTCGCGCCCGTAGCGGGCAAGGTCGACCTCATAGCAGGGAAGCGAGCGGATATAGCGCCGTACTGTTGCATATGAGGGTGGCGCGATGAGGCTCTCGCCTGCTCGTTGAGAGTTTTCATAGGCGATTGAGCTTAATAGGGCTTCATAAGTTGAAGAAATCGACTTCCGTTGCAAGCTAAGGAAAGTCTGGTCGACAGCTTTCTCCAGCAACGCTAGCTGTTCTGCTTGGAGTCGCTGGCCGCTGCCGCCGCGGGCATGAAATTTAGGGATGAGCGCACGCAGATCATGACCGCTGGTCACAAAGCTCTTGTGCCAGCGATAGATGGATATGGCCGATGGCGGTGACACATCCCCGATCCTTGTCGCAACCCGTTGGACTAACTCCTTCAGCATGTCCTGCGTTTGACGAACTGGGTGCTGTGCTGCAAGCGCATCGATGTAGGCACGGCGTCGTAGTGCCTCTTGTTGAGCACCTGCAGGATACGATTCAAAAGTTCGCCCCAATTGCGGTGGAGTGTCGAGAGGTGCAGGGACGAGTTGTCCCGCAAGATTCAGGCTGGTGGCTTGATCGAGAGTAGCCATGCTCATACCCTCCTGATCTTGGTTTCGTTAGTCAGTGGGTGGCGTAGGTCTATGGCAAGAATACCTTGCCCGATGGCTGCTAGGACGAGATTTTGGCAGCCTATGCTATCGGTAAGCTGTCCCAGGAGTTGATCGCCGTGACGCAGGCTGCTCAAGATCTTGCTGATGATGTCAGTCGATAGCTGGAGGTGCTTGTGGCTTTCTATCAACGACATGTTCTTCTGTAAGACTGGATCGCGTAGTTGTCTTTCAGTTAGAACGGCGAACATGGCATTGGCACGTGCCATCTGCTTGCCAATGACGTCGAAGCGGAGTTGGTTTGCTGTCTGATCTGCCTCCGCTTGCCATTTGACTTCAGTAACAGCACGACGCCCGTCGCGCAGAAACAACAAGTAGTCAGGGGTGTAGTTTCGGATTAACCCGTCCATTTCATAATGAAAAGTGAACGGTTCCGGGACGATCATGGTCACTTCGGGGGCAAGTTCAAATGTTCGAAGAGCATCTCTGGCGAGTCCTGACTCGAAAGGGATAGCTCCTGCGAAAGCCTTTGTTGACTGGAAGAAGCCGCGATATGAACATCCGTGTCGATGAACTACATCGCGAGCGGGGGTGGTGGAGTTCAGTAGCTCTCTTAGTATTGAAATGGATACTTCTCTGCTAGTATGCGACATGACAAGCTCCTGCCTCAGCTTGAGAAAGGCGCGTGGGTGCCTCTCAAAAGTCGAGTTCTAGAAAAAAGGCGTATAGGGAGCTTGACCAGTGGAGGGGACTTGACGATACTGGCTTTGTGATAGTTGTACCGTGTAGTCACCTACACTAGCAAGCGGGGCACTTCTGAAAAGGGGTGTCCTGTTTTGTTATCTGCGCTTGGTTCTCCTTCCTCTCCTCTTCTTTACAATGTTCTGCAGCCCCAAGTGTGGGGCTGGCATGGCATGTATCTCTTTGTTCAGTAGATGAACGTTGCCATCTTTCAGATTAGTCAAAAGATGTCATGACTTCTACATCGTATTAGCTAGCTATGTGATTTGCAAATTGGCAAGGCGGTTTTGAAAAACGGCTCATCAAAATGGTAGGTTTTGATAGGTCGATATTATATATTTTGACTTAAAAAACCCAAATGACATGCTTGGATTTTTATTAAAATCATGCGCTTTCATCATTGTTGTTTTTCTACAATAATTAAATTGACTGCAATTGGCATGTGTTGGCCATATTTAAAAAATAATGGCGACTGGAAGGATTTTAGAAGGGAAATAAGCAAGGGCATAACCAGTAAAGGTTATGCCCTATGTTGGTGCAATTTCAACTATGTGCACAGAGTTTTCAATAACTCTGAAAACCTACACAGGCCCGGCAGATCATCATGCCAAATAACTATTGTGCATTGCAATATAATTTTTATGCAGACAAGTAATGCCCCGGCGTCTCCCCGAAGCATCGACGGAAGGCGACGATGAAGGCGCTGCTGCCGGCATAACCCAACTCCGCCGCGCAGTAGCTGACCGACCGCCCCTCGGCCAGCAGCGCCCTGGCCCGCAGCATGCGCAGCCGCTCGCGCCACTCGGCCACCCCCATGCCGGTTTCGGCGCGGAAATGGCGGATCAGGCTGCGCCGCGACATGCCGATGCGGCCGGCCCAGCGTTCCAGATCCCAATCCAGAGACGGGTCATCCAGCAAGGCTTCCGCCAGTTTGCGCAGCGCCGGATGACGCGGCCAGGCCAGGCTGGCTGGATAGGGCTCGGCCCAGGCCAGCTCGTCCGCCAGCACGCCGATCAGCCGCCGGGCGGCGTCCGCGCCGGCCTGCTCCGGCCACGCGCCCAGCCGCTGGAACACGCCCTGCAGCAGCGGCGAGGCCCGCCACACGCGCAGGTCCGGCGGCAGATCCGGCAGCCAGGCGGCATCCAGTTGCAGGCTCCAGCCGCGCAACTCGCCATGATAATGCGCGCCATGCGGCATGCCGGGCGGAATCCAGCCGACGCAGCCGCCCGGCAGCAGGACCTGCCGGCTATCCGCCTCCAGCTCCAGCGCGCCTTCGCTGGCCCATGCCAGCTGCCCCTCGACGTGGGCATGGCCCGCGGTCTGATCGCCGGCGCCGCGCCGCAGCGCCGCCACCGTCAATCCCGGCAGAATGGCTCGCTCCATATTGGCCCTTTATAGATATCTATTGGCACTATATTGAAAGCAGGCCAATCCCGCCAGCGCGATACTGGGCGCTCATTCCACGCAAGGAGTTAGCCATGAAGCACGTACAACACACCGAAGCCCTGTCCGCGATCAATCGCAAAGTCATCGCCGACGGCGAAACGCTGCCGGCGGTGAAGCTGCGCGACGGCAGCACGGTGCAAACCGGCACCGTCGCGACCATGCTGGTCAACATCGCCGCCTACAACCAGGGCGAGCGCGGCGAAGTGGAGCGCCAGCTGGAACTGGCGGTGCCGACACTGTTCAAGGTGGGCCTGTTCGATCTGTTCCCGCCCGAAGAATGGATCCGCGCGGGCAATCCCGGCCGCCAGCTGGTCGGCGAAATGGCCAGCCGCTGGCAAGCTGGCCAATCTGACAACACATAAGCATATTTTCGCGCCGCTCCAGCCCCTCGCCTCCGCTTTGGCGTTAAGCTGTAGCCTCGAATCGACAGGAGCGGAACATGCTGATGCAAAGACAGGAAGCTGGCCTCTTGGTGGTGGACATCCAGGACAAGCTGCTGCCGGCGGTGCATGATGCGGAAGGGCTGCTGGCGCGCAGCCGCTGGCTGATAGGCGTGGCGCGCGACCACGGCCTGCCCATCGTGTTTTCCGAGCAATATCCACGCGGTCTGGGCGGCACGCTGGCCGCGCTGCTGGAGGCCGCGCCCGGCGCGCAGACGGTCGACAAGCTGCATTTCTCCTGCGTGGCTGCCGACTGCCTGCCGCCGGCATTGACGGAAAAGAAACAGATCATCGTCTGCGGCATGGAGGCGCACGTCTGCGTGCTGCAGACCGTGCTGCAGTTGTTGGCCGTCGGCAAGCGGGTCTTCGTCGTCGCCGACGCGATCTCCAGCCGCAAGCCCGCCGACATCGAACTGGCGACGGCGCGGATGCGCGCGGCCGGCGCGGTCATCGTCAGCCGCGAGATGGTGCTGTTCGAACTGCTGGAAAAATCGGGCGGCGACCATTTCAAGGCGATGAGCCAGCGCTACCTGCTGGGCGATCAGCCCTAACGTCTGCTCGCGCTCTTTTAAAACGGCCCCAAACGCAAAAGCCCGCCGGAAACGGCGGGCTTGCTCATGGAAAGCGCGGATCGCGCCAGCGGGCTTACCAGATGCCCTTTTCCACCTTGCCGGCCAGTTCCGGATACTTGTCCGCCTTGAACTCGGGCGCGGCGACGCCGGCCTTCAACTGGCGCTGGTAATCGCCCAGCACGGTGAAGAAGTAGCGCGACAGCAGCACGATGGCCACCAGGTTGATCAGCGCCATCAGGCCCATCGCCAGATCGGCCATGTCCCACACCAGCGGCAGGCTTGCCAGCGCGCCGAACAGCACCATGGCCAGCACCACCAGGCGGAAGCCCAGCAGCGCGCGCTTGTTGCTGCGGATGAACTCGACATTGCCCTCGGCGTAGGCGTAGTTGCCCAGGATCGACGAAAACGCGAACAGGAACATCGCCACCGCCAGGAAGGACACGCCTATCGGGCCAAACTGCGACTCGACCGCCTTCTGCGTCAGCGCCACGCCGCTCAAGCCCTGGTCGTGCACGCCGGACAACAGGATGATGGCCGCGGTGGCGGTGCACACCACCATGGTGTCGATGAAGACGCCGAACATCTGGATCGCGCCCTGGCTGGCAGGGTGCTTGGAAGTGGCCGTCGCGGCGGCGTTAGGCGCCGAGCCCATGCCGGCCTCGTTGGAGAACAGCCCGCGCTTGATGCCCAGCATCATCGCCTGGCTGACCGCGTAGCCGGCCACGCCGCCGGCGGCCTGCTCCAGGCCCAGGGCGCTCTTGACGATCAGCACCACCAGGCCCGGCAGCTCCGCCGCGTGGATGGCCAGCACGTAGAAGGCCATCAGCAGGTAGATCAGCGCCATCACCGGCACCAGCCATTCCGCCACGCGCGCCACCGAGCGCACGCCGCCGAAGATCACCGGCGCGGTCAACAGCACCAGGCCGATGCCCACCGCGTAGCGGTTCCAGCCCCAGGCGCCTTCCGTCGCGGCGACGATGGAGTTGGCCTGCACCGCGTTGAACACCAGGCCGAAAGCCAGGATCAGGCACAGCGCGAACAGCACGCCCAGCCAGCGCAGGCCCAGGCCTTTCTGGATGTAATAGGCGGGACCGCCGCGGAAGGTGTCGTCATGGTGGCTGGTCTTGAACAGCTGGGCCAGCGTCGACTCGACGAAGGCGCTGGACATGCCGAGCAAGGCGGTCAGCCACATCCAGAACACCGCGCCGGGTCCGCCGGCGGCGATGGCGATGGCGACGCCGGCGATGTTTCCGGTGCCCACCCGGCTGGCGAGGCCGGTGGCGAAAGCCTGGAACGGCGAGATGTCATTCTTGCTGACATGGCCGCCGCGGCCGCCCATCATTTCGCGCCAGCCGCGCGAGAACAGCCTCAGCTGCAGCAGGCCGGAGCGCAGCGAGAAATACAGGCCCACCGCCAACAGCAGGGCGATCAGCACCTTGCCCCACAGCACGTCGTTGACGGCATTGATCAAAGAATGAAGCAACTCCATGGTTTTCCTTGTTGTCCTGAGCGTATCGGCGTCCCCGGCGCGAAGCCGCGGGACAGTCTCCCGGTCTGACGCCGGGTGAAATCATTGCGAGCGGCCGCAGGGCCCCCGTTTCATGCTGCGCCTAATGAAGTGGAAGGACAGGCAGGCCGGCGAAGGGCAGCGCGCGGAATGGCTCGAGTGGGGGGAAAGTCACACTGGCAGGGATGTCAGCCGCATCATTCCGCCCTGGGCGGGCTGGAATGCGCAAAAATCTAGCAATAAAGTTCCCATGCTGACAATCAAAAATAAGTAAACGAATTGCAAACAGACTGCCTGAAAAATGTATTCGGGGGAACGCTTGGCCGCCCTATCCAACTGCTAAGCTGAAGCATTCGGCCCGAATCCGGCCTTCCGGATGGCCCGCCGACACAGGAATCGAGGCGCGGATGAAATCCCTGCTCTGGTGCGTGTTGCTATTGGCCGCCGCGGCCGCCCTTGCCGCCGACAAGCCGCCCTGGCGGCTGGCGGCGGACGCCAATTTCGAGCCATACAGCTATCTGTCCGACGATATGGAGCCCCAAGGGCTGGACGTGGAACTGGTCAGCGCGGTGATGCGCGAAACCGGCCAGCCTTTTCGCATCAGCCTGCTGCCCTGGGAACGGGTGAAACAGCAACTGGCGCTGAAGGAGGCCGACGCCGGCTTCGTGTTCACCGGCACCGCGGAACGCCGCGCGCAGTACGATCTGGCCGGCCCGCTGCGCAAGGGCCAGACGGTGTTCGTCGCCATGAAGCGCAACCCGCTGCCGGATTGGCGCGGCCTGGACGATCTCAAGCCCTATGTGATCGGCCAGGTGCGCGGCTACAGCTACGACACCGAATTCGACAAGGCCCCGCTCACCCGCGACGACCACGCCGGCTCGCCGCGCCAGCTGGTGGCGATGCTGCTGGCCGGCCGGGTGGACGTCATCGTCGGCGACAAGGTGCAGCTGATGTACTTCGTCCAGGAGCGCAGGGCGGGCGGCCTGGTGAAAGTGCTGCCCAGGCCGCTGGTGGAGATGCCGCGCTACGTGGCCTTCGCCAAGGGCGATCCGCGCGCCCGGCAGTTCGAGGCGGCGCTGAAGCGGCTGCAGCAAAGCGGCGCGCTGCAGCCGATATTCCAGCGCTGGGCGCAGTGAGCGCTAGCCGCGCGCCGGCAACAGATCCAGCCTGTCGGTGCACAGGCTGTCCACGCCCCAGGCCAGCAGGCGGAGGGCATCGGCCGGATCGTTGACCGTGTAGCACAACAGCTGGTAACCGGCGGCCTTGATGTCGCGGGCGAGCGCCTCGGTCAGGGTCTTGTGGTCGCAATGCAGCGCGACGCAATCCAGCTCCGCCAGGATGGCGCGCCAGTTCCCCGGAATCTCCTCGCACAGGAAGGCGCGCGGCAGCGCCGGCTCGACGGCCTGGGCCGCGCGCAGCGCGTCGATCTCGAACGAGGACAGCAGCGGCGGCGCCGGCGCGCCGGCCCACAGCCGCGCGGCTTCTTGCGCCACCAGCCGGCCGGTTTCCTCGAAGCGCCCCGGGCAGGGCTTGATCTCGATGTTCAGCAGCATGCGCTGCGCCCGGCAGTAGGCCGCCACATTGGCCAGCGTCGGCAGCGCCTCGCCGGCGAAGGCCGCGCCCTTCCAGCCGCCGGCATCCAGCTGCGACAGCTCGGCCATGGTCTTGGCCCGGGCAGCGCCCTTGCCGTTGCTGGTGCGGTCCACAGTGTCGTCGTGCAGCAGGAAGCAGACATTGTCGGCCGACAGCTTCACGTCGCATTCGGCGGCGCGGTAGCCGTAGCGGACGCCCTCCCGAAAGCCGGCGACGGTGTTTTCCGGCGCCAGCGTGCCGCCGCCGCGGTGGGCGACGACCTCAGGATACGGCCAGGCTTGCTTGGGATGCTGCGGCATGCTCGATTCTCCTCTGTGTTTCCGCGTCGAACAGGTGCAGCGATTCGGCGCGCACCGTCACCTCCAGCCGGCTGCCCGGCTCCGGCCGGTGGCCGTGAGCCAGCCGCGCCGCCACGTTCTGCCCGGCCAGCAGGCCGTAGACATAATTATCGGCGCCCAGCATCTCCACGCTGTCCACCCGCAGGCTCAGCGCCTCGCCGCCCTCGCCCGCCGCGCGCAGATGCTCGGGGCGGAGGCCGGCCTTCAGCCGGCGTCCCGCCAGCGCCGGATTCGCCGCCGGCAGGGGCAGCGACACGCCGTCGCCCAGCAGCAGCCGCTCGCCGCGCGCGTCAGCCTGCGCGTCGAACAGGTTCATCCCCGGCGAGCCCATGAAGGCGGCGACGAAGGCGGTGGCCGGCCGGTCGTAGATATCGTCCGGCGCGCCGATCTGCTCGATATGGCCCTTGTTCAGCACGATCACCCGGTCGGCCAGCGTCATCGCCTCCACTTGGTCGTGGGTCACGTACAGGCTGGTAGTGGCCAGCCGGCGGTGCAGGCGCTGGATTTCCAGCCGCATCTGGCCCCGCAGCTTGGCGTCCAGGTTGGACAGCGGCTCGTCGAACAGGAATACCGCCGGCTCGCGCACGATGGCGCGGCCCATCGCCACGCGCTGGCGCTGGCCGCCGGACAGCTCGCGCGGCCTGCGCTGCAACAGCTGCTCCAGCTCCAGCACCGCCGCCACCCTCAGCACCCGCTCCATCACCTCAGCCTTCTTCAGGCCCTTGAGCTTAAGCGCGTACCCCATGTTCTCCGCCACCGTCATGTGCGGATACAGCGCGTAGTTCTGGAACACCATCGCGATGTCGCGGTCCTTGGGCTCCAGCTGGTTCACCAGCCGCTCGCCGATGCGGATCTCGCCGTCCTCGGTGCTCTCCAGCCCGGCCACCATCCGCAGCAGCGTGGATTTGCCGCAACCGGACGGGCCGACGATGACCACGAACTCGCCGTCGGCGATCTCCGCCGAAATCTCTTCCAGCACCCGGCGCTCGGCGCCGGGATAGCGCTTGGCGATATTCTTCAGACTCAGTTTTGCCATTTGGCGCTCTTTCTCATTTCTCGTTGTCCACCAGGCCCTTGACGAACCAGCGCTGCATGCCGATCACCACCAGCAGCGGCGGCAGCAGGGTCAGCAACGCGGACGCCATCACCAGGTGCCACTGCACCGCGCCCTCGCCCAGCATGCCCTTGATCGCGATCACCGAGGTGGACATCGCCGGATCGTGGGTGACCAAGAGCGGCCACAGATACTGGTTCCAGCCGTAGATGAAGGTGATCACGAACAAGGCCGCGATATTGGTGCGCGACAAGGGCAGCACCACGTCCACCATGAAGCGGATCGGCCCCGCGCCGTCCACCCGCGACGCCTCCATCAATTCCTTGGGCAGCGTCATGAAGAACTGCCGCAGCAGGAAGGTGGCGGTGGCGGACGCGATCAAGGGCAGCGTCAAGCCGGTATAGCTGTTGATCAGCCCCATCTTGGTCACCACTTCCACTGTCGGGAAGATGCGCACCTCCACCGGCAGCATCAGCGTGGCGAAGATCAGCGCAAAGCCGGTCTTGCGGAAAGGGAAGCGGAAATAAACGATGGCGTAGGCCGACAGGAAGGAAATGACGATCTTGCCGACGGCGATCAGCATCGCCATCACGAAGCTGTTCCACAGCGTGCGCGCCAACGGCACCGCCAATCCGCCGCTGCCGTTCCACAGCACGGTGTAAAGGTTGGTCCACAGCTGGCTGCCGGGCAGCAGCGACAGCGGCACCCGCGTCACCTGATCGGCGTCCTGGCTGGCGGCGGCGAACATCAGATACAAGGGGAAGGCCACCACCAGCATGCCCGCGATCAGCATCGCGTGGCAGAACAGGTCCAGCCCTTTGCGGTTCTCCACCATCAGTACTGCACCTTTCTTTCCACGTAACGGAACTGGATCAGCGTCAACAGGCCGACCACCGCCATCAGCACCACCGACTGCGCGGCCGAGCTGCCCAGATCCAGGCCTTTGAAGCCTTCCAGGTATACCTTGAGGATCATGGTCTCGGTCGACTTGCCCGGCCCGCCGCCGGTGGCCGCGTCGATCACTGCGAAGGTATCGAAGAAGGCGTACACCAGGTTGACCACCAGCAGGAAGAAGCTGGTCGGCGACAACAGCGGGAACACCAGGTCGCGGAAACGGCGCAAGGGTCCGGCGCCGTCTATCGCGGCGGCTTCGATCAAGGACGCCGGTATCGCCTGCAGGCCGGCGTAGAAGAACAGGAAGTTGTAGCTGATCTGCTTCCAGGCCGAGGCCAGCACCACTAGCAGCAGCGCCTGGCCGCCATTCAATGCGTGGTTCCACTCGTAGCCGGCCTCGCGCAGCAGATAGCTGATCCAGCCCAGGCTGGGGTTGAACAGGAACAGCCACAGCACCGCCACCACCGACGGCGCGATGGCGTACGGCGCGATCAGCACCGTCTGGTAAATGCGGCGGCCGCGGACGATCTGGTTGGCCATCACCGCCAGGATCAGCGCGCTGCCGGTGCCCAGCAAGGTCACCAGCGCGCTGAACAGCAGCGTGGTCTGGATGGTGCCCAGATACAGCCGGTCATGAAACAGCAGGCTGAAATTGGCCAGGCCGACGAACTGGCTGTCCAGGCCGAACGGGTCCTGCTGCTGCACCGACTGCCACAAGGCTTCCAGCGCCGGCCACAGGAAGAAGATCAAGGTGATCGCCAGCTGCGGCGCCATCAAGGCGAAGCCCAGCCAGCGATTGGAAAAATGAATGCGATTCTGCATGCGTGGACTCTATCGAGAAAAACGGGCGGCCTCGCGGCGCGCCCGTTTCCGGAGGGATCAGTTGGCGGTTTTCTCGAAGCGGCGCAGCAGCTCGTTGCCGCGCAGCACGGCGCTGTCCAGCGCGGCCTTGGCGCTCTTCTTGCCGGTCCACACCTCCTCCAGCTCCTCGTCCATCACGGTGCGGATCTGCGGCATATAGCCCAGGCGCAGGCCGCGGGTATAGGACTTGGGCGGCTTGTTCTGCATCTGGCGGGTGGCGATGTCGGCGCCCGGGTTCTTGTCGTAGAAGCCCTGCTTGCGCGACAGATCGTAAGCCGCGGTCACCACCGGCAGGTAGCCGGTGTCCTGGTGCCACTTGGCCATCACCTCCGGCGACACCAGCATCTTGAAGAAGCGGGCCACGCCCTTGTACTCGGCCGGGGACTTGCCGGCCATCACCCACAGGCTGGCGCCGCCGATCAAGGCGTTCTGCGGCGCGCCCTTCACCGCCGGATCGTAGGGCATCATGCCCATGCCGAAGGCGAACTTGGCGTTCTTGCGGATATTGGCCAGCGAGCCGGAGCTGCCGGTCATGATGCCGCATTCGCCGCTATAGAACTTCAGCGTGGCCTCGTCCTTGCGGCCGGCATAGCTGAACGTGCCCTCCTTGGCCATCTTGGCCAGGAATTCGATGTGCTTGACCTGGACCGATCCGTTGAACTGCAGCGTGGCGTTGCTGCCGCCGAAGCCGTTGTCCTGGCTGGCGAACGGCAGGCTGTGCCAGGCGCTGAAGTTCTCCAGCTGCACCCAGCCCTGCCAGCCGGTGCTGTAGCCGCAGCGCATGCCGGAAGCCTTCAGCTTGGCGGCGGCGGCGGCCAGTTCGGGCCAGGTCTTGGGCGGCGCGTCCGGCAGGCCGGCCTTCTTGAACGCGTCCTTGTTGTAGTACAGCACCGGGGTGGAGCTGTTGAACGGCAAGGACAGCAGATGGCCGGTCTTGGCGTCGCTGTAATAGCTGGCCACCGCCGGGATGAAGGCTTTTTCGTCCAGCTTCTCGCCGGCGTCGGCCATCACCTGGTATACCGGCTTGACCGCTTTCTTGGCCTGGATCATGGTGGCGGTGCCCACTTCGAACACCTGGACGACGGCGGGCGCGTTGCCGCTGCGGTAGGCGGCGATGGCCGCGGCCAGAGACTCGTCGTACTGGCCCTTGTACACCGGCACCACCTTGTAGTCCTTCTGGCTGGCGTTGAACTGGGCGGCGATGGCGTTGACGCGGTCGCCCAGCGAGCCTTCCATCGAATGCCAGAACTGGATTTCGGTGGCGGCCTGCGCCGGCAGGGACAGGGCCAGCGTCAGCGGCGCGAGCGCGGCGGCGCGGCGTAAGGCGGGGGACAGGGCTCGGGACATCGGCTTCTCCATTTATCGTTATGGCGGCTGGCATTCACGCGGCGGATTGTGGCCGGACAAAATGACAGTAGCGTTACAATAATATGACATTAAATTTGCATCAAGACGCAAAAAAGGAATGAAGACGCAAAAAAAGCGCGCCGGCATGGCGCGCTTTTTTGTTTTTCCCTCTCAACTATTGGTAGCTGAGCTTGTCGGCCTTGCCCCAGAACACCCGGTAGGCGAAGGCGGTGTAGCCGATGATGCAGGGCAGCACCACGATGGCGCCCCACAGTATCACCCATAGCGCCTCCGGGTCCGCCGCCGCCTGCCAGATGGTCATCTTGCCCAGCACCACCTCGGGAAACACGCTGTAAGTCAGGCCCCAGAACGACAGCAGCACGATGCCGACGCTGGCGGCGAACGGCAGCCAGCAGAAGCTGTCGTTGCCGGCCGCCTGGCGGCGGGCCAGCCTGGGCAGGCAAGCGATCAGCAGCACGAACAGCGCCAGCGTGCCCAGCGGCAGCGGCAGCAACAGCAGGAATTGCGGCAGCGCGAACCACTTGGCGGCGATGGCCGGATTGGCCAGCGGCGTCACCAGCGACACCGCCACCACCGCGGTGCCGGCGCCGTACAGGCTCAGCTGCGCCCAGCGTATCGCCTTGGCCTGCAAGCCGCCATGGGCCTTCATCACCAGCCAGCAGGCGCCGAGCAGCGCGTAGGCCAGCGCCAGGCCGATGCCCACCACCAGAGAGAACAGCCAGGAGGTGGAGGTGTCGGCGAAGCCGGTCAGATAGCGGCCCAGCATCACGCCCTGGGCCAGCGCCGCCAGCATCGAGCCGCCGGCGAAGGCCGCGTTCCACCACGGCTTGTGCGGGTCCTGCGCCTTGACGCGGAAGTCGAAGGCCACGCCGCGCAGGATCAGCCCCACCAGCATCGCCAGCACCGGCAGATACAGCGCGCCGAACACCACGCCGTGCGCCAGCGGGAAGGCCACCAGCAGCAGGCCCGCGCCCAGCACCAGCCAGGTTTCGTTGGCGTCCCAGAACGGCCCGATGGACGCGATCATCAGATCCTTTTCCTCATCGCAGGCCAGCGGCAGCAGGATGCCGACGCCAAGGTCGAAGCCATCCAGCACCACGTACACCAGCATCGCCAGCGCCATCAGCCCGGCGAATACCGCCGGCAGGTAATAAGCCTCGCTCATGCCAGTTTCTCCTTCAGTTGGGCGGCGGCCGCCAGTTCAGGCGCGCCGGCCTTGCGCGCCAGGTGGAACAGTACCGAGACATAGGCCACCAGCAGCAGCGCGTACAAGGTCAGATAGGTGCCAAGCGAGGTGAACAGCATGGGCGCGGTGGCCGCCCCCGCCGCCTGCGCGGTGGTGAGGATGCCGGTCACCAGCCAGGGCTGGCGGCCGATCTCGGTGACGAACCAGCCGGCCAGCGTGGCGATCCAGCCGGAAAAGGTCATCGCCACCAACAGGCGCGCCAGCTTGGGATTCAGTTCGCCGCGCTTCTTCAGCTGCCAGGCGGCCAGCCACGACGCCAGCAGCATCAGCCCGCCCATCGCCACCATCACGCGGAAACTCCAGAACACCTTGGCCACCGGCGGATGCTGCTCGAACTCGTTCAAGCCCTTGATCTCGCCGCCCCACTGGTGGGTGAGGATCAGGCTGCCCAACTGCGGCACGCCGATGGCGTAATCGTTGCTGCGGGTTTCGGCGTTGGGCAGCGCGAACAGCAGCAGCGGCACATCCTTCTCGGTATGCCAGATGCCTTCTATCGCCGCCAGCTTGGCCGGCTGGTGCTTCAGGGTGTTGAGGCCATGCATGTCGCCGACGAACATCTGCAGCGGAATCAGCAACGCGGCCAGGAACACGCCGGTCTTCAAGGCCACCATCATGCCGCGGCCACGCTCGCCGCGCAGGTAGCGGTAGGCGGACAGGCCAGCGATCAGGAAAGCCACGGTCAGGCCGGAGGCCAGCAGCATGTGGGTCAGCCGGTACGGCATCGACGGGTTGAAGATCACGTCAATCCAGCTGAGCACATGGGCGCGGCCGTCGCGCATCACGTGTCCGGTCGGCGTCTGCATCCAGGAATTGAGCGCGATGATCCAGAACGCCGACAGCGTGTTGCCGCCCGCCACCAGCAAGGTGGACAACGTGTGCACCTTCTCCGGCACCCGGCTCCGCCCGAACAGCATGATGCCGAGGAAACCGGCCTCCAGGAAGAAAGCGGTCAGTATCTCGTAGGCCAGCAGCGGACCGGCGATATTGCCCACCGTCTGCATATAGCCCGGCCAGTTGGTGCCGAACTGGAAGCTCATCGTCACGCCGGACACCACGCCCAGCGCGAACGACAGCGCGAAGATCTTCACCCAGAAGCCGTAGGCGTCCATCCAGCCCTGGTCGCCGGTCTGGCGGAAACGCACCTTGAAGAACAGCAGCACCCAGGCCATCGCGATATTGATGGTGGGAAACAGGATGTGAAAGCTGATATTGGTGGCGAACTGGATGCGCGCCAGCGTGACGGGGTCGATTTCAGTCATCATTCGGCGTGCTCCCGGTCATGGTCGCGGTTGCCCAGACGGGACAGGGATTGGGTGAATTGCAGCACCTTCTGCACTTGCGAGCCCAGCTTCATCAGCCGCTGCAGGGTTTCCACGTCCATATGCTGGATGTCGGAGAACCAGGTGGTGACCAGTTCGATCAGCTGGTACATCTCCTTCATCCTGGCCTGCGCGTGCTGCTCGGCCTCGCTGGCCGGGCTTTCCATGATGGCGCCGCGCAGCATGGTCAGCGTCGGCTCCACCTCGCGCTTCTTGCGCTCCTCGGCCAGGGTTTTGAAGATCAGCCACACGTCCTCCGGGGTGGAGAAGTATTCGCGGCGGTCGCCGGGAAAGTGCTGCAGCTTGACCAGCCGCCACGACTGCAGCTCCTTCAGCCCCATGCTGACGTTGGAGCGGGAACAGCCTATCGCCTCGCCGATCTCGTCGGCGTTCAGCGGTTTTTCCGATACGTACAACAAGGCGTAGATCTGGCCGACGGTGCGGTTGATGCCCCAACGGCTGCCCATCTCGCCGAAGTGCAGCACGAAGGCCTGCACCAGAGGTGGAATATTCATGACATTCTCAACTTTCAGTAATTTCTGAAACTTTGATATGAATCATAGTTGCCGAAGATAGTTCGAGTCAAGATGAACAAAGTCTGATCTGTAGGCTTGACCACAAGCCATCGTCATTAAGAAGGCCGCAAAAAAGGCCATGCATGGCATGGCCTTGATCGTGAGAACCCGCGCTTCGATGCCGTTGGCAACACGCCGCGCCCACGTTTCAGCGGCAGGCCCGCGCTCGCCGGCCTGGCTTGATGGGCGGCGCTTCGCCGCCTGTCCGCCCTACTCCCGATGGCACTCTTCTTCCGGATGCCCGCCTCGCAAACAGCGCGCCGCCGCGCCATCCTTCGAACAGGTTTCGACAATGCCAGCCGCTGGCGCAAACCGGAGCCGTTAAAATGAATCGGGGTTGTCGAAGCTTACCTCTTCGACAACCCCGTTCAAGGGCGGCTTTGCCGCTCTCATCCTCCCCTTTGCAGACTGGCGCGCGGGCCTCCCGACCCTGCTCACAGCTCCGGATGGATAAAGCAAACAGCGTGCCAGCCTGCATTGCGTTTGAAAACGCCGTTTCAAACAAACATATCAAGGTGAAGCACCAAAATTGGCACCATTACGGTGCGATACCGATATAAAACGCACCAATATGAAACATTAGTTAACACTTGCTGTCAGTTTAATGAATTCCGTCCACTAGAACTGTCATCTTTAGCCCTTATCCTAGACGGACAGGCAACACACATAACAAGGAGAATGACCATGGCCCCGTTCCAGGACCTTCTGCAAACCCTGCCAGCCACCGACGGCATCGAAGCCATCGTCTTGCTCAACCCGGAAGGCGAAGCGATGCACCGGCTGGAAAACCTGCCCGGCACCGCCGGCTCGCTGCGCGTCTACCACGCGCTGGTCAAACGCCATGGCCACATCGACCGCAAGGCCGCGCGCGAGGGGCTGGAGCTGTTCGCCGAACACACCGCCTCCGCCCGCGCCCATCCCGGCAGCCATCCCAATATCGACCGCCTGCTGGCCATCGCGGAACAAGGCGCGCCCGGCTTGCGCGCCCGCGTGGTGCTGAAGACGGAAGACTGAATCACCGCAGCGCCATCAGCCCGAACCCCGCCGCGATCGACACCGCGGTGCTCACCAGGCCCGGCACGATGAAGCTGTGGTTGAACACCCAGCGCCCGATGCGGGTGGTGCCGGTGTAATCCATCTCCACCGCGGCGATCAGGCTGGGATAGCTGGGCAGCACATAGACGCCCACCACAGCTGGATAAATGGCGATCAGCACCGGCGCCGCGATGCCCAGCGACACCCCCAGCGGCATCATCACCTTGGTGGTCGCCCCCTGGCTGAACAGAATCACCGCCATCGTGAACACCGCGAAGGCGAACAGCCACGGCGCCGATTCGATGATGCCGACGATGTTGTGCTTGAACAGCGGCAGATTGGCCTGGATGAAGGTATCGCTCATCCACGCCGCGCCCAGGATGGTCACCGCCGCCACCGCGCCGGAACGGAACATGCTGCCGGACACCATGGCCTGCAGATCGGCCTTGCACGCCAATACCGCCAGCGCGGAATAAGCCAGCATGCACATCTGGATCACATCCACCATCGCCACCGGCTCCATGCCTTTGGCGCCGGGCCAGGCCGGCCGCAGCTGGGGCATGGCGGCCAGGCATACGATCAGCGCCACGGTGAACAGGAAACCGTATACCGACCAGGCGGCGGTGCGCGGCAAGGCCTCGTCCGAGCTGGCTTGCGGCCGGCTGACCCGCCCTTCTTCCAGCCTGCGGCGGTAGACCGGGTCATCGGCCAGCTCGCAGCCGTAGCGCAACATAACCGCGCCGCCCGCCAGCGCGCCCAGCAGCGTCGCCGGGATGCTGATCATGATGATGTCGGTCAGCGCGACGCCGTGCGGCGCCAGCACCGTGGCCAGCGCCACCGTGGCGGCCGATACCGGGCAGGCGACGATGGCGTTCTGCGACGCCACGGTCAGGCCGGCCAGCGGCCGTTCCGGCCGGATGCCGGTCTTCTCGGCCACTTCCACCACGATGGGCATCAGCGCCAGCGCGATGAAGCCGGTGCCGGCGAGAAAGGTGGACAGCCAGCCCACCAGCGGCGCCAGCAGCACGATGTGGCGGGGATTGCGCCGCAACAGCCGCGCGGCCACGCCCACCATATAGTCCAGCCCGCGCGCCGATTGCAGCGCCGCCGACGCGGTGATGACCGAGATGATTATCAGGATCACGTCTATCGGCGCGTGGCCTGGCTTGAGGCCGAAGACGAAGGTCAGGATGAACAGGCCGGCGCCGCCGGTGACGCCCAACCCGATGCCGCCCATGCGCACGCCGAGGAAGATCAGCCCCAGCACGACTACGAGTTGCAGGTATACCATGATGCGACTTTCTGCATTGTCAGGCTCATATTGTCGCAATAAGCCAACATCCGCGGATTGTCCACGATCAGAGTATTCTGATATTCCTACAAATCGCGCGCCATCGCGATCTCGCAAGCGCCATGGCCGGTATCGCCCCAATGCGCGTCCAGCCGGGCAAAGCCCTCGGACGCGTACAGCGCCGTCGCCTCGCCCAGCGCGGCGGTCGTTTCCAGATAACTCTGCCGATAGCCCTGCGCCCGCGCCTCGTCCAGCAACAGCCGCAGCAAACGCCGTCCCAGGCCGCGGCCGCGCAGCGCGGCGTCGAAATACATCTTCTGCAGCTCGCAAACGCCGGCCGAGCCCCCCGCCAGCGGCGCGATGCCGCCGCCGCCGAGCAGCCGCCCGTCCGGGGCGATCACCACCAGGTAGCGCGAGCCCGGCCGGTCGTAAACCGGATGCAGCGCGTCCAGCTGCGGATCGAGAAAGCTGCAGCCCTCCCCCAGGCCGTATTCGGCCGACACCCGCCGGATCAGCGCCGCCAGCGCGCCGTTGTCCGCCGCCGCCAGCGGCCGGATCGCGTAACCGCGCTGCCGGTCGGCATGCAGCAACGCCCGGCGATAGACGCGCAAGCCGTCCTCCAGCGCCGCCCGCTCCGGCGGGTCCAGTTGCGCCAGCACCCGCGCCATATCGGCGTCCATCGCCGCATGCAGGCGCCGCAGCCAGTCGCGGCCTTGGCCGGTCAGCTCGGCCTGCTTGCTGCGGCCGTCTGCCGGGTCCGCCAGCCAGGCGATCAGCCCGCGCTCGGCCAGCCGCTGCAGCGGCCGGCTGCTGTTGGACTTGTCCACCCGCAGACGGCTGGCCAATTGCTGATTGCTGGCCGGTCCCGCCTCCAGCTCGATCAGCAGATGCGCCTCCACCGGGCTCAGCTCCACCTCGCCGCAGCGGCCGGCCAGCATGCCCAGCTCCCTGACGATGTCGCGCGACAAGGCGCGCAGCTCCCGTTCGTCCATCATGCGTCTCTTTACAGTTGCGATACGCAACCATAAGCGATATAGGTTGCGCTACGCAACCATATTTTCGCCAGACGCGAAAAAGCCCGCCGAAGCGGGCTTTTCTCGAAGATTCCTGAAACAGGAATTAAGCTTCGCCGACCACAACGATCTTGATCGGGGTAACCACGTCGTGGTGCAGGGCGATCTCGATGTCGTACTCGCCGATGGCCTTGAACGGGCCGTTCGGCAGGCGAACTTCGAAACGCTTCACTTCCACGCCGAACGCGGTCACGGCTTCAGCCACGTCCACGTTGGTCACGGAGCCGAACAGACGACCGTCCACACCAGCCTTCTGGGCGATGGTGATCACGGCTTCGTTCAGCTTCTCGGCGCGAACCTTGGCGTCGGCCAGGATTTCGGCTTGCTTGGCTTCCAGTTCGGCGCGGCGAGCGTCGAACTCTTTCAGGTTGGCTTCGGTAGCGCGCTTGGCTTTGCCTTGCGGGATCAGGAAGTTGCGGGCGAAGCCGTTCTTCACGTTGACCACGTCACCCAGTTGACCCAGGTTGGCAACTTTTTCGAGCAGAATGATTTGCATCTTTTAAGTTCCTTTCCCGGTCTTAGTGCTGGTCGGTGTACGGCAGGAAAGCCAGGAAGCGAGCACGCTTGATAGCGGTGGTCAGCTGACGCTGGTAGCGAGCCTTGGTACCGGTGATGCGAGCCGGGATGATTTTGCCGTTTTCGGCGATGAAATCTTTCAGGAGATCAACGGATTTGTAGTCGATTTCCTTGATGCCTTCTGCCGTGAAGCGGCAGAACTTCTTGCGCTTGAAGAGTTGACGAGCCATTTTGACTAACCTTTTACAAATTCAACATATTCGATATTGAGTACCAACCGCGGATTGCGCAGACTGCGCTGGCCGAGGAATCCGGTGACGTTGATCACCTGTCCCGCCAGTTTCCCGGAATGCTTCCGGGCGTCGTCGCCTATCCACACGGCCTGTATATCGCAGGCCACATCGCGTTCGAATCCGCCAGCTGTCTGTCTAGACTGATGCTTGAGCCACATTTCCACTACCGGCAAGCCTGCGGGCGTGTATCTCAGCGCATCCTCGCGTTCAACCGTGACGGTCAATACCAGACGGTTCTGCAAGTCCGTTACCTCTGCCTATTAGGCAGAAGCTTCGGCCTCGGCTGCCGGCTGCTGGGCGTCCAGCAGGTTTTTAGCCTTTTCGTCCTTCATCATCGGGGACGCGTCGGTGATGGCGCGGTCCAGCTTGATGCTGAGGTGACGCAGAACAGCGTCGTTGAACTTGAAGGCGTGCTCGATCTCGGCCAGGGTTTCCGACTGGCACTCAACGTTCATCAGAACGTAGTGAGCTTTGTGCAGCTTTTGGATCGGGTAAGCCAGTTGGCGGCGGCCCCAGTCTTCCAGACGGTGGATCTTGCCTTCGGCGGCCAGAACCATACCCTTGTAGCGTTCGATCATGGCCGGGACCTGTTCGGACTGGTCCGGGTGCACGATGAACACGATTTCGTAATGGCGCATGTGAACTCCTTTTGGCTATTCGTAGCCTTCCGCCATGCGATTGCGAAAGGCAAGGTAGTAAACCGCAGCATTCTACGCACTTTGCCGCGACCAGGCAAACTTTAGGCGCATTTATTCAGAAACATCAACGCGCTGCGCCGGCAAACCGCGGCGGATTTACAACTTCTTGTCGCGCTTGATATCCACCACCACCCCGTCGCGCAGCGTGACGATGGTGGTGTAGGGAATCTGGCCGTTGGCCAGCCAGGACAACTGGCGGGTGGTGGACACTGTGGTCACGCCGCTGGCGAGCCTGCCCTGATTGCTGTCGCTGCCGTAATCCGGCGCGCCCACCATGGACACGACTTCGGCTTCCAGCATGCCATTGTGCAGCTTGATGTAGGTTTCGAACGGAATCGGCGCCGCGTGGGCGGCGCCGGCGAACAACAGCGCGATACAGGCCAGTTTTTTCATTTCCGACTCCCGGTTAAAGAAACGAAAGCCCGCCAATGCGGGCTTTCTCAAGGCTTTGTTTCAACGCACCTTCTTCACCACATCGATCAGCTCGGTCACCATGCCGGTGGCGTCGCCCTGCTGCAGCGCGCGTGAAACGCAGCCCTTCATGTGGTTCTCCAGCAACTGCAGCGCCACCGCGTCCAGCGCCGACTTCACCGCCGCCACCTGGGTCAGCACGTCCACGCAGTAGCGGTCGGACTCGATCATGCCGCTGATGCCGCGCACCTGGCCCTCGATCCGCGCCAGGCGCTTCAGCAGCGCGGCCTTGCCGGGCTGCACCACGCTGCGCTCGGCCTGCGCCGCCTCATGGCAGCACTCCTGGGGAGAATGTGTATCGCCCATGACGGTTCCTGGATTTTTCATATCGGCATTATCGCCCATCCCATCGCGCTAGGCACGGACATCCAGCGTTCCCATCATGCCGGCGTCCTCGTGCTCCAGGATGTGGCAGTGGAACATCCGCGGCCCCGGCATGTCCTGGCGGAAGCGCAGCCTCACCTTCTGCTCCGGCGGCACGTTGACCACATCGCGCCAGGCCAGGTAGGGCTCGCGCCGCCACCCCTTGCCGTCATGCCGTTCCGTCACCTGGAACTGGGTGCCGTGCAGGTGGAAGGGATGGTCCATGTCGGCCCGGTTGTCGATTTCCCACTCTTCCACCACGCCGACCTTGCCGGTGAAATCCATCCGGTCCATGTCGAAGGTCTTTCCGTTGATCAGGAACATCGCCGCCGGATTGGCCATATCCTCGCTGAAGACCACGCGTCGCGTCACCGAGGGCTTGAGCAGCGGAATGATCCGGCGCAGACTTGCCGGCAAAGAGGCGGTGACTGCCGCGCTCCCGGCTTCAATGTCCAGCAAGGGCAATGCCTTGTCCTGCTCCGGCCCCATCATCTTGCCGCGCGCGTACGGCAACGCGACCAGGCCGGCCGGCTTGCCGGCGGCGAAGCGGCCGGTGACCGCCAGCTCGACGCGCGCGCCCGGCGGCAGCACGAGAGATTCGATGCGGCGCGGCTTTTCGATCAGCCCGCCGTCGGTCCCGACCAGCCAGACCTCGTGCGCCGGCAGCGCCAGCTTCAGCACCCGCGCGCTGGTGGCGTTCCAGATCCGCCAGCGCTGGCGCTCGCCGCGCCCCAGTTCCAGCCTGGGATGCCACGCGCCGTTGACCAGCACGAACTGTCCCTCGCGGCCATCCATCTTGTCGGCGTCGCTGTTGGCGGCGATCTTGCCGTCTTCGTCCAACTTGAGGTCCGACAGCACCAGCCAGCGCTCCGGCAGATGGGCCAGCGGATCGTCGCGGCCTCTCACCACGAACACGCCGGCGAGGCCGCGGTATACCTGCTCGGCGGTGTGGCCGTGCGGATGCGGGTGGTACCAGTAGCTGCCGGCGCTGCCGGCCGGCAGAGAGAAACGATAGTCTCGGCCCTGGCCGGGTTGAACCGGATCATGCGGATTGCCGTCCTGGTCGGCCGGAATCGGCAGGCCATGCCAATGCACGGTGGTAGGCTGCGGCAGGCGGTTGTCGAAGCGCAGGGCCAGCGTCTCGCCCTCGGACAACTCGATCGCCGGGCCCGGCACGCTGTCGTTGTAAGCCCAGAACGCCGTCGCCGGCTTGCCGGGCAGCAAGGGCAAGCTCACCGCGGCTGCGGTCAGGCAGCCCTGCAATGCGCCGTCCTTGCGCTCCAGCGGCAGCCGCTTCAGCTCCGGCAGCGGCAAGCCCCTGGCCAAACCCAGGGCCGTCGCATCCGGCGTCGCCTCTCCCATCGCCATCGCCCCGTGGCCGGCATGGGCGGACTCGGCCGCCGCCGGCCTGAGCCACCACGGCGCCAGGGCCAGCGCGGCCCCCCATCGCATCATTTGACGTCTTTGCATCGCGCGCTCCATTCAGAGCCTGTCTAAGGCCTTAATACCCCCATTGGGTATATTGAACCTAGAGTCGCGGCGATGGCAACAGTTCCGCTCTCTGTGCTTGCGGGCATAAAAAAACGGCAGACCGGGCGGTCTGCCGTTTGTTTGGATCATCTATCCGCTTACTTGCTTACGTGCGGCGCCAGCAGATGCAGCAACTGGGCCAGCACCTTCGGGCTGCCGGCGACGATGTCGCCGGACTCGAACCAGCCCTGCTCGCCGGTGGGGTCGGTGACGATGCCGCCCGCTTCCTGCACGATCAGGCTGCCGGCCGCGATGTCCCACGGCTTCAGGTTCAGCTCGAAGAAGCCTTCGGTGCGGCCGCAGGCGACGTTGCACAGGTCCAGCGACGCGGCGCCTTCGCGGCGCACGCCGGCGGTCTTGCCGATCACGTCTTTCAGCATGCCCAGGTATTGGTCGAGGTAACTCTGGTCGGAAACCGGGAAACCGGTGCCGATCACGCACTCATTCATCATGAAGCGCTTGGAGACGCGGATGCGGCGATCGTTGAGGAAGGCGCCGACGCCGCGCGAGGCGGTGAACAGATCGTTGCGGTTCGGGTCGTAGACCACCGCCTGCTGGACCTGGCCCTTATGCGCCAGCGCGATCGAGATGGCGTACTGGGGATGGCCGTGCAGGAAGTTGGTGGTGCCGTCGATCGGGTCGATGATCCATTCGTATTCGGAAGAACCCACGCCTTTGGCGCCGGACTCTTCTGCTAGAATCGCGTGCTTCGGATAGGCTTCGAGAATGACGCTGATGATCGCGTCTTCGGCGGCGCGATCCACCTCGGTCACAAAGTCATTGTGCTTTTTCTTCTCTACGCGGATGGCGTCGAGGTTGAGCGACGCGCGCTGGATAACACTGCCTGCGCGGCGAGCGGCTTTAACCGCGACATTGAGCATCGGATGCATTGACGGCCTCTACACTTGAACGATGGGCGGGTGTCCGTCGATGACGCGACACCCGCCGGTAACAATCTGGGTTAAGGAACAAAAAAACCCGACGCCTGGGCGCGGGCTTTTGGTATATGCCCGCTATTTTAATGTGAAAACGCCAATGAATAAACCCCAAGTACCTGATTTTCTGAAAAACATCCGCGTGGTGCTCGCCCGCCCCAACCATCCGGGCAATATCGGCTCTGCCGCGCGCGCGATGAAAACCATGGGTTTGAGCCGCCTGTACCTGGTCGAACCCAAGGTGTTTCCCAGCGACGAGGCCAACACGCTGGCCTCGGGCGCGGTGGATCTGCTGGAAAACGCCGCCGTGGTTTCCACGCTGGCCGAGGCGCTGTCCGACGTCACCGTCGCCTGCGCGCTGACCAGCCGCCGCCGCGAATTGACCACGCCGCTGTCCACCCCGCGCCAGACCACGCCGGAATTGATCGCCCGCGCCCGCGACGGCGAACAGGTGGCCCTGGTGTTCGGCAACGAGACCTTCGGCCTGTCGATCGAGGAAGTCGAGCAATGCAACCGCCTGGTGACCATCCCCGGCAATCCCGACTACTTCTCGCTGAACCTGGCGATGGCGGTGCAGGTGATGACCTACGAACTGTTCAGCCACACCGGCGTGGACGTGGAATACCTGCGCGCCGAGGGCGAGGCGGCGACCCAGAGCGAGGTGGACGGCATGTGCGGCCACCTGGAACAGGCGATGGACGAAATCGGCTACTTCCAGCGCCGCAACAGCGAGCGGCTGATGCGCCGGATGCGCACCATGTTCCACCGCGCCGGGATGTTGCGCGAGGAGATCGACATCCTGCGCGGCTTCTACAAACAGGTGCAGCGCACCGCCTCCGGCCGGCCCGGGGATGCCGACTGAGTCCGGCCTCGCCCTGCCCTACGCGCGCCCGGCGGTGCGCGACCTCGCCTTTCTGCTGACCTCTCCTTCGCCCTGGCTGTGCGGCGCCGATCTGCCGCCGGAACGATTGCTGGGGCCGGACGGCGAGGCGCTGCTGGCCCGGCTGGACCATGCGCCAGCCGAGCTCGAGGCCTGGCTGGCCGCCGCCCCCGCCAAACGGCTGGGACAATATGCCGAACGGCTTTTCTCCTTCTGGTTTCGCCAGGTAAAACACATCGACCTCATCGCTGAAAATCTGAAAGTCATAAACCGGGAGCGCCGGATGATCGGAGAGTTCGACTTCCTGCTGCTGCTGGACGGCGAGCCCTGGCATCTGGAAACAGCCAGCAAGTTTTACCTTTCGCTGGGCGAAACCGCCGACGATCTGGTCGGTCCCGGCCTCAATGACGCCTGGCGTTTGAAAGCGACCAAAACCACAACACAATTGCGGCTTTCCCGCCATTCCGACGCGCTTGCCATCCTGCCGGACGGTTTTCAGGACTGCCGCGCCGCGGCCCGGCTCTGCGGCTGGTTCTTCTATCCGGCGGATCAGTTTCCGCCCGCGCCGCTCAATCCCCATCAACTGCGCGGCTGGCTCGCGCCGAGGGACGCCCCCTGGCCGCGCGCCGGCGGCGATTCGCGCTGGGCCTGGCTGCCCAGGCTGTCATGGCTCGCCCCCGCGCTGCTGTCCGAAGCCGATACGCAGGACGAGGCCACCCTGCGCGCGCGGCTGCAAACGATGCCGGCGCCGCAGTTGCTGGCCGAACTGCGAGCGGTAGGCGGCGGCCTGTGGCGCGAGGTCGCGCGCGGCTTCGCCGTCCCGCCCGGCTGGCCGGACCCCGAGCGTCTTGCGGCGCTGAAGCTCAAAATCTCGCGGACATGAAAAAAGGCAGGCGTCGCGCCTGCCTTGATTGCCGATTCCGGACAGCCTTAGTGGCCGTCGGCGTGCATGCAGCCTGAAATCAGGTTTTTCAGCTCGTCTACCAGCACCAGCTGAATGTGCTTGTGATCGACGGTGATCCAGCCCTGCTGCTGGAACTTGGACAGCGTGCGGCTGACCGTTTCCAGCTTCAGGCCGAGGAAGCTGCCGATCTCTTCCCGGCTCATGCGCAGGATGAAGTCGTTGGCGGCGAAGCCCCGGGTGGACAGCCGCTGCGACAAGTTCAGCAGGAAGGCGGCGATGCGCTCCTCCGCCTTCATATTGCCCAGCAGCAGCATCACGTTCTGGTCGCGCACGATCTCGCGGCTCATCAGGCGGTAGAAGTGGTGCTGCAGGCTGGGGATGTCGCGGGACAGCGACTCCATCCGGGTGAACGGCAGCTCGCATACTTCGCTGTCCTCCAGCGCCACCGCGTCGCAGCTGTGGTTGCTGGAAGAAATGCCGTCCAGCCCCATCAGCTCGCCCGACATCAGGAAGCCGGTCACCTGCTCGCGGCCATCCTGGCTGGCGACACAGGTTTTGAAGAAGCCGGTGCGAATCGCGTACAGCGACTTGAAGGACTCGCCGCTGCGGAACAGGTATTCGCCGCGCTTCAGGCGGCGGCTCTGGCGGATCACCGCGTCCAGCTGGCCCATTTCCTCGCGGTTCAGACCGACAGGCAGGCATAGCTCGCGCAGGCTGCAGCTGGAGCAGGAAATTTTCAGCGTATGCAGGGAGGTTTGGTTTTGTTCAGACATGCTGTATGTGCAAGCCGGCGAAGCTTGACCCTTATCAAGGCGGAATTCACTAATTTTTCGCAAATTTACCAGTCCTCCAGAAGTTTTACCATCCGAATACGACATGAAAACTACCCACCCCTTCTCTCCCGCCCATTTTGTCTTCGATCGCGAGTTGATCGAGAGGCTGGATGGCGCGGGGCCTAGATACACATCCTACCCGACGGCAGATCGTTTTACGTCTAATTTCTCGACGCAAGACTATCTGGACAAATTGCGTCAGCGCCAGATCGGCGCCAACCGCAAGCCTCTATCATTGTACGCTCATATACCTTTTTGCAACACCATCTGTTATTACTGCGCCTGCAACAAGATCATCACCAAGGATAGCGGCAAGGCGGACCAGTATCTGGACTATCTGGAGAAGGAAATCCGCCTGGTATCCGCGGAACTGGGCATCCGGGAAAAAGTGATACAGCTGCACTTCGGCGGCGGCACGCCCACCTTCCTGTCCGATGCCCAGCTTGAGCGGCTGATGGGCATCCTGAGCACCCACTTCGAATTCCTGAGCGACGGAGAATATTCCATAGAGATTGATCCGCGCAAGGTAAAACGTGAAACCATGCTGAAATTGGCAGGATATGGTTTCAACCGCGTCAGCGTGGGCATACAGGATTTCGATCCCGCGGTGCAGCGCGCGGTAAACCGGATTCAGACCGAAGAGGAAACCCGCGCGGTGATCGAAGCGGCGCGCGAAGGCGGATTCAAATCAGTCAGTCTGGACCTGATCTACGGCCTGCCGCTGCAAAGCCGCGAAACCATGCGCGACACGCTGCAGAAGGCGCTGGCGCTGGATCCGGACCGGCTGTCGCTGTACAACTACGCCCACCTGCCCAGCGTATTCATGCCGCAGCGGCGCATCAATGAGGCGGATCTGCCGCCGGCCGCGGTCAAGCTGGACATCCTGCAAGACGCGGTGAAGACGCTGACCGACGCCGGCTACGTGTTCATCGGCATGGATCATTTCGCCAAGCCCGACGACGAGCTGGCCATCGCCCTGCGCCAGGGCCGGCTGCAACGCAACTTCCAGGGCTATTCCACCCATTCCGATTGCGACATGCTGGCCTTCGGCGTCTCCTCCATCGGCAAGGTGGGCTCCTGTTACAGCCAAAACGACAAGACGCTGGATGGCTATTACGCGGCGCTGGACCAGGGCCGGCTGCCGGTGGTTCGCGGACTGACGCTGGACAACGACGACGTGCTGCGCCGGACCATCATCCAGAGCCTGATGTGCCGTTTCGCGCTATCGGTGGAAGCGATAGAAGAAATCCACGGCATCAATTTCGCCCAATATTTTGCGGCGGAAATGCCACAGATACGCGAATTCCAGCAACAGGGCCTGCTCTCCTTCGACGGCGACTTCCTGATGGTGGAGCCCCAGGGCCGCTTTCTGATCCGCAATATCGCGATGATCTTCGACCGCCATCTGCGCGAACGCGAAACCCGCGCCCGCTACTCCAAGACCATCTGACCCCCTTCTTGGCGCCGGGCTTTCCCCCGGCGCGCTCCTTCGTTCCGGGCGAGACTGCCCATAAGGCGGGTAGCGGATATTTTTCCCTGTGTGATAAGCAAAATCACTTATACAAAGGGTATGCAAGCGTGCCGGGCGAAAATTGGCGCGGCAGCCCGCTTTCGCAAGGAGCCGCTCCATGTCCACGCCCATCGTCAGGCTGATGCAGCGCCTGAGCTACCCGCAACGCTTCGCCGTGATCGGCGTGCTGTTCGCCGCGGCGCTGTTGTATCTGGTCTACGGCCTGTACCGCAGCAACCAGGACAATATAGAATCCACCGCCAAGGAAAAAGTGGGCGTCGCCTACATGCAGCCGCTGACCGCGATGCTGGCCCAGACCCAGCATAGCCAGGAGTTGGCGGTGCGCGCGGCGCTGGGCGAGGCCCAGGCCAGAAACGACTTTCCCGCCGCCGCCCAGCAGTTGCAAGCCAAATGGCAGGCGCTGCAGGACGCCAACGGCCGGCTGGGCCCGGAACTGGCCAGCGACGCCGCCTGGAAAGACGCCGCCGCCGCCTGGGACAAGCTGAAGGCCACGCAGTCCGTCCAGCCTACACAATGGATCGCCGCCTACGGCAATCTCAGCGACAAGCTGAACAATCTGATCGGCGTCATCAGCGACAACTCCAACCTGACGCTGGACCCGGACATCGACACCTATTATCTGATGGACGCCGCCACCGCCAAGCTGACCACGCTGGTCAGCCATCTGGGCGAAGCCAACGCCATCGCCTCGCTGGCCGAGGCCAACCATCCTCTAGATCCCGCCCAGCGCGACCGCCTGGTGGAGCTGCGGCCGCTGATCGCCGAGGTCAATGACGGCCTGGCCAGCGACATCGCCAAGGCCGTGGCCTACAACGCCAGCCTGAAGCCAGACATGTCGGCCCAGGCGGACAAGCTGGCGGCGACGCTCAAAAGCCAGCTGCCGGCGATAGACGACGCTGTCGGCGGCAAGACCGGCGCCGCCGGCCTGAAAGTGGCGGGACACAGCGCCGCCGACGCCGAAACGGTGTCCGTCTACATCTCCGCCGGCCTGAAACAGCTGGACCAGTTGCTGCAGGCGCGGATAGACCGCACCGCCAGCCAGCGCGACACCTATATCGCCATCGGCGTCGCCTCCATGCTGCTGGCCATCTTCCTGTTCCACCAACTCTACCTGTCCATCACACTGCAGTTGGGCGGAGAGCCGCTTTATGTGCAGCAAGTGGTGGAACAGCTGGCAGCGGGCCGGCTGGACACCCGCATCCATCTTCGCGACCGGGACGACCTCAGCCTGCTGGCGGCGATCCGCCAGATGCGCAACCAGCTGCGCGAGACCGTGACCCAGTTGCTGGACACCTCGAGCGAGGTCAATCGGGCCGCCGACGCGATGGCGCACAGCGCGCAGAGCATCACCGCCGGCAGCGCCCGGCAGAACGAGGCGGCCGCCAGCATGGCCGCGTCGATAGAGCAGTTGAGCACCAGCTTGTCGGAATGCGCGACTCAATCCGAACAGGCCGACCGGTTGTCCACCGACGCCGCCAGCCGCTCCTCGGACGGCAACCGGGTCATCGCCGCCACCGCCAGCAGCATGGACGGCATTGTGCGCGACGTCTCATCGGTGTCGGACACCATCACCGATCTGGGCAAGCAGTCCGAATCCATCGCCGGCATCGTCGACGTGATCCGCGACGTGGCCGAACAGACCAATCTGCTGGCGCTGAACGCGGCGATCGAGGCGGCGCGCGCCGGCGAGATGGGCCGCGGCTTCGCCGTGGTCGCCGACGAAGTGAGAAAGCTGGCGGAACGCACCGCGCTGTCCACCACCGAGATCAGCAATATCGTCAACCAGATCCAGAACACCGCGCAAAAAGGCAACGACAGCATGCAGCTGGGCATGAAGGCCATCATGGACGGCCAGCAGCGCGCCCGCGAGGCCGGCACCAGCATGGACAATATCCGCCACTGCGTGGACGACGTGCTGGACAGCATCCACCAGATCACGTCCTCGCTGCGCGAGCAAAGCAGCGCCAGCCAGACGCTGGCGCAGAGCGTGGAGCAGGTGTCGAAGATGTCGGAACAAAACAGCATGGCGGTCAGGGACAGCGCGGAAACCGCAGGAGAGCTGCAGGCCATCGCTCAGCGGCTGGTCGGCCTGGCCGGGCGCTTCAAGGTCTGAGAAACGGTTCAATGCCTGCTGCGCGCCAGCGGCGCGGCGTTGAATCCGCCCCCCCTCTCGCCATTTGCCTATTCAGCTCCCTAGTTTCGCTGTTCAAACATCTTGAACAGGCGATTACAACAGCAGAATCGCGCGGAAATCGTTGACGTTGGTATGCGTAGGGCCGGTGATCAATAGATCGCCCAGCGCGGCGAAGAAGCCATAGCCATCGTTGTCCGCCAGCCGCGCGCCAGCATCCACGCCCAGCGCCGCCGCCCGCGCCAGCGTGTCCGGCGCCATCAACGCGCCGGCGTTGTCCTCGCTGCCGTCTATGCCGTCGGTGTCCGCCGCCAGCGCGTAAACGCCCGGCAGGCCGTTCAGCGCGATGGCCAGCGAGAGCAGGAACTCGCTGTTGCGCCCGCCCCTGCCCTTGCCGCGCAAGGTCACCGTGGTTTCGCCGCCGGACAGGATCAGCGCCGGTCTGGCCACCGGCGAGCCATGCGCTGCGATCTGACGCGCGATGCCGGCGTGGACCTTGGCCGCCTCGCGCGCTTCGCCCTCTATGCTGTCGCCCAGCAGCAGCACGTTCAAGCCCAGCCGCTCCGCCTCGGCCGCCGCCGCCCGCAAGGCCAGCTGCGGCGTCGCGATCAGCCGGTATTCGGCATGCGACAGCCTGGCGTCGCCGGGCTTGGGCGTCTCGTCCGGCTCCGCCGCCAGCAATGCCGTTGCGGCGGGCGGCAAGGTCAAACCATATTTGGCAACCACCGCGCGGGCGTCTGCATAGGTGCTTGGGTCCGCTGCGGTCGGCCCGGAGGCGATCACCGCCGGATCGTCGCCGATCACGTCGGAAATCGCCAGCGTCACCAGCCTGGCCGGCGCGCAGGCCAGCGCCAGCCGCCCGCCCTTGATCGCGGATAGATGCTTGCGCACCGTATTCATCTCGTCGATGCCGGCGCCGCAGGCCAGCAATTGCCGGCTGACCTCCTGCTTGTCCTCCAGGCTGACGCCATCGGCCGGCAAGGTCAGCAAGGCAGATCCCCCGCCGGACAGCAGGCAGATCACCAGATCGTCGGCTGTCAGCCCGCTCACTGCTTCCAGTATCCGCCGCGCGGCCGCGCCGCCCGCCTCGTCCGGCACCGGGTGCGACGCCTCCAGCACCGCGATCCGTTCGGTCGCCACAGCGTGGCCGTAGCGCGTCGCCACCACGCCGGACCATTCTCCCGGCCATACCCGCTCCAACTCCCGCGCCATCGCCGCTGCGGCCTTGCCGGCGCCGACAACCACGGTGCGCCCTATCGGAGGCGGCGGCAAATGATCGGCCAGCCGTTCCGGCATCGCGCTGGCGACGGCGGCGTCAAACAAGCGGCGCAGCGTGGATTGCGGGTCGAGATCGGACATGACGGGTTCTCCAATGGCGATGACGCCATTCTGCCGCAGCCGGCGGCGGCTGACACCCCCGCCGCCGCGCGTTAGAATGGCGGCGATTCCAACGCCCCGCCTTCACCGGGGCGTTACGCATTTTTCCAGACAGACCAAGAGCAGAGCCCGACACCCGATGAGCACGCCCCAGCACACCCCGATGATGGCCCAATATTTCTCCCTGAAGCGCGACCACGCAGACAAGCTGCTGTTCTACCGCATGGGCGACTTCTACGAGCTGTTCTACGAGGATGCGGAAAAAGCGGCGCGGCTGTTGGACATCACGCTGACCGCGCGCGGCGCCAGCGCCGGCGTGCCGATCAAGATGGCCGGCATCCCCTACCACGCCGCCGAAGGCTACCTGGCGCGGCTGGTGAAGATGGGCGAATCGGTGGCCATCGCCGAGCAGATCGGCGACCCCGCACTGGCCAAGGGGCCGGTGGAGCGCAAGGTGGTGCGCATCGTCACGCCGGGCACGCTGACCGACGCGGCGCTGCTGGACGACAAGCGCGACAACCTGGTGCTGGCGGTCAACATGGTCAAGGGCGTGCTGGGCCTGGCCTGGCTGTCTCTCGCCAGCGGCGAGTTCAAGGTG
>NZ_JZJL01000024.1 GCF_000971335.1 Chromobacterium vaccinii
CGTTGCCAAGATCATCAAGTAACGGAAGCGGAGATTTCTCATGTCTAGCCAAAAGATCCGCATCCGCCTGAAGGCGTTCGATTACAATCTGATCGATCGTTCCGCTCAGGAAATCGTTGAAACCGCCAAGCGCACCGGTGCCGTTGTCAAAGGCCCGGTTCCGCTGCCGACCAAAATCGAGCGCTTCAACGTTCTGCGTTCCCCGCACGTGAACAAGACTTCCCGCGACCAGCTGGAAATCCGCACTCACCTGCGTCTGATGGACATCGTAGACCCGACCGACAAGACTGTTGATGCTCTGATGAAGCTCGACCTGCCGGCCGGTGTGGATGTGGAAATCAAGCTGCAGTAATCGCTTAAGTTCAAGGGTTTGCGAGCTAAGTGCTTGCGATTCTTGAATTTTCTGTGATACATTACCGGACTCGCCATTTTGGCGAGTCCGTTTTTGTTTTTTATGTCGTGTTTTTTATGCCGGTCAATCGCAATCGGCGCCTGAAAAAGGAAATAAACATGAGTTTAGGTCTTGTCGGTCGCAAAGTCGGCATGACCCGCATTTTTGCCGAAGATGGCGCAACCATCCCGGTAACTGTGCTGGACATGTCCTCCAACCGCGTCACGCAAATCAAAACCGCTGAAACCGACGGCTACACTGCCGTTCAGGTTACCTATGGCTCCAAGAAGGCCAATCGTGTCAACAAGGCTACTGCCGGTCACTTCGCCAAAGCTGGCGTGGAAGCTGGTCTGGGTCTGGCTGAGTTCGCTCTGTCCGCCGACGCGCTGTCCAACTTCAAGCCGGGCGACGCTATCGCTGTCGAAATCTTCACCGTTGGTCAACTGGTTGATGTAACCGGCACCTCCAAGGGTAAGGGTTTCTCCGGCGTGATCAAGCGCCACAACTTCTCTTCCAACCGTGCTTCGCACGGTAACTCGCGTTCGCACAATACGCCGGGTTCCATCGGTCAAGCTCAAGATCCGGGTCGCGTTTTCCCGGGTAAGCGCATGGCTGGTCAATACGGCAACGTGAAGAGCACTGTTCAGTGCCTCGAGATCGTTCGTGTCGATGCCGAGCGTCAGCTGATCCTGGTCAAGGGCGCAGTCCCGGGTGCCAAGAACGGCGACGTCGTCGTGCGTCCTAGCGTGAAAGCGGGTGCGTGATGGAATTGAATGTAATCAATACCCAAGGCAAGGCTGTTGGCAGCCTGCAAGTGTCCGACGCTCTGTTCGGCCGCGAATACAACGAAGCTCTGGTGCATCAGGTTGTGACCGCGTTCCTGGCGAACGCGCGCAGCGGCAACCGCGCCCAGCTGACTCGTGCTGAAGTGAAGCACTCGACCAAGAAGCCGTTCCGTCAGAAGGGCACTGGTAACGCTCGTGCCGGTATGACCTCTACCCCGAACCGTCGTGGTGGTGGCCGTGCCTTCCCGAACAAGCCGGACGAGAACTTCACTCAGAAGGTTAACCGCAAGATGTACCGTGCGGGCATCGCGACCATCCTGTCGCAGCTGGTGCGTGACGAACGCCTGATCGTGGTTGACGACCTGTCGGTTGCCAGCCCGAAGACCAAGGAATTCGTCGGCGCCGTTCAGCCGATGGGTCTGGAGCAGGCTCTGTTCATCACCAATGAACTGAGCGAAAACCTCTATCTCTCTTCGCGTAACCTGCCGAACATGCTGGTTATCGAAGCGGTTCAGGCTGACCCGTACAGCCTGCTGCGCTTCAAGAAGACCGTGATCACCCGCGACGCCGTGAAGCAACTGGAGGAGCAGTGGGCATGAACCAAGAACGTCTGTTGCAAGTAATCCTTGCGCCCATCGTTTCCGAGAAGAGCACCATGATCGCTGAGAAAAACCAGCAAGTGGCGTTCCGTGTTGCTACCAACGCAACCAAGCCGGAAATCAAGGCCGCCGTGGAAATGCTGTTCAACGTAAAAGTTGACGGCGTGTCCACTGTGAACGTCAAGGGCAAGGTTAAGCGTTTCGGCCGCAGCACGGGTCGTCGCAGTGACTGGAAAAAGGCCTATGTTAGCCTGGTCGAGGGTCAAGAACTTGACCTGACCGCTAGCCCGGCCGCGGCGGAGTAAGGAGATAGAGCATGCCTATCGTTAAGGTAAAACCGACTTCCGCGGGCCGCCGTGCCGTTGTCAAGGTGGTACACCCTGACCTGCACAAAGGTGCTCCGCACGCAGCCCTGGTTGAGAAGAAAAACTCGACCGGCGGCCGTAACAACAATGGCCACATCACTACGCGTCATCGTGGTGGCGGCCATAAGAAGCACTACCGTCTGATCGACTTCCGTCGCAACAAGGATGGCATCCCGGCGAAAGTGGAACGCATCGAATACGATCCGAACCGCACCGCCCACATCGCCCTGTTGTGCTACGCCGATGGCGAACGCCGCTACATCGTCGCTCCGCGCGGCGTGAAAGTTGGCGCCGTGCTGCTGTCCGGCTCCGAGGCTCCGATCAAGGCCGGTAACGCTCTGCCGATCCGCAACATCCCGGTGGGTACCACTATCCACTGCGTGGAAATGCAACCCGGCAAGGGCGCTCAGATGGTTCGTTCCGCTGGCGCTTCTGCAATGCTGCTGGCTCGCGAAGGCGTGTACGCTCAACTGCGTCTGCGCTCTGGCGAGATCCGCCTGGTGCACGTCGATTGCCGTGCGACCGTTGGTGAAGTGGGTAACGAAGAGCACTCCCTGCGCAAGCTGGGTAAGGCTGGCGCTTCCCGTTGGCGCGGTGTTCGCCCGACCGTTCGCGGTACGGCGATGAACCCGATCGACCACCCGCACGGTGGTGGTGAAGGCCGCACTGGCGAAGGCCGCGTGCCGGTTAGCCCGTGGGGCACTCCGGCCAAGGGCTTCCGTACCCGTCGCAACAAGCGTACCGACAACATGATCGTACGCCGTCGCTATTCCACCAAAGGGTAATTGACAATGGCACGTTCGCAGAAAAAAGGCCCGTTCGTTGACCTGCATCTCCTGAAGAAGGTAGATGCGGTACGGGCAACCAGCGACAAGCGTCCGATCAAGACCTGGTCGCGTCGTTCGACCATCCTGCCGGACTTTATTGGTCTGACCATCGCTGTGCACAACGGTCGCACTCACGTTCCGGTTTATGTTTCTGAAAACATGGTCGGCCACAAACTGGGTGAATTCTCTCTGACTCGTACCTTCAAAGGCCATGCTGCCGACAAGAAGGCGAAGAAGAAGTAAGGTGAAGCGATGAGAGTATCTGCAAATCTGAAAAGTGTTCGCCTTTCGGCTCAAAAGTGCCGTCTGGTAGCCGATCTGGTCCGCGGTCAGTCCGTGGCCCAGGCGCTGAATATCCTGGCCTTCTCCCCGAAGAAGGGCGCGGTAATCATCAAGAAAGTGCTGGAATCTGCAATCGCTAACGCCGAGCACAACGAAGGCGCTGACATCGACACCCTGCGTGTCACCAGCATCTTTGTTGACAAGGGCGCTAGTCTGAAGCGTTTCACTGCCCGTGCTAAGGGTCGTGGCAATCGCATCGAAAAGCAGACCTGCCACATTTCCTTGACCGTTGGCAATTAAGGGGTAAGAAATGGGTCAGAAGATTCATCCGACGGGATTCCGTCTTGCCGTTAACAAAAACTGGTCTTCCAAGTGGTTCGCGTCTTCGCAGAACTTCCCGGAAATGCTGAAACAGGATATCGAAGTTCGCGCATTCCTGAAGAAGCGTCTGGGTCACGCTTCGGTTGGCCGCGTAACCATCGAGCGTCCGGCCAAGTCCGCCCGCATCACCATTCACAGCGCCCGTCCGGGCGTCGTGATCGGCAAGAAGGGCGAAGACATTGAAGTTCTGAAGCAAGAACTGCAGAAGCGCCTGGGCGTACCGGTCCATGTGAACATCGAAGAAGTTCGCAAGCCGGAACTGGACGCGCAAATCATCGCCGACGGCATCGCTTCCCAGCTGGAGAAGCGCGTGATGTTCCGTCGCGCCATGAAGCGCGCCATGCAAAACGCCATGCGTCTGGGTGCTGAAGGCATCAAGATCATGTCGTCCGGCCGTCTGAACGGCATCGACATCGCTCGTAGCGAATGGTACCGCGAAGGCCGCGTGCCGCTGCATACCCTGCGCGCCGATGTGGACTACGCCACCTCCGAAGCCAAGACCACCTACGGCATCATCGGCATCAAGGTATGGGTGTACAAAGGCGAGCTGAAGCCGGGCCAAGTTGTGGCCGCGCCGGCAGCTCCCGAGAAGAAAATGAGAAAGGGTGCCCGCAATGCTGCAGCCAACTAGACTCAAGTACCGTAAACAGCACAAAGGCCGTAACACCGGTATCGCCACTCGTGGCAACAAGGTGAGCTTTGGTGATTTCGGTCTGAAGGCTATTGGTCGTGGTCGTCTGACCGCGCGTCAGATCGAAGCTGCGCGTCGTGCGATGACCCGTCACATCAAGCGTGGCGGCCGCATCTGGATCCGTATCTTCCCGGACAAGCCGATCACCTCCAAGCCTGCCGAAGTCCGTATGGGCGGGGGCAAGGGCTCTCCGGAGTACTACGTGGCTGAAATTCAGCCTGGCAAGATGCTGTACGAAATGGATGGCGTATCCGAGGAACTCGCTCGCGAAGCTTTCCGTCTGGCCGCCGCCAAGCTGCCGATCGCCACTGTGTTCGTAACCAAACAGGTAGGTCAGTAATGAAAGCGTCCGAACTGAAAGCCAAAACTGTTGACGAGCTGAAGGTGGAACTGCTGAGCCTGCTGAAGGCCCAGTTTGCGCTGCGCATGCAGCACGCTACTCAGCAACTCGCCAAGACCTCTGAACTGAAGAAAGTGCGTCGCGACATTGCTCGTGTGCGTACCGTTCTGAAAGAAAAGGCAGTTTAAGATGAGCGAAACCAAAGTAGTACGTACGCTGACCGGCGTTGTGGTCAGCGACAAGATGGATAAGACTGTGACCGTTCTGGTCGAGCGCAAAGTAAAGCACCCGATCTACGGCAAGATTATCCGTCGCTCCAAGAAGTTCCACGCGCACGACGAAAACAACGAGTTCAAGGCAGGCGATCTGGTGATCATCAGCGAGTCCCGCCCGCTCTCGAAGACCAAGTCGTGGGTGGTAACTGGCCTGGTTGAGAAATCTCGTCAGGTATAAAGCTTGCAGAGGGCTGCGTCCCTCTGTATAATGGCCATCTCCTACGCGCTAACTGCGTAGGAGTTCCGCCCTTACGGGGTCCAAAACTGGCCGTTTGACACGCCACAGAATGTTCTGTGGCGTTTCCGCTGTTCGAGTCTGGCGACACATGCCCAGGCTAACGGCAGTGGAAAGTGACGGATAAAGTTGGATTAGAAAGGTAATCTCAAATGATCCAAATGCAGACCATGCTTGAGGTCGCTGACAACACTGGTGCACGTCATGTTCAGTGCATCAAAGTGCTGGGTGGCTCCAAGCGTCGCTATGCTAGCGTAGGTGACATCATCAAGGTGAGCATCAAGGATGCCGCTCCGCGTGGTCGCGTCAAAAAAGGCGACGTATACAACGCGGTCGTGGTACGCACTGCCAAAGGCGTGCGTCGTCCCGACGGCTCTTTGATCAAGTTTGACAGCAACGCTGCTGTTCTGCTCAACAACAAGCTTGAGCCGATCGGCACACGCATCTTCGGACCCGTTACGCGCGAACTGCGTACCGAGCGTTTCATGAAGATCGTATCGCTGGCTCCTGAAGTGCTGTAAGGAGAGGTCGCATGCGCAAGATTCGCAAGGGTGATGAAGTCGTAGTAATCACCGGCAAAGACAAGGGTAAGCGCGGCACTGTCCTGCGTGTTCTGGAAACCAAGCTGGTTGTGGAAGGCGTGAATGTCGCCAAGAAACACCAGAAGCCGAACCCGGTACGTGGCGTAGCTGGCGGTATCGTCGAGAAGACCATGCCCATCGACGCTTCTAACGTCGCGATTTTCAATCCGGCAAGCCAAAAGGCTGACCGCGTAGGCTTCAAGGTTCTTGAAGACGGCCGTAAGGTGCGCGTGTTCAAGTCCAGCGGCGAAGTTATCGGCGCCTAAGGAGCAAACATGGCACGTCTCTACGATTTCTACAAAGACAGCGTAGTGCCGGAACTGATGAAACAGTTCGGCTACAAGTCGATCATGCAAGTTCCGCGTATCGAGAAGATCACCGTGAACATGGGCGTGGGTGAAGCCGTTGCCGATAAGAAGGTAATGGAATTCGCCGTGGGCGACATGGAAAAGATCGCCGGCCAGAAGCCGGTCGTCACCACCGCTCGCAAGTCCATCGCAGGCTTCAAGATTCGCGACGACTATCCGGTTGGTTGCAAGGTAACTCTGCGTCGCGAACGCATGTATGAGTTCCTGGACCGCCTGGTCACCATCGCGCTGCCGCGAGTTCGCGACTTCCGTGGTGTTTCCGCCAAGTCTTTCGACGGCCGCGGCAACTACAACATGGGCGTCAAAGAACAGATCATCTTCCCGGAAATCGAGTACGACAAGATCGATGCTCTGCGTGGTATGAACATCACTATCACTACCTCGGCGAAGACTGACGAAGAGGCCCGCGCTCTGCTGGCCGCGTTCAAGTTCCCGTTCAAGGGTTAAGCACATGGCACGACTTGCACTGATTAACCGTGAAGAGAAGCGCGTCAAGCTGGCTGAGAAGTTCTCCGCCAAGCGTGACGCCCTGATCGCCACCATCAACAACCAGAACCTCTCGGAAGAAGAGCGTTTCGCCGCCCGCCTGCAACTGCAGCAACTGCCGCGCAACGCTTCTCCGGTTCGCCAGCGTCGTCGCTGCGCCGTGACCGGTCGTCCGCGTGGTGTGTTCCGTAAATTCGGTTTGGGTCGCAACAAGCTGCGTGAGATCGCCATGAAGGGTGAGATTCCGGGTGTTGTGAAGGCCAGCTGGTAATAGGAGACACATAAATGAGCATGCACGATCCTATTTCCGATATGTTGACCCGCATCCGCAACGGCCAACAAGCTTCCAAAACCAAGGTTTCCATGCCTTGCTCGAAGCTGAAGGTTGCGCTGGCGCAGGTGCTGAAAGAAGAAGGCTACATCGAAGACTTCGCCGTCGCCGGCGAAGAGAAGAAGCCTGTTCTCGATATCCAGCTCAAGTACTACGCTGGCCGTCCGGTGATCGAGCGCATCGAGCGCGTATCCCGTCCTGGCCTGCGCGTGTACAAGGGCTCCACCGAAATCCCGAAGGTCATGAACGGCCTGGGCGTGGCGATCCTGTCCACCTCCAGCGGCGTGATGACCGATCGCAAGGCGCGCGCTGCCGGTATCGGCGGCGAACTGCTCTGCGTCGTGGCGTAAGGGGGTCAAATGTCTCGCGTAGCTAAGAATCCGGTAGCCATTCCGGCCGGCGTCGAAGTCAAGTTCGGCGCAGCAGATGTGACTGTCAAGGGCGCCCTGGGCTCCCTGAGCACCGCTCTGTGCAACGACGTGGAAGTCAAGCTGGACAACAACCAGCTGACTTTCGCCGCCAAGAACGACAGCAAGTTCGCACGTGCCATGTCCGGCACCCTGCGCGCCCTGTTGAACAATATGGTGAACGGCGTATCCAAGGGCTTCGAGAAGAAGCTGCAGCTGGTCGGCGTGGGCTACCGTGCCCAGGCCCAAGGCGATACCCTGAACCTGTCTCTGGGTTTCTCGCACCCGGTGGCTCACAAGATGCCCGCTGGCGTCAAAGTTGAGACTCCGACTCAGACCGAGATCCTGGTCAAGGGCGCTGACAAGCAGCTCGTGGGCCAGGTCGCAGCCGAGATTCGCGCTTACCGTTCGCCGGAGCCTTACAAGGGCAAGGGCGTGCGTTATGCCGACGAGGTTGTGGTTCTGAAAGAAACCAAGAAGAAGTAACTGAGGCACTGACATGGACAAGAAACAGACTCGACTCCGCCGCGCACGTAAAACCCGTGCACGGATCGCGGAGCTCAAGATGGTGCGTCTCTCTGTACACCGCACCAATAGCCACATTTACGCCCAGATCATTGACGAGACCGGCAACAAGGTACTGGCCAGCGCTTCCTCGCTGGAAGCCGATGTTCGCTCCGCAATGGCCAATGGTGGCAACGTGGCAGCTGCAGCCGTGATCGGCCAGCGCATTGCCGAAAAGGCAAAAGCCGCTGGCATCGAGCAAGTTGCTTTCGATCGTTCCGGTTTCAAATACCACGGTCGCATGAAGGCACTGGCTGACGCCGCTCGCGAACACGGCCTCGTATTCTAATTCGGAGTAAAGAATGGCTAAGCACGAAATGGAAGATCGCGGCGACGGTCTGGTCGAGAAAATGATCAGCGTCAACCGCGTCACCAAAGTGGTTAAGGGCGGCCGTATCATGGCTTTCTCCGCCCTGACCGTGGTTGGTGATGGCGACGGCGGTATCGGCATGGGTAAGGGCCGTTCCAAGGAAGTTCCGGTCGCCGTACAAAAGGCGATGGAACAAGCCCGCCACAACATGGTGAAGATCAAGCTGTACAACGGTACCGTGAAGCACACCGTTGAAGGCCGTCACGGCGCGACTCGCGTCCTGATCCAGCCGGCAAAGGATGGTACTGGCGTTAAGGCCGGTGGTCCGATGCGCGCGATCTTCGACGCAATGGGTATTCACAATGTTTCGGCCAAGATCCATGGCTCCACGAACCCGTACAACGTGGTGCGTGCGACTCTGGACGGTCTGAGCAAGATCAATACCCCGGCTCAAATCGCCGCCAAGCGTGGCCTGAGCATCGAGGACATCCTGGGGGTGGGTCATGAGTAACGCCAAGACTGTCAAGGTCACTCTGGTAAAGAGCCTGATCGGTCGCCTGGAGTCTCACAAGGCTTGCGCCCGCGGTCTCGGTCTGAAGAAGATTCGTCAGACTGTTGAAGTGCTCGATACCCCTGAAAACCGTGGCATGATCAACAAGATCAGCTACCTGCTCAAATTCGAGGGCTAAGAGATGCTGCTGAACACCGTACAACCGGGCGTCGGCGCCAAGCATGCCAAGCGCCGTGTAGGCCGTGGCATCGGTTCCGGCCTGGGCAAGACTTGCGGCCGCGGCCACAAGGGTCAGAAGAGCCGTGCCGGTGGTTTCCACAAGGTAGGCTTCGAAGGCGGCCAAATGCCGCTGCAACGTCGTCTGCCGAAGCGCGGCTTCAAGTCTCTGACAGCTCGCTTCGTATGCGAAGTTCGCCTGTCCGAACTGAACCTGCTGCCGGTCGATGAAATCGATCTGCTGGCTCTCAAGCAAGCCGGTCTGGTGGCTGCCCAGGCACTCGTTGCCAAAGTAGTCCTGTCCGGCAAGGTTGAGCGCGCGGTCAAACTGCGTGGTATCAGCGTTACCGCTGGCGCCCGCGCTGCCATCGAGGCTGCCGGCGGCAGCATTGAATAAGGCATAAATTTGTGGCGAATACTTCTCTAGTGGCCAATGCCAATAAGTTTGGTGATCTGAAGCGTCGTATCTGGTTCCTGATTGGCGCGCTGATCGTTTATCGTATCGGTGCCCATATTCCGGTCCCGGGTATCAACCCTGCCGAACTAGCGAAGTTGTTCCACACATCGCAGACGGGCCTGCTCGACATGTTCAACATGTTTTCGGGCGGCGCCCTCTCGAGGTTTACGGTGTTTGCCCTGGGCATCATGCCGTACATCTCGGCTTCCATCATTCTGCAGCTTGCGGCCGAGGTTTTGCCTAGCCTGAAGCAGCTGAAGAAGGAAGGCGATGCGGGACGTCGCAAGATAACCCAGTACACGCGTTATGCCACCGTGGCGCTCGCAACTTTCCAAAGTTTCGGCATCGCGGTGATGTTGTACAAGCAGCCTAATCTGGTGATGACTGCTCAGTGGGAGTTTTATCTGACAACCGTGGTGTCTCTGGTCACTGGAACCATGTTCCTGATGTGGTTGGGTGAGCAGATCACCGAGCGCGGTATCGGCAACGGTATCTCGCTGATCATCTGCGCGGGTATCGCCGCAGGTGTTCCGGCTGCGATCGGCAAGACCCTGACTCTGACCAGCCAGGGCTCTTTGCCCATCTTGTTTGCCGTGCTGCTGTTTGTCGGAGTGATCCTGGTCACCTTCCTCGTTGTCTACGCTGAGCGTGGCCAACGCAAGGTGCTGGTGAACTACGCCAAGCGTCAAGTGGGCAATCGCGTCATGCAAGGCCAGAGCACGCATTTGCCGCTCAAGCTGAACATGGCGGGGGTGATTCCCCCGATCTTCGCCTCGAGCATCATCCTGTTTCCGGCCACCGTCCTCGGTTGGTTCGGCCAGGGCGAGCACATGGCTTGGCTGAAGGGCGTGGCTGACAAGCTGCATCCGGGTCAGCCGATCTATGTGCTGCTGTACGCGGCGGCGATCATCTTCTTCTGCTACTTCTACACGGCGTTGGTTTTCAACCCGAAGGAAACGGCTGACAACCTGAAGAAGAGCGGGGCTTTCATTCCGGGCATCCGTCCAGGTGAGCAAACTTCTCGTTATATCGAGAAGATCATCCTGCGGCTGACGCTGATCGGTGCGATCTACATCACGCTGGTCTGCTTGTTGCCGGAATTCCTGATCCTGAAGTGGAACGTTCCGTTCTATTTCGGCGGTACATCGCTGCTGATCATCGTGGTGGTGACGATGGACTTCATGGCGCAGGTGCAGTCCTACGTGTTGTCGCATCAGTACGAGAGCTTGCTGAAGAAGGCTAACTTCAAAGGCAACGCCCTTACCCGCTGACACACGAGTTGACACTGGGTTATATGGCTAAGGAAGACACTATCCAGATGCAGGGCGAGATCTTGGAAAATTTGCCCAGCGCAACTTTCAAGATCAAGCTTGAAAATGGACACGTGGTACTCGGGCATATCTCTGGGAAGATGCGGATGCACTACATCCGCATCCTGCCGGGCGACAAGGTGACTGTGGAGTTGACTCCATACGATCTGTCCAGAGCCCGTATTGTGTTCCGTGCGAAGTAACGCATTCGCTCTTTTTTGGATTTGAAAGGATCTGAACATGCGAGTACAGCCTTCTGTAAAGAAGATTTGCCGTAATTGCAAAATCATTCGTCGCAATCGCGTAGTTCGCGTGATCTGCACGGACCCGCGTCACAAGCAAAAACAAGGCTAACATTTGTTAGACCTCGATTTGCGTGATACAATCGCAAACTTTTCAAGGTCTTAAGGCTTAAGGAAAGAGTATGGCCCGTATTGCAGGGGTAAACATCCCCAATCATGCGCATGCCGTTATCGGCCTGCAGGCAATTTTCGGCGTCGGTCAGACTCGCGCTCAGCAAATTTGTGCTGCAGCTGGCGTGAATCCTTCCACCAAGGTGAAGGATCTGACTGAAGCTGAGATGGAGACTCTGCGTGATCAAGTCGCCAAGTTCACCGTTGAAGGTGATCTGCGTCGTGAAATCACCATGAGCATCAAGCGTCTGATGGACATGGGCTGCTATCGCGGCTTCCGCCATCGTCGCGGCTTGCCGTGCCGCGGTCAACGCACTCGCACCAATGCCCGTACCCGCAAGGGTCCGCGCAAGGCGATTGCCGGCAAGAAGTAAACTAAGGAACACAGAGAATGGCTAAAGCAAACACAGCTGTCCGTGTACGTAAAAAAGTGCGCAAGTCTGTTAGCGAAGGCATCGTGCACGTGCACGCTTCGTTCAACAACACCATCATCACTATCACCGACCGTCAAGGCAATGCACTGTCTTGGGCTACCTCTGGCGGCGCTGGTTTTAAGGGCTCGCGCAAGAGTACACCCTTTGCCGCTCAGGTAGCTGCAGAGCACGCTGGTAAAGTTGCCCAAGAATATGGTGTGAAGAACCTCGAAGTTCGTATCAAAGGCCCGGGCCCGGGTCGTGAATCCGCTGTTCGCGCACTCAACTCGCTGGGTTTCAAGATCACCAGCATCTCCGACGTGACGCCGGTACCGCACAACGGTTGCCGTCCGCCCAAAAAACGTCGTATCTAATTCGGAGAGTGTGAGAACATGGCACGTTATATTGGCCCGAAGTGCAAGCTCGCTCGTCGTGAAGGCACCGACCTTTTCCTGAAGAGCGCGCGTCGTGCACTGGATTCCAAATGCAAACTGGATGCTGCCCCCGGCCAGCACGGCGCCCGTCGCGGCCGTCTGTCGGACTACGGCGTCCAGCTGCGTGAAAAGCAGAAAATCCGCCGCATCTACGGCGTACTCGAGCGTCAGTTCCGCAATTACTTTGCGGAAGCTGTCCGCCGCAAGGGCTCCACGGGTGAAAACCTGCTGAAGCTGCTTGAGTCCCGCCTGGACAACGTTGTATATCGCATGGGCTTTGGCTCCACTCGCGCCGAAGCGCGCCAGCTGGTCAGCCACAAGGCTATCGTTGTGAACGGCCAGGTTGTGAACATTCCGTCTTACCAGGTTAAAGCCGGTGACGTAGTGACCGTCCGTGAGAAGGCCAAGAAGCAGGCCCGTATCGTCGAAGGCCTGGCTCTGGCCGAGCAAGGCGGCTTCCCGTCTTGGGTGTCTGTTGACTCCAAGAAAATGGAAGGCGTTTTCAAATCCACTCCGGAACGTTCCGAACTGTCTAGCGATATCAACGAACAACTCGTTGTGGAATTCTACTCCAAGTAATCGCTAGCTCTTAGGGAATGACTATGCAAAACAGCGCTTCGGAATTTCTGAAACCTCGTCTGATCGATGTACAGCCGGTTTCCGCCACTCACGCTCGCGTGTCGATGGAGCCGTTCGAGCGCGGCTATGCCCATACCCTGGGCAATTCGCTGCGTCGTATCCTGCTGTCGTCGATGCCGGGCTATGCTCCGACCGAAGTGACTATCGCTGGCGTTTTGCATGAGTATTCCGCACTTGACGGCGTGCGGGAGGATGTCGTTGACATCCTCCTCAACCTCAAGGGCGTAGTGCTTAAGCTGCATGGTCGCGACAGTGTCGTGCTGACCTTGAAAAAGGAAGGCGAGGGCGCTGTCTTGGCTAGCGATATCGAGCTGCCGCATGATGTGGAAGTGATCAATCCGGAACACGTGATTTGTCACATCTCCTCCGGCGGCAAGATCGACATGGAGGTCAAGGTTGAGAAGGGGCGCGGCTATCAGCCGGTGTCCGTTCGCACCAGCCATGACGACAACCGTTCCATCGGTACCATTCAACTGGACGCTTCCTTCTCGCCGGTTCGCCGCGTGAGCTTCGCTGTGGAAAGCGCCCGTGTTGAACAGCGTACCGACCTCGACCGCCTGGTTCTCGACATCGAGACCAACGGCGTCATCGAGCCGGAGCAGGCTGTGCGCAACGCAGCCCGCATCCTGATGGACCAGCTGTCGATCTTTGCCGACCTCCAGGGCACAGCGGTTGAAGAAGTCGTTGAAAAGGCGCCGCCGATCGATCCGATCCTGCTGCGTCCGGTAGACGATCTTGAACTGACGGTCCGTTCGGCCAACTGCCTGAAAGCAGAGAACATTTATTACATCGGCGATCTGATCCAGCGCACCGAAACCGAGCTTCTGAAGACACCGAACCTCGGCCGCAAGTCGCTGAACGAGATCAAGGAAGTTCTCGCTTCCAAGGGCCTGACTCTCGGCATGAAGCTCGAGAACTGGCCTCCGGCTGGTCTGGAAAAGCCGTAAGTTTGAGACTAAAGGACATTAACAATGCGTCATCGTTACAGTAATCGTAAACTGAACCGCACGACCAGCCATCGTCTGGCGATGCTGCGTAACATGGCCAACTCGCTGCTGAAGCACGAAGTTATCGTGACCACGCTGCCGAAGGCCAAGGAACTGCGTCGTGTGGCCGAGCCGCTCATCACGCTCGGCAAAAAGCCGTCTCTCGCCAACCGTCGTCTGGCGTTCGACCGCACCCGTGACCGCGAAATCGTGGTTAAACTCTTCGACGTGCTCGGCTCGCGTTACGCTACCCGCAATGGCGGTTACGTGCGCATCCTGAAGTACGGTTTCCGCAAGGGCGACAACGCCCCGATGGCTCTGGTAGAGCTGGTGGACCGTCCGGAAGACGCCGTTGCCGTAGAAGACAACTCCGCCGATTAATCGACGAAGTTGAAAGAAAAAGCCAGCTCCTTGGAGCTGGCTTTTTTCATGACTGGAAAGCCGGGTTTGCCTAGCGGGCCCGGCATTGTCGCGTCTAGAAGATGGACAGTCCGGTGCGGGTGGTGAAACGGTCCAGCGCCTCCAGGCCCAGTACCGAGTTGCCGCGGGCATCCAGCTGAGGACTCCATACCGCGATGCTCATCTTGCCCGGAATCACCGCCAGCAGGCCGCCGCCGACGCCGCTTTTCACCGGCAGGCCGACGCGGTAGGCGAATTCGCCGGCGGCGTCGTAAGTGCCGCAAGTCAACATGACGGCGTTCACCTGTTTGGCCTGGCTGCGAGTCAGGTATTGTCGTCCGGTTTGGGGCGAGGCGCCGTGGTTGGCCAGGAACAGGCCGGCGCGGGCCAGCTCGAGGCAGCTCATCGAAATGCTGCAGTTGTGGAAGTAATGATCCAGCACCGTCTCCACCGGATGGTCGAGGTTGCCGTAGCTTTTCATGAAGTGGGCCAGCGCCGCGTTGCGGTCGCCGTGCTCGCGCTCCGAGGCGGCGATCGCCTCGTCGGCGGCGAGACGGGGGTTGCCGGCCTCATTCCGCAGCCAGGCCAGCAGCTGCAAGTGCGCGTCGCCAAAATGGCTGATTGCGCGGTCGGTGACCGCCAGCGCGCCGGCGTTGATGAAGGGATTGCGCGGAATGCCGTGCTCGTATTCCAGCTGCACCAGCGAGTTGAACGGATTGCCGGACGGTTCCTTGCCGACGTGGCGCCACAGCGCCTCGCCGTCGGCCTGCAGCGTCAGGGCCAGCATGAAGGCCTTGCTGATGCTTTGGATGGAGAACGGGACGTCGGATTCGCCGCAGCCATATTCCTGTCCATCCAGGGTGTGGATGGCGAAGCCGAACTGATGCGGCGACACCGAGGCCAACGCCGGGATATAGTCGGCGACTTGGCCGCGGTCATAAAACGGCAGCACTTGCTGCCGGATATCTTCAATGAGCGCTTGCAGATTCATTGACAGATTGTAAGCACTTGCCGGCAGCCCAGTCTAGAAGCTGTAGCGCTGTTCCAGAACCTCGACCGGCGCGTCCAACTCAAGCACGCCTTCGTTGCGAGCGCGCAGGTTCATGCCGAAGCAGACGCCTTCATCCTGGCGGCGGGTGCGGACCAGGGTCTGCAGCGGCTCGCCATCGGCGCGCTTTTCGCCCAGGTCCGGATCCACGGTGGTCAGCACGCAGCGCGCGCAGGGTTTCATCACGTCGAATTCAAGGCCGCCGATGCGGATCACCTGCCAATCGTCTTCTTCCCACGGATACGCGCCGCTCACGACCAGATTGGGACGGAAGTGGCGCAGCGTGACGGGCTCGGGGAGCTGGCGGTTCAAATCGTCGAGCGAGGCCTGGTTGACCAGCAGGAAGGGATAGCCGTCGGCGAAGCTCATCTTGTCGGAGCCGCCCTTGAACGCGCGGTTGGATTGCGCGCCCAGCCACAGCAGCCGGCATTCGCAGCCGAGGAGATCGGCGAACCAGGCATCGACGCGCTCGTCGCCGTGCCAGGCCTGGAAGCCGTCCTTCCAGACCTGGGCCGGATGAGGCCGGGTGTATACGGTGGCCATCGCGAAGATCGGCGGTTTGCCGGCGCGATGCAGCAGCACGCCGCCCGGCAACAGCTCGGCGCGGACGGTGACCAGTTGGGGATGCGTGCGCGCGGTGATCTGTTGGCCGTCCGGGCTGACCAGCAGCCATTCGCGGTCGTGAAGCAAGCCCAGCTTGCCCGCATAGGCGCGGTCGAAGGCGATGCCGCGGCAGGATTTCACCGGATGGACGAACATGGCGCTCAGGTGCATGGGGGTCTCCATTGTCGTATAGACGGCATGCTAGCACGGAGGCGGCGGGGGACGGGCGCGGCGTGCCGATTTTCAAGCATGGCGCCTGGATGGGAGCGGCAAGTTGTAACGCGGGCATTGCATATCTGTGATCGGCCATTTACATTGAGATGCCCGCCGCTTATTGTCGGACTGTCATGCGATGGCCGGCGCTGTCGATGGAGTGGATGTTTCATGCCATCTGGGAAAATGGAGGGCAAAATTTGCGAGAAGGGAATTGTTCGTTGAGCTTTATGCTTATTCGGACTAAACCTGAGTAGAGGCTTACAAGATAACAGCGCCCGATGCCGCAAGCCCGCGGTCGATGCGGCCTGGCAAGTAATTGGGGATGAGGAGGAAGTGTAATGCGCTCTTTGCGTGTCAAGCTGATTGCAGTGATTGCCCTGCTGCTGGTATTGCTGGGTATGGTGATTACCGTGCTGGTTTACGGCCAGATGCGGAATGAGATCGTCCGAGGCGTCGATAATGAGTTGGGCGGCACCTCCAAGGGCTACTCGGCCCTGGTGAGCAGCTGGTACAAGAGCAAGGTGGGCGTGGTGATCGCGGCCAATCCGCTGGTGGGCACGCCGGATCCGCGCCAGACCCTGGCCAGGATGAGCCAGGCCGGCGGCTTCGACATGACCTATATCGGCACCGCCGATCATGTGATGATCCGCTCCGACATGAAGCCGCAGCCGCAAGGCTACGATCCGGTGGCAAGGCCGTGGTATCAGCAGGCGTCGGCCAGCGGCAACCCCGGCGTATCCGATCCCTATGTCGATTTCGACACCAAGAAACTGGTGGTGACCTTCGTGTCGCCGGTCAAGGACGGCAGCACGCTGAAGGCGGTGGTCGGCGGCGACATCTTCATCGACGACCTGGTCAAGACCGTGCTGTCGGTCAAGCTGCGCGGCAACGGCTACGCTTTTCTGGTGGACAAGAGCGGCAAGGTGATCGCCCACCCGGACGCCAGCCTGACGCTGAAGCCGCTGTCCGAGAAAGTCCCGGAGCTGACCAGCGATCGTCTGACGAAACTGGCGACCGATACCACGATGCAGGAGGTCAACATCGGGGGCGAGAGCAAGCTGATCGAGGTGCAGCCTGTGGAGGGCACCAACTGGCTGCTGGGCGTGGTGACCGACGAGTCTGTGGTCACCGGGCCGCTGAACACCTTGCTGCTGACTGTGATCGGCATCGGCGCGCTGTGCGTGTTGATCCTGATCCCGGTGGCGAGCGTGATGCTGAGCAAGATGCTGGCCGGGCTGGGCCGCCTGCGCAACGCGATGCTGGAAATTTCCCAGGGTGAAGGCGACCTGACCCGCCGCATCCAGGTGACCGGCCAGGACGAGATCGCCGAAACCGCCACCGCGTTCAACCGCTTCATCGGCCAACTGCAGAAGATGTTCATCGCGGTGAAGGAAGAGGCCGAACGGGTGACCGGCGGCGTCGAGAGCGTGACCGACACCGTGGACAAGGTGGCGCACGATTCGCGCCAGATTTCCGACGTGTCCAGCTCCAACGCGGCCACGCTGGAGGAGATCACCGTCAGCATCTCGCACATCGCCGACGCGGCACGCGAGGCGGACGGCCTGGTCAACCATACCGGCCAGGTCTCCAGCGAGAGCGCGCACGGCATGCAGCAGATCTCGCAGGAGATGAACAGCACCGTCGAGGCGGTGAAGGGACTGTCCACCATGCTGGGCTCGCTCGATCAGCGTTCGCAGCAGATCAGCGGCATCACCAATGTGATCAAGGACATCGCCGACCAGACCAATCTGTTGGCGCTGAACGCGGCGATCGAAGCGGCGCGCGCTGGCGAAATGGGCCGTGGCTTCGCGGTGGTGGCCGACGAGGTGCGCAAGCTGGCCGAGCGCACCGGCCAGGCCACGGTGGAGATTTCCGGCATGGTCAGCACCATCCGCGAGGAAACCAGCCAGGCGGTCAGCAATATGCAGCGCACCGTCAGCTCGGTCGACGGCGGCGTGGAGCTGACGCTGGGCGCGGTGCAGCGCATCGAGAAGATCCAGCAGGCGATGCAGGAGGTGATGGCCAAGATGAACGAGATAACCTTGTCCACCAGCGAGCAGCACAAGGCCACCACGATGATCGCCCAGAGCACCGAGCAGATCAATGGCCGCATCGTCGACAGCGACGACGCCTTGCAGACCGTGCGCGACACGCTGTCCGAGCTGTCGCACTCGGCCAGCAGCATGCGGCAGCTGTTCTCCAGCTTCCGCGTCTGATCGACCCGTCCCTCAAGCCCGGCATGTCCGGGCTTTTTCATGCCTGCGAGCCTTGCGCTTGATCGGAATGCGCAAAACGGCGTGGCGGCGGGGGGCATCCGTTTCTAGAATGATTTTGTAGTCGAACTATCAAAACAAGCACGAATACGTGCGGAGTTGGGGAAGGAGCGGGAAATGGCAAACGCAGGCATGAGCTTGAAGGCCCGCCTGGTCGGCTTGATGGCGCTGGTGGTGGCGGTGGTGTGCGGCCTGGGCGTGGTATCGGTGTACAACCAGCGCCAGGTGATGCTGCAGGACAGGCAGGACAAGGTGCGCAATCTGGTGCAGAGCGCGGTGGGCCTGGTATCCAGCTACGAGAAGCTGGTGGAAAGCGGCAAGATCGGCGAGGCCGACGCCAAGCGCATGCTGTCCAAGGCGCTGAGTTCGATGCATTACGAGAAGGCGGATTATTTCTTCGCCTATGACTCGGACTGGAATTACGTCGCCCACGGCGCCAAACCGGAACTGATCGGCAAGAACCTGGCCGGAGTGAAGGATCCGAACGGCATCGAGTTGAAGACGCTGTTTCAGAACGCGATTTCATCGCCGGGCGGCGGAGGTTATGGCGAGTACGTGTGGAGCAAGCCCGGCTTCGATCAGCCCCAACCCAAGATTTCCTATGTCACCACCACGCCGAAGTGGCATTGGATCGTCGGCACCGGCATTTATCTGGACGATGTTTCAGCCGCCTTCCATCGGGAGTTGTTGTGGCTGGGCGGCGTGCTGGCGGCGGCGCTGCTGGTGCTGCTGGGCATGGGCGGCATGATATTGCGCAATGTGCTGAGCCAGCTGGGCGCCGATCCGCAGGAGACGGTGGCGGTGGTCAAGCGCATCGCCGCCGGCCATCTGGACGAGGACGTGGCGGTGAAGGAGGGCGATCAGGACAGCCTGATGTCCGCGGTGGGCGCGATGCAGCGCGAGCTGGAGCGGCTGGTGCGCGACATCATAGACGGCGCCAACCAGCTGTCCCAGGTCAGCAGCAAGGTGACCGGCGAGGCCGAGGCGGTGGGGCGCGGCTCCGAGCAGCAGAGCGCGGCGGCCACGGCGATGGCGGCGTCGATCGAGCAGCTCACCGTCAGCGTCAATCACATTTCCGACCGCTCGCAGGATGCGCGCAACCTGGCCAACGAGTCCGGCACGCTGTCCAAGAGCGGCGGGGCGGTGATCGCCGAGGCGGTCAGCGAAATGCGGCGCATCAACGACGCGGTCGACCAGACCTCGGGCATCATCACCAGCCTGGCGGACAAGACCCAGACCATTTCCAGCATCATGCAGGTGATCAAGGATATCGCCGACCAGACCAATCTGCTGGCCTTGAACGCGGCGATCGAGGCGGCGCGGGCCGGCGAGATGGGGCGCGGCTTCGCGGTGGTGGCCGACGAGGTGCGCAAGCTGTCCGAGCGCACCGCGCAGGCGACGCAGGAAATCGCCTCCATGATCCAGGATGTGCAGCAGGGGGCCGAGCACTCCCGCCACAGCATGGAGGAGGCGGTGTCGCGGGTGAAGGCGGGGCTGGGGCTAGCCGAGCAGGCGGGTTCCGAGATCGCCCGCATCCAGGACAGCGCCAGCGGCGTGGTCGACGTGATCGGCGATATTTCCCACGCGCTGAAGGAGCAGAGCGCGGCCAGCCAGACCATCGCCCAGCACGTGGAGCAGATCGCCCACAGCGCCACCAGCAACGCGTCGGCGTCGCAGTCGGCGTCGCAGGCCATCCATAATATGCACCAATTGGCGGCCAATCTGCGGCAACTGGTGTCGCGCTTCTCGGTAAGAGGCTGAGCGGCGCGGGGGGCGCGGGGGGCGCGCGGGAGTGGATGCGAAAAGCCCGGCAGCGCGCCGGGCTTTTTTGATCAATGCGGCCTAGTGCTGGCCGCGGCGGCGCCAGCCCAGCAGCAGGGCCAGCAGCAGCAGCGCGCCGCAGCCGATGATGACCGGCAGGTTGCCGACGCGCATGTAAGGCGTCAGACCCTGGCGGCTCTGGGCGAAACCGGTCAGCACCTGTGCGGTGAACGGGGCTGCCACCGCCGAGATTTCGCCGTCCGGGCGGATGATGGCGGTCATGCCGTTATTGGTGGCGCGCAGCATGTAACGGCCGGTTTCCAGCGACCGGGCCTGCGATAGCTGCAGATGCTGGCTCATCGCCTCGCTCTTGCCGAACCAGGCCAGGTTGCTGACGTTGGCCAGGATGTCGGCGCGGGCGGCCGGGCCGATCAGCTCCTCGCCGAAGCTATCCTCGTAGCAGACGTTGAACGCCACCTTGTGCCCCGCCAGCGTCAGCGGCGCCTGATCCGCGCCGCCGCGGCTGAAGCCGGACAGCGGCATGTCCATGTGCTGGTAGATCCAGCCTATCAGGCCCGGCAGCGGCACGAACTCGCCGAAGGGCACCAGGTGGTCCTTGGCGTAATAGGGCATTTTCGGATCGGACAGCGCCACCACCGAATTCAGATAGCCGCGGCCGTCGTTGGTGCGGCGCGGGATGCCGCTGGCCAGCGCCATGCCGGCGCGGGACGCTTCGCCGCGGATCATCGACAGATAGCCGGACGGCAGATCGTCGAGGAACAGCGGCAGCGCGGTTTCCGGCAGGATCATCAGGTCGGCGCGGGTCATCGCCACTTGGCGGTAATAGGTGAGCAGCGAGTTTTCCAGGTTTTCCGGCGACCATTTCAGCTCCTGGGCGATATTGCCCTGGGCCAATGCCACCGTGATCGGCTTGCCGACCGGATGGGTCCACTCGATGTCGCGCAGCCACACGCCGCTGCCCCAGATCAGCGCGGCGGCGATCAGGATGCCGATCCGCTGCCGCATGCCGGCGCGCGCGAGCATGGCCAGCGCGCCGGCGGACAGCGCCACCAGGTAGCTGACCAGATGAATGCCGCCGACCGGCGCGTAGCCCGCCAGCGGGCTTTCGGTGATCTGCGAATAACCGGCCGCGCCCCAGGGAAAGCCGGTCATCACCCAGCCGCGCAGCCATTCGCCCAATTCCCAGGCGGCCGGGAAGGCCAGCAGCCAGCGCACGCCGGGCCGAGGATCGATGCGGCAGGCCAGCCAGGAGGCCAGGCCCGGGTACAACGCCAGATAGGCCGGCAGCAGCAGCACCAGCGGCGCGGCGATCCAGGCCGGCAGGCCGGCCACGTCGTGCAGGCTGTCGTAGATCCAGCGAAAGTTGCTGACATAGGCGCCCAGTCCCCAGGCATAGCCTATCCAGAACGCGCGGCGCGGCTCGCGCTGCAGCAGCTCGACCAGCGCGGCAAGCGTGATCGGCATCAGCCAGAACAGCCGATAGGGGGCGAAGGCAAACAGGGTGAGGGCGCCGGCCAGCGCGGCGGCCAATAGCAGGATCAGGATTCGCATGGGGCTTGTTGCAGTTGAATACGAGAGTTGCAGCCGGCGGCTGCCGGCTGCATTCAGCATAGCCTTATTCGGCCATGTCGAGGGAGGCCTGGATGCGTTCCACCAGCAGGGTGTCCAGGCGGCGGCTGTCGGCGCGCAGCACGGTGAAGCGCAGGCCGGCGGCTTCTATCTTCTCGCCGCGCTTGGGCAGGTGGCCGGTCAGCGAGATCACCAGGCCGCCGACGGTGTCGACGTCGTCGTCGGCGTAGTCGGTGCCGAAGTAGTGGTTGAAGTCCTCGATCTCGGTCAGCGCCTTGACGCGGTAACGCTCGTTGCCGCGCACCGGCACGATGTCGTCCTCGTCGTCGTCGATGTCGTACTCGTCCTCGATGTCGCCGACGATCTGCTCGATCACGTCTTCGATGGTCACCAGGCCGCAGACGCCGCCGTATTCGTCGACCACCACCGCCATGTGGTTGTGGGTGGCGCGGAAGTCGCGCAGCAGCACGTTCAGCGGCTTGGACTCCGGCACGAACACCGCCGGGCGCAGCACGTTCTTCAGATTGAAGGTGGAGGGCGCATGGAAGTAACGCAGCAACTCCTTGGCCAGCAGGATGCCTTGCACGTCATCCTTGCTTTCGCCTATCACCGGGAAGCGCGAGTGGCCGGAATCGATCACGGTCGGCAGGAAGCGGGCGATGGGGTCGTCGATGTTCAGCACGTGCATCTGGCTGCGCGGAATCATCACGTCGCGCACGGTCAGCTCGCTGACCTCCAGCACGCCTTCGATCATGCCGAGGGCCTCGGCGTCGAGCAGGTTGCGCTCGAAGGCGTTGTGCAACAGCTCGATCAACTCCTCGCGGTCTTCCGGCTCGCGCAAGAGCATGGTGGACAGGCGTTCAAGCCAACTGGGTCGCGGTTTACTGGGGTCTTCCATTTCTTAGATGTGCTCCTCGTGGTAGGGATCAGGATATCCTAGCTGTTTAACGATTACGGTTTCAAGCGCTTCCATCGCTTCGGCCTCTTCGTCCTCTTCGTGGTCGAAGCCCTGCAGGTGCAGCATGCCGTGCACCAGCAGGTGGGCGTAGTGGGCCATCAGGTCCTTGTTCTGCTCGGCGGCTTCCTGCTCCACCACCGGCGCGCACAGCACCAGATCGCCGAACAGCGGCAGGCCGGCCACCGGCTCGCCTTCGTTCAGCGCGAAGGACAAAACGTTGGTCGCATAATCCTTGCCGCGGTAGTCGTTGTTGAGCTGACGGCCTTCAGCGGCGTCGACGATGACGATGCTGATCTGAGCCTGCTTGACGTCGCGGCGCAGCGCGGCCTGGCAGGCGCGGCGGATCAGCGCGGGCTCGGGCAGGAGGCCGGCGTCGCTGCGCACGTCCAGGGTCAGCTCCAGCCGCTCGGCCAGGCGGGTCAGCAGCGGGTTGCGTTTAGCTTTTTTCATCTTGCTTGCTTTGGTAATGGTCGTAGGCGTCGACGATTTTCTGCACCAGCGGGTGGCGCACCACGTCGTTGCTGTTGAAATGATGGAAGTGGATGCCGCGCACATGGTCGAGGATGCGCTCCACCTCGACCAGGCCGCTCTTCTGGTGGCGGGCCAGGTCGATCTGGGTGACGTCGCCGGTGATCACCGCGCGGGAGCCGAAGCCGATCCGGGTCAGGAACATCTTCATCTGCTCCGGCGTGGTGTTTTGCGCCTCGTCCAGAATGATGAAGGCATGGTTCAGCGTGCGGCCGCGCATATAGGCCAGCGGCGCGATCTCGATCAGGTTCTTCTCGAACAGCCGGGTCACGCGGTCGAAGCCCATCAGATCGTACAAGGCGTCGTACAGTGGCCGCAGGTACGGGTCCACCTTCTGCGCCAGGTCGCCGGGCAGGAAGCCCAGCTTTTCGCCGGCTTCCACCGCCGGGCGCACCAGCACGATGCGCTTGACCGCGTCGCGCTCCATCGCGTCCACCGCGCAGGCGACGGCGAGGTAGGTCTTGCCGGTGCCGGCCGGGCCGATGCCGAAAGTGACGTCGTGCTGCTGGATGGCCTTGATGTAGCGAGCCTGGTTCGGCGTGCGGCCTTTCAGGTCGCCGCGGCGGGTGGCCAGCACCGGCGACTCTTCCTGCTCGGCGGTGGATTGCTGCTGGCGCAGCTCCACCAGCGTCAGTTGCACGTCGTCGACCGAGATGTCCTGTTTCTCCGCCAGCAGGTAGAGCCGGGTCAGCGCCTCCACCGCCAGCTTGGCGGCCGGGCCCTGCGCGCGGAAGGCTTCGCCGCGGCGCTGGACGACGACGTCCAGGCCGGTCTCCACCTGTTTCAGGTTTTCGTCCAGCGGGCCGCACAGGCGGGCCAGCCGTTCGTTGTCCACCGGGTTGAAGCTGAGGGATTCGCTAGTGCTCATGCGTGTGCAATTGTTCGCTTAACTGTTGAAAAACGGCGGCGTGGCGGTCGTGTGACACATGACAGGCCGCCATGCCCAGCCGGCGCGCCGGCTCGATGTCGCGCTCCAGGTCGTCGCCCACCATCAGGCAATGTTCGGGAGCGAGGCTTTCCAGCGCCAGCGCGTGGCGGAAGATGCGGGGGGCCGGTTTGGCGGCGCCGGCGTCCTCCACGGTGACGACGTGGCGGAAGTGGTGGGCGATGCCCAGGTGCGCCAGCTTGGCCTGCTGCTGTTCGGCGCCGCCGTTGCTGACGATGATGCGGATCAAATGGCGGGTGGCGTCGAGAAAGTCCGCCGCGCCGGGCGTGAGCCGGCGGTGGCGGCGGTAGGCGTCCATATACGGCTGGAACAGCCGCGCGGCTACGTCTTCGGCGACATGCGGCAGGCCGAGAAAGTCGCGCAGCCGTTCGTGGCGCTGCTGTTCTATCGTCAGCTCGCCGGCTTCGAAGCGCCGCCAGTGGCGGTCGACGCAGGCGCGCCAGCGGCGGAACAGCTCGGGTTCGGATTCGGCGAAACGGGCGGCATGCGGCCCGATGAAGGCGGAAAACGCCTGATGGGTGGCGTGGCTGTCGTCGAACAGCGTGTCGTCCAGGTCCAGCAGCAGGGCCTTGATGCCGCTCGCGTTCATGCTTCCTTCAGGCTTTCCAGCCCGGGGGCGGTCATGCCGGGCACGAATTCGATGATGTCGTAGCGGGCGACGCCGCCCTGGGCGAACGGGTCCTTCGCCAGGCGGGCCTCCAGCGCCGCGCGTTCGCCGCGCGCCAGGATCACGCCGCCCTCGCGCGGCACCTTGCGGCCGGAGGCCAGGAAGGCGCCGTCGGCGTAGGCTTGTTTCAGCCAGGCGACGTGGGCATCCAGCAGCGCGTCGACATCGGACAGCGGGGCGGTATAAGTCAGCGAGACGACGAACATCTTGAAATCCTCCGTATCGGAACCAGCCGAGCATACGCCGCGAGATGCGCATTGCATAGCAAGCCGGCTCCGTTCACGGTCAGGCGATCTCGTTGATCACCACCTCGCCGGCCAGCGAGTGCGGGCGGGCTTCGGTGATTCTGACATCCACCGTCTGGCCCAGCAGGCGCGGATGGCCGGCGAAGTTGACCACGCGGTTGTTGGCGGTGCGCGCCGCCAGCATCGCGGCGTCTTTCTTCGAGACGTTTTCCACCAGCACGCGCTGCACGGAGCCGACCATCGCCTTATTGATCTCGAAGCCCTTGGCTTCGATCACCTCGTTCAGCGCTTCCAGACGGCGCACTTTCTCGGCGTGCGGGGTGTCGTCCGGCAGGTTGGATGCCGGCGTGCCCGGACGCGGGCTGTAGATGAACACGAAGCTGAAGTCGAACTCGCAGTCGCGCACCAGTTTCAGCGTCTGTTCGAAGTCGGCCTCGGTTTCGCCGGGGAAGCCGACGATGAAGTCCGAGCTCAGGCACAGGTCCGGGCGGATCGCGCGCAGCTTGCGGATGATGGACTTGTATTCCAGGCCGGTGTAGCCGCGCTTCATCGCCATCAGCACGCGGTCGGAGCCGCTTTGCACCGGCAGGTGCAGGTGGGAGACCAGCTTGGGCAGCTTGGCGTAGCAGTCGATGATGCGCTGGCTGAACTCGCGCGGGTGGCTGGTGGTGAAGCGGATGCGCTCCACGCCCGGGATTTCGTGCACGTACTCCAAGAGCAGCGCGAAGTCGGCGATCTCGCCGTCGCTCATCAGGCCGCGGTAGGCGTTGACGTTCTGGCCCAAGAGCGAGATTTCCTTGACGCCCTGGGCGGCGAGGCCGGCGATCTCGGTCAGCACGTCCTCGAAGGGGCGCGACACTTCCTCGCCGCGGGTATACGGCACCACGCAGAACGAGCAGTACTTGGAACAGCCTTCCATGATGGAGACGAAGGCCGCGCCGCCATCCACCTTGGCCGGCGGGATGTGGTCGAACTTCTCGATCTCGGGGAAGGAGATGTCCACCTGCGAGCGGCCGCTCTGCTTGCGGCTCTCGATCAGGTCCGGCAGGCGGTGCAGCGTCTGCGGGCCGAACACCACGTCGACGAAGGGCGCGCGCTTGACGATGGCGTCGCCTTCCTGGCTGGCCACGCAGCCGCCGACGCCGATGATCAGATTGGGGTTGGCTTCCTTCAGCGGGCGGATGCGGCCGAGGTCGGAGAACACTTTCTCCTGAGCCTTTTCCCGCACGCTACAGGTGTTGAACAGGATGACGTCGGCTTCTTCCGGGTTGTCCGTCTTGACCATGCCTTCGGCGCTGCCCAGCACGTCCGCCATCTTGTCGGAATCGTACTCGTTCATCTGGCAGCCGAAGGTCTTGATGTATACCTTCTTCATTGCTACTCGGTTTCCCGCTGGTATTCGGTTTCAGGGTTGGATCTGGGCCTGGCGCTGTTTCAGCGCCTTGACCTCGTCGTCGCCCAGCGCCCAGATGCGGTTGATATTGCCTTGCTGATCGAAGGTCACGCCTATGGTGCGGCCTTTCAGAGCGTTCAGTTGCCCGCTCAGCAGGAAGCGGTTGTGCTCATCGAACACGCGCAGGCCGGCGGCGAGCGCGAAATGCTGCGGTTCGACGGCGATCAGCGCCGTCAAGCGCTGCAGCAGCGTGCGGTCGGAGCGGACGAACTCGATGCCCGAGTCGTCGACGCCGGCCAGCCTGCCCATGACCAAGCCATCGGGCAGCAAGCGGCCTGCCGACGAAGGCAGGGCGAGGCAGAGCAGGCACAGCGTGGCGATGAGTTTTTTCATAGCAAATTGAACGCGTTGCGCGCGATTCTATCATAGCCGGCGGCCGATCCGGCCAAATGTTCAGGGGCAGGCCGCTGGCGGCATGCCTCAGGCGGAGGCTTCCGCGGGGCGGCCGTAGCGCTCGGCCAGCGCGAACATCATCGGGTTGAGCAGGATGGACACGATGGCGCCGGCCAGGATCAGCGCCTGGCCGCGCGCGCTGAGCAAGCCCAGCGACATGCCCAGCCCGGCCAGGATGAAGGAGAATTCGCCGATCTGCGACAGGCTGGCGGCGATGCGCAGGCTGGTGCGGCGGCTGCGGCGGAACAGGCGCACGATGCCGTAGGCCGCCGCCGATTTGCCGACCACGATGATCAGCACGGTGGCCAGCAGCACCGGGGTGTCCTTCAGCAGCACTTCCGGATCCAGCAGCATGCCCACCGACACGAAGAACAGCACGGCGAACGCCTCGCGCAGCGGCAGCGATTCCTCGGCGGCGCGGTGGCTGAACGGCGATTCCGCCATCACCATGCCGGCGAAGAAGGCGCCCAGCGCGAACGAGATCTGGAACAGCTGGGTGGCGCCGTAGGCCACGCCCAGCGCGGTGGCCAGCACGCCCAGCCGGAACAGCTCGCGGTTGCCGGTATGGACGATGCGCTCCAGCATCCACGGTATGAAGCGGCGGCCCACCAGCAGCATCAGCGCGACGAAAGCGGCCACCTTGGCCATGGTCATCGCCAGCGTCCAGCCCAACTGAGCCAGCGACGGCGCGGCCTGCCCGCCGCCCAGCGCGCCGGCGAAGGCCGGCAGCAGCACCAGGGTGAGCACCATCACCAGATCCTCCACCACCAGCCAGCCCACCGCCACCTTGCCGTCCTCGCTGTCCAGCCAGCCGTATTCCTCCAGCGCGCGCAACAGCACCACGGTGCTGGCCACCGACAGCGCCAGGCCGAACACCACCCCCTCGCCCAAGGGCCAGCCGAGGAAATGGGACAGGCCCATGCCCAGCAGCGTCGCGACCGCGATCTGCACCAGCGCGCCGGGGACGGCGATGGCCTTCACCGCCATCAAATCCTTGATCGAGAAATGCTGGCCGACGCCGAACATCAGCAGGATCACCCCCAGCTCAGCCAGCTCCGGCGCCAGCGCGGTATCCGCTTGGAAGCCCGGCGTGAACGGGCCGACCAGGATGCCGGCGCAGAGATAGCCCACCAGCGGCGGCAGCCTGAGGCGCAAGGCCAGCGCGCCGAGCGCGAAGGCGAAGACCAGGCCGCCGACGATGGTGGTGATCAAGGGGGTGTCGTGAGGCATGGGCGGAATTCCGGTTGAATGGCTGGATGATATAAAGACGGAATATCGGGAACCGAGTTCCGATAAATTTATTTTTTATTCAACTTTCATTTTGGCACGAAGCCGTCCCGCGCCGGCGGGGCAATACGCATCGCCGTCGCATGGAAAACCGGAGGCGGGCAGCCCGCGCGGGGGTGTCCGGCGGGCTGGCGCGGGCAAGGATCAGAAGCGTTCGAACGGCTGCAGATAGCGCCATTGTCCCGGCTGCAGCCCGGCCAGGGCCAGGCGGCCGATGCGGATGCAGCGCGCGCTTTGCAGGTTGACGCCGAGCTGGCGGCTGATGTCGGCGAAGAAGCCGTCGCCCGGCGCGTAAACCGCGCAGCGCAGCTGGTGGTCGCTCTGGCGGCTGATCTTGCACTGGCGCAAGGGCTTGCCGTCCAGGCGGATGGCGGCGACGCGCGCTTTCAACTCGTCGGCCGCCGGCGCCCGCTCCACTTGCAGCAGGAATTCCATCTCGCACTCGGCCAGATGGCGCGGCAGCTTTTTATCCTGGGTCAGGACCAGCAGGCCATGGCAGCGCTCATCCACGGCGCCGAGGACGCTCAGGTGCTGGCGGTGGCGCGCCAGCCATACTTGTTCCGCGCCGTCCTGCGGCGAGCGGCTGCCCGGCCCCAGCAGCTGTGCCGGCGGCGCGTCCTCGCCCGCCGGGCGGTTCAGCAGCATCGTCACCGGCAGCGTCGCCAAAGCCTGCGGCGTTCCGGCCAGCGTGATTTGCTGTTCCGGCCGCACCCGCGCGCCCAGCGTATTGACCACTTTGCCGTCCACTTTAACCAAGCCCTGCTCGATGCAGGCGTCGGCTTCGCGCCGCGAGCAAAGGCCCAGTTCCACCATGCGCTTGGACAGGCGCACGCTTGTCTCATCCATTGATCCACCCCCTGTCAAACGGACGGCGATTATCCGTTGCCGCCCGCGGGCTGGCAACGGAAACAAGGCTCAGGTTGAACGGGAGGGCGGCTGGCCGCGCCAGGGGGCTCGGTTGCCGAGCGCGATGCCGGCGATGGCCAGCGCGCCGCCGACCGCCATTTCCAGCGACAGGCGCTCCCCCAGCAGGCCGGCGCCCAGCAGTACCGCGCAGAGCGGATTGAGGGCGATGAACAGTCCGGCGCGGGCGGCGCCGATCCGGCGGATGCCGTCGTAGTACCAGATATAGGCCAGTGCCGAGCCTAGCGCGCCCAGATAGAGCAGCCCGCCCCATTGCGCGGCGTCCAGCTTGCCGATGGCGGCGAGGCTGGCGTCGCCGCGCAGCCATGCAGCCAGCCACAGCATCGCCGTGCCCAGCAGGATGGACCAGGTGGCCGTCTGCAGCGGCCCCAGCGCCTGCGACAGGCCGCGCGAACCGACGCTGTACGCCGCCCAGCAGGCGACGCAGCCCAGGATCAGCAGATCGCCGCCGCCATCGGCCGCGCCGGCCAGCGCGCCGGGATTTTTGCCGATGATGACCAGCCCGGCGCCGGCCAGGCACAGCGCGACGCCGACCAGCTTGAGCGGCGGCAAGGCTTCCTTCAGCAGCAGGAAGGAGGCCAGCGCGATCATGGCCGGATTGAGCGCGACGATCAGCGAAGCCCGGGCGGCGCCGATGCGCTGCAGGCCGTAGAAGAAAAACAGGTTGTAGCCGAACACGCCGAGCAGGCCCAGCGCGGACAGCCGCAGCATTTGTTCGGGAGCCGGGCGGACCAGCGGCGTGCGCGTCAACGCCAGGCAGCCCAGCAGCGTCGCGCTGGCGATGGCGAAGCGCAGGCTGGCGGCCAGCAGCGGGGGCAGGCCGCCGGCCAGCGCTTTGCCGGCGATGAAGGTGCCGCCCCAGATCGCGGAGACCAGGGTCAGGCGCAGATAGAGCCAGCGCGAGGGGAGGCGGCTGGCGGTGGGCGGCGCGCCGGCGCCGGGAGTCGAAGGCATTCAAGCCAGTCCGGTGTTGGCGCGACCGAAGCATGCATCCGCGCCGGTCAGCATCCGCAGCATGCGGGCATGGAACTGCGGCCGCTCTGCCCAAAGTCTGCGGGACTGCGCGAGGAAAAGCGCGGATTCCTGCCGGCATCCCAGGGCTTGAAGGGCGCGCATCGCGGCGTAGATGCCGTAAAGGTTGTCCTGACGCTGCCTCAGGGCCGCCAACGCCAGCGGCAGGGCTTGCTCGGCCTGGTCCGCGTCGGCAAGAACATAGGCATGGATGGACAGGTAGTACGGGTAAAGGCAGTGGCTTGCTTCGATATGCTTGGCGCAGCGCGCCAAGTCCTCGCGCAGCGCGCGGGGCTGGCCGAGGCAGCAGTCAAAGATATGGGTGCAGAACAATGCCACGACATCCGCCGGGTGGCGGCGCAGATGGTTGCCGAATTGCGCTCGCGCCAGGCGATGCTCCTTCGCTTCCCAATGCAGGCAGGCGGACTCGAGGGTTGAAACGACGGACTGCACATGCTGTCCACGAATGCGCTGGGCCAGCTGCGGCAGCGCTTGCGGACGACAGAACGCGATATCGTCGAAGCCGCTGAGCAGCGCCTGGAGCCGAACGCTTTCGCGAGCGAGGGGCCGAGGATGGCGTCCCGCTTCTTGCAATGACAGAAAACGATGGCTGAGGGCGGGGCAGAGCGAAGAGACGCCGTCTATCGGAGAATGGGTGTCTGGCATGGCGAGGTCTGGTTTTGGCGCGATTGAATATTTTTATGCTCATTTTCAATGATAGTAAAATGAGTAAAAACTCATGACTGGTTTGCAAAGATGACGCTGACTCAACTGGAAATCTTTTCCCTGGTCGCCGAGCTGCAAAACTTCACCGCCGCCGCCGCCCGGCTGGGCATTTCCCAGTCCGGCGTGTCCCATGCGATGCGCGAGCTGGAGCGGGAGCTGGGCGTGGAGCTGCTGCGCCGCGGGCAGGGCAAGGCGGAACCCACCGACATCGGCTTGCAGGCGCTGCGGCGGGCCAGGGGCATGCTGGGGCTGGCCGAGGCGATGCGGCAGGAGGCCTCCGACGCGCGCGGCTTGCGTCGCGGCACGCTGCGCATCGGCTCTTTCGGCCCCACCGCATCGCTGCGCCTGCTGCCTTTGCTGCTGGCGCATTATCGGCGGCTGCATCCCGGCATCGAGATCCGTGTCGACGAGGGGCCGGATGAGCAGGCGCTGCAATGGCTGCAGCAACGGCGGGTGGATATCGCCTTCGCGGTGCTGCCGGATCCCAGGTTCGTCACTTGTCCGCTGATCGAGGATCAAATGATGGCGGTGCTGCCCGCCGGCCACGCGTTGGCGGAGCGGGAGCGCGTGGCGCTGGGCGAGCTGTGCGCGGAGCCGTTCGCGCTGACCGGCGCGGGCTCGGGCGAGTTGGTGGGCAGGCTGTTCCAGGCCGAGCGCCTGCGGCCCGACATTCGCTATCGCTGCGGGCAATTGCTCAGCACGCTGGAAATGGTGGCGCGCGGCGATGCGGTGACGGTGGTGGCGGAATTGTCGCTGCCGTCGCGGCCTTATGTGGAAGGCTATGTCAGTCGTCCTTTGTCGCCCGCGGTGCGGCGCCAGGTGGGGTTGGCGATGCTGGACGAAGAGGAGGCGAGCCTGGCGGCGCGGGCATTCATGAAAATGGCGGCGCGACTGCGGAGCGAGGGCGGGCTGGAGGAGGCGAGACTGGCGTCAGCTGGCGGCACCTGACCCTTGGGTCAGGCGCGCAATGACGAATGCATTAAAATTGTTTTGAGTCAAATTGTTCCCCCGATCGGCTGCGTAGCATGCGGCGCTTGTCCGAGCCCATACGCGGGAGAATGCAGTGCAAGCCTTGAGAATCGTTTTGCTGTCCACGGCCTTCAACGGCCTGACCCAGCGCGCCTGGCTGGAGTTGCGCGAATCCGGCCACAAGCCGAGCGTGGTGCTGTTCACCGACGCCGACGAAGTGGCGCGCCAAGTGAGGGGGGCGCGACCGCAGCTGGTGATTTGCCCCTTCCTGAAGGACAGGGTGCCGGCCGAGTTGTGGCGGGACAGTCCGTTTCCGGTAGTGATCGTCCATCCCGGCATCGTCGGCGACCGCGGCGCGTCGGCGCTGGACTGGGCGATCATGAAGGGCGAGAAGCGCTGGGGCGTGACCGCGCTGCAGGCGGTGGAGGAGATGGACGCCGGGCCGGTGTGGTCCAGCCGCGAGTTCGATCTGCCGCCGGGCATCCGCAAGTCCGAGCTCTACAACGGACCGGTCAGCGACGCCGCGATGTACTGCATCCGCGACGTGGTGGAGAAGTTCGCCGGCGGCTACCAGCCGCAGGCGGTCGATTACGCCGACCCGCAGGTGGCCGGCCGGCTGCAGCCGAACATGAAGCAGGCCGACCGCGCCTTCGACTGGCGCCAGCCGGCGGCCGAGATCAAGCGCCGCATCGACGCCGCCGACGGCCAGCCCGGCGTGTTGGCCGATCTGGCCGGCGGCCGTTATTTCCTGTGCGACGCCCATCTCGACCACCGGACCGGCGAGCCGGGCCGCATCCTGGCGGTGCACGACGACGCGGTGCTGGTGGCCTGCGGCGACGCCAGCCTGTGGATAGGATCGGTGCGGCGGCAGCCGGCGCCGGGCGAGGAAACCTTCAAGCGGCCGGCCCGCCACGAACTGGGCCGCCTGCTGGACGGCGCGCCCCGGCTGGAGTGGGCGGTGGATACCCATCCGCATTGCGAGGAGAGCTACCAGCCCATCCGCTACCGCGAGGTGGGCCGGGTGGGCGAGCTGACTTTCGAGTTCTACAACGGCGCGCTCAGCACCGAGCACTGCCAGCGCCTGGTGCGGGCCTTGCAATGGGCGAAGCGGCAGGACACCCGGGTGCTGCTGATACGCAGCGGCCGCGGCAGCTTCTGCAACGGCGTCCATCTCAACGTGATCCAGGCGGCGGAGCGCCCGGGCGAGGAGGCGTGGCGCAACATACAGGCGATAGACGACGTCTGCCTGGAAATCCTTACCGCGCCGCAGCTGACGGTGGCCGGCGTGGCCGGCAACGCCGGCGCCGGCGGGGTGATGATGGCGCTGGCGGCCGACGTGGTGCTGGCGCGGCAGGGGGTGGTGCTGAATCCGCATTATGCGACCATGGGCCTGTACGGCTCCGAATACTGGACCTATACCCTGCCGCGCGCGGTGGGCGGCGAGACGGCGGCCAGGCTGTGCGGCGACTGCCTGCCCATCGGTGCGCGCCAGGCCTGGCGGTTGGGCATGGTGCAGGACATCGGCCCGCGCGATCCGGAAACCTTCGGCAGCTGGCTGCTGAGCATGGCCGCGGCGGCGGAGCGCAACTGGCCGGAGCTTGCCCGGCGCAAACAGGAGCTGGACCCGGCCCGGCTGCAGCAGTGCCGGCGCGCGGAGCTGGACGAAATGCGGCAGGACATGCTGGAAAACCGCCGCGGCTTCGCCGAGCGCTGCCAGGGTTTCGTGTTGAAGCGCCGCGCCTGCCGCACGCCGGAGCGCCTGATCGAGGACTGGGCGCGCGCGGTAGACTGAGGCGCATCCGGCGCCGGGTGTATTGTATGCTGGCATGCCCGGCGCCGGTTCCGGACGCGGCGTGAAACAGAGCAAGCCGCGTCAAGAAGGTTTTCGCGCATTCCCGCATAGTGGCCGCCATGGAGGACGAGCATGGATAAGGCGGACCGCTACGCGCGGCGTTTCGAAAAAGTATTGGATTACATCGCCAGCCATCTGGACCAGCCGCTCGACGTCGAGCGCCTGAGCCAGCTGGCCCACTTCTCGCGCTTCCATTTCCACCGACAGTTTTCAGCGTATCTGGGCGTGGGCGTGGCCCGCTACATCCTGATGCAGCGGCTGCGCCGGGCGTCGTACTGGCTGGCGTTTCAGCCGCGGCGCAAGATCACCTCCATCGCGCTGGACTGCGGTTTCGACAATCCCGAATCGTTTTCGCGCGCTTTCCGGCAAGCGCTGGGTTGTTCGCCCAGCGAGTTCCGGCGCCGTCCGGATTGGCCGGGCTGGCATGCGCGGATGACGCCTCCCGTCAGAGAGAGAATGGACAGCATGGAAGTCAACATCATCACCGTAGAGTCCGTCATGGTGGCGGCGCTGGAACACCTGGGGCCCCCGGAGCGGGTCAACGACAGCGCGCTGCGCTTTATCGAGTGGCGCAAGGCGAGCGGCTTGTCGCCGGTCGCCGGCAGCCAGACCTACGGCATCGCCTACGACAATCCGGAGACCGCGGAGCCGGAACGGTTCCGCTTCGACATCTGCGGCAGCGTCGCGGGGCCTGTGCCGGCCAATCCGCAAGGCGTGATCGTTAAACAGATTCCGGGCGGGCGCTGCGCGGTGGCCCGCCACCATGGATCGCACCACAATCTGGGCGACACGATCTGGTACCTGTACCGGGAGTGGCTGCCGGCCAGCGGCGAGGCGCTGCGGGATTTTCCGGTGTATTTCCACTACCTGAACCTGGCCAGCGACACGCCGGAGCATTTGCTGCTGACCGACGTGCATCTGCCGCTGCGCTGATGCGCTTTGGGCCGGCTGCGGCCGGCGGTCCGGTCCGCTAAGCTGAAGCGATGGAGCAAACGTTCATTTGAGCGCCGCCGAGAGGCGGCGCGGCCATTCGGGAGCGCGCGCATGAGCTGGCAGACCCACGAGGTGAGCAATCAGTACGACGAGTTGCAGGATTACAAGTTGTTCGATACCGATCCGGCGTTGAAGGAGGCGCTGCATCGCGCCGGCGCGGACTGGGCGGCGACTTGGCTGGCCGATTACGGCGAGCGGCTGGGCCGCGCGGCGACCTTCGAGCTGGCCGAGCAGGCCAACCGCTGCGCGCCGCAGCTGCAGGCCTTCGACCGCCGCGGCCGGCGCATCGACCGCGTCGAATTCCATCCGTCCTGGCACGAGCTGCTGGCGCTGTACCGCGCCCAGGGGCTGGTGTCTCTGCCGTTCGACAACGAGCGCAAGGGACGCTGGACCGCCTTCCTAGCCGGGTTCTACCTGCACGGCCAGGTGGAGGCCGGCACCCTGTGTCCGGCCACCATGACCCAGGCGGCGATTCCGCTGCTGAGGCGGGAGCCGGCGCTGTGGGCGCAGTTGGGCGACAAGCTGCTCTGTCGCGACCACGACGCGCGCGACCTGCCGGCCGAACGCAAGGCGTCGGTCTGGCTGGGCATGGGCATGACCGAGAAACAGGGCGGCTCCGACGTGCGCGCCAACGCCACCACCGCGACGCCGTTGGGCGCCGGCGGGCGCGGCGGCGAGTACGCGCTGCGCGGCCACAAGTGGTTCTATTCCGCGCCGATGAGCGACGCCCACCTGGTGGTGGCGCAGTTGCGCGACGGCGGCCCGTCCTGCTTCTACGTGCCGCGCTGGCGGCCGGACGGCAGCCGCAACGCGGTGGCGATCCAGCGCTTGAAGGACAAGGTGGGCAACCGGAGCAACTCCAGCAGCGAGGTGGAGTTCCAGGACGCCTGGGGCGTGCTGATCGGCGATCCCGGCCGCGGCATTCCCACCATCATCGAGATGGCCGCCTATACCCGGCTCAATTGCGTGATCGGCAGCGCGGCCTTGATCCGCCAGGGCCTGGTCCAGTCCATCGCCTACGCCCGCCGGCGCGTCGCCTTCGGCAAGCGCCTGGCCGAGCAGCCGCTGATGCGCGCGGTGCTGGCCGATCTGGCGCTGGAGAGCGAGGCGGCGCTGCGGCTGGCGGCGCGGCTGGCCGAGGGTTTCGAAAACGACGAGCCGGCCTGGAAGCGCATCGTCGCGCCGGCGGCCAAGTTCTGGGTGTGCAAGCGCGCGGTGGAGCTGGCCGGCGAAACCATGGAAGTGTTCGGCGGCAACGGTTACGTCGATGCCGGGCCGATGGCGCGGCTGTTCCGCGAGGCGCCGGTCAATTCGATCTGGGAAGGCTCGGGCAATGTGATGTGCCTGGACGTGATGCGGGCGCTGCAGCGCGAGCCGGAAGCCTGGCAGCGGCTGTTGGACGAGTTGGCCGGGCTGGCGGGCGGCGATCGCCGGCTGCGCGCCGCGCTGGCGGATCTCATGGCGATGGCGGCCTTGTCCGCGCCGGAGCTTGAGGTTCTGGGCCGGCGCTTCGCCCAACAACTGGCGCTGACCGCGCAAGGCTGCTTGCTGCGGGCTTGCGCGCCGGCGGCGGTAGCCGACGGCTTCATCGCCAGCAGGCTGGCGGATGGGCACTGGGGGCGGGTGGCTGGCGCGCTGGACGCGCGGGCGGTGGATGTCCGCTATCTTTTGGAGCGGGCGCTGCCGGGCAGTTGACTGCCATTCTGGACGCCAAGCGCCGCGCTGTGGATAAATCGCGCGGCGAGTCCGGATTGTGGATAAGTTGGCCGGATCAGGCCGTCGCCTCGGCTTCGACCCGGTTGCGGCCGCCGGCCTTGGCGCGGTACAGCGCCAGATCGGCGCGCTTCACTGCCGCTTCCGGCTGCGCGTCCGCGGCGTCGGCAGTGGCTAACCCTATGCTGATCGTGATGCGGCCGACATCCGGCGCCTGAGATTGCTCGACGGCGGCGCGGATCTTTTCGGCGAGCACCGCCGCGCCTGAGGCATCGGTTTCTGGCAGCAGCAGCAGGAATTCCTCGCCGCCGAAGCGCGCGACGAAGTCGGTGGCGCGCGCCGAATTCAGCAGCGTGTCGGCGATGTGGCGCAGCACGCGGTCGCCGGCATCGTGGCCGAAAGTGTCGTTGACGCGCTTGAAGTGGTCGGCGTCCAGCAGCAACACCGCATACGGCGCGCCGGTGCGGCCATAGCGGAGGTGTTCTTCCTGCAGCTGCTCATTGGCGGCCATGCGGTTGTGCAGGCCGGTCAACGCATCGTGGCGCGCCTGCTGCGCCAGTTCCGTGGCTTTTTGCACCAGCAGCCGGTTGGACTCGCGCAGTTGCTCGGTGCGGTCCGCCACCATTTGTTCCAGATTGGCGTTGACGTCGGCCAGTTGCTGCTTGCGGGCGAGCAGGGCGTTGGTCATGTTTCGCATCGCTTCCGACAATAGGCGCAGTTCCTGGGTGCCGCCGGGTATTTCCCAGTCGGCATCCTCTTCGCCGCGGCCGACGCGCTTCGCGGTGCCGGCCAGTTGTTCCAGCGGCCGGCTGAACGAGGTGGCCAGCTTATATACCGCGGCCATCAGCAGCGCGCTGGCGGCCAGGCCCAGCAGCATCAAGGCGCCGCGCAGACGGTTCAGCGCCGCCAGCGCCTGTTGCTGGGGCTGGCGGACGATCACTCGCCAGTTCAGCCCCGCCTCCCGCACCTGGGACTCGCCGTACAGGTAGTCGCCGCCGCCGGGCCAGGGGCCGAGGCGGAAGGTCTGCTCCGCGGACATCGGCGCCGGGGCCTGTGTTTTTCCCACCGCCTCGAACGGCGATAGCAGGTTGTTCTGCCGGTCGACGATGAAGGTTTCCAGGCCTGACTTGGCGGGCAGCCGCTCCCGTATGATGTCTTCCACCCAGTCCCATAGCGCGTGGGTGGCCAGCACGCCGCGCAGCTTGCCCGTCGGATCGTAGATCGGGGAGGCGAAATCGACGAAGCGCAGCGGTTCGCTCTGGCTTGAGGAATTGGGGAGCAGCTTGGCCAGCAGCACGGCCTGGTGGATGTCGCCGACGAAAGGCGCGTGCTGGCCGTGGATGAACCAGGGCCGTTTGGCGGCGCTCTGGCCGACCAGCATGCCGCCGGCGGCGGAAATGATCTTGCCTTGCGTGTCGGCGATGCCGATCCAGGCGTAGTACTTGTAGGCTTGCTTGGTGCGCTCCAGGCTCTGGCGCAGGTCGCCGCCGTCCAGCGGCGCCCGGACATAGGTGGGGCTTTGCGCCAGCAACAGCACTTCGCGGTGGCGTTCCCGCAGATTGCTTGCGATGGCCTTGGCGATGCTGCCGGCCAGGCTGTTCATCGCCTCCCCCTGGTCGCGCACGATGCGGTCGGACAGCACCTGGTCGAGGCAGACGGCGGCCAGCAGCGCCGAGGCGAGAAACAGTCCGCCGAACAGGATGGCCAGCCTAAGCCGGAAGCTGCCGAGCAGGGAGTGGGGGCGGGTCATGGCGGGCCTGGCGAATGGGGCGATGCTTGATTATAGCGCCGGGCCGCATGGTTCATGCGCGCTAGGTGCGCGCCTGTTTTCGGGAGCGGGGAACGCAAAAAAGGCAGCTTGCGCTGGCCTTTTTTGTATTTGGTGGCGAATCAGGGACTCGAACCCCGGACCTGCGGATTATGATTCCGTCGCTCTAACCGACTGAGCTAATTCGCCGTGGAGAAACCGCTCGTGCGTCTTCTCGTCAAACTGTGGTGGCGAATCAGGGACTCGAACCCCGGACCTGCGGATTATGATTCCGTCGCTCTAACCGACTGAGCTAATTCGCCACATTTCGATGCTGTCGCACCGAGACGCGAACTATACGCAGCGCCCCGGGAGCTGTCAAGCGCCTTTTGCGGGATTGTGGCGGCGGCTCACAGCGTATAGCAGCGGTCGCCGCGGGCGAAGCCCAGCCAGTCTATGGAAACGCCTTTGCCGAAGCCCATCGCCTTGAAGGTTTCGCCCATTTCCTGCGGCGACAGCAAGCGCTGCGCCGCCTTGGCCACCGGCAGGTAGGTTTTGACGTCGTTGGCGTCCAGCGACTGCAGTCGGTCGACCAGGCCGCAGTTGACCAGGAATTGCGCCTGGCTGGTATAGCCTATCAGGTCGAGGCCGGCATCGACGCCGCTCTGGGCGACGGCGCTGAAGTCGACGTGGCAGGTCAGGTCCATCAGGCCGGGCAGGTAGAACGGGTCCTGCACCGTGTGGTGGCGGTAGTGGCCCAGCAGCGTGCCCATGCTGCGCTCCGGGTGGTAGTACTCGGACGCGGCGTGGCCGTAGTCGATCATCAGGATGGCGCCGCGGGCCAGCGCGCCGGCGACGGTGGATATGAAGCCGCGGTTGGCCAGGCTGATCTCGGTCTCGTAGCGCGGGATGTCCGGCACCAGCTGCGCGGCGAGCTCCGCCAGCCGGGCGTCGGCGAAATCGCGGTCTTCATAGGCGAGAGCGCCGTCGCGGACGGTGACACCGCGCTGGCGAAGCTGGCGGTTTTCGTCGCGGAACACCATCTCGCAGGGCATCGCGTCCAGCAATTCATTGCCGATGACGATGCCGTCGATCGCGTCCGGCAGCCGGTCGGCCCATTCGACGCGGCCGGCCAGGTGCGGCAGCGCGGCGCGGATGTTGTCGCGCTGGCGTTCCACCAGATCCGGCGACAGGTCCAGGATCACGTATTTTTGCGGCAAGCAGCCCAGCGCCTCCAGCTCGGCCAGCAGGTCTATCGCCAGCTTGCCGGTGCCGGCGCCGAATTCGTAGATGGCGCCGGCGGTCTGCGGCAGCAACTCGGCCAGCTGGCGGGCCAGCGACTGGCCGAACAGCGGCGTCAGTTCCGGCGCGGTGATGAAATCGCCGCTCTCGCCCAGCTTGCTGCTGCCGGCCGCGTAATAGCCCATGCCGGGCGCGTAGAGCGCCAATTCCATATAATGCGAAAAGGGTATCCAGCCGCCGGCTTCGGCGACGGCCTGGCTGATGCGGCCGCACAGGGCCTGGCTGGTGGCCAGCGCTTCTGGACTGGCGGCGGGTAAGGTGGTCATGGCTGTCGTCCTGCTACAATGTGGCGCGATTGTGGTGCAAAGCGCAGCGCCCGTGAAGGGGCGAGGAATTCGATTCGAGGAAGCAATGCTAACAGAGCGACAACAAGATGAGCGCGTGGTCCTGATCACCGGCGCCGCGCGCCGGGTGGGGGCGGGCATCGCCCGGCTGCTGCACGCGCGCGGGCTGAGGCTGGTGTTGCACTACCGAGGTTCGCGCGCCGACGCCGAGGCGCTGGCGGCGGAATTGAACGCGATTCGGCCGGACAGCGCCAAGCTGGTCCAGGCCGATCTGCTGGACGCGGCGGCGCTGCCGGAGCTGGCGGCTCGGACGGTGGCGGCCTTTGGCCGGCTGGACGGCCTGGTCAACAACGCGTCCAGTTTCTTCCCGACGGAAGTGGGCCGGATCGATGAGGCGGCCTGGCATGATCTGATGGGCAGCAATCTGAAAGCGCCGCTGTTTCTCAGCCAGGCGCTGGCGCCGGAGCTGACGCGGCGCGGCGGCGCCATCGTCGGCATCGCCGACATCCATATGGACAGGCCGATGGCGCGGCATGTGGTGTACAACCTGGCCAAGGCCGGCCACGCCCAGCTGATCCGCAGCCTGGCGATCGAGCTGGCGCCGGCGGTGCGGGTCAACGGCGTGGCGCCGGGCGTCAATCTGTGGCCGGAGAGCGAGGCTTCGTTCGACGCGGCGGGGCGCGAAGCGATCGAGGCGAGCATACCGCTGCGGCGCACCGGCGTGCCGGAAGACATCGCCCGGGCCGTGGCTTTTTTGTTGCTGGACGCGACTTACGTCACCGGCCAGATCCTGGCGGTGGATGGCGGCCGCGGCATCGTGCTGTGACGGTTTTCCGCCGCCATGGATTTTGGCGGCGGAAAACGGTAAAATCGCCTGTTTTTCAATTTCTTAGCCGTACCCATGTCCGAACTGAACGCCGCGCTCGACGACAAGGCCAAGAAGGCCGCGTTTGAAGGCAACAAACTGGCCAAGCGCCTGCGCCACCACGTCGGTGACGCCATCAATGATTTCAACATGATCGAAGAGGGCGACCGCGTGATGGTCTGCCTGTCGGGCGGCAAGGACAGCTATACCTTGCTGGACATCCTGCTGGGCCTGCAGAAGTCCGCGCCGATCAACTTCTCCATCGTCGCGGTCAATCTGGACCAGAAGCAGCCGGGCTTCCCCGAGCACGTGCTGCCGCAATACCTGCAGTCCATCGGCGTGGAGTACCGCATCGTCGAGGAAGACACCTACTCCATCGTCAAGCGGCTGGTGCCGGAAGGCAAGACCACCTGCAGCCTGTGCTCGCGGCTGCGCCGCGGCATCCTGTACCGCGTGGCGGACGAGTTGGGCGCCACCAAGATCGCGCTGGGCCACCACCGCGACGACATCCTGCACACGCTGTTCCTGAACATGTTCTACGGCGGCAAGATGAAGGCGATGCCGCCCAAGCTGGTGTCCGACGACGGCCGCCACATGGTGATCCGCCCGCTGGCCTATTGCCGCGAGAAGGACATCATCCGCTACGCCGATTGGAAAGAATTTCCGATCATCCCGTGTAATTTGTGCGGCTCCCAGCCCAATCTGCAGCGCCAGGTGGTCAAGGAGATGGTCAATGACTGGGACAAGCGTTTCCCCGGCCGCGTCGAGAGCATGTTCCGCGCGCTGCAAAACGTCGTCCCGTCGCATCTGGCCGACACCAGGCTGTACGATTTCGCGTCGCTGAAAACCGGCGACGCGCCTTTCGCCGACGGCGACACCGCCTTCGACAAGGAAGAGTTCCGCGATCCGGCGCCGGATGCGGACGACGCGGGCGAGGCTGCGCCGAAGCGCACCATCAGCATCCTGGATTCCCGCGGCAAGGAGGCCGGCTGTGGCGCGTAGGGCGCTGCACCCGTTCCGCCGCCGCGTGCGGCCGGCGGTGGAGGCGATGCCGGAGGTGGAGATCTCGGAAGAGGGCAATATCCGTTCGCTGCACCTGGGCTCGGAAACGATACAGAGCTCGATGGACCTCGACGATCCGCCGGATCTGGTGCTGTCCTACAGCCGCGCGATGATGGGCTTTCTGCTGTGGAACGACGATCCCAAGCACATCCTGCAGATCGGCCTGGGCGGCGGATCATTCGCCCGCTTCATCGATGAGTACCTGCCGGACGCCGTCAGCGTGGCGGTGGACATCAATCCGCAGGTGATCGCGGTGGCGCGCGCCTTCTTCCAGTTGCCGGAGGAGGGCGATTTCTTCGAGATCGTCGAGGCCGACGGCGCCGATTACGTGAAGATCTTCCGCGGCTCCACCGACGCGATCCTGGTGGACGGCTTCGATGGCCTGCAGATCGTCGACGCGCTGACGACGGAAGACTTCTTCGAGGACTGCAAGCGCGCGCTGAGCCCCAAGGGCGTGTTCGTCACCAACTGGTGGAGCGGGGACAAGCGCTACCAGGCTTTCATCGAACGGCTGTTGAACGTTTTCGAGGGGCGGGTGATCGAACTGCCTGCCGCCACCCATGGCAACGTCGCGGTGATCGCTTTCCGCCAGAGCCCGACGCTGACGCAGTGGGAGGCGCTGAAAAAGCGCGCCGACGAGCTGGAGGGGCGCTTCGGGCTGGAGTTCGGCGAGTTCGTCAACCGGCTGAAGCAGACCAACCAGCAGACCGCCGGGCACCTGTTGATCTGAGCCAGGACAAATCCGCCGCGAAAAGCGCGCGGCGGTTACGTTTGCTTACCCAAAAGCCGGCGCAACGCGGCGTATAATGCCAAGCTGCGCGCGCATCGAGCGCCGGTTTCGGGCCCGAGGCCCGGGTCAGACGTGGCAGTACCTTATACCTGAGTACCGAATGACCGGGCGGCAGACGGGCGTCTGCCGCTCAAGCTTTTACATCCTGTTGGGACTTTCATCGTGATCAAGCAGCAACTGCTCAATCGTATCGCGGACAAATCCGCTGTCATCGGCATCGTGGGTCTGGGCTATGTCGGCCTGCCGCTGATGCTGCGTTTCGCCGAGGTCGGCTACAAGGTTCTGGGCTTCGACATCGACAAGAGCAAGGTCGATGCCCTGATGGCCGGCAACAGCTACATCGAGCACATTTCCGCCGACAGCATCGCCACCGCCCTGACCCGCGGCTTCGAAGCCACCGCCGACTTCTCCCGCGCCGGCGAGGCCGACACGCTGATCCTGTGCGTGCCGACGCCGCTGAACAAGTACCGCGAGCCGGACCTGTCCTTCGTGCTGAACACCATCGACAGCCTGGTGCCTTACCTGCGCGAAGGCCATCTGGTGTCGCTGGAGTCCACCACCTACCCGGGCACCACCGATGAAGAGCTGCTGCCGCGGATGGAATCGCGCGGCCTGAAGGTGGGCGATGACGCCTTCCTGGTGTTCTCGCCGGAGCGCGAAGATCCGGGCAATCCCGATTTCACCACCCGCACCATTCCCAAGGTGTGCGGCGGCGTCACCGAAGCCTGCCAGGAAATCGGCGTCGCGCTGTACAGCGCGGTGATCGACAAGGTGGTGCCGGTGTCGTCCACCCGCGCCGCCGAAATGACCAAGCTGCTGGAGAACATCCACCGCGCGGTCAACATCGGTCTGGTCAACGAGATGAAGATCGTCGCCGACCGGATGGGCATCGACATCCACGAAGTGATCCGCGCCGCGGCCACCAAGCCGTTCGGCTTCGTGCCCTACTATCCGGGCCCGGGCCTGGGCGGCCACTGCATCCCGATCGACCCGTTCTACCTGACTTGGAAGGCGCGCGAGTACGGCGTCAACACCCGCTTCATCGAACTGGCCGGCGAAGTGAACAGCAATATGCCGGACTACGTGGTGTCCAAGGTGGCTTCCGCGCTGAACCTGCGCAAGAAGGCCATCAACGGCAGCCGCGTGCTGGTGCTGGGCATCGCCTATAAGAAAAACGTCGACGACATGCGCGAAAGCCCGTCGGTGTTCCTGATGGAAAAACTGCGCGACCTGGGCGCCGAAGTGGCGTACAGCGATCCGCACGTGCCGGTGTTCCCGAAGATGCGCGAACACGCGTTCGATCTGAAGAGCGTGCCGCTGACCGCCGAATCCATCGCCGGCTACGACTGCGTGCTGCTGGCCACCGACCACGACAAGTTCGACTACGAGCTGATCAAGGCCAAGGCCCAGCTGGTGGTCGACAGCCGCGGCAAGTACCTGGAGCCTGCCGAGCACATCGTCAAGGCTTGAGGCGTGCAAGGGCGCTTTCCCCGGGCGGGAGCGTGGCTGGCGGGGCTGGGCGCGCTCACGCTGCTGGCGGCGCTGGCGTTGACGCCGCTGATCCGCTATTCCAAGAGCTGGCTGGTGGCCGAAGTGCCCCAGCCGCGCGCGGACTGGATCGTGGTGCTGGGCGGGGAAAGCGGCGAGCGGGTGATAGGCGCGGCGGAACTGTACCATCAGGGCCGCGCGCCTTTCGTCTTCGTCAGCGGCGAAGGCGATTGCCTGCTGATCGTGCGCAGGCTGGTGATGGCCGGCGTGCCGCGCGGGAAGATAGGCTATGAGTGCCAGTCGCGGAATACCCGGCAGAACGCCGAATTCACCCGGCAGGCGCTGGCCTCGCACCAGCCGCGGCGCGTCACGCTGGTGACCTCGTGGTTCCACTCGCGGCGGGCGCTGGAGACTTTCCGCCAGGCCTGGCCGGAGGTGGACTGGGGCATGCACATCGTGTACCCGGGCAACGATTTGCGCCACAGCCTGGCCTTGTACGACGCCGGCGCGGTGCTGACCGAATATTTGAAGATACTGGTGTATTCAGTACGTTACTGGACGTTCAAATGATAGTGATTCCTCCGATTGCCGATCGCAAGATCCGCTTCGCCCTGGTCGGCTGCGGCCGCATCGCCAACAACCACTTCGGCGCGCTGGAGAAGCACGCCGACCGCGCCGAGCTGGTTGACGTCTGCGACATCGATCCGGCCGCGCTGAAGGCCGCCGTCGAGCGCACCGGCGCCCGCGGCCACGCCAGCCTGACCGACATGCTGGCGCAAACCAACGCCGACATCGTCATCCTGACCACGCCGTCCGGTCTGCATCCGAGCCAGAGCATCCAGTGCTCCGAAGCCGGCTTCCACGTGATGACCGAGAAGCCGATGGCCACCCGCTGGGAAGACGGCCTGGAGATGGTCAAGGCCGCCGACAAGGCGAACCGGCATCTGTTCGTGGTCAAGCAGAACCGCCGCAACGACACGCTGCAGCTGTTGAAGCGCGCGATGACGGAAAAGCGCTTCGGCCGCATCTACATGGTCAACGTCAATGTGTTCTGGACTCGTCCGCAGGAGTACTACGACGCGGCCGGCTGGCGCGGCACCTGGGAATTCGACGGCGGCGCCTTCATGAACCAGGCCAGCCACTACGTCGATCTGCTGGACTGGCTGATCGGCCCGGTGGAAAGCGTGCAGGCCTACACCGCCACCTTGGCCCGCAATATCGAGGTGGAAGACACCGGCACCGTCAGCGTCAAGTGGCGCTCCGGGGCGCTGGGCAGCATGAACGTCACCATGCTGACCTACCCGAAGAATCTGGAAGGCAGCATCACCATCCTGGGCGAAAAGGGCTCGGTGCGCGTGGGCGGCGTGGCCGTCAACGAGATCCAGCACTGGGAGTTCGCCGAGCCGCACGCGATGGATGAAGACATCAAGAAAGCCAGCTACGCGACCACCAGCGTCTACGGCTTCGGCCACCCGCTGTACTACGACAATGTGATCAAGACCATGCGCGGCGAAGCCACGCCGGAAACCGATGGCCGCGAGGGCCTGAAGTCGCTGGAGCTGCTGATCGCGATGTATCTGTCGGCCCGCGACGGCCGCCGCGTCAGCCTGCCGCTGGATTATTAAGGCGGACAGCATGTTCAGAAAAATAGTAGACGGCGCGCTGTGGGGCCTGGGGTTCTGGCTGGTCGGCGGTGTTTTGATGTTGATATTTTCTTCTTTCGGGAACCACGTTGAAGCCCAGAAGCAAGTTTCAGCGGCATCGGCGCAGCAGCGGGAGGCCGAGCGCCAACATGCCCGCTATGAGGACTTGATGAGCCGTCAGGAAAAAGCGATGGCTCGTTCCGAGCAGCAATTGACTCGCTTGGACAAGCTTTTGGAAAAATGGGAGCGGCAGAAATGAGCCAGGTTCATATCCACCCTAGCGCCATCGTCGACGAAGGCGCCTCCCTGGGCGAGGGCACCCGCGTCTGGCACTGGGTGCACATCTGCGGCGGGGCGAAGATAGGCAAGGGCTGCTCCTTCGGTCAGAACGTGTTCGTCGGCAACGATGTGCTGATCGGCGACAACGTCAAGGTGCAGAACAATGTGTCGATCTACGACGCGGTGACGCTGGAGGACGACGTGTTCTGCGGCCCGTCCATGGTGTTCACCAACGTCAACAATCCGCGCAGCCACGTCAACCGCAAGAACGAATACCGCCGCACGGTGGTGAAGAAGGGCGCGTCCATCGGCGCCAACGCCACCATCGTCTGCGGCCACACGGTGGGCGAGTACGCGTTCATCGGCGCCGGCGCGGTGGTCACCCGCGACGTGCCGGCCTATGCGCTGATGGTGGGCACGCCGGCCAAGCGCATCGGCTGGATGTGCTCGTGCGGCGAGCGCCTGTCCAACGACATCGGCACCCATTCCTGCCCGGTTTGCGGCATTCATTACGAGGTCGGCGGCAACCACTGCACGCCGATAAAGAGCGGCGAGTAAGCGCCGCCCGCGCGGCTTGTCCAGGGCGGCTCCCCATCGTTGGCGATGGGCCGCCGCCGCGCGATTTTCTAAAATATTGATTTGGGGTTGATCCTCTTATGTCCATCCAGTTCATCGATCTGAAAGCGCAATACCAGCATCTGAAAGCCGACATCGACGCCCGCATCCACGCGGTGCTGGATCACGGCCAGTACATCATGGGGCCGGAAGTGAAGGAGGTGGAGGAGCAACTGGCGGCCTATACCGGCGCCAAGCACGCCATCGGCGTCTGCGACGGCACCAAGGCGCTGCTGATCGCGATGATGGCCTTGGGCATCGGCCCCGGCGACGAGGTGATCACCACCCCGTTCACCTTTATCGCCACCGGCGAGATGATCGCGCTGTTGGGCGCCAAGCCGGTGTTCGTCGACATCGACCCCGTCAGCTACAACCTGGACCCGAACCTGCTGGAAGCGGCGATCACGCCGCGCACCCGCGCCATCATGCCGGTCAGCCTGTACGGCCAGGCGGCCGACTTCGCCGCCATCAACGCCATCGCCGACAAGCACGGCATCGCGGTGATCGAGGACGGCGCGCAAAGCTTCGGCGCCAGCCAGCACGGCAACAAGTCCGGCAACCTGTCCACCATCGGCTGCACCAGCTTCTTCCCGAGCAAGCCCTTGGGCTGCTACGGCGACGGCGGCGCGGTGTTCACCAGCGACGACGCGCTGGCCAAGAAGATCCGCGAGATCCGCGTGCACGGCCAGGACCGCCGCTACCATCATCCGGTCATCGGCCTGAACGGCCGCCTGGACACCATCCAGGCCGCGGTGCTGCTGGCCAAGCTGCCCAGCTTCGCCGACGAAGTCGCCGCGCGCGAGCGCATCGGCGCCCGCTACAGCGAGTTGCTGAAGGATGTGGCCCGGGTGCCGGTGATCGGCGCCGGCAACACCCATGTCTACGCGCAATACACCATCGAGGTGGACGAGCGCGAAGCGGTGCAGGCCAAGCTCAAGGAGCTGGGCGTGCCGACCGCCGTCCACTATCCGATCCCGTTGCACTTGCAGCCGGCCTTCGCCCATCTGGGCCAGGGCGAGGGCAGCTTCCCGCTGTCCGAGGCCGCCGGCAAGCGAGTGATGAGCTTGCCGATGCATCCCTTCCTGACGGAAGAGGCGCAGGAGACCATCGTCGCCGCGGTGAAGAAGGCGCTGGGCTGAGCGGATGGTGTCATTGTCGTCGCTGCGCGTGCCTAAAAGCGGTTTCATCCGCCACATCATCACCCTGGTGACCGGGGCGGCGGTGGCCCAGGTGGTGCCGCTCTTGGCTTCGCCGCTGATCACCCGCCTGTACGACCCGCACGAGGTCGGCATCCAGGCGGTGTACGTGTCGTGGATGTCGACGCTGGCGGTGCTGGCCACCGCCCGCTACGAGATGGCCATCGTGCTGCCGGCCGAGGAAAGCCGCGCCGACAACCTGATGGGCCTGTCGCTGCTGTGCGCCAGCGCGCTGGCCTTGTTGATCGGCCTGGTGGTGTTGATGGGAGGCCATTCGCACATCGCCGCCCACCTGGGCGCGCCGGAGCTGGAGTCCTGGCTGGTGCTGTTGCCGCTGTCTGTGTGGCTGGCGGGCCTGATGCAGGCCTGGACCAACTGGAACAACCGCCACCGCCGCTACCAGGCCAACGCCAACGGCCGCATGACCCAGTCTTTCGGCATGGCCGGCACCCAGGTGCTGGCCGGCTGGCTGGGCGCCGGCGCCGGCGGCCTGATCCTGGGCCAGCTGGCCGGCCAGATAGGCTCGCTGCTGGCGCAGAGCTGGCAGGACCTGAAGGCCCGCTTCGGCTGGCGGCGCGGCGTCAGCCGCCAGGGCATGCGCGAGGCGGCGCTCGCCTATATCGAATTTCCCAAGATCAACGCGCCGCACGCCTTGAGCACGGCGCTGCTGGACTCCGCCACGCTGGCGGTGCTGACCGTGTTGGCCAGTACCTCGGCTGTCGGTTTCTACGGCTTGATGATGCGGGTGTTGAAGCTGCCGGCGGCCTTGATCGGCCAGGCGGTGGCCCAGGTGGCCTACCGCGAGCTGGCCGAGGCGCGCAATCTGGGCAAGCCGCTGCGCCCCATCCTGCGCAAGATGATGCTGACGCTGTTCGGCATGTCGCTGTTTCCCTTCCTGGTGATCCAGATTTTCGGCGAGCCGCTGTTCACGCTGGTGTTCGGCCGCAACTGGGCCGAGGCCGGCCGCTACGCCGAGGCGATGTCGCTGTACATCCTGTTCCATTTCGTAGCCTCGCCGCTGGGCATGGTGCCGCCGGTGATCAATCGCCAGCGCTTCGCGTTTTTCCTGTCCCTGGTGCAGGCCGTGCTGTTCCTGGGCTCGTTGTGGCTGGGCTTCCATCTCTGGCAGGATGCGGTAGCCACGTTCCAACTGGTGTCGGTCGTGATGGCCGGCTATTTCCTTGCTTACTTTACCTGGCTTTATAAGGCGGCACGATGAACTGGAATGGATTGCTCAGCCGTATCCGCTTTCGGCTATCGGCATGGGTGCGGCCGCGCATGGTATACGGCTTCCAGCGCGGCGACGGCGTATTCCTGAAGCGCACCCGCGTCTCCAACATGACGCGCATCGAACACATAGACAAACTGATGGTCGAGGACAATGTCTATATCGGCCATTTCAATCTGCTTGACTCCTCCGGAGGCCTGTATATCGGCGAGGGCTGCCAGGTCACCAACTACGTGTCGGTGCTGACCCACTCCAGCCATGTGGCGATCCGGCTGTACGGCCGCGAGTACCTGACGCGCGACAACCATGTCGGCTACCTGAAGAAGCCCACCCGGCTGGGGCCGTACAGCTTCATCGGCCCGCACTCGGTGCTGATGCCGGGCGTCGAGCTGGGCAAGGGCAGCATCGTGTCGGCCTATAGCTTCGTGCCGGCCGGCGAGTATCCGGATTTCGCCATCCTGGCCGGCAATCCGGCGCGGGTGGTCGGCGACACCCGCGACGGCGACGCCGAATGGCTGGCGCAGAGCCCGGAGCTGCACCGCCTGTACGAGGCCTGGGCCAATGACTGACAAGATCGCCCGCCTGCTGGTGGCGGGTTCCGCCTCCATTCATACCTGGCGTTTCCTCTCCGGCATCGCCCCGCATGTGGATGAGCTGTACCTGGCCTGCAACGGCGACGTGCCGGCGGAGCGCCGTCCGGCCAACCTGAAGGGCGAGCTGCGCGTCGACTTCAGCCTGAAGGCCTGGTCCACCGCCGGCCGGCTGAAGGCCTGGATCGCCGAGCTGCAGCCCGATGTGGTCCATGTCCACCAGGCCAACAGCGTGGCCTGGCACGCCCGCCGCGCGCTGGCCGGTTCCGGCATTCCGATGCTGCTGACCGCCTGGGGCTCGGACGTGCTGCTGCTGCCGGACCAGAACCCGCTGCTGCGGGCGATGGTGCGCGGCAATCTCAAGGCCGCAGCCGCGATCACGTCCGATTCCTTGTACATGGCGGCGAAGATCCGCGAGCTGGCCGGCGATTGCCGGATCAGCCTGCTGAGCTACGGCATCGACGCGCTGCCGCCGCAGCCGGCGATCGACGTCAAGAAAAAGCAAGTGTTGTCGTGCCGGCTGCACAAGCCGCTGTACCGCATCGACGCCATCCTCAAGGGCTGGGCCGAGGTGGAGAACAGCGGCTGCTGCGCCGACTGGAACCTGGTGGTCGCCGCCAGCGGCGGCGAGACTGAGAATTTGAAACGGCTGGCGGCGGCGCTCGGCCTCAAGCGCGTCGAATTCGCCGGCTTCGTCGACAGCGCCGCGCTGGGCAAGCTGTACGCCGAGTCGCGCGTCTTCGTCAGCGTGCCGCGCTCGGACGCCACCAGCGTCAGCCTGATGGAGGCGATGGGCCATGGTTGCCTGCCGCTGCTGTCCAATCTGCCGGCCAATGGCGAATGGGTGATAGACGGCCTCAACGGCATGATCGCCGAGGATGTCGAGCGCCTGGGACCTGAGCTGTGCCGCGCGATGATCAAGGCCGAGGATGACGCGTCGCTGGGCGCCGCCGCCGAGATCAACCGCGGTCTGGTGGCGGCCAAGGCGCTGCACCAGGCCAATATGGCCGGGTTCGCCGACTTGATCCGCGAACTGGCCGCCAACAAGGTTTGAACCTGATGAAAATAGCCCACCTGACCTCCGCCCATCCGCGCCACGACATCCGCATCTTTGTCAAAGAGTGCAGCTCGCTGGCGGCGGCCGGCCATGAGGTGACGCTGATCGTCGCCGACGGCCAGGGCGAGGAAATCCGCAACGGCGTCCGCATCCACGATGTCGGCCCCAAGACCGGCGGCCGCCTGTCGCGGATGACCGGCACCGTCAAGCGCGTCTACCAGGCCGCGCTGAAGCTGCGGCCGGACGTGGTCCATTTCCACGACCCGGAGCTGATTCCCGCCGGCGTGCGACTGAAGCAGGCCGGCATCAAGGTGGTGTACGACGTGCACGAGGACGTGCCGCGCCAGATCCTGGCCAAGCACTGGATACCCGGCGCGGTGCGCCCGCTGGTGTCCGGCGGCTTCGAGACGCTGGAGGACTGGGCCGCGCGCCGCTTCGACGCCATCGTCACCTCCACCCCGCACATCCGCAAGCGCTTCGAGAAGCTGGGCGCCAACGCGCTGGACGTGTGCAATTTCCCGATTCTGGAAGAGCTGGTGCGCGACACGCCGTGGGAAAGCCGCCGCAACGAGGTGTGCTACATCGGCGGCATCAGCCGCATCCGCGGCATCGAGCCCATTGTCGCCGCGCTGCCGGGCACCTCCACCCGGCTGAACCTGGCCGGGCCGTGGAGCGAGAGCGACCTCCGCGCCAAGGTGACGGCCGAGCCGGGCTGGGCGCGCGTCAACGACCTGGGCGTGCTGGACCGCAAGGGCGTGGCCGAGGTATTGGCCAGAAGCAAGATCGGCCTGGTGACGCTGTTCCCCACGCCCAATTACGTCGACGCGCTGCCGATCAAACTGTTTGAATACATGGCCGCCGGCATGCCGGTGATCGCCAGCGATTTCCCGGTGTGGCGCGAGATCGTCGACGACGCCGGCTGCGGCGTGCTGGTCGATCCGCAGGACGCGGCCGCCATCTCCGCCGCCATCAACGAGCTGTTGGGCGACGAAGCGCGCATGCGCGCGCTCGGCGAGTCCGGCAAGCGGGCGGTGCTCAATAAATACAGCTGGGCGGCAGAGGCCGACAAGCTGATCAAGCTGTACGCGACGCTGTAAATCATGAAAATTCTCTACATCAACCACTACGCCGGCAGCCCGCGCCACGGCATGGAATTCCGCCCCTATTACCTGGCGCGCGAATGGGTGCAGGCCGGGCATGAAGTGAACATGCTGGCGGCCGACGCGTCGCACCTGCGCCAGACCCATCCCCAGGTCGACGGCAAGTACCGGGACGAGGACATCGACGGCATCCGCTACACCTGGTGCAAGACCCGTCCTTACCAAGGCAACGGCATCGGCCGGGTGCTGAACATCTTCAGCTTCCTGGCCAAGGTGATGGGCTTGTCCGGCCGTTATCTGAAACAGTGGAAGCCGGACGTGGTGATCGCCTCGTCCACCTATCCGCTGGACACCATCCCGGCGGCCTGGATAGCCGGCAAGACCGGCGCGCGGCTGGTGTACGAAGTGCATGATTTGTGGCCGCTGACGCCGGTGGAGGTGGGCGGCATGTCGCCGAAACATCCGTTCATCCGCCTGCTGCAGTGGGCCGAGGATTTCGGCTACCGGCGCGCCGACACCGTGGTGTCGATGCTGCCCTGCGCCAGGGACTACATGATGGCGCACGGCATGGCGCTGGAAAAATACGCGGTGATCCCCAACGGCGTGGACGTGGGCGAGTGGCAGGGCGAGGCCTTGCCGCTGTCAGCCGAACACCGGATGCGGCTGGCGGAATTGAAGGCCCATGGGCGCTTCATCGTCGGCTACGCCGGCGGCCACGGCCTGGCCAACGCGCTGGATTATCTGCTGGAAGCCGCCGCCTTGATGCGCGACGCGCCGGTGACTTTCGTGCTGGTTGGCGACGGCCCGGACAAGCAGGCGCTGGTGGCGCGCGCCGCCGAACTGAAGCTGGACAACGCGCTGTTCCTGCCGTCCATCGCCAAGCGCAGCGTGCCCGCCTTCCTGGCCGAGTGCGACGCGCTGTACATCGGCTGGCGCAAGCTGCCGATCTACCGCTTCGGCATCAACCCGAACAAGCTGTTCGACTACATGATGGCGGGCAAGCCGGTGATCCACTCGGTGGAGGCCGGCAACGATATGGTGAAGGACGCCGGCGCGGGCTTGAGCATAGGCGTGGAAGACCCGGCCGTCATCGCCGACGCGGTCAAGCGCATGGCGGTGCTGCCGCTGGCCGAGCGCGATGCGATGGGCGCGGCCGGCAAGGCCTATGTGCTGGCCAACCACGACTACGCGGTGCTGGCGCGGCGCTTCCTGGCCGCCGTTAAACTGCAAGGTTAGGGAGTAGGCCCGCTTGCGGGCGCTCCCCGTCGAATGTGCCTGGAAACGGGCAACCGTGATGTAAGCGATAGAAGAAAGAGAACAAGATGATGGAGAAAATCTGGATGGCGGCCGCGGCCGCTTGTTTGAGCCTCGCCGCCGTGCCGGCACAGTCCGCCGGCTTCAACTGCGCTTACGCCAAGCTGAAGGTGGAAAAAATGATTTGCGCCGACGCCGAGCTGTCGGCCCTGGATTCGGAATTGGCCAAGCGCTTCGCCGCGATTCAGGATGAGACCAAAGGCATCGACGGTGATACCGGCAAACGGCTGGATCCCTATGGCAAGGAGCAGGTGCGCTGGCTGAAGGAAGTGCGCAACAAGTGCGAGGATGCCTTGTGCGTGCGCGACGCCTACAAGAAGCGGCTGAAGTACTTCGGCAAGCTGGAAAAGGATCTGGGCTTGTGACCGCGGAGCGCGTCTGGCAGCTCAGGCGGATGGCTAGGCGCGTGACGCTTTGACCGGTTTTGTGCCGCAGCCGGCGTTGCTGGCGGCGAATGAGTGAGTGGCATGTTGACGGCTGGCGAGAAGCTGGCCGGACCCGATAGCGAAAGATACAGAAATGAGCGAACAAAAATTCCTGCCGTTCGCCTTGCCGGATATCGGCGAGGAAGAGATCAACGAAGTGGTCGATGCATTGCGTTCCGGCTGGGTGACGACCGGGCCAAAGACCAAGCAGTTCGAGGCTGACTTCGCGGCCTTCCTGGGCGACGGCGTGGAGGCCATCGCGGTCAATTCCGCCACCGCCGGCCTGCACCTGGCGCTGGAGGCGATCGGCATCCGCGAGGGCGACGAGGTGATCGTGCCGTCCTACACTTTCACCGCCACCGCCGAAGTGGTGCGCTATCTGGGCGCGCACCCGGTGTGCGTGGACGTGGACGCCGCCACCTTCAATATCCGTCCGGATGCGATTCGCGCCGCGATCACGCCTAAGACTAAGGCCATCATCCCGGTCCACTTCGCCGGCCTCGCTTGCGACATGGACGAAATCATCGCCATCGCCCGCGAGCGCGGTCTGAAGATCGTCGAGGACGCCGCCCACGCGATGCCCACCTATTACAATGGCAAGCTGATCGGCACGCTGGATTCCGACGTGACGGTATTCAGCTTCTACGCCAACAAGACCATGACCACCGGCGAAGGCGGCATGGTGGTGTCCAAGCACAAGGACATCATCGCCCGCTGCAAGGTGATGCGCCTGCACGGCATCAGCCGCGACGCCTTCGACCGCTACGTGTCCAAGACCCCGGCCTGGTTCTACGAAGTGGTGGCCCCGGGCTACAAGTACAATATGCCGGACACCGCCGCGGCGATGGGCATCCATCAGTTGAAGAAAATCCGCGGCTTCTACGAAAAACGCGAAGTGATGGCCCTGCGCTTTGACCGCGAGCTGGCCGGCCTGCCGCTGATCCTGCCGGCGCGCGCCAAGGACGAGGGCAGCAACCACGCCTGGCACCTGTACCCGGTGCGGATCAAGCCGGAGGCCGGCGTGTCGCGCGACGATTTCATCGCCAAGATGGCGGAGAAGGGCATCGGCTGCTCGGTGCACTTCATCCCGCTGCACCGTCAGCCGGTATGGCGCGACGGCTACCAGCTGACGCGCGAGCAATTCCCGGTGGCCGACGCCGCTTTCGAAGCCGAGGTGACGCTGCCGCTGTACACCCGGATGACGGACGACGACCAGACCCGCGTCATCGCCGCGGTGCGCGAGATTCTGGGCGCATGAGCGAGCGGTTGGAAAAAAAGGGCGGCGAATTGCTGCCGCCCTGCTGCAGGCCGCGCCGCCACGGCTCGCGGCTGGTAAAGCGCTTGTTCGACATCGCCGCTTCCGGCGCGGGCCTCATCGTACTGGCGTTGCCGCTCGCGGCGGTGGCGCTGTGGGTGAAGCTGGATTCGCCGGGGCCGGTGTTTTTCCGCCAGGCGCGGGTGGGACGGAACGGCACGCTGTTCCGCATCCATAAATTCCGCACCATGCAGGTGGATACCGAGCGCCAGGGCCAACTGACCGTCGGCGCCGATTCGCGCGTCACCGGCGCCGGCCGCTTGCTGCGCAAGACCAAGCTGGACGAGTTGCCGCAGCTGATCGACGTGCTGTTCGGCGACATGAGCCTGGTCGGCCCGCGGCCGGAGGTGCCGAAGTACGTGGCGCACTATCCGGACGAGGCGAAGGACATCGTGCTGTCGGTGCGCCCGGGCATCACCGACTGGGCGTCGATCCGGATGATAGACGAGAACGAAATCCTGGGCCGCGCCGCCGATCCGGAGCGCGCCTATATCGACGAGGTGCTGCCGGAGAAGCTGGGTTATTACGTCCGCTACGCCGAGACCCATAATTTGTGGGAAGACATCCGCATCATCGTCGCCACCCTGATGAAGATCGTTAGCCGATGACCTTATCCATCCGCGCCGCCGACGCCGCCGACGCCGCCGACGCCGGCGCGCTGGCGGCCATTTATCTGGCCTGCCGCCGCGAGATGCCTTACGCGCCGTTGGCGCATGACGACGCGGCGGTGCGCGCCTGGTTCGCCGGCGCGCTGCTGCCGGCGGGCGGCGTCTGGCTGGCGGAGCGGGGCGGCGAGATTGCCGGCTTCGCCGCTTGCTCGGAACAAGATGGCCTGCTGTGGCTGGATCAGCTGTATGTCAGCGCCGGCCATCGGAATGCCGGCATTGGCCGAGCGCTGCTGGAGCGGGTGGTATTGTGGCAGACGCGGGCCTGCCGGCTGCACGTGTTTCAAGCCAACGCCGGCGCGCGGCGCTTTTACGAGGCGCATGGTTTCAAATTACTGAGCCTGGGCGACGGCCAGGATAACGAGGAACGCTGTCCGGACGCGCTGTATCAATGGCGGCCGGATACGAAAGAATGACCATGTTTGAAAAGCTGTTAGCCTTCTCCCGCCACAACAAAATGGCGATGCTGGCGCTGATGGACGCGCTGCTGCTGCCGCTGGCGCTGTGGAGCGCGGTGTTCCTGCGCCTGGGCGGCTATTGGGACCCCAAGCTCAATCCGCACCTGTGGATCTTCATCGTGCCGCCGCTGTGGGCCATCCCCATCTTCATCAAGCTGGGCCTGTACCGCGCGGTGCTGAAGTATCTGGATGACAAGATCATATTCACCGTGTTCAGCGGCGTGACACTGTCGGTGCTGGTGTTGCAGGCGGTGATCCAGATGGCCCACGTCTGGGCGATGCCGCGCGCGTCGGTGGTCATCTTCTGGGTGTTCGCGATGGCCTATATCGGCGGCAGCCGCTTCCTGCTGCGGGGCCTGGTGCGGCGCATCGATGCCACCGAGGCGCCGCGCGATCCGGTGATCATCTACGGCGCAGGCCAGGCGGGCCTGCAACTGATGCTGGCCTTGCAGGCCGGCCGCGAGTACCGGCCGATGGCCTTCGTCGACGACAATCCCGATCTGCACCGCCGCACCTACCGCGGCGTGGCGGTCCACGCGCCGGAGGAGCTGCCGGCGCTGATCAAGGACACCCAGGCCAAGTGCATCCTGCTGGCGATGCCGTCGGTGGGCCGCGGCCGCCAGCGCGAGGTGCTGGAATCGCTTGAGAAACTGCGGGTGCCGATCAAGCGCCTGCCCGGCATGGCCGACCTGGTGTCCGGCGAAGCGCGGGTGGAAGAGCTGAAGGAAGTCGATATCGAAGACCTGCTGGGCCGCGAGCCGGTGCCGCCCAAGGCCGAATTGCTGGCGCGCAATATCCGCGACAAGGTGGTGATGGTCACCGGCGCCGGCGGCTCCATCGGCTCCGAGCTGGCGCGGCAGATCGTCAAGAACCGTCCGGCGCGCATCGTGCTGTTCGAATTGTCCGAGTTCGCGCTGTACAGCATAGACCAGGAGCTGGCGCAGATCGCGCCGCGGATTCCGCGCACGCCGCTGCTGGGCTCGGTCACCGACTACGCGCGGCTGACCCAGGCGATGCGCGCGTTCCAGGTGGAAACGGTGTACCACGCGGCCGCTTACAAGCACGTGCCGATGGTGGAGCACAACCCGGTGGCCGGCATCGTCAACAACGCCTTCGGCACCGACACCACCGCCCGCGCGGCGGAGGACTGCGGCGTCGACACCTTCGTGCTGATTTCCACCGACAAGGCCGTGCGTCCGACCAATGTGATGGGCGCCACCAAGCGCCTGGCCGAGCTGACGCTGCAAACCCGCCACGCGCGCGGCAGCCGCACCCGCTTCGTGATGGTGCGCTTCGGCAATGTGCTGGGCAGCTCCGGCTCCGTCGTGCCGCTGTTCCGCCGCCAGATCAAGGCCGGCGGCCCGATCACGCTGACCCACGCCGACATCACGCGTTACTTCATGACCATACCGGAAGCGGCGCAGCTGGTGATCCAGGCCGGCGCGATGGGCGACGGCGGCGACGTGTTCGTGCTGGACATGGGCGAGCCGGTGAAGATCATCGAACTGGCGCGGCGCATGGTGCATTTGTCTGGACTGGAAGTGAAGGACGAGAACCAGCCGGGCGGCGACATCGAAATCCGCGTCACCGGCCTGCGTCCGGGAGAAAAGCTGTACGAGGAGCTGCTGATCGGCGACAACGTGCTGGCCACCGACCACGCCCGCATCATGCGCGCCCAGGAGTACCATTTGTCCGAAGAGGAAATGGCGTCGCTGCTGGCCCGCCTGTCGGATGCCTGCCGAAGGCTGGACGCGCCGGCGGCGTTCGCGCTGATGCGGGAGGCGGTGCACGAGTTCCAGGCCGCAGAGGCCACCCAGGACTGGGTGACGCTGCAGGGCTGATTCCGCGCCTTTCCGCTTTTATCGACGGCTGCAAGCTACCACTTGCAGCCGTTGTCTTTATCCAGCGCGTCTTTCAATAGCATCGGCGCGGCCAACAGGCCCAGGCCGGCGTAGGCATTCTTGCAATCGGCGCGCTCCGCCCGGTCTATGCCGCGCGCGAGACGGGCTTTCTCCGGGTTTTCGGGCAGCGGCTTGGCGTTCGGGTTCTCCGGCGCCAGGCGGCGCATCTGCTGGCGCAGCCCCTCGATGGTGACGCGCGCCTCGCCGCTTCCCGCGCTGGCTCCGCGGCGGTCCGGCCGGGACGGTCGGGATGCGTGGCCGGCCGCCCGCGGATGGGAAGGGGCGGCGATGCGGGGAGAGGGGCGTCCGGCAGCAGCCGCGCGCGCATGGATTGGCGCGGCGGGCGCTTCGGCCGCCAGGGTGATGGGCAGTATCTTGATCCGCAGCGGCGGTTGATCGATCGAAGCGGGAGAACTCTGCCCGGTTTGCAGCCACAGCAGCGCCAGCAGGTGCAACAGGCCGCTGGCGCCGACCGCCAGCGCGCGGCCGGTCCAGGGCCGCTGGTGAGGGAGAAGGATAAGAGAGCGCATGCTTGCAATGTGCACCGATGAGAAGCCTGCGTCAAAGGCGGAAGTGTTGGCATTTTGTGCGCGGCGCGCAAGGACGGTCCACGCCGCGCCGGTGTAACATCGGGCATCCCGAATCTGGACGAGCGCCGATGGAAACCCGCTGGCTGGAAGACTTCCTGGTTTTGGCCGATACCGGCAGCTTCACCCGCTCGGCCGAGCTGCGCCATCTGACGCAGCCGGCGTTCTCGCGCCGCATCCGCGCGTTGGAGAGCTGGCTGGGAGCGGACCTGATAGACCGCACCACCTATCCCACCAAGCTCACCGCCGCCGGCAAGCTGCTGCGCGAGCAGGCGGTGCCGCTGTTGGCCCAGCTCAACACCACCCGCACCATGCTGCGCGGCTTGCAGCCCTTGCCGCAGGGCACGCTGGAATTCGCGGTGCCGCATACGCTGTCGTTCTCGTATTTTCCCAAGTGGCTGACCGAGGTAGAGGCCGGCTTCGGCCGGCTGTCCTGCCGGCTGCAGGCCAGCAACGTCCACGACGCGGTGCTGGCATTCGTCGAAGGCGGCAGCGACCTGCTGATGTGCTACCACCATCCCAAGCAGCCGGTGGAGCTGCACGACGCGCGTTACGGCGGCCTGCGGCTGGGCGTGGAGCGGCTGCGGCCGTACGCAGCGGCAGATGGCGGCGCGGCGCGCTACGCGCTGCCCGGTTCAGCCGACGCGCCGCTGCCTTTCCTCGGTTACGCCAGCAATGCTTATTTCCGGTTGATGAGCGACTTGTTGCTGGTCGGCGGCCCGGAGCCGGCGCATCTGTCGTTGCGCTACGAGACCGATATGGCCGAAGGGCTGAAGCAGATGGCGCTGGCCGGGCACGGCCTGGCCTTCCTGCCGGAGAGCTCGGTGGCGGCGGAGTGCGAGGCCGGCCGGCTGGCGGGGGCCGGAAGCGACGAATGGAGCGTGGAGATGGAGGTCAGGCTGTACTGCGACCACCGCCGCGGCCGCGCGGCGTTGGAGGACTTGTGGGACTACCTGGCCGAGCGTTACCCGGAAGTCTAAGAACCTGTTTACGATCTTTTGCCTGGGCTCCCAGGCTTGGCTTGCAAGAAATCGCGTATTCGATGTGCCCCCAATCCCTTCAAGCCTGCCGCCGGGTGGCAGGCCCGAGGTTTTAAGCGGCTGTCTGTTTGAGCCCCGCGACGTTAGCGCGGGACGAGTTCAGCCGCGCCTCGGGCCTGACGGGTTCCGGCGGGGAGCCGCAGGCCAGGCTTGCAGGGTGGCTTTTAGGGGGGAGGGGATATTTGGCCAAACAAATATCCCCTCCCTGTCCGCCGGGCAGCCCCGGCTATGAAAATCATCATCCGCGCAGCGGATTCAACACGATTAAGATCGTAAACAGGATCTAAGGCAAAGCCGCGCCAGACAAGACCGGTCCAAGGTTATGCATTTCCTGCATGACCCCATCGCCATTCGGAATTGGCCAAGCCTCCGGGGCAGGCATACAGTGCGGGGCATTCCAGGCCGCGCATGACGGCCGCCTTGAGGAGACCCTCCAGATGTCCACCCGTATCGAACACGACCTGCTCGGCAACCGCGACGTGCCGGCCGACGCCTACTGGGGCGTGCACACGCTGCGCGCCATCGAGAACTTCCCGATCACCGGCCAGACCATCGCCGGCTACGGCGACCTGATCCGCGCGCTGGCCTGCATCAAGCAAGCCGCCGCCCAGGCCAACCGCGACCTCGGCATCCTCGACCCTAAACTGGCCCAGGCCATCGTCGACGCCTGCGAGGAGATCCGCGCCGGCAAGCTGCACGACCAGTTCGTCGTCGACGTGATCCAGGGCGGCGCCGGCACCTCCACCAATATGAACGCCAACGAGGTGATCGCCAACCGCGCGCTGGAGCTACTGGGCCATGCCAAGGGCGAGTACCAGCACCTGCACCCGAACGAGCACGTCAATCTGTGCCAGAGCACGAACGACGTCTACCCCACCGCGCTGCGCCTGGCCGCCTTCTGGGGCGTGCTGAAGCTGGTGTCGCGGATGGAAACGCTGCGCAAGGCTTTCGCGGACAAGGCGGAGGAGTTCAAGGACATCCTGAAGATGGGCCGCACCCAGCTGCAGGACGCGGTGCCGATGACCTTGGGCCAGGAATTCCAGACTTACGCCGTGATGCTGGGCGAGGACGAGCAGCGGCTGAAGGAAGCCAGCGCCCTGATGCTGGAAATCAATCTCGGCGCCACCGCGATCGGCACCGGCATCACCGCCCATCCGGACTACGCCCGGCTGGTGTGCCTGCACCTGTCCGAGCTGATCGGCAGCCAGCTGATCACCGCGCCCAACCTGATCGAAGCCACCCAGGACTGCGGAGCCTTCGTCCAGCTGTCCGGCGTGATCAAACGCGCCGCGGTCAAGCTGTCCAAGACCTGCAACGACCTGCGCCTGCTGTCGTCCGGCCCGCGCGCCGGCTTCGGCGAGATCAATCTGCCGGCGCGCCAGGCCGGCTCGTCCATCATGCCGGGCAAGGTCAATCCGGTGATCCCGGAAGTGGTGAGCCAGGTGGCCTACGAAGTGATCGGCAACGACATCACCATCACCATGGCCGCCGAGGCCGGCCAGTTGCAGCTGAACGCCTTCGAGCCGGTTATCGCCTACAGCCTGTTCCGCAGCGCCGGCCACCTGGCCAACGCCTGCGACACGCTGACCGAGCACTGCGTCAAAGGCATCACCGCCAACCGCGAGCGTCTGCGCCTGAGCGTGGAAAGCTCGATCGGCCTGGTGACCGCGCTGAACCCGGTGATCGGCTACGAGGCCGCCACCCGCGTCGCCGCCGAGGCGCACGCCAATGGCAGCAGCGTGGCCGAGGTGGTGCTGGCCCATGGACTGCTCACCCGCGAGCAGCTGGACGACATCCTGCAGCCGGACATGTTGACCCGGCCGCGCTGGGTGACGCTGTAAACCGTTTTCCCATCCTTTGTTCGACTCGTGCTTGCCGGCGCCGCGTGCGCCGGTTTTTTTATACGCGTCACAAGCGGCTGGCGGCGGCGTTCCGATGGGGGTATAACGGTTATTGTGCACCGCACAAAATGGAGCGCGCGATGAATCATCCCGCCTGGTGGTGGAGTATCGAGTTTCCTGCCCGGACCTGGTTCTGCCTGCTGGACGACTGGCGCTGCCAGCAGCGTTTCTGGCGTTCAGGCCTGTTCCACGGCGCCCGCGTCTGCCTCAGCCCGGCGCCGCTGCAGGACAAGCTGGCGCGCCTGGCCAGGAGAAGCTGCGCCGACGGCATCGCGTTGTGCTACGACAGCTGTCCGTCGAGGTTCGAGCTGCTCGAGCAGGCCTGCCGGCACTGGCCGCGGCGGGGAGGCGAGCGCGAGCCGTGGCGGGATTGCCTGCAGCGCAGCCAGCGCGCGGTGCAGCAAGGCTTGTTGCGATTGGGACGGGAGTGGTCGCGGCTGTAGCATTCTCTGTTTCCTGATCTCCTGCCCCGGGCTTGGCCTGAACGATGCATCATCGACATTCCATTCGCTGCCGCATGAGCCCGGACTTCAGGCTTGGTCTGGTTTTGAATGGCTTGGATCTGTTGTTTTAGCGCTGCGTTTTAGCCATTTTTTATGTCATTGTAATTTATTGGCTTGTGCATTAATCTAACCGACTAATCAGAACAGTCGGGCAGATTCAGCCACTGCGCGGCGCATTACAATCTAGATGGCTGGCTAATCCAAGGAATGTCATGCGTTCAATCCTATCAATCGCCATTCTGCTTGCCGCTGGCAGCGCGCAAGCGGACTGGACTCCCAGAATCATTTCGGATCAGTTCGTGACTACGCTCAATTACGGCGGCGGCGCGCTCAGCTACCGGGAGGATGCCAGCAAGGGCGGCCCGGTCTGGCAGGCGGTATCGGAACTGATGAAGACGCCGAATATCCTGCAACAGGGACTGAATGGGCGGGTGGCGCAGCTGGTGTCGCAGAACGGCGCCACTTTTCTGAGCGGGACGGTCAGCGGCAACGCGCAGGTGACGATACGCCCGGATGCCAGCGGCGTGGCCTACATCAGCCTGTCCGGACTCAACTACCAAGTGCGCAACCGGTACTCCGGCCGCAAGCTCGGGGTCATCAACTACAGCTGCACCAATACCCTGACGCTGAGCAATATGGTCCTCACCGCTCAGTACGGCACCGCCGACGGCAGCATGGCCGCAGGCAAGGCAGGCATGACCGCGACGACGTCCTCCTCCACCGATTGCGATTCGAACCTGAGCTGGATTCTGCCGGTGGTCGGCGATGTATTGATCAACAAGGCTGAAGGCAAGATCGACAGCGCGATCCAGAGCGGCGTGCAGGCCAGCCTGGCGCAGGTCAAGGATGCGCTGCTGTACAAGCCCGGCCAGAACCTGCTGAGCGGGCTGAACAGGCTGGTTCCCGCCGACAAGGTGGTTTCCCTGCCGGATGGGAGGACTTTCCCGGTCGGGCGCTATGTGCAGGACAACTTCCGCTACTTGCTGGGCAATAGCCAGATCACCCTGCGCCTGGGCAATTATCTGCAGGTGCTGCCGGTCAATCAGGATCCAGGCATGTATTCCAACGCGGCAAGCGAGCTCTTGAGTCTGAGCCTGTCGTCCCCCGCTTTCGCCTTGGGGCTGAAGGTCAACGAAGAGCAGGCGCTGAGCTGGAGCTGGAATTCGCAGTGCGATCCTCGCCATCCTGAAACGGTGTGCCAGGAGCCCTGATCCGGCGTCGCGGCAGCCGCGCTCTCCATGCCATAATCGCTTTTTTTACCCGGATGCGACGATGGCGACCCAATTTCTCCTCAGCGAGCAGCAGCTGCAACAGCTGGCGCCGCAATTGCAGCAATACCTGTCCGACCAGCTGGGGCTGGAGGTCGGCAGTTTCGACGCCCGCTTCCTGCTGGACTTCCTGGCTGACAAGATGGGACGGGACATCTACAACAAGGCCTTGCAGGATGCGCAGACCGCGCTGGCGGCGCGGATGGAAACCCTGCAAGCGGCGATCTGGGAACTGGAACGTTAGCCCGGGGCTGCCCGCGGCGGCGGCATTGAGGTTACAATCGCTTATCCCTTTCCTTTTCTTGCGGTGCCGATGCTCTACTTGCGCTTGATGATAAGAGGCTTCCTGCTGGCGGTTCTGCTGGTGGTGCTGGGCTTCGCCTATGTCGCGTGGAGCATCGTCGACTACGGCAGCGGTGAAGACGTGCCGTCTGCCGACGCCGCGCTGGTGTTGGGCGCCGCCGCCTGGGGCAGCAAGCCTTCGCCGGTGTTCCGCGAGCGCATCAACCACGCGGTCAAGCTGTACCAGAGCGGCAAGGTGCGCTGGATCGTGTTCACCGGCGGCACGCCGGAGCCGGGCTATCCGGCCGAAGCGGACGTCGGGCGCGAGTTCGCCGCCCGGCAGGGCGTGCCGATGACGGCGATGCTGGTGGAGAACCAGTCGCGCACCACCTGGCAGAACCTGTCCAACGCCCGGGATCTGGGCAGCCAGTTCGGCATCCGCTCCTATCTTTTAGTCAGCGATCCGCTGCATATGCGGCGCGCGGTGCTGATGGCCGGCGACTTGGGCCTGCGCGCCTCTCCGGCGCCCACCCAGTCCAGCCGTTTCCGCACGCTGGCCAGCTGGTCGCGTTTTCTCGCGCGCGAGACTTGGCTTTACGTCGGCTACCGGGTATTCCGGCAGCTGTCATGAACTCTGTGGATAAAAACGATTTCCGCCTGATCTTGTGAATAAGTCGGGCGGGCAAGAAAAAAGCCGGCGATCGCCGGCTTTTTCACAGCTGGAGCAAGCTTCAGGCGGCGTGCCACAGATCGATCAGCTCGCTGGCTTCCAGCGACTTCACTTCGGCGCGGCCCTGCAACCAGGCCACCAGATCACCGCGCAGCGCTTCGTCGATCTGCACGCCGCTGATCGGGAAGGCCACGCCTTCCAGGCGGTTCTTGCCGTCGAAATGGCCGCCGAAGCTGATGCCGGCTTCGTCGAAGCGGGTCAGCCAGCCGTCCAGCAGCGCGTCGGCATCCGCGCCATCGTGCAGTTCGGCCACCAGGTGGAAACCCAGCTCGCGGAACTCGCCTACGCGCATTTTCTTGCGCTGGCGGGCGTTCAACCGTTTCAGTCTTTGAGCGGAGTTGGGGTTGCGCAGGAATGCCATGATAGATCCTTGTTCGGAAAATGCGCTGAATGATAGCAGGTTTGCCGGATGGAGACGCTTCAGCCGCCTAGGCGACGGCATTTGTCCGACGATTAATTGTAATAAATTGACATTGTATTGATTTATGTCGTGTGGCTAATATCAAGATTGTATTCAGAAATTAACCACAAAAAGACGACAAAGTGATGAAAGAGATCAAAAAGACAGTCCTGGCTTCCGTGATCCTGAGCGCAATGGTGACCGCGTGCGGCGGCGGCGGGAGCTCGTCCGCCGACAGCGGATCGGGCGGCGCGCCTTCGGTCGCTTTTTATCAGCGCAGCGCCAGCGGAGTCGAGGTCGGCACGCTGGATTGCGCGGGCGGCAGCTGCAAGTTGCCGGCCAGCGCCGGCGGGGCGGCATCGGGCTCGGTCTACCGTTACAGCAACACCACCGGCCGCGACCAGACGCTGCAAGTCGCCGGTCCGGTGACCTCGGCCTGGCAGGCCGAGCTGGTCCGCGTCAGCGGCGGCGATACCTCCACCCAGTTCAAGCTTTCCGGCAGCGGCCTGCGCGGCGCCGACCGTGAAGTGGCGGACCGCCTGGAGGCCGAGAGCCAGTCGGTGCTGAACGCGGTGGCGAAGAACAGCCGCAACGGCGCGCTGCAACGGCTGCAATTGCAGCATTCGGCCAAATTGAGCGGCGCGCAGGCCGCGCTGCAGCAGCAAGCCTACGCGCTGGGCGACGCGCGCACCTGGCATGACATGGACGGCGACAGCCCCACCACGCTGAAAGCGGTGCGCGATCTGCCCAACGGCGGCGGCAAGGTCTATGTCTGGGGCCAGGGCGGCCTGGACGTGAGCGTCGACAACACCCAGGCCGACGCGCTGGCGGAGCGTTTCGCCAACAGCGTCTATCCGCTGGAAGCCAGCGTGGTCAGCGAGCCCTGGGGCAACGACATCCACCCGAGCTGGCGCAGCCTGGCCCTGCCCGGCGACACCAAGGACGTGCACCTGGTGCTGAGCCGGCTCAACGACCCAGCCAAGACCAGCGGCGGCCGCCTGCTCGGCTATGTGCGCTGGACCAACGCGCTGCTGGCTTCCGCCGCGGCCAGCATGTGCCAGGGCGACGCCGACTGCGCCGACGTGATCGGCAAGAGCAACCAGGCGCTGGTGACCTTCATCGATCTGGACACTTTCGCCAAGGCCGACAGCCCGGGCAACTGGTCGATGAAGGACAACGGCCCGAGCCTGGCGCTGTCGACGATGGCGCACGAGTACCTGCACGTGCTGTACGCTTACAACAAGATCCTGCGCCAGAAGCCGGGCTCGGCGCCGACCACGGTGTGGGAGAACGAGCTGGCGGCCCAGACCATGGGCTACCTGGTGTCGGCCGATACCTACACCGGCGGCCGCGGCCGCGACGCAAACTCGCATCCGGACCTGCGTCCGCGCGGCGATTTCGAGCAGTTCCTGGCCAAGCCGGCGTGCAATCTGAAGGGTTGGAGCGTCGCCGCCGACGATTACACTTGCTATCCGAAGGCGCTGGCGCTGGGCATGCAGATGCTGCACCAGTTCGGCCCCGGCGTGATGAAGCCGTGGGTGACCGGCCCCAGCAAGGGAGAGAGCGCTTTGAACGACGGATTGCGCGCGGTGGGCGGCGGCGATTACAGCAGCCTGCTGCAGCGGCTGACCACCACGCTGGGGCTGGGCGCCTATAGCCAGGACGTGGCGGGCTTCGGCTTCCCGGCCAAGACCATCACCCTGCCGGCCAACCAGTATTTCCCGGCCGGCAAGACGCTGGCGCTGCCGGCGGTGCGCTTCCAGGCATCCGACGTGGGTTGGCGCAACGACAGCAGCAAGGAAACCTGGCGCCAGGCCTTGTCGGTATCGCGCGGCGCGGCCCGGATCACCGTGCCGGCGAATAGCCATCTGTTGCTGGTGAAGCCGTGACGCGGCGCGCGCTGTGGCTGCTGGCCCTGCTGCCCTCGCTGCTGGCGATGGGCGGCCAGCCCTGGGAGCGCGGTGTGCTGGTGGAAGTGGGCGCCTATCCGCTGGTGAAGCTGGGGATAGAGCGCAGCGACGGCGCGGTGCTGGCGATACGACCAGCGGAGCCGGGCAAGGGGCTGGACCAGGCGGCGCTGAAACAGCTGCGCCGCCAGCTGGGCCATTCCATCCGCTACCGGGCGGCCGGCTACGCCGAAAGCCCGGTGTACGGCAGGGAGGTGATTTTGCAAGGCGCTGAAGCCGAGCGCTGAGCGCGGCTGTTCAGCGGAACGCCCATCCGGCATCATGCTGGATGGGCGTTCATTTTTTCAGGAGTCCGCATGCGCGTATTGAGCCCGCAGAGTTTTCTGGACATGCCGTGGGCCAATGGCGGCGGCCGCACCCGCGAGCTGTTCCGGCTGCCGCATCCGCAGCGGCGCGACGCGTTCGCCGTGCGGATGTCCATCGCCGAAGTGGCGGAGGGCGGGCCGTTTTCGCATTTCGCCGGGGTGGACCGCCAACTGGGCCTGCTGGAGGGGGAGGGCATGGAGCTGAGCCTGGCCGATGGCCGCCGGCTGACGCTGGACGCGCCGGGCCAGGTGGTGGCTTTCACCGGCGAGATCGGCATCCAGTGCCGGCTGCTGGGCGGAGCCTTGCGCGATTGCAATCTGATGCTGGCGCGCGACTGGGGGCGCGGCGATCTGGAGCGGCTGTCGCCGGCGGATGGGGACGCGGTGCGGCTGGCGGCCGCCGACCTGGTCTTGCTGTATCTGCAGCGCGGCGCGTGGAACTGCGGCGGAGAGGCGCTGCCGGATGGCGGCCTGCTGCTGTTGGAGAACGAGGCCGTCGCCCTCAGCGCAAGCGGCGGAGCCGTCGGCTGGCTGGCCATCGTCCATCGCTTGCCGGCGTGACGCCGCGCGGGCATGAAAAAAAGCCGGGCAAGCCCGGCTTTTGCTTGGCGGCGGGCGTTACAGCCCCAGCTCGCTCCACAAGGCGTCGACGCGCGCCTTGACCGCGTCGTCCATCACGATGGGCGTCCCCCATTCGCGGTTGGTCTCGCCCGGCATCTTGTTGGTGGCGTCCAGGCCCATCTTGCCGCCCAGGCCGGAGATCGGGCTGGCGAAGTCCAGATAGTCGATCGGCGTGTGGTCGATCAGCGTGGTGTCGCGCACCGGGTCCATCCGGGTGGTGATCGCCCAGATCACTTCCTTCCAGTCCCGAGTATTCACGTCGTCGTCCACCACCACGATGAACTTGGTGTACATGAACTGGCGCAAGAAGCTCCAGCAACCCATCATCACCCGCTTGGCGTGGCCGGGGTACTGCTTCTTGATGCTGACGATGGCCATCCGGTAGCTGCAGCCTTCCGGCGGCAGGTAGAAATCGACGATCTCCGGAAACTGCTTCTGCAGGATGGGCACGAACACCTCGTTCAGCGCCACGCCCAGGATGGCCGGCTCGTCCGGCGGCTTGCCGGTGTAGGTGCTGTGGTAGATCGGATTCTTGCGCATCGTGATCCGGTCTATGGTCAGCACCGGGAAGCTGTCCTGCTCGTTGTAGTAGCCGGTGTGGTCGCCGTAGGGGCCTTCCATCGCCATGTCGTCGGGGTGGATGTGGCCTTCCAGCACGATCTCGGCGCGGGCCGGCACCTGCAGGTCCGAGCCGATGCACCGGACCAGTTCGGTGCGGCTGCCGCGCAACAGGCCGGCGAACTGGTATTCGGACAGCGTGTCCGGCACCGGGGTCACCGCGCCCAGTATCGTCGCCGGGTCGCAGCCCAGCACCACCGCCACCGGATAGGGTTTATCCGGGTTTTGCTGGCGGAACTCGCGGTAATCCAGCGCGCCGCCGCGGTGGGCCAGCCAGCGCATGATCACGCGGTTCTTGCCTATCACCTGCTGGCGATAGATGCCGAGGTTCTGCCGCTTCTTGTTGGGGCCGCGGGTGACGGTCAGGCCCCAGGTGATCAGCGGCGCGGCGTCGCCGGGCCAGCAGTGCTGGATCGGCAGCTTGCCGAGGTCCACCGCCTCTCCTTCCCAGACGATGTCCTGGCACGGCGCCTTCTTCACTTCCTTGGGCGCCATCGACAGCACCTGCTTCAACAGCGGCAGCTTGTCCCAGGCGTCCTTCAACCCCTTGGGCGGCTCCGGCTCCTTCAGATAGGCCAGCGTCTTGCCTATCTCCCTGAGCTGCATCACGTCTTCCGCGCCCATGCCCATCGCCACGCGCTCGGGCGTGCCGAACAGGTTGGCCAGCACCGGGAAGTCGTAGCGGCGGCCGTCATGGACCGGTTGTTCGAACAGCAGCGCGGGGCCGCCGGCCTTCAGCACCCGGTCGCCGATTTCGGTCATTTCCAGGTGGGGCGATACCGGCGTCTTAATGCGCTTCAGCAGCTGTTTTTGTTCAAGTTGGGCGATGAATTCCCGTAGATCGGCATATTTCATGACTTTTTCATGATCTGACGCAAAGTGTGAGAGGAAGGGCTTGGATAATCTGCCTGCGGACGTCGCACGCTACTGCCGGCGTGCATGGCTGTCAACGCCGGCATGGTTCATGGCGGCATTACTTGACTCATTGGAGAACAGAAATGAAGAAGCTCGCACTCGCCGCCATGATCGGCATGCTGTCCGCCGGCGCGTTCGCCGCCCAAGGCGACATTCTGGCACGTTTCCGCGTGATCAATGTCGCGCCGTCCAGCAGCTGGAGCAATTCCGGCCTGGTGCCGGGCCTGAATGTCGAAGCCAAGAGCTCGACGGTGCCGGAAATCGACTTCACCTACATGATCACCAACAATATCGGCGCCGAGCTGATCCTGGGCACTTCCCGCCACAAGATCACCGCCAACGGCGCGGATATCGGCAAAGTATCCGTGCTGCCGCCGACGCTGACCGCCCAATACCACTTCGCGCCGGAAGCGACCTTCCGTCCGTATGTCGGCGCCGGCATCAACTACACCCGCTTCTACAGCACGGGGCTGAATGCCTTGGGCACGCCGCTGAGCGTGAAGAACAACAGCTTCGGCCCGGCGCTGCAGATCGGCGCCGACTACGCGATCAACAAGAGCTGGTTCGTCAACGTGGACGTGAAGAAGCTGTGGATCCAGACCGACGTGACCGCCGACAAGCTCGGCGGCGCCAAGCTAGGAACGCTGCATGTCGATCCGTGGGTGTTCGGCATCGGCGTCGGCACCAAGTTCTGATCCAGCCGGACCATCGGTCATGCGAGGACGCCTGCGGGCGTCCTTTTGCATTGTGGTTAAATGTAAATGATTGATGATATTGACATCGCGGGGGAAGTCGCCAATGCTGGCCGCTGGCTGATCCGCGGAATCGGCATGCCAGGTTGGAAAAGGGCGGGGCATTTGTCGCGGCGGCGACATGAAAATCAGCGCTTGGCGACATGAATCGCATGTTTCAGACAAGTTTGTTGTCAAAATGCATCATTTCAATGAGAACCATTCGAAGTTTTCCGCGTCATCCGGAAGAGGGGACGCGCGGGTTTTTATCAGTGAAAAGAGCAACTTATCCCGCCGGCTTGACTTGTCGGGCGCGCCAGGCGGTAAAGTGAGCTGAGGTCTTGAATTTACAAGGGATTTTCGCGGCCCCGTAAACCGATTTTTTGTTAAAATGGCGCCCTTTTTCGTGGCGGGGAAGATAGATGGCTCTCCTGGAAATCAAAAACGTGGTCAAACGCTTTGGCGACTACACGGCTGTCAATGACGTCAGCCTGTCGGTCGAGGCGGGCGAGTTCTTCACCCTGCTGGGACCCTCCGGCTGCGGCAAGACCACCTTGCTGCGCATGCTGGCCGGTTTCGAGCAGCCGGACGCCGGCCAGATCCTGCTGGATGGCCAGGACATGTCGCAGGTGGCGCCGGAGAAGCGTCCGGTGCACACCGTGTTCCAGAGCTACGCGCTGTTCCCGCACATGACGGTGCGCGAGAACATCGCCTTCCCGCTGAAAATGGCCAAGTGGGACAAGCGCAAGATCGCCGCCCAGGTGGACGAATTGCTGGAAGATGTGCGCCTGACCCAGTTCGGCGACCGCTACCCGCACGAGATGTCCGGCGGCCAGCGCCAGCGCGTGGCCATCGCCCGCGCGCTGGTGGACCGTCCGCGTCTGTTGCTGCTGGACGAGCCGTTGTCCGCGCTCGACGCCAAGCTGCGCGAGGAAATGCAGATCGAGCTGATCAATCTGCAGAAAGAGGTGGGCATCACCTTCGTCTACGTCACCCACGATCAGGGCGAGGCGCTGGCGCTGTCGCACCGCATCGCGGTGATGAGCCACGGCAAGGTGGAGCAGCTGGACGCGCCGGAGAAGCTGTACAGCTATCCGAAGAACCGCTTCGTCGCCGACTTCCTCGGCCAGTGCAATGTGCTGGAAGGCACGGTCAAGGCCTTGCACGGCGACGCCATGACCGTGGCGCTGAAGGGCTGCGGCGACGTCAAGTGCCAGGCGGTGCCGGGCGTGAAGGAAGGCCAGCAGGGCTGGCTGGCGCTGCGGCCGGAGAAGGTGAAGCTCGACAAGGAGCTGCCGGAACTGCCGGACGAGGCCTATTTCAAGGGCCGCGTCCATGATTGCCTGTACCTGGGCGACGTCACCCTCTACGTGGTGGAGGTGGCCGACGGCGTGTTGGTGGAGGCGATGCAGCCCAACAATATTCCCGGCGTGGCCAAGTTTTTCGACGACGGCGACGTGGTCGAAGTCGCCTGGCGTTTCGACGCCGGCAGTTTCCTGACGGAGTAAGCGATGGCGATGCGTGATCGTTTCGGCAAGTGGGCGCTGTCCTGGCCCCCCTTGCTGTATCTGGTATTGTTCTTCCTGATCCCGTCGCTGATCATGCTGGTGGCCGCGTTCCGCCAGCCCGGCGACTACGGCGGCCTGGCGCCGCTGTTCACCATCGAGGACGGCCAGCGCGTCTGGGAGCTGACGCTGGACAATTTCCACCGCCTGGTGGAAGAGCCGCTGTACATCGAGCTGTTCATCAAGTCGGCCGGCTACGCGCTGACCACCACCGTGGTCTGCCTGCTGATGGCCTACCCGCTGGCCTGGCTGATCGCCCGCTCCGGCAAGAAGTACCGCGATCTGCTGCTGCTGTTGGTGATCCTGCCGTTCTGGTCCAACTTCCTGATCCGCATCTACGCGTGGATGATCATCCTGGGGCCGCAGTCGGCGTTCACCAAGGCGCTGAACCTGGTGCTGACTACGCTGGGCTTCGAGCCGGTGCGGCTGCTGTTCACCTCGTTCGCGGTTATCGTCGGCCTGGTGTACGTGCATCTGCCCTTCATGGTGCTGCCGCTGTACGCCAACCTGGAAAAGCACGACATGGCCTTGCTGGACGCCGCGCAGGATCTGGGCGCCAACGCCTGGCAGCGCTTCTGGCGCGTGACCTGGCCGCTGAGCCTGCCCGGCGTGTTCGCCGGCTCGGCGCTGGTGTTCATCCCGGCGCTGGGCATGTTCGCCATCCCGGATATCCTGGGCGGCACCGAATCCATCATGATAGGCAACCTGATCAAGCAACAGATCCTGGACACCCGCGACTGGCCGTTCGGTTCGGTGCTGTCGATCATGCTGACCGGCGGCGTGCTGCTGATCGCCGTGCTGGGGGCCGCGGTGGCCAGAAAGGGGAAGGCGCGTGGCTAAGAAACAATCCAAATGGCTGTGGGCTTCGGCCGGCCTGACCTATCTGTTCCTGTACCTGCCGCTGGTCATCGTGGTGCTGTATTCGTTCAACGATTCGCGCCTGAACGCCGAGTGGGTGGGCTTCACGCTGAAGTGGTACCAGAAGCTGTTCCACAACGAGAAGATGCTGACCGCGGCCGGCAACTCGCTGCTGATCGGCATCATCGCCAGTTTCTTCGCCACCATTCTGGGCACGCTGGCCGGCATCGCGCTGCATAAGTACAAGCTGAGGCTGCTGCCCTTCCTGGTGCTGACGCCGATCGCCATCCCCGAGCTGCTGATGGGAGTGTCGCTGGTGATCTTCTTCGTCATCGTCAACCAGCTGATCGGCATCCTGGAGCTGGGCTTCGTCACCATCCTGCTGTCGCACATCGCCTTCTGCATCGGCTTCGTCGCCATCGTGGTGCGGGCGCGGATGCAGGGCATGGACGACAGCCTGGTGGAAGCCGCGCGCGATCTGGGCGCCACGCCGTTCCAGGCCTTCCGCCTGATCACGCTGCCGGTGATCAAGCCCGGCATCATCGCCGGCGCGCTGATGGCGTTCACGCTGTCGATCGACGACTTCGTGATCACCTTCTTCACCGCCGGCGCCGGCGCCAGCATGCTGCCGCTGGAGATCTATTCGATGATCAAGATCGCGGTGACGCCGGAAGTGAACGCGGTGTCATCCTTGCTGATGCTGCTGACGCTGGCGTTGATCGTCATCGCCTCCAAGGTTTCGCCGAGCGCCTTGCGCGCCAACGGCTGAGCCGCCAGGCCGAAAGGCCGATCCGGCGGCAAGGCGTTTTGCGTTGCAGCATAATGCCTTGCCGTCGCCGCCTCATCCGGGCGATGCGAGGGGGTGTCTCCCGGTTAACTCGTAGTACCACCAAGCTGTGCAATACAAAGGAAACGAAATGAAGAAGATCCTCGCGCTGCTGGCGCTGGCGGCCTCCACCCAGGCGTTCGCCGCCGAAGAGCTGCATCTGTACAACTGGAACAACTACCTGTCCGAGAGCGCGGCCAAGAGTTTCGAGGCCTATTGCAAGTGCAAGCTGGTGCAGGATTATTATGGCGACAACGAAGAGCTGCTGGCCAAGCTGGCCGCCGGCGCCAAGGGCTACGACATCGTGGTGCCGACCGGCTTCGCCGTCGACGCGCTGATCAAGCAGGGCAAGGCCCAACCGCTGGACAAGGCCCAGCTGCCCAATTTCAAGAACCTGAATCCGGGCTACCTGAACAGCTTCTTCGACAAGGGCAACAAGTACTCCGCCCCGTACGCGTTCACCACCACGCTGATCGGCTACAACGAGACCAAGCTGAAGCAACTGGGCCTGAGCGACAAGGTCAACAGCTGGGCGCTGATCTTCGATCCGGCGCTGCTGTCCAAGATCAAGGGCAAGGTCACCGTGCTGGATTCGCAGCGCGAACTGATCTCCGCCGCGCTGATGTACCTGGGCAAGCCGGCCAACTCCACCAATCCGGCCGACTGGAAAGCCGCCCGCGACGTGATCCTGAAAGCCAAGCCGTACTGGGCCGCCTTCAACAACCAGTCCTATATCAAGGAACTGACCGTCGGCAACATCTATGTCGCCTTCGGCTACTCCAACGATATGTTCCAGGCCCAGCAGGACGCCAAGAAGGCCAAGCGCGCTTTCGCGCTGAACTTCAGCCTGCAGAAGGAGGGCAATACCCTGTCGCTGGACAACTTCGTGGTGTTGAAGGATGCGCCGCGCAAGGACCTGGCCTACAAGTTCATCAACTTCATGCTGGACGGCAAGAATGCCGCCGGCCTGACCAACGAGATGGGCAACGGCAATCCGAACGCCGCCGCCGGCAAGTTCGTCAAGACCGAGCTGACCAAGATCCCGGCGATCTTCCCCACCACCACCGACCTGCCGCGCTTGCAGCAGCTGCATGATCTGAACACCAAGGATCGCCGCGAGCTGAACAAGGTGTGGTCCGAGATCAAGCTGAAATAAGCGTATCCGCGTTGTCCAATAAAAAGGCCGGGAAGTTTCCCGGCCTTTTTCTATATATGTTCGCTGGCCTAATCCAGATGCAGCCGAAGCAGCTGGCTTATTTTCTCGACGCGGTGGTCGACGTGGGCAGGTTTGCGCGGCTCGCGGCTGACCCAGATGGTGGTCATGCCCAGCTCCTTCGCTGTCAGCAGATTGGGCAGGGAGTCTTCCACCATGATGCAATGCGCGGGATTCAGGCCTTCGCGGGCCAGCACGGTGTGGAAGGCGTCAAGGTGGGGCTTGGGGATATAGTTCAGCCGTTCCACGCCGTATACCGATTCGAAATGATGCTGAATCCGCATCCGCTGCAGAATGCCTTCCACATAGTGCTGCGGGCCGTTGGACAGGATGATCTTGCGGCCGGGAAGGACGCTGAGGTTTTCCGCCAGCCGGTCTTCGAATTGCAGCCATTGTTCCAGTACTTCCACCGGGTGGGTTTCGATCAGGAACTGCTGCGGGTCGATGCCGTGATGGGTGGACAGGCCGTGCATGGTGGCGCCGTATTGCGCCCAGTAGCGGGAGCGCAGCGCGCAGGCCTCCGTCTCGTCCACGCCGAGATGGCGCATCATGTATTCGGTCATCAGCTTGTTGATATGGTCGAAGATGCCGCCGCTGGCGTGGTGGAGGGTGTCGTCGAGGTCGAAGATCCAGGTCTTGTGGTTCACGTTCGAAACTGCATGAAAAGGAGGGACCGGAGATTATCCATTCATGGCGGCCGGCAGGCTAGCGGAAGCGGTTCAGAAAGCTTGCGGAGACCGTTTCTATTGTTATCAGTGGCTTACAGTGTTTTGACCAGATTTTTTCAATTTCTTTGCAGAAAGGTGTTGACGGGTCAGGGGGGCGGGC
>NZ_JZJL01000025.1 GCF_000971335.1 Chromobacterium vaccinii
CACGTCGACGGCGGGGGCGGAGGCCGGTTCCGGCGCGACGATGGGGGCCGGCGCGGAGGCCGGATTAGGCGGCGTGGCGCAGGCGGCGACAAGCAGGCTGCCTGCCAGCAGGGTCAGACGGGCTTTCAACGGTGTCTCGCAAACGGGCAAAGACGGCAGTGTAGCCCAGCGCGGGCCCATTTGGCATGCCTGCCGTCAACGCAGATCGAAACGGGCCATGCTGCCGTCGGCGCGCATCGAAGCGATGGCGCGGTCCAGCCGGGCGATCAGCGCGTCGTCGACTTTCCGGTTGCAGGCGAAGGATACGTCCAGCGTATCCATCACCCAGGCCACCCTGGGCGGCGGCATGTCCAGACGCTTGGCCAGCGACGAAATGCCGACATCCAGCATCGCCCACAGGTCCAGCCTGCCCAGCCGCAGCTTCTCCAGCCCGCTCAGATAATCGGCGCTCTCCTCCACCGCCAGGCCCCGCTCTTTCAGCCGCGCCGCCGCCATGGTGCCGCGCATCGCCCCCACCCTCAGCGACTGAGCCTGTTCCAAGCCGCTCAGCTGACGGCCGTCGTCCGCCCTGGCCAGCAACACCAGGCGCATGTGCAACAGCGGCGCGGTCCATTTGTACTTCGCCTGCAATTCGGGCAAGCGCCCAACGGGAAAGCAGGCGTCGGCCTGCTGTTCCACCAGCAGGCGGGCGCGCGCCTGGGGATAGGCCTCGAAGCGCAACTCCACGCTAGCCCGGCGCCCCACTTCCTTCATCAGGTCGACGCCGGTGCCCCGCATGGACGCGCCGTCCGGCGCCAGCTCGATGACGCCGGGAATCTGCGTCAACAGCATGCGCAGGGTTTCCGCTTGCGCGCCCCCCGCCTGCAACGCGCCCAACAAGACCGCCGCCGCTCGCCATCCAGACATCGTCTCTCCAGGCCATCCGTACTGTCTGAACCATAGCAAAACGGGGAGCCATCGCTCCCCGTCTTCTCATGCCGGCGTCAGATGCCGGCCAGCATGATCCAGCCTATCAGCAAAGGCGCCAGCGCCATGCAGAAGCCGCGCATGCACTGCATCGCCCGCGGGGAGCGGCCCGACGACAGCTCGGCCTTCACCACCGGCCAGGCTTTCCAGCCGACGAACAGCGCCAGCAGCAATTCGCCGGCCGGCATCAGCAGTTTGGAGGTGACGAAGTCCAGCAGGTCGAAGAAATTCATGCCGCCCAGCTGATAATCGCCCCACACGCCCAGCGACAGCGAGGCCGGGATGCCCAGCAGGAAGGTGCCGGCGGCCATCAGGATGGCGGAGGCGCGGCGCGACAGGCGCAGCTCGTCGATCGCGAAGCTGGTCACCACTTCCAGCAGCGAAACGGAAGATGTCAGCGCCGCCAGCAACAGCAGGCAGAAGAACATCACCGCGAACAGCTGCCCCAGCGGCAGGTGGGCGAACACCGCCGGCATGGTGATGAAGGTGAGGCCGGGGCCGGCGGACGGATCGAAGCCGAAGGCGAACACCGCCGGCAGCACCATCAGGCCGGCCAGGAAGCAGGTGGCCACCGTCAGCGCGATCACCCACAGCGCCGAGCTCACCAGCTTGGATTCGCGGCCGACGTAGGAGCCGTAGGTGATCATGATGCCCAGGCCCAGCGACAACGAGAAGAAGGCCAGGCCCAGCGCGTCCACCAGCATCGCCGCGCTCACCTTGGAGAAGTCCGGCGCGACGAAGTAGCTGACGCCCTCCAGCGCGCCCGGCAACGTCAGGCCGCGCGCGATCAACACCAGCATCAGCACGAACAACGCCGGCATCAAAAACTTGGACAGCGCCTCGATGCCCTTCTGCACGCCGCCGACCACCACTGCCAGCGTCAGCAGCGCGAAGCCGCCGTGGTAGAGCACCGGCTGCACCGGGTCGCTGATGAAGCCGGTGAAAATGGCGCCCAGCGCCTTGGGATCGGAAGTCATGATGCTGCCCTGCAGCGACTTGACGATATAGGCGACGGTCCAGCCGCCCACCACGCTGTAGAACGACAGAATGAGGAAGCACACCAGCACGCCCATATAGCCGATCACCGGCCAGAAGCCGCCGGCCAGCTTGCGGAAGGCGCCGACGGCGCCGGCGCTGGCGGCGCGTCCCAACGCCATCTCCGACACCATCAGCGCCAGGCCCAACGTCAGGCAGATGCCGAGATAAATGAACAAAAACGCGCCGCCGCCGTTGGTGGCGGCGACGTAGGGGAACTTCCAGATGGCGCCCAGCCCGATGGCCGAGCCGGCTGCCGCGAGAATGAAACCGAGGCGCGAGCCCCATTGAGATCTAGCCATGTCCTGTAAATCTTTGTCGTGTAATAGGTTTTATGTGTGCCGCCACGCGCGCTCGGGCACGCGCAATCGCCCCGCCGAAACGGAGCCGGTCTAACGTGCACGGGAAGCGCGCGATGCCGCGGCGTCGCCGAACGTCCGCGCCTGCCTATGCGGCAAGCCGCGGAGTCGAGATGTCCGTCGCGCGCGTCGCGGCCGCTGCGCGGACCACGTCCGCCTGCGCGGCGGAACCGGGGGAGGAAGCCGTCTGTTGAACGGTTGCTACTGGCGCCCCGGGGTGGTGGAGCCTGCCAGTCCTCGCGATGCATCTTGAAGATGCGTTTCAGAATGTAACACGATTGCGAGCAGTCTCTAATTCATGCCAGTGTAAATAGTCGTTTACATGACATTCCGCATATGCGGCAATCCCGCCAGGGATCCGCCTCCGGCAGCGCGAAACCGCTCGATTTCCGCGTTGCCACCAGCCTCCGCCTGCGCCAATCCGACCGCTTAACACTTTCTTCACCATTGCAAAACAAACACATCACTTTTATTGCAATTGAAACATAAGCCTTATTCATCATCACTAGAATGACTCTCGCATTAAAACAATGTCATTAAAACTACAAGGGTCATGAAATGAAGAAACTTGCTTTGGCCGCCTGCCTGCTGGGCGTTTCCTTCGCCGCGCTGGCGGACGCCAAATCCGACTGCCGCGCCGCCGCCGGCAGCTACCTGACCGGCACTGTGGTGAGCGGACCGACTTTCGCCTCCGGCCAGTCGCTCAACGGCGTCGAGCTGTCGCACACCCACGTCCGCCTGCGCGCCGACCAGGACGGCCGCACCTACGACGTGGCGATGGACAATGTCTACGCCTACGGCTACGACTACGCCGGCGAAGACGTCCCCTCTCCGCTGAACACCATCCAGCAGGGCGACCGCCTGCAGCTGTGCGGCCAGCTGTACACCAGCGGCGTCGGCATCCACTGGGTGCACCCCAACTGCGGCGCGCAGCCGACCAGCCGGCAGCCCAACGGCTGGGTGAAGAAGATCTACAACGACGGCACGGTCAGCGACAACTACGAAGCGAACACCGAATACTGTCAGCTGTGGCAATAAGGAAGCCGCCATCTTCATGCGAAAAGCGCGCCCGAGGGCGCGCTTTTTCATGGTTCAGCCGCTTGCCAGGCCGGACTGGCCGACCGGTTCTCCCATGCGCGCGAAACGATGCGCCGCCGACTCCGCCCTATCTCGGCGAAAAGCCCGCCCAGCCTGGAAAACAGATATCTAATTGAAAATTAAGCAGTTAATCTTCATCAAACAACGTGAAAATGGCGAAAACTATGAATAAACTAAGTAGAAGAACGTAGTGTGCTGCGACGCCTCCCCCAGGTGCCCGAGCCGCGTCATTACCTTCGGCAGCCACGGGAGACGGAGAGATGGTTACATTGCAGGCATTCCAGCCATTGATAGACACGGTGCAAGGCAGCCTGCTGCTGGCCTCGCCCGAGGATGGCCGCATCTACTGCGCCAACCAGCTGGCCTGCATCCTGCTCGCCAGCCCCCAAAGCGAGCTGCTCAAGTCTTCGGTCTACGACTTCCTGCCGGACAAGACCGAGGCCTACAACATCTGCCGCGAGCTGGCCGGCAACAACATGATCTACAACCGCGGCATGCAGTTGAGCACCGGCACCGGACGGATGTTCGACGTCCAGTTGTCGGCGCGGCGCATCCTGCTGGACCAGGTGCCGCTGCTGGTGGTCAGTTTCTCCGACCGCACCGAGGCCAAGGTGCTGGGGCAGCTGCTGGATTTCGAGCGCCAGCTGGTGGAGCGCTCGCTCAGCATCGTCAAGACGCTGAAGGAAGAAGGCCGGCAGAGCGAAGACGAAGACAAACTGACCGGCGTGGTGGGCATGCACAGGCTGATGTCCAGCGCCCACGCCGAAACCAGCCGCGCCAAGCGTTACGGCGGCAATCTGTCCAGCCTGGCGCTGGAGCTGGTCAACATTCCCGAGATGGTGCCGCGCGAGGATGACGGCTCCGCCTACAGCCATCTGATCCGGCTGGCGGGCAGCCTGTGCCTGCAAAGCAGCCGCGACAGCGACCTGGTGGCGCGCCGCAGCGCCAACACCTTCGTCATCCTGCTGCCGCAGACGCCGATCAGCGGCGCCCATGAGATGGGACGGCGCCTGATCAAGTCGCTGCGCCAGCTCACCTTCCTGTACCAAGGCGCCGAAAACCAGGCGGCCGCCTGCATCGGCATCAGCACGCTGCGGCCGGAGGAAACCAGCCCCGCGCCGATGCTGGAACGGCTGGAGGATGCTTTGGCCAAAGCCCGCGCGGGCGGCGCCAATTACATCATCGAACTGCCCTGATCCCGCAAGCCGACACAGGCGCTTAATCTAGCGCCCGGAGCCGGGAACCGCGCTTGCGGCATTCTCCGCTCGGCGGCTCAGGCCAGCCTGTCCAGCAGCTTCTGGTGGATGCCGCCGAAGCCGCCGTTGCTCATCACCAGCACATGGTCGCCCGGTTTGGCCTCGGCGACGATGGCGTCGATCAGCTCGTCGAAATCGCCGAAGGTCTGCGCCTTGGCGCCCATGACTTGCAGCGCCTCGCCCGGATTCCAGTTCAGCCCCGCCGCCGAGCAGAACACTCTGTCAGCCAATTCCAGCGAGCCCGGCAACGCGTCCTTCATCGTGCCCAGCTTCATGGTGTTGGAGCGCGGCTCCAGCACCGCCAGGATGCGCGCGCCGCCTACCTTGCGGCGCAGCCCCTCCAGCGTGGTGGCGATGGCGGTCGGATGGTGGGCGAAATCGTCATACACCGTGACGCCGTTCGCCGTTCCCTTCACTTCCATCCGGCGCTTGACATTGGCGAAGCGGGACAGCGCGGCTATGGCGTCTTTCACCGCCACGCCGGCGTGGCGGGCGGCGGCGATGGCGGCGATCGCGTTCAGGCGGTTGTGCTCGCCCATCAGCGCCCAACGCACCGTGCCCTGCGCCTCGCCGTTCAACAGCACGTCGAAGCCGCCATCCTCATGCAGCGCGCCCAGCTGCCAGCCGGCGTCCGCGCCGAAGCGCTCCACCGGGGTCCAGCAGCCGCGGTCCAGCACGCGGTCGAGATTGGCCTCGCGGCCGTTGCTGACGATGCGGCCGTCGCCGGGAATGGTGCGCACCAGATGGTGGAACTGGGTTTCGATCGCGGCCAGGTCGGCGAAGATGTCGGCGTGGTCGAACTCCAGATTGTTCAGGATGGCGGTGCGCGGCCGGTAGTGGACGAATTTGGAGCGCTTGTCGAAGAAGGCTGTGTCGTACTCGTCAGCCTCGATCACGAAAAAGGGGCTGACGCTGTCCGGGTCCAGCGCCGGCCGGCCCGGCAGCCGCGCCGACACGCCGAAGTTCTCTGGAATGCCGCCGATCAGGAAGCCCGGCGCCAGGCCGGCGTCTTCCAGGATCCACGCCAGCATCGAGCTGGTGGTGGTCTTGCCGTGGGTGCCGGCCACCGCCAACACCCACTTGCCCTGCAGCACGCTCTCGGCCAGCCACTGCGGGCCGGAGATGTACGGCAGGCCGCGGTTGAGGATTTCCTCCATCAGCGGCTTGCCGCGCGTCACCACGTTGCCGATCACGTACACGTCCGGGTTCAGATCCGCCTGCTCCGCGCCGAAGCCTTGCACCAGTTCGATGCCCATCGCCTCCAGCTGGGTGCTCATCGGCGGATAGACGTTGGCGTCGCAGCCGGTCACCTTGTGGCCGGCCTGTTTGGCGATGGCGGCGATGCCGCCCATGAAGGTACCGCAGATACCCAGGATGTGGATGTGCATATCGTTCAACGCAGCTAAAAACAACGAAACCGCAAGGATACCGGAAAGCTGCCCGCCCCGACACCGCGAGCCGGCCTCCCCGCCCGCCTCGACGCGCCGCAGGCGCCGTCCGCTCTTGCGCCAGGACAAGGCCGCGGCGGCGATACAGCCATTAAACTGTCTTCATGCAAACCATCCACGCCGCCGAATGCTCGTAGAACTGACCCTGGTGCTGTCGTTGCTGCAGCAGATGTGCGTTTACCTGGTGATCGCCTATCTGCTGTCCAAGACGCCGCTGTTCATCCCGCTGACCCAGATCACGCTGCAACTGCCTCACAAGCTGGTCTGCTATCTGGTGTTTTCGATGTTTTGCATCATGGGCACCTATTTCGGTCTGCACATCCAGGATTCCATCGCCAATACCCGCGCCATCGGCGCGGTGCTGGGCGGCATGCTGGGCGGCCCTTGGGTGGGGCTGGCGGTGGGCTTCACCGGCGGCCTGCATCGCTATTCGCTGGGGGGGCTCACCGCTGGCGCCTGCATGGTGTCGACGATGATGGAGGGCCTGCTGGGCGGCCTGGCGCATCTGTATCTGGTGCGCCGCGGCCTGCGCGCGCGGTTGTTCGATCCTCTGGTCGTGGCGGCGGTGGCCTGCGTCGCCGAGATCGGACAGATGCTGATCCTTCTGGCGCTGGTGCGCCCTTCCGATGCGGCCGAGCGTCTGGTGGCCAGCATCGCGCTGCCGATGATGGCGGCCAACACGCTGGGCGCGGCGATGTTCATGCGCATCCTGCTGGATCGCCGGGTGCTGGCGGAAAAATACTCCACCGCCTTCTCCGGCAAGGCCCTGCAGATCGCCGCCCGAGCCGAAGGCGTGCTGCGACAGGGATTCGACCCGGAAAACAGCATGACGGTGGCCCGCATCCTGTACGAGGAACTGGGCGTCGGCGCGGTGGCCATCACCGATCGCGAGCGGCTGCTGGCCTTCATCGGCATAGGCGCCGGCCACCACCTGCCCGGCACGGCCATCACCTCGCCGCACACCCATCGCGCGATCGAGCGCAACGAGGTGGTGTACGCCGACGGCAACGAGACGCCCTACCGCTGCTCCATCAGCGCCCAGTGCCGGCTGGCGTCCTCGCTGGTGATTCCGCTGCGCGGCGAGGACGAGCGGGTGATCGGCACCATCAAGTTGTACGAGCCGCGCAACAAGCTGTTCTCCCGTATCAACCTGACGCTGGGAGAAGGCATCGCCCGGCTGCTGTCCACCCAGATACTGCAAGGCCAGTACGACAGGCAGAAGCAGCTCTTGGCGCAAACCGAGATCAAGTTGCTGCATGCCCAAGTGAATCCTCACTTCCTGTTCAACGCGCTGAACACGCTGTCAGCCGTGATACGGCGCAACCCGGAGCACGCCCGGCAACTGGTTCAATACCTGTCCACCTTCTTTCGCAAGAACCTGAAGCGCTCTGAAGAGGCCGCGACGCTGGAAGACGAGATCGAACACGTCAGCGCCTACCTGCGCATCGAGGAAGCGCGCTTCGCCGGCAGGCTGAACGTGGAGATCGCGCTGGATGAGGCTGCCCGCCTGGCGCGGCTGCCGGCGTTCTCGCTTCAGCCCATCGTGGAAAACGCGATCAAGCACGGCACCTCTCAATTGCTGGAAGCCGGCCGAATCCGCATCGGCGCGCGCTGCGCGGACGGTAGGCTTTGCGTGACGGTGGAAGACAACGCAGGCCTGTACGCGCCGGCCGGCCCCGGCGACGGATTGGGCATGGCGCTGGTGGACCGCCGCATCCGCGCCCGCCACGGACCGGATTACGGCCTGTCGGTGGAATGCAAACCAGAGGCCTACACCCGCGTCACGCTCAGCGTGCCCTGCCCCGCGCCCGGAGAAACGCCATGCTGAAAACCCTGCTGGTCGACGACGAGCCGCTAGCACGCGACGAATTGCGCCAGATGCTGGCCGGACACAGCGATTGCGACGTCGTCGGGGAATGCGGCAACGCGATCGAGGCCATCGCCTTCATCCACCGCCAGCAACCAGACGTGGTGTTCCTGGACATCAGAATGCCGCGGATCAGCGGCCTGGAAATGCTGGCGATGCTGGACCCGGACAAGATGCCGCGCGTGGTCTTCGTCACCGCCTTCGACGACTTCGCGATTCAGGCCTTCGAAGAACACGCGTTCGATTACTTGCTCAAGCCGGTGGACCCGCAACGCCTGGCCAAGACGCTGGCCAGGCTGAAGCGGGAAACCGCGCCGCAGGCGCTGGACATCTTGCGCTGCCTGCCCCCGCTGGAAGTGGTGCCCTGTCACGGCGTCAACCGCATCATGCTGTTGCCGCTCGCCGAAGTGGAATTCGTGTCCTCGCGCGTCAGCGGCGTGTTTGTCCAGGCCGGCGACGGGCGTGAACACTTCACCGAGCTGACGCTGCGCACCTTCGAGGAGCGCAGCGCGCTGTTCCGCTGCCACCGCCAGCATCTGGTCAACCTGCGCGCGATCCATGAGATTCGCCTGGGTGAAAACGGCATGGCCGACATTGTCACCCATGCCGGCCGCTCGCTGCCGGTCAGCCGGCGCTTCCTCAAGCCGCTGAAGGAGGCGCTGGGCATTCCCGGCTGACGCCATCCTCCCCCTGTGCTACACCCAAATCAGCAAGCGCCGCCTCATAACAAGGCGCAAGACGAAAAGGATGGATGCAAGGGGATGGCCATATACGCGCCGAAAACGCTTTGCCTGCCGCTGGCCCTATGCGCCGCCCAGGCCCTCGCCTGCAACGGCACCACCACGCCCGAGCCCTCGTCCCCGGTGGACGCGCCCGATCTGCACGGCATCGCGGTGTTTCTGCCCCAGGTACTGGAAAGCAACGAATCCGGCCCCTTCGCCGAACTGCTCAAGACCATCGCCCGCCATTATCCGGAAGGCAAGATCAGCTTCGAGATCAAGCCGGTCAAGCGCGTCTACCTGGATACCGATGCCCGCGGCGCCGATTTCCGCTTCCCCATCATGAAGGTGCGCGACAACGCCGACGGCGCCACGCCCTACCAGTTCTCCCACGAAATGATGGGCAAGGTCACTTTCGTGCTCTACTCCAACCAGGCCAAGCCGCTGCGCAAGATCGACATCCTTCGCACCGCCAACCTCGCCCGTTATTCGGTGGAGGCGCCGCCGGTGAACTGGGGCTTCCCCAGCAAAAGCGTGGTCAATCTGGAGCTGTCGCTGAAACAGCTTAATCTGGGCCGCGTCGACGCCGTGCTGTGGGCGCAAGAAGAAGCCGACTACCTAGTGCGCAAGCACAAGCTCAGCCACATCCATCGCGAGCATTTCGACGACTTTCCCGACGTGCTGTTCATGTCCTGCAATCGCCGCGGCGACTTCGTCAACCAAGCGATCAGCCGCGCCATCAAGGCCGCGCGCGCCAGCGGCGAGCTGCAAAAAGCCTACGCCAGGGTGCACCTGCCCTATCAGGACTGGCAGCCGCAGAACCGCTAATCCCCCGGACCCGCTCTTTGTCCCGCAACTTGCGCTGCCCGCGCCGGCTCGTTTTGGCCCAGGGACTCTTCGCGGTTGGCTCTTTCCGCTGCTCATGGGGTCGTGGCCGCCGCCGCTCGCCCCCGCCACGCCGCCGCTCGCGACGCCAGGCTGCCGCTCGCCCATTTCCCGCGTCGGCCCGCTCCTTTTGAAGCGTAAGGTGGAGCCACGATTTCACCGGAGCCTCCATCATGGATCACGCATTGAGTTTTGTGATCGGCACCCTGTGCATACTTGCGATCTGCTACCGCCTGTACGGGGTATTCTTCACGCGCAAGGTGCTGGGCGTCGACGATAGCGCCGTCACCCCTTCCCACGAACTGAAGGACGGCAAGGACTACGTGCCCACCAGCAAGTGGGTGGCCTTCGGCGGCCACTTCGCCGCCATCGCCGCCGCCGGCCCGTTGGTGGGCCCGGTGCTGGCCGCCCAGTACGGCTATCTGCCCAGCATGATCTGGCTGCTGATAGGCTGTGTGATCGGCGGCGCGGTGCACGACACCGTGGTGCTGTTCGCGTCGATGAAGCACCACGGCAAGTCGCTGTCCGAAGTCGCCAAGGCCGAGCTCGGCCCGGTAGCCGGCTGGTGCACCGGCCTGGCCATGCTGTTCATCATCACCATCACCATGGCCGGCCTGTCCATGGTGGTGGTGCACGCGCTGGAACGCAACCCGTGGGGCGCCTTCGCCGTGTTCATGACCATCCCCATCGCCATCGGCGTCGGCCTGTGGGAACGCATGACCGGCAGCATGAAAAACGCCAGCTACGTCGGCATCGCCGCCATCATGGCCTGCGTGTTCGCCGGCCCTTACATCCAGCACACCGCGCTGGGCGAATGGCTGTCGCTGAAGGCGTCCACCGTGTCTCTGCTGCTGCCGATCTACGCCTTCTTCGCCACCGCGCTGCCGGTATGGATGCTGCTGACCCCGCGCGCCTGCCTGTCCAGCTTCATGAAAATCGGCGTGTTCGGCCTCCTGGTGGTCGGCGTGGTGTTCATCAACCCGCAAATCCAGTTCCCGGCGGTGACCCAATTCATCCACGGCGGCGGCCCGGTGTTGTCCGGCCCGGTATGGCCCTTCATCTCCATCACCATCGCCTGCGGCGCGATTTCCGGCTTCCATGCCTTCATCGGCTCCGGCACCACGCCCAAGCAGATCGACAAGTGGAGCGACATCCTGCCGGTGGGCTTCGGCGCCATGCTGGCCGAATGCGTGGTGGGCGTGATGGCGCTGATCGCCGCCACCGCCTTGCACCCGGCCGATTACTTCGCCATCAACTCCGCGCCGGCCGTGTTCCAGACCCTGGGCATGGACGTGGTCAATCTGCCCAAGCTGTCGCAGGAGATAGGCCTGGACCTGTACGGCCGCACCGGCGGCGCGGTGACGCTGGCGGTGGGCATGGCGGACATCTTCACCCGCATCCCCTGGTTCAGCCATCTGGCATCCTACTTCTTCCAGTTCATGGTGATGTTCGAAGCGGTGTTCATCCTCACCGCCATCGATTCCGGCACCCGCGTCGCCCGCTATCTGATCCAGGACTTCGTCGGCGACCTGTGGGCGCCGCTGAAGCGCACCGACTGGATGCCTGGCGCGATCGGCGCTTCCGTAGTCGCCTGCGCGATGTGGGGCTACCTGCTGAACTCCGGCGACATCAATTCGGTATGGGCGCTGTTCGGCGTGTCCAACCAGCTGATGGCCTCCATCGGCCTGATCATCGGCGCCACCATCATCCTGCGCCTGTCTCACAAGCGCAGCTACATGCTGACCTGCCTGGTGCCGCTCGCCTACCTGTACGTGACGGTCAACTACGCCGGCTACTGGATGGTGAAGAACGTCTACCTGAACCCTGCCGCCAAAGGCTATAACGTGTTCAACGCCGGCATATCCATCGTAATGCTGGCGCTGGGACTAGTGATCCTGATCTCCGCCGTCCGCCGCTGGAAAGCGCTGCTGGGCCGACCGGCGCCGCAAGCCGGTTTGAAGCCGGCAGCCGCCGAAGCCTGACCCCGATCCTCTCCGACAAAAAAAGCCCATCGCATGCGCGATGGGCTTTTTCCTTGCGGCAGAGGCGGCATCAAAAGTGGAAGAACACCAGCGTCAGCAGCAGGAAGCACGGCAGCAGCACCGCGCCCGACCACAGCATGTAGCCGAAGAAACCCGGCATTTTGACGTGGCGGTGCTCGGCGATGGCCTTGACCATGAAGTTGGGCGCGTTGCCGATATAGGTCATCGCCCCCATGAACACCGCGCCCATCGAGATGGCCAGCAAGGTGCTGGCGAACGGCCCCATCAGCTCGGCGGCGTCGCCTGACGCCAGATTGAAGAACACCAGATAGGTCGGCGCGTTGTCCAGGAAGCTGGACAGGATGCCGGTCATCCAGAAATACATGCCGTCCAGCGGCTTGCCGTCCGAACCCGACACCGTCTGCACCAGGCCGGCCAGCGCGCCGTGGTCGCCGGCGCGCAGGATGGCGATCACCGGCGCGATGGTGATGAAGATGCCGGCAAACAGCTTGCCCACCTCCAGGATGGGCAGCCAGTTGAACTCGTTGCCGGCGCGCACCTGCTTGGGCGTGATCCACAGCGAAACGAAGGCCAGCAGCAGCAGGGCCAGGTCGCGCAGAAGGTTCTGCAGCTCCAGATGGACGCCTGGCAGCTCGAAAGCGATGCCGGGCTTCCACAGCCCGGACATCAGCACCGCGCCCACCACGCCGCCCAGCAGCCAGAAGTTGCGCTTGCCGTGCAGCTTCAATGGCTTGTCGTGGCTGGTGTCCACCGGCTTGAGCGTGCCCTCCTCCGCCTCTTTGGCGAACATGTGGCGATCCAGGAAGTAGAAGATGATCAGCAGCAGCGCCGACAGCAGCAGCACCGGCATCAGCATGTGCTGGAAGGTCCAGCCGAAGGTCACGCCCTTGAGGAAGCCCAGGAACAGCGGCGGATCGCCCAGCGGCGTCAGGCCGCCGCCGACGTTGGCCACCAGGAAAATGAAGAACACCACCACGTGCACATTGCGCTTGCGGCCCTCGTTGGCGCGCAGCAGCGGCCGGATCAGCAGCATCGCCGCGCCGGTGGTGCCCATGATGGACGCCAGCGCGGTGCCTATGGCCAGGATGGTGGTGTTCAGCCGGGGCGACGCGTGCAGCGAGCCCCAGACCAGGATGCCGCCCGACACCGTGTACAGCGCGAACAGCAGCACGATGAAGGGGATGTATTCGGTGAACAGCGCGTGCAGCACCAACGCGCCGGTGTGCCCCAGCCCGAAGGCGGCGGCAAAAGGCAGCAGGAACAGCGCGGTCCAGACCGCGGTGATCTTGCCGAAATGGTGGTGCCAGATGCCGGGAGCCAGCATGGGAAACAGCGCGATGGACAGCAGGATGCCGGCGAACGGCACGCCCCAGCCCAAGCCAAGCGTGGCGCCGTCCAGATCGGCGGCGCCGGCTAGCGCGGGGAGCAGCAGCCCTCCCGCCAGTGCAATCAGTTTTTTATTCATCAGTCCTTCCCGAACGAGCAGGTGCCCGTGATGCCAAAACGCAGCCGCGGCTGCCGGAACATTCCCGGTTGTTATTGGAAGCGGACCGGCTTCCGGGTGCCGGTCCGCCCGGGCGGCCCCTCCCGCCCGCAGCCGGCCGCGTCGAAACGGCCGGCGAATTCGGCAAGATGCCCGCACCGGGCATCCCGCCGGCAGCGTTTAGCGGCTGCCTTTCTGGATGAACTCGATCTTGTAGCCGTCCGGATCCTCGATGAAGGCGATCACGGTGGTGCCGTGCTTCATCGGGCCGGCTTCGCGCGTCACCTTGCCGCCCTTGGCGCGCGCCATGTCACAGGCGGCGTAGGCGTCTTCCACCTCGATGGCGATGTGGCCGTAGCCGCTGCCCAGGTCGTAGGATTCGGTGTCCCAGTTGTGGGTCAGCTCCAGCACGGTGTGGGCGGCTTCGTCGCCGTAGCCGACGAAGGCCAGCGTGAAACGCCCATCCGGAAAGTCGTTGCGGCGCAGCAGCTTCATGCCCAGCACTTCCTGGTAGAAGGCGATCGAGCGATCGAGGTTGCCGACGCGCAGCATGGTATGGAGCATTCTCATGGCGTTTTCCTTTTAAAGATCAGTCTAAGACAAACAAGCCGCCGCCGTGCTGGCGCAGCCAGCGGCGGGCATCGCGCCAGCCCGGACAGAGACGCTCGGTCTCGGCCCAGAACGCCGGCGAGTGATTCATGTGTTCGAGATGGGCCAGCTCGTGGGCGGTCACGTAATCGACCACCGCCAGCGGCGCCTGCGCCAGCCGCCAGTTCAGGCGGATGCGGCCATCGGCGCTGCAACTGCCCCAGCGGGTGCGCGCAGACGACAGCTGCAGCGAGCCCGGCTTGCGGCGGCAATGCGCGGCCAGCAGGGAAAGACGGCCGGGAAACAGCATCGCCGCCTCGCGTTTCAGGAATTTGGCCAGAACGGCTTTCAGCGCGGCAGCGTCGCCGTCGGCGACGCCCGCTACCAGCAACTCGCCGCCCTCGCGCCGCGCCGCCTTGCGCGCGCCGCCTGTCAGCCTGATAGCCAACAGCTCGCCCAGCAGCGCCAGACTGCTCAGCTGCTCGCCGGCCGCCAGATGGCTGCGCTGGCGCAACACGTGGCCGACGATCCAGTCGTAGCGCTGCTGCAGCACTTGATGCAAGCGCTGTTGACTGACACCCGGCGCGGCGATCAGTTCCACCACTCCGCCGCTGACCTTGATGCCTATGCTCTGGCGCGCTCGGCGCGTCAACAGCACAGGCACCTCGCCGTCAGGCAGAGGCAGGCGGTGCCAGACGCTGGCGTTTTTCATCGGGATGGGCGAAGGGGCCGACGCCGCCGATTTCGCGTTGGCGGGCCTCGATCCAGGCCTCGGCCTCGGCCATCATCGCCTCGGGGCCGGTCTCTTCGTCTGGATGGATGGCGGGGCCGATCACCACCGTGACCTCGCCCGGATATTTCAGGAAGGCGTTGCGCGGCCAGAACTCGCCGGCGTTATGCGCCACCGGCACCATCGGCATGTCGAACTGCTTGGCCATGCGCGCGGCGCCCAGCTTGTACTTGCCGCCCACGCCTGGCTTGGTGCGGGTGCCCTCCGGAAACACGGTGATCCAGAAACCGTGGCGCTTGCGCTCCAGGCCCTGGTCCAGCAGGCGCTGGTTGGCGCGGGCGCGGTCGGAGCGGTTGATGATGATGGGGTTCATCAGCACCAGGCCCCAGCCGAAGACCGGAATCCAGGTCAGCTCGCGCTTGGCCACATACACTTGCCACGGGAAGATTTTCTGCAGCGCCAGCGTTTCCCAGCCGGACTGGTGCTTGGAAGTGATCACCGACGGCACCGACGGAATATTCTCCGCGCCGATCACCTTGTATTTCAGGCCGATCACATGCTCCAGCATCCAGAACAGGGTCATCGCCCAGCTCACGCCGAACACGTGGCGGCTGCGGCGCGGCAGCGGCGCGGCCAGCATCAGCAGCAGGAAAAACACCGGCGTGGCGATAATCAGCACCACCCAGTACAGCAAGTTGCGTATCCACAAACCAATCATGCTTTCAGTCTCTGCCTCAATGATGGTTGATCAGATGCTCGGCGGCATCGTACAGGTCGTTGAACACCAGCGTGCTTTCCGGCAGGCCGCCCTTGGCCAGCGTCTTGGCGCCCTTGCCGGTCTTCACCAGGATGGGCTGGCCGCCGACGGCGGCGATGGATTCCAGGTCGCGCAGGCTGTCGCCTATCATCGGCAGCCCTTCCAGCTTGACGTTGAAGCGCTCGGCGATCTCCAGCACCATGCCGGGCAGCGGCTTGCGGCACTCGCAGCCGTGGTCCGGCCCGTGCGGACAGAACACCACCGCGTCGATGCGGCCGCCGGCCTGGCCGACCAGCCGGTGCATCTTCTCGTGCATCGCGTTCAGCGCGTGCATGTCGAACAGGCCGCGGGCGATGCCGGACTGGTTGGTCGCCACCACCACGCGCCAGCCGGACTGGGTCAGGTTGGCGATCGCCTCCAGGCTGTGCGCCAGCGGCACCCATTCGATGGTGTTCTTCACGAAATCGTCGCGATCCTCGTTGATCACGCCGTCGCGGTCCAGAATGACTAGCTTCACCCGATAATCCTTTCACCCAGCCATCTTGTCAAAACGGGAGGCCGGCCGCGTCGCCGCGGCCTCCTCCCATCCATGCGTCTGCCTGCCGCTTACTCCGCCAGCAGCGAAATATCGGCCACGCGGTTGAACAGCGCGGCCAGGCTGGCCAGCAGCGCTACGCGGTTGGCGCGCACCTTGGCGTCCTCGGCCATCACCATCACGCCGTCGAAGAACGCGTCCACCGGCGCCTTCAGGCTGGCCAGCTGCGACAGCGCCCCGGCGAAGTCGTGGGCGGCGAACTTGGCCTCCACCGCCGGCGCCAGCTCCCGCACCGCGGCGTACAAGGCCTGTTCGGCGGCTTCCTGCAGCAACGCGGCGTCCACCGCGCCGATTTCGCCCTCGGCCTTCTTCAGGATGTTGTTGACGCGCTTGTTGGCGGCGGCCAGCGCGGCGGCTTCCGGCAGCGACTTGAACGCGGCCACGGCGGCCAGCACCGCGCGCACTTCGTTCAGGCGGCTGGGCGAGAGCGCCAGCACGGCGTCGATCTCGTCGCCCTTGTAATCGGCGGCCAGGAAGTTCTTCAGGCGATCCATCATGAAGCCGAACACTTCCTCGGCGACGTTGGCGGACAGCTTGCCGGCGGGGAAGGCCTCGACGACGACCGCCAGCAGGCGCTTCAGGTCCAGATCGGCTTCCAGCGCCATCCGCACCACGCCCAGCGCGGCGCGGCGCAGCGCGAACGGGTCCTTGTCGCCGGTCGGGATCAGGCCGATGCCCCAGATGCCGACGATGGCTTCCAGCTTGTCGGCCAGCGCCGCCGCGGTGGCGATCTTGCCTTCCGGCAACGTGTCGCCGGCGAAGCGCGGGTGGTAATGGCCCTCGATGGCGGCGGCCACTTCGGCGTGCTCGCCGTCGTGATGGGCGTAGTACATGCCCATGATGCCCTGCAGTTCCGGGAACTCGCCGACCATGTCGGTCACCAGGTCTGCCTTGGCCAGATACGCGGCGCGGGCGGCCAGCGCGGCGTCGGCGCCCAGCTCATGGGCGATGGCGCCGGCGATGCTCTGCAGGCGCTCGACGCGCTCCAGCAGCGAGCCGATCTTGTTGTGGTAAACCACATTGGCCAGGCGCGGCAGGCGGCTGTCCAGGCGGTGCTTCTTGTCTTGCTCGAAGAAGAACTTGGCGTCGGACAGGCGGGCGCGCAGCACGCGCTCGTTGCCGCCGACGACGAAGGACGGATCCTGCGGATCGACGTTGGACACCAGCAGGAATCGGTTCATCAGCTTGCCGTTCTTGTCCAGCAGCGGGAAGTACTTCTGGTTCTGCTGCATGGTCAGGATCAGGCATTCCTGCGGCACTTGCAGGAACTCGGCCTCGAAGCCGGCCTCCAGCACCACCGGCCACTCCACCAGCGCGGTCACTTCGTCGAACAGCTCATCCGGCGCGGCGATGGTGGCGCCGAGCTTGGCGGCGGCCTCGGCCAGCTTGTGGCGGATCAGCTCGCGGCGCGCGTCGAAGCTGGCGATCACCTTGCCCTGCTCGTGCATCGCGCGGGCGTAGCCATCGGCGTTGGCGATGGCTACGTCGCCCTGCGACAGGAAGCGGTGGCCGCGGGTGGCGCTGCCGCTCTTCAGGCCCAGCACCTCGCCTTCAATCACCTTGTCGCCGTGCAGCATGATCAGGCCGTGCACCGGACGGACGAACTGCACGTCGGAATCGCCCCAGCGCATCAGTTTGGGCACCGGCAGCTTCTTCAGCGCCAGCGACACCACGTCGGCCAGCTGCGCGGACAGCGCCTCGCCCGGCTTGGTGCTGGAATAGGCGTAGACATCCTGCTTGCCGTTTCTGACGATGGAGAGTTCGGACACGCCCACGCCGCAGGAGCGGGCGAAGCCGGCCAAGGCCGGCGTCGGCTGACCGTCCTTCATGCCGGCGGCGGCGGCCGGGCCCTGGCGGGTGATGCGTTGTTCCGGCTGCACGGCGAGCACGCCGGACAGCTGCACCGCCAGGCGGCGCGGCGACGCGTACACCACCGCCTCGGCGTCGGCGGCGGCGAACTGCATCTTCTTCAGTTCTTCGGCGATGGTCTGGGCGAAACTGGCGGCCAGACGCGGCAGGGCCTTGGGCGGCAGCTCCTCGGTCAGGAGTTCGATCAACAGGGTCGCGTTCATTCTCTCAAGCTTCAATTATCGGGATGCGGATCCCGCCGCCTCGCAAATCACCTTCATCATGGCGTGGGCGACCGAATCCTCGTTCACCGGCTGCCACTTCCAGGCATAGCGCGGCACCGGGAACATGGTGGAAAACAGGTGCTTGTTGTTCTTGTCGAAATACTCGGAACCGACAAACACGTACTGGTACTGCTTGCAATCGGCGTAACCGGTGGTGCGGCGGATATAGAAGTTCAACCGGTACGACTTCTCGTAGCGTTGCTTGGCGAAGCGTTCCTGGTTGATGAAATGCACCAGCCCATCCTTGCCCAGCCACAGCGAGTTGCCGTCTATCGCCAGCTGCATCTGGCTGCCGTCCTGGTACACCACCCAGTCGGCGGCCGGCTGCGCCCAGGCCGGCAAAGCGAACAACAGCCAGAATGCGGCTTTGACTCTCATATCCACCCCCTGTCAGGCGCGACGACGATTGCCGCCGCCCCTAACAGCATAGACCTCCCTCCGCTCAGTCCTTGCGGCACATCGGAAAGCCCAGCGCCTCGCGGGCGTCGTAATACGCCTGCGCCACGCCGCGGGACAGATTGCGGATGCGGCCGATGTAGGCGGCGCGCTCGGTCACCGAGATGGAGCCGCGGGCGTCCAGCAGGTTGAAGGCATGTCCCGCCTTCAGGATCATCTCGTAGGCCGGCAGCGGCAGGCTGGCGTCCAGCAGCGTCTTGGCTTCGGCTTCGTAGTCGTTGAACTGGCGGAAAAGCAGCTCGACATTGCTGTGCTCGAACGCGTACTTCGACTGCTCCACCTCGTTCTGGTAGAACACATTGCCGTAGGTGACCGGCTGGCCGTCCGGCAAGTGGGTCCAGATCAGATCGTAAACGTTCTCCACGCCCTGCAGATACATCGCCAGGCGTTCCAGACCATATGTGATCTCGCCCAGCACCGGTTTGCAATCCAGACCGCCCACTTGCTGGAAATAGGTGAACTGGGTCACTTCCATGCCGTTCAGCCACACTTCCCAACCCAGGCCCCAGGCGCCCAGCGTCGGGTTTTCCCAGTTGTCCTCGACGAAGCGAATGTCCTGCACCGTCGGGTCCAGGCCCAGCTCCCGCAGCGAGCCCAGGTACAGTTCCTGGATATTGGACGGCGACGGCTTCAGCACCACCTGGAACTGGTGGTGCTGGAACAGGCGGTTCGGGTTCTCGCCGTAGCGGCCGTCCTTCGGGCGGCGGCTGGGCTGGACGTAGGCGGCGTTCCAGGGTTCAGGCCCCAGCGCGCGCAGGAAGGTGGCGGTATGGGAGGTGCCCGCGCCCACTTCGGTGTCGTACGGTTGCAGCAGCGCGCAGCCCTGGCGGTTCCAGTAGTGCTGGAGCGTGAGGATGATTTCCTGGAAGGTAAGCATAGAGGTGGTGTTGGAAAATTGAAGAAACAAGGGTCGATTCTACCCCCTGCGGCCGCTCACGCAAAGCCGGACGCCCTCTCCGCCAATTGCTTCGCCAGCCTTCGCCCTTTTCCCAGGCAATCCGGCAGGGAGGCGCCGTCCAGCCAGTTGGCGCACAGATGCAGCCCCCTGCCGCTCCACGGCGCCGCCGCGCCGCGCAGCCTGCGCTGCAAGCCGGTGCCCTGCGGCAGCGCCTGCGGCCAGCGGGCCAGGTATTGCGCCAGCGGCTTGCCGCGCATGCCGAACAGCCTCTCCAGCTCGGCGTTGAGTCCATTCAACAATGCGGCGTCGCTGCTCTCCAGCGATTCCGGATGCCTGCGGCCGCCGATAAAGCTGGTCACCAGCCGGGTGCCCGCCGGACAAACGTGAGGGTAGATATTGCTGACGGTCAGGTGGCCCAGCGTCAGCGCCCCCTCCCCGCTCGGATGCAGCGCGCCGTAGCCGGGCAGCGGCCGGTCCATCGCCTCGCCGTCCAGCAAGGTGGACACCACCGCCAGCGGCGCGTACGGGATGCGCCGGCAAATATCGGCCATCTCCGGCGCCAGCGGATGCAGCAGCTCGGCCGCGGCGTCGGCCGGCAGGGCCAGCACCACTCGCTCGGCCCGCGTCCACCCCTCGCGGGTTCGCAGCCGCCAGCCCTCGCCGTCGCGGCGCAGCGCGGTCACCGGCGAGTCCAGCCTCACGTCCAGGTCTCGCGCCAGCCGCTGCGGCAACTGCTGCAGCCCGCCTTGCAGCGTGCACATCCGGGCGCGCGCGGTCCTTTGCCGCCACAGTCCCCGCCACAAAGGCAGCGGCTGCGCCGCCGCCCGCGCCAGCCTCGGCAGCGTCTCATCCAGAGCCAACTCTTCCGGATCGCCGGCGAACACGCCGCCGGCCAGCGGGTCCAGCAGCTTGTCCAGCACCTCCTGTCCGAAGCGGCGGCGGCAGAACTCGGCCAGACTGGCCTCGGCCTCCTTGGGACTGCCCGGCCGCAGCAGGCCGCGCAGCAAGGCCCACTTGGCCGGCCAGCTCAAAAAGCTCCCAGCCAGCAACTGCCAAGGCCCGGATGGCAGCGGCCGGTATCGCCCGCTCCGCAGCACATGCCGCAAGCCGCTGCCCTGCTCCGGCCACAGCGGAGACAGGCCCAACTCGGCCAGCCACTGCTGAAGCTCCTCGTCCAATAACAGCATATTGGGCCCCTGTTCGCACAAAGCGTCAGCCGCCAAGGTGCTCACCTTGCCGCCGACGCGCTCCGCCGCCTCGAATACCCGTACCGCCACGCCCTGCCGTTGCAGCCACCAGGCACAGGACAGCCCTGAAACGCCCGCGCCGATTATCGCGATCATCATCGTCTCCAAAAAACCCGTTCAAGCACGATTATCCCTGCCCCCGCCCCGCCCTCATTGACTGCGGTCAACAGCGGCCGGCATCGCGCGGGAACGCGAAGACTCCGTCGCGGCGGGCTATACCGATAGCAACCAGCCCGATGCGAAGAAATGCCGATGCGACAAGCTCTCAGCATGAAAACCAGGCTCTGGCTCCTGGCCCTGATCAACCTGACGGTCCTGCTTCTGCTGTCCCTATCCTGCCTGGGCCAGCTGCGCGACATGGCGGAAAACACCCGGCGGGAACTGGAGCAGGTCAGCCGCGGCAGCCGGATCAACCACGCGATGCAGCTGGCCAATCTGCACTTCAAGGTGCAGGTGCAGGACTGGAAGGACGTGCTGCTGCGCGGCAACAATCCGGCCGACTACCAGCGCTACCTAGCCGCCTTCGAAGCCGAGCGCGCCATCGTCGAGCAAACGCTGGCCCAGGCCTCCGCCGCGCAGCGCGACGACGGCGAGTCCAGCGCGGCGGTAGACGCGGTGCGCGACGAACATCTCCGGCTGACCGTCCGCTACCGCGCGGCGCTGGCAGCCTTCCGCCAGGAAGACCCGCTCTCCGGGCAAGCCGTCGACAAGCTGGTGCGCGGCATGGACCGCGCGATGACCGATAAGCTGCTGCGACAGAGCGCCCAGGTCCAGGACGGATTCGAGAAGATGCTGGCCGATCGGATCGCGGAAGCCGACCGCGGCTACCGCCAGACCCTGAACCTGTTCATCGCGGTCGCCGCCCTCAGCCTGCTGGTCCTGGCCGGCTCCATCGGCCACATCGGCCGGGGCCTGTTCCGCCAGGTGGGCGGCGAGCCGGCAGCGGTGGCCGAGATCGCCCGCAGGGTGGCCGGCGGCGACCTGACGGCAAGGCCGGCGCTGCGCGACGGCGACGATCGCAGCGTGCTGGCGGCGATGCAGCACATGGTGAACCGGCTGACCGGGGTGATCGAGCAATTGCGGCTCGACGCCGAGCAATTGAACGCCACCTCGTCCGAGGTCGCGGCTTCGGCGCAGGCGCTGAGCCAGAACGCGTCGCTGCAGGCCGCCAGCCTGGAAGAGACCAGCGCCTCGGTGGAAGAGATCGCGGCCACTGTGACCCAGAACTCCGAAAGCGCCCGCCTCACCGACACCATGGCCCGCCAGGCGGCGCAAAGCGCCGGCGGCGGCGGCGAGGCCGTGACCCGCACCGTGGCGGCGATACGCGACATTTCCAACCGGATAGACGTGATAGACGACATCGCCTATCAGACCAATCTGCTGGCGCTGAACGCCGCCGTCGAGGCCGCCCACGCCGGCAGCCAGGGCAAAGGCTTCACCGTGGTGGCCGCCCAGGTGCGCAAATTGGCCGAACACAGCCAGACGGCGGCGCGGGAAATCGGCTCGCTGGCCGGCTGCAGCGTGGACATGGCGGAACAGGCGGGCGCGGCGCTGGACGAAATGCTGCCCGCCATCCGCAAAACCGCCAGCCTGGTGCAGGAGATCGCGCTGGCCTCGCATGAACAGAGCGAAGGCCTGCAGCAGATCAACGCCGCGGTCAACCACCTGTCGCTGGCCACCCAGCTGAACGCCTCCACCTCCGAGCAGTTGTCCGCCGCCTCCGACCAGTTGAACACGCAGGCGGAACACCTGCGGCGGATGATCGCCTATTTCAAAACCGCCTGAGCGGGCATGAAAAAGCGGCTCCTCTCGGAGCCGCTTCGCATGCGGTCGAACCGGGACGACGCTCAGCGCCAGTCCAGGATCACCTTGCCGCTTTGGCCGGACAGCATGGCGGCGAAGCCCTGCTCGAACTCGTCCACCTTGAAGTGGTGGGTGATGATGGGGCTGATGTCCAGACCGGACTGGATCAGCGCCACCATCTTGTACCAGGTCTCGAACATCTCGCGGCCGTAGATGCCCTTGATTTCCAGGCCCTTGAAGATCACCTGGTTCCAGTCGATCGCGGTGTTGGACGGCGGAATGCCCAGCAGCGCCACCTTGCCGCCGTGGTTCATCGTTTCCAGCATCTGGCGGAAAGCCTGCGGATTGCCGGACATTTCCAGGCCCACGTCGAAGCCTTCGGTCATGTGCAGCTCCTGCATCACCGCCTTCAGGTCTTCGCGGGCGACGTTGACGGCGCGGGTGGCGCCCATCTTCTTCGCCAGATCCAGCCGGTAGTCGTTGACGTCGGTGATCACCACGTGTCGCGCGCCGACATGCTTGGCGATGGCCACCGCCATGATGCCGATCGGACCGGCGCCGGTGATCAGCACGTCCTCACCCACCAGGTTGAAGCTCAGCGCGGTGTGCACGGCGTTGCCGAACGGGTCGAAGATGGAGGCCAGGTCGTCGGAGACGTCATCCGGAATCGGGAAGGCGTTGAAGGCCGGAATCACCAGATACTCGGCGAACGCGCCTTCGCGGTTGACGCCCACGCCGGTGGTATTGCGGCATAGGTGGCGGCGGCCGGCCCGGCAGTTGCGGCAGTAACCGCAAGTGATGTGGCCTTCGCCGGACACGCGCTGGCCGATCTTGAACCCCTGCACTTCCGAACCCATGCCGGCGACGACGCCGACGTATTCATGGCCGACGTGCATCGGCACCGGGATGGTCTTCTGCGACCATTCGTCCCAGTTCCAGATATGGATGTCGGTGCCGCAGATCGCGGTCTTGACGATCTTGATCAACAGATCGTTGTGGCCGACTTCCGGCTGCGGAACGTCGGTCATTTCCAGGCCGGGAGCGGCCTTCAGCTTGGCAAGCGCCTTCATGTCTCTATCCTTGGGCGCGCGGGCATTCGATCCGCGCCGCCTGTCATGCGGTCAAATCAGATTACACCCAGCTCGCGGCCGACCTTGGTGAACGCGGCCACCGCCTTCAGCACCTGCTCTTCGCTGTGCGCGGCAGACATCTGGGTGCGGATGCGGGCCTTGCCCTTGGGCACCACCGGGTAGGAGAAGCCGATCACGTACACGCCTTCGGCCAGCAGCTTGGCGGATACTTCGCCGGCCAGACGGGCATCGCCCAGCATCACCGGGATGATCGGGTGCTCGCCCGGCACCAGGGTGAAGCCGGCGGCGGACATTTCCTTGCGGAACAGCTCGGCGTTGCGGCGCACCTTGGCGCGCAGCTCCGCGCCTTCGCCGCTCTTCAGGATGTTCAGCACTTCCACGCTGGCGGCGGCGATGGCCGGGGCCAGCGTGTTGGAGAACAGATAGGGGCGCGAGCGCTGGCGCAACAGGTCGACGATGGGCTTGTGCGCGGCGACGTAGCCGCCGGACGCCCCGCCCAGCGCCTTGCCCAGCGTGCCGGTGTAGATGTCGACGCGGTCGGACACGCCACAGTATTCCGGGGTGCCGGCGCCGGTTTCGCCGATGAAGCCGACCGCGTGCGAATCGTCCACCATCACCAGCGCGTCATGGCGCTCGGCCAGATCGCAAATGCCCTTCAGGTCGGCGATGATGCCGTCCATCGAAAACACGCCGTCGGTGACGATCAGCTTGAAGCGGGCGCCGGCCGCTTCGGCGGCGGCCAGTTGCGCCTCCAGATCGGCCATGTCGTTGTTCTTGTAGCGGAAGCGCTTGGCCTTGGACAGGCGCACGCCGTCGATGATGGACGCGTGGTTCAGCTCGTCCGAGATCACCGCGTCCTCTTCGGTCAGCAGGGTTTCGAACACGCCGCCGTTGGCGTCGAAACAGCTGGAATACAGGATGGTTTCGTCGGTGCCGAGGAAATCGGAGATCGACTTTTCCAGTTGCTTGTGGATGGACTGGGTGCCGCAGATGAAACGCACCGACGCGCAGCCGTAGCCGTATTGGTCCATGCCGGCCTTGGCCGCCAGCACCAGCCGCTTGTCGTCGGCCAGGCCCAGGTAGTTGTTGGCGCAGAAGTTCAGCACATGCTCGCCGCCGGCCAGCGCGATATCGGAGCTTTGCGGCGTGGCGATCACGCGTTCCGGCTTCTCGAAGCCGTCGGCCTTGATCTGGGCCAGCGTCGCCTGCAGGTGGGCAAGATAAGTGTGATTCATGGCAGTCCTTTGGATTGGCCGGACGCGGGAATCGAACCCGCGTCCGCAGGCACCGCGCGCCGCTCTTGGCGGCTGCGCGCCGAAACTGTCGCCATTCTAGCCCAGCCGCATGCGCGCTAGCAGTGACAGTTATCAGTGTTTTGGCGGCTCTCTGTCACCGTCATGCAACTTTTCCGGAACATCGTCCTCCTCGTCCCAGCCCAGCGGCTTGACGCCAGGCGGCAGCTTGACCGGCGGCTCGCGCCTGGCCAGCCGGGCCAGCGTGCCAATCACGAGAATGGCCGGCGCGGCGATCACCGCCAGCCAGAACCAGGTGGAGTGCAGCACATCCATATATTGCCCTTAGATAGACAAACACCCCTCGCCGCTGTCTTGGCAAGGGGTGCGGCTCATCCATTCATGATATCAGCGCTGGCGCAGCAAGCGAGCCGCGTCCATCGCGAAATAGCTGAGGATGCCGTCGGCGCCGGCGCGCTTGAAGGCGAGCAGGCTTTCCATCATGCACTTCTCTTCGTTGAGCCAGCCGTTCTGGAACGCCGCCTTCAGCATCGCGTACTCGCCGGACACCTGATAGGCGAAGGTGGGCACATGGAAGGTGTCCTTGACGCGGCGGATCACGTCCAGATAGGGCATGCCGGGCTTGATCATCACCATGTCGGCGCCCTCCTCCAGATCCTGCGCCACTTCCTGGATCGCCTCTTCGATATTGGCCGGGTCCATCTGGTAGCTGTTCTTGTCGGCCTTGCCCAAGTTGGCTGACGAGCCCAGCGCGTCGCGGAACGGGCCGTAGAAGCCGGACGAATACTTGGCGGAGTAGGCCAGGATCTTGGTGTGGATGAGGCCCTCTTCCTCGAAAGCCTCGCGGATGGCGCCGATGCGGCCGTCCATCATGTCGGACGGGCCGAACACGTCGACGCCGGCCTCGGCATGGCACAGGCCCTGCTTGATCAGGATTTCGGTGGTCTCATCGTTCAGCACGTAGCCGTTGGCGTCGATCACGCCGTCTTGTCCGTGGATGGTATAGGGATCCAGCGCGCCGTCGGTCATCACCCCCAGCTCCGGGAAGCGCTTTTTCAACTCGCGCACCACGCGCGGAATCAGCCCGTCCGGGTTGTAGGCCTCGCTGCCTTCATTGTCCTTGTTGCCGGTGATCACCGGAAACAGCGACAGCATCGGGATGCCCAGTTCCAGCGCCTCTTCGGCCACCGGCAGCAGCCTGTCCAGCGTCAGGCGCGGCGCGCCCGGCATCGACGGCACGTCCACCACCTGGTTGCTGCCCTCCATCACGAAGACCGGGTAGATCAGGTCGTTGGTGGTCAGCACGTTCTCGCGCATCAACCGGCGGCTGAACTCATCCTTGCGCATCCTGCGCATGCGGGTCACCGGGAAATAGCGATTAGCAAAAATCATGACGACAGCCCCCTAAAAAAGACATCGGCAATTGTACGCCCAATCCCCACGATGCGGCAGCGGGCTTTACGCATCGCCCCTATGCATCCGCGCAGCATTCGTCGCTCCGCCGCACTCCGGCCACGGCGGCGTTGGAAATCCGCGGCTCATTGCATAGTAGAAAAGCAAAAACATCCATTTTTCAAATTCATTTAAGCATCCATCAGCTTTTCCAATGCCTGGCCTCACATTCTTCCATTCCGCGAGCTCAATCCGAATCCTGCTGCCTAGCCCGACGCAAGCGCCTCATCAAACGACAAGCGAAACCGCGATAAGCTGCGCGGCCAACGGAGGCATCCGCTCAACAAACGGCCTGCGGCTCACATCCGGCCGTCTGCTGGCGCTCATGCCAGGCGGCGGCTGGTGGCCAGCGAATCCACCGACATTCCCCAGCCATGGCGGCGCATGACAAAAACTCAATCATCATTAATTGTGCAATTGCAGCAAAATGCAAAAAAGCAACAAACATTATCATTATCGGCTGAAATTTTTATATTCCATACAAATTCAACCTCGCAAAAAATACAGAACCCAGCGCAACCAGCAAAAACAAGCCATTGAATAGAAAGAAAATAGCAAAATAAACTAAAACAAATGCCATAAAAATTCATAGAGCATCACAGTCAGCTTCCTGATATGTTAACAAGTATGTCTTGACGGAAAACTCATCCCTCCCACACACTGCCGAACCTATCACGACGGAATAAAAACAACACCGTCGGAAGGCGCCCCAGGGCAAAAAATCGAAACAAAGGGTTTTAGAGAAAATGAAGAAAATCGCACTCGCCGCCGCCATCGCAGCGGCCATCCCGGCATTCGCTCAAGCCGATGTCAATATCTACGGCTCGCTGCGTACTGGCGTTTCCATCACCAAGAACAGCACCAACAACTACAGCTCCACTTTCGGCGTTGACGATTTCGGCAGCCGTATCGGCTTCCGCGGCAATGAAGATCTGGGCAATGGCCTGAAAACCATCTGGCAGGTGGAAACCGGCTTCTCCACCGACGGCACCACCGGCTTCGGCAGCACCGACTCCGGCACCCTGGCCAACCGCCAGACCTTCGTCGGCCTGGAAGGCGGCTTCGGCAAAATTCGCATGGGCTACATCACCGATGTGCTGGGCGACACCGAATCCACCGACAACTTGTACGGCCCGTACCGCGACAGCATGGGCACCGGCTTCCCGCTGTACGAAGCCACAGACGTGTTCGGCGCCTATGGCGACTCCCGCTTCAAGAACAGCATCCGCTACGACTCCCCGGATTTCTACGGCTTCAACGCCTCGCTGCAATACGGCGCAGGCGAAAACAGCACCGCCGGCCAGATGAAGCAAGGCGACAAATACGGCCTGCGCCTCGCTTACCAGAATTCCGGCTTCTTCGGCGCCTGGGCCTACGCCGGCGCGATGAACACCAAAGGCGGCAGCAACAGCTCGACCAACCGCCTGGAAGGCGGCTACACCAGCGACGCGCTGTATCTGGCGGCCAGCTATCAATGGGTCACGCTCTATGGCGATGCCCACGCCGCCAACAAGGACGGCTCGCTGAAATTGCCCGGCGTCGCCAGCCTGAGCCCCATCATCAATACCGGCATCAACAAGCTGGAAAACACCGGCTGGGCGCTGAACGCCGCTTACACCATCGGCAACTTCAAGCCGTCGATTGTTTACTCCAAGCGCAACGACGCCAAAGTGGACGGCATCCGCTACAGCCTGGGCGCGACCCAATGGGCGATCGGGCTGGACTACACGCTCAGCAAGCGCACGCTGCTGGAAGCCGGCTACGGCCAGGTGAAGGAAAACCGAGATGCGCAGACCATCAACAAGCACGCCAAGGACACTTCGTCCACCATCTGGGCGATGATGAAACACAACTTCTAAGTCTCCCCGGTTTCAGGAATGTGCGAACGGCCGCCCGATGGGCGGCCGTTTTGCTTTGCGACGCCCAAACAAAAACGCCAGCCTGAGGCTGGCGTTTTGCGCTGCGGGCGAAAAGCGGCTTATTCGAAGAAGTCGCGCAGCTTGTCCATGAAGGACTTGGAACGCGGATTGTGGGTGGCCACATCGCCCTGGCTGATCGCCTCGAACTCGCGCAGCAACTCTTTCTGGCGCTCGGTCAGCTTGACCGGGGTTTCCACCACCACATGGCAATGCAGGTCGCCGAATTCGGCACCGCGCACCGCCTTCACGCCCTTGCCGCGCAGGCGATAGACGCGCCCGCTCTGGGTTTCCGGCGAGATCTTCACCTTGGCCATGCCGTCTAGCGTCGGAATTTCCACCTCGCCGCCCAATGCCGCGGTGGAGAAGGAAATCGGCATCTCGCAGTGCAGGTCCATGCCGTCGCGCTGGAACACCGTGTGCTGCTTGATATGAGTGACCACATACAAGTCGCCCGCCGGGCCGCCATTCTGCCCCGGCTCGCCCTCGCCGCCCAGGCGGATGCGGTCGCCCTCGTCGACGCCGGCCGGGATCTTCACGTTCAGCGTCTTGGTGGTTTTCTTCTGCCCTGCGCCGTGGCAACTGGTGCACGGATCGGTGATCTGCTTGCCCGTGCCATGGCAAGTCGGGCAGGTTTGCTGGATCGAGAAGAAGCCCTGGCTCATCCTCACCTGGCCGTGGCCGCCGCAGGTGGCGCAGGTCTTGGGCTGGGTGCCCGGCTTGGCGCCGGTGCCGCTGCAGGTGGAGCAGGATTCGTGCGACGGGATGCGGATCTGTTTCTCGCAGCCGCGCGCCGCTTCTTCCAGCGAAATCTCCATGTTGTAGCGCAGATCGGCTCCGCGGTAGACATTGGAGCGCCCGCCGCCGTTGCCGCCCCGGCCGCCGCCGAAGATGTCGCTGAAAATGTCGGCGAAATCGCCGAAACCGCCGAAGCCCTGCCCGCCGCCCCCGCCGGCCTGCGGGTCAACCCCGGCATGGCCGAACTGGTCGTAGGCGCCGCGCTTCTGGCTGTCGGACAGGATCTCGTAGGCCTCCTTCACCTCCTTGAACTTGTCCTCCGCTTCCTTGCTGTCCGGATTGCGGTCCGGATGGTATTTCATCGCCAGCTTGCGGTAGGCTTTCTTGATGTCGTCGTCGGAAGCGTCTCGGTTGACGCCGAGCACGTCGTAGTAGTCTCGTTTGGACATCTTGCTGTCACTCTCAAATTCTGGTTGCCGCAGCAACAGGGCCCACGCTCAGCGCGGCCGGTTGTCGCCCCATCTGTTTCAAAAAGCGGAAATGCGCCCTCATCGCCGACCACACCGACTGGAACGACTGGTAGGGCATGCCATGCTCGCGACAGGCTTCGGCGACTATCCTGCTCAGCGCCGGATAGTGGACATGGCTGGTCTTGCGGAACAAATGATGCTCGACCTGGAAATTCAGGCCGCCCATGTAAAAAGTCACCAGGCGGTTACCGCAAGCGAAATTGGCCGTGGTTTTCAACTGGTGCACCGCCCACTCGTCCGCCATCTTGCCGTCGCCGTCCGGCAGCGGAAACGCCGCGCCTTCCACCGTGTGGGCCAACTGGAACACCACCGACAAGGTCAGGCCGAACAGCAGGTGCACGCCCAGGAAGGCCAGCAGCACATGCGAAAACGGATGGTACAAAGCAGGCAGAACCAGCGCATAGCCGATATACAGCAACTTGGTGGCCACGAAATAAGGCCATTCCCACCATGCCCGCTTCGGCAGCGGCGTGTCGCCGATCTTGCCGCGTATCATCTTGTGCCAATCGCTGAACAGCAACCAGAACAGCGTCAACAGGCTATACAGGACCACCGCGTACCAATGCTGCAGCCGGTGCCAGGGCCGCCACTGCGTGGCAGGCGACAAGCGCATCAGGCTGCCCAGCGCGATGTCGTCGTCCTTGCCCTCGACATTGGTGTAAGTGTGGTGCAGCACATTATGCTTCTGCTGCCACATGCTCTGGCTGCCGCCCAGCACTTCCATGCTGGAGCCCATCAGCCAATTCACCCAGCGCTTGCGCGAATAGCTGCCGTGCGCGCCGTCGTGCATCACGTTGAAGGCGATCAGCACCAGGCCCTGCGTCAGGCCGAAACCTGCCAGCAGCGCCGTCCACAGATGCTCCGCGCCCCACACCAGCATCGCGTAGCTGAAACCAGCCAGCGCGTAGGAAAACACAGTCTTGAAATGCAGCAGCCGATTGCCGGTGTGGCGTTGGCCGGTTTGCTGAAAATAGGCGTCAACCCGGGACTTCAGCGTTTCGAAAAACGGCCCTCGGGCCGAAAAGGTGATACGGGACGACATGCACTCTCCAAAAGACCGAACCTGAAGACGTCACGCAAACGCCGATGACCGGAGCAAGCCCCGGGGCTTCCCGGAGGGCTTGGCCCGGTCATCTGGCGCCATCATGACAAGACGGCTATCAGGCCTTGTCTTTCTTCACTTCTTCGAACTCGGCGTCCACCACATTGCCTTCGTCCTTCTTGTCGCCGGCGGCGGCTTGCGCGCCTTCGGCGCCGCCTTCCGCCTGAGCGGCCTGGGCGTACATGATCTCGCCCAGCTTCTGACTGGCCTTGGCCAGCTCTTCCGCCTTGGCTTCGATGGCGTCCTTGTCGTCGCCCTTCACCACTTCCTCGGCCGCCTTGATGGCGTCCTCGATCTTGGCCTTCTCGTCGGCGCCGATCTTGTCGCCATGCTCGGACAGAGATTTCTTGATGCTGTGGATCAGGCCTTCGGCGTGGTTGCGCGCGGTCACCAGCTCGTGCAGCTTCTTGTCTTCCTCGGCGTTGGCTTCGGCGTCCTGCACCATGCGCTCGATTTCAGCCTCGGACAGGCCGGAGGAGGCCTGGATGGTGATGTTGGCCTGCTTGCCGGAAGCCTTGTCCTTGGCGGACACGTGCAGAATGCCGTTGGCGTCGATGTTGAACTCGACCTCGATCTGCGGAATGCCGCGCGGCGCCGGAGGAATGTCGCCCAGATTGAACTGGCCCAGCGACTTGTTGGCGGCGGCCTTCTCGCGCTCGCCCTGCAGCACGTGGATGGTCACGGCGGTCTGGTTGTCGTCGGCGGTGGAGAAGGTTTGCGAGGCCTTGGTCGGGATCGTGGTGTTCTTCTGGATCAGCTTGGTCATCACGCCGCCCAGGGTTTCGATGCCCAGCGACAGCGGGGTCACGTCCAGCAGCAGCACGTCCTTGCGGTCGCCCGACAGCACCGAACCCTGGATCGCGGCGCCGACGGCCACCGCTTCGTCCGGGTTCACGTCCTTGCGCGGCTCCTTGCCGAAGAATTCCTTGACCGCGTCCTGCACCTTGGGCATGCGGGTCTGGCCGCCGACCAGGATCACGTCGGTGATGTCGGCCAGCGATACGCCGGCGTCTTTCAGCGCCACGCGGCACGGCTCGATCGAACGGGCGATCAGGTCGTCAACCAGGCTTTCGAACTTGGCGCGGGTGATCTTCATCGCCAAATGCTTCGGACCGGTGGCGTCCATGGTGATGTACGGCAGGTTCACCTCGGTCTGGGTCGCGCTGGACAGCTCGATTTTGGCCTTTTCAGCCGCTTCCTTCAGGCGTTGCAGCGCCATCACGTCCTGCTTCAGATCAACGCCCTGCTCCTTCTTGAACTCGGTGACGATGTAATCGATCACACGCTGGTCGAAGTCTTCGCCGCCCAGGAAGGTGTCGCCGTTGGTCGACAGCACTTCGAACTGGTGCTCGCCGTCCACGTCGGCGATCTCAATGATGGACACGTCGAATGTGCCGCCGCCTAGGTCGTACACCGCGATCTTGCGGTCGCCTTCCTGCTTGGCCAGACCGAAGGCCAGCGCGGCCGCGGTCGGCTCGTTGATGATCCGCTTCACTTCCAGGCCGGCGATGCGGCCGGCGTCCTTGGTGGCCTGGCGCTGGCTGTCGTTGAAGTAGGCCGGCACGGTGATCACGGCTTCGGTCACTTCCTCGCCCAGGTAGTCTTCGGCGGCCTTCTTCATCTTGCGCAGCACTTCGGCGGAGATTTGCGGCGGTGCCAGCTCCTGGTCGCGCGCCTTCACCCAGGCGTCGCCGTTCTTCGCCTTCAGGATTTCGAAAGGCATCAGGTCGATGTCCTTCTGCACTTCCTTGTCTTCGAAACGGCGGCCGATCAGGCGCTTGGCGGCGTAAATGGTGTTCTTCGGGTTGGTCACCGCCTGGCGCTTGGCCGGCGCGCCCACCAGAATCTCGCCGTCTTCGACGTAAGCGATGATGGACGGCGTGGTGCGGTTGCCTTCGGCGTTTTCGATGACTTTCGGGTTGCCGCCTTCTACCACTGCCACGCAGGAGTTGGTGGTGCCCAGGTCGATACCGATGATTTTACCCATGATGTATTCCTTTTCTCTATTCGTTCCGGCCTTGGCTTGTCTGATAGCCAGGGCCTGTTGTCTCAATAAATATTGGCTATGCCGCGCTTTTCAAGAGGGCGGCATCGGCCTTTTTTATGCTTTGGCCTTGGCCACCACCACCATGGCCGGGCGCAGCACGCGATCGGCCAGCAAATAGCCCTTCTGCATCACCCGCACGACGGTGTTCGGCTCGGCGTCGGACTCTTCGGCGCTCATCGCCTGGTGCTGGTGCGGATCCAGCTTGTCGCCGGCCTTGGGCGCGATGTCCTTGATCTGGGCTTTGTCGAAGGCGGAGACCAGCTGCTTCAGCGTCAGGTCCACGCCCATCTTCAGGGTGTCGATCTGGCCGCTCTGGTCCAACAGCGCCATTTCCAGGTAATCCTTGACCGTCACCAACTCGCCGGCAAACTTGCTGATCGCATATTTATGCGCAGCGGCCACTTCGTCCTGAGCGCGGCGGCGCTGGTTGTCCAGCTCCGCGCGGGCGCGCAGCAGGGTGTCGTTCAGTTCGGCGATTTCAGCTTCCAGCCCGGCGATATGCTGCTCGGGAGTCTGCTCCAGCTCGGTGTGCGCCTCGCTGGCGGTATCGGTCATTTCGTTTTCCACGGCTTCGGCCGCCTGGTTTTGGTTCTCTTGCATGACGTTTCCTCGGAATTGCACCGGCTAAATTGATGTCCAGACCCAAGGTAGGGACTTTCGCAGCGATTTCAAGCCCCGATCTGCATATCTCCACTCCAAGAAAAAATAATCAATGTGCGTATTTCTACTGCTGATTTTTCGTAAACAATGTTTTTGCCAAGCCCAAATATTCGTTTGAAGCAGCACATTGTTAGCTTATGAAAATGTTGTTTTTTTTCTGTGCTGCACCGCACACAACGCGATTTTTTTGTGCTTATAATGGCCGCACACCAAGGAGAAAACCGTTGCGGCGGTGCAAAAACGCAGCCCCGCTCGGCCAAGAAAAATCAGGTCGAACAGACCCGGTTTCGACAAAAATCCGGCACACCGGATACGCCGTACAGCCATCGAGGACGCCGGTTCGCCGGCGAGCACAGAAACGTTTCGAGAAGGGTTTCAATATGACGACTCGCGAACAACGCATTGCAGCCATCCAGAAAGACTGGGACGAAAACCCGCGCTGGAAGGGAATCAAGCGTGGCTACAGCGCCGCCGACGTCGAGCGCCTGCGCGGCTCGCTGCAGGTGGAGCACAGCCTGGCGCGCCACGGCGCGGAAAAGCTGTGGAAGCTGGTCAACAACGAACCGTACGTCAACTGTCTGGGCGCGCTGACCGGCGGCCAGGCCATGCAGCAGGTGAAAGCCGGCGTCAAGGCCATCTACCTGTCGGGCTGGCAGGTGGCGGCGGACAACAACGAATACTCGGCGATGTACCCGGACCAGTCGCTGTATCCGGTGGACTCGGTGCCCAAGGTGGTGGAACGCATCAACAACGCCTTCACCCGCGCCGACGAAATCCAGCACGCCAAAAACATCGAACAAGGCGACAAGGGCTATGTCGACTACTTCGCGCCCATCGTCGCCGACGCCGAAGCCGGTTTCGGCGGCGTGCTGAACGCCTATGAGCTGATGAAGTCGATGATCCGCGCCGGCGCCGCCGGCGTGCACTTCGAAGACCAGCTGGCCTCGGTTAAGAAATGCGGCCACATGGGCGGCAAGGTGCTGGTGCCGACCCAGGAAGCGATCCAGAAGCTGATCGCCGCCCGCCTGGCGGCCGACGTCTACGGCGTGCCGACGCTGGTGATCGCCCGCACCGACGCCGAAGCGGCCGACCTGCTGACCAGCGACGTCGACCCCAACGACGAGCCCTTCCTGACCGGCGAGCGTACCGCCGAAGGCTTCTACAAGACCAAGAAGGGTCTGGAGCAAGCCATCAGCCGCGCGGTGGCCTATGCCGACTACGCCGACCTGGTGTGGTGCGAGACCGGCACGCCGGACCTGGAGTTCGCGCGCAAGTTCGCCGAAGCCGTGCACGCGAAGCATCCGGGCAAGCTGCTGGCCTACAACTGCTCGCCGTCGTTCAACTGGAGAAAGAACCTGGACGACGCCACCATCGCCAAGTTCCAGCGCGAGCTGGGCGCGATGGGCTACAAGTACCAGTTCATCACCCTGGCCGGCATCCACAGCATGTGGTTCAACATGTACGACCTGGCGCAGGATTACGTGGCGCGCGGCATGTCCGCCTACGTCGAAAAAGTGCAGGAGCCCGAGTTCGCTGCCCGCGACCGCGGCTACAGCTTCGTGTCCCACCAGCAAGAAGTGGGCACCGGCTACTTCGACGACGTCACCACCGTGATCCAGGGCGGCGCCTCCAGCGTCACCGCGCTGACCGGCTCCACCGAGGAAGAACAGTTCCATTAAGCCGCCACAAGCGGCGCCCCCAAAGCCCGCGTACCCCGCGGGCGATGCCGCCCACCCTCACCGGTGGGCGGCATTTTCATATCTGGGAGACGACATGAGCTTGGCCACCACCGACCTGTGCGACGCTTTCGACGCGGAAATCCAGGTTCTGGACCCGATCTTTCAATCATTCGGCGGCAACCTCCGCTTTCACGGCCCGATCGCCACGCTGAAGCTGTTCGAGGACAACAGCCTGGTGCGCGAGACGCTGGGCGAAGCCGGAAACGGCCGAGTGCTGGTGGTGGATGGCGGCGGCTCTCGCCGTTGCGCGCTGCTGGGGGACCAGTTGGGCGAACTGGCGGTGAAGAACGGCTGGGCCGGGCTGGTGATAGACGGCTGCGTGCGCGACTCAGCCGCCCTGTCCAAGCTGCCGCTGGGCGTCAAGGCGCTGGCCGCGCATCCGCGCAAGTCGGTGAAGCTGGGCAGCGGCCAAAGGGATATCGCCGTGCGCGTCGGCGGCTGCGAGCTGCGGCCGGGACAATGGCTGTACGCCGACGAGGACGGCGTGGTCGTCAGTGCCCGGCAGCTGGCCTAGCCGCCGCAGCGCTGATGCACTGGCAGCGCGCTCTGCGCGTTGGCGGTGCCCCACTCCAGCCGCTGCTCCCACCAGGTATGATGCTCCGGCACCAGCACCTCGGGCGTGTCCAGCGAGGCGGCGGTGACGTCGATCTCTTCGGGATCGGACTCGTGGAAATAGGTGAGCGTGGAGCCGCAATGCGGGCAGAAGCCGCGCGACACCGCCGCCGACGAGTGGTACTGCATCGGCCGCTCGCCGCGCCACTCCAGCTCGTGCACCCGGATGGTGAACCAAGTGACGAAGGCGGCGCCGCTGGCCCGTCGGCAACTGCGGCAATGGCAATGGGTGATGTGGCATGGCGTGCCGCGCAAGCGATAGCGCACCGCGCCGCACAGACAGCCTCCAGTCAGGCCTACGCTCATCGACGCTCCTTCGCAGGATTGGAACGCGGCATTCGCCGCCTCTCCATTTCACTATGCCTCAGCCATGCTGCAAGTGCAAAAAAACCATTGCGCCAGGCCCGTCAGGCATCCCGGACAGATGGCAAACGCCGCATACAATGGAATATGCACTTCTTGGGAAACCGCCATGCGCCGCATCCTCTCCGCCGTCTTGCTCTGCCTGACTCTGCCTCATGCGCCCGCCTCGGCCCAGGAACCCGACCGCTCGCCGGTGCACATCTGCGACGACGGCGACGAATGGCCGCCGTACACCTATTACCGCCGGGCCGACGGCAAGCCGACGACCGAGATCACCGGTTTTTCGGTAGAAGTGATAAGCGCCATTCTCGGCAAGCACGGCATACCGTTCTCCATTGTCCTGCCGCCGTGGAAACGCTGCCTGGCCTCGATAGAGGCGGGTGAGAACTACGTGATGGCGCTCAGCGCCAGCAAGAACCCGGACCGGGAGAAACGCTTCCTGTTTTCATCGCCCTACTACCAGACTCATTATTACGTGTTCTACTCGAAAGACCGCTTTCCCCAGGGGCTGAAGCTGGACAGCCAGGCCGATCTCAACCGCTACCGGCTGGGCGGCGTCAAAGGCTATGCCTATGCCAGCCTGGATAGCGTGGACAAGAGCAGGATGATACTCGCCGCCAGTTATACCGAACTGGTTAAGATGATGAAGGCCGGCCGGCTGGACGTGTTCGCGGAGGACTATGAAGTGATGGCCGGCCTGGCCAGCATAGGCACGCTGGACGTGATCGGCGACGCGGCCATCGGACACGCTCCGCTGCCCGGCACCCATCCCAACCCCTTCCACATGATTTTCAGCCGCAAAAACCCGCGCAGCGAGGCATTGCGACAGCTGGTGGACGAAGAGCTGGAATCGATGCGGCGCTCCGGCCAGTTGGCGCGCCTGCTGGCCAAGTACGTCAAACGCTAGCAAAAAAGCAAATCGCCGCGGGCGGCCCGTTCGGACTGCCGAGCGGCGACAAGGCAAAGCGAATGGATGATCAGGCCGGCTGGGTCGGCGTGGCGCCCTTCACTTCGGTGAGGCGGTTTTCGCCGTCGACGAACACCAGCCTGGGCGAATGGCCCTTCAGCTCGGCGTCCTCGTACTGCGCGAACGAGGCGATGATCAGCAAATCGCCCGGCGCGGCGCGGCGCGCGGCCGAACCGTTGACCGAGATCACGCCGGAGCCGCGCTCGGCCTTGATCGCGTAAGTGGCGAAACGCTCGCCGTTGGTGACGTTCCAGATCTGCACCTCTTCGTACTCGAGAATGTCCGCCGCTTCCAGCAGATTCTCGTCGATGGCGCAGGAGCCGATGTAATGCAGCTCCGCATGCGTGGTGGTCACGCGGTGGAGCTTGGATTTGAGCATATTGCGTTGCATGGCAGTTTTCCTTCTCGTTCCGTTTCGCGGTGTCCGGCGCGGCGTCGGCCGCGCCGGCGACTCTCAGCGGAATACCTCGATATTGTCGATCAGACGGGTCTTGCCCAACCGCGCGGCGGCCAGCGCCACCAGCCGCTTCTCCCCGGCGTGGGCGATTTCCAGCGTGTCGGCCTGACGCACTTCCACGTAATCCACGGTCCAGCCGGCGGCGGCCAGATCGTCGCGCGCGGCGTTCTCCAGCGCGGCGTAGTCCTGGCTGCCGGCCAGCAGGCCGTCGCGGATCATGGACAGGTTGCGGTACAGCCGCGGCGCCTCGGCGCGCTCCTCGGCCGACAGGTAGCCGTTGCGCGACGACAGCGCCAGGCCGTCGGCGGCGCGGCCGGTGTCCACCGGGACGATTTCGATCGGCGAGTTCAGGTCGGCGATCATCGCCTGGATCACGTGCAGCTGCTGGTAGTCCTTCTTGCCGAAACAGGCCAGGTCAGGCTGCACGATGTTGAACAGCTTGGTGACCACGGTGGCCACGCCGCGGAAGTGCCCGGGACGGAAGGCGCCGCACAGCTCGTCCTGGATGTGCGGCGGCTCGACGTTGAAGTCCTGCCGCACGCGCGGATACAGCTCGCGCTCGGTCGGGAAGAACAGCGCGTCCACGCCGGCGGCGGCCAGCTTGGCGCAATCGGCGTCGAAAGTGCGCGGATAGGCGTCGAAGTCCTCGCCCTGGCCGAACTGCAGCCGGTTGACGAAGATGCTGACCACCACTTTTTCGGCGCGTTCTCGCGCCGCGGCCACCAGCTTCAGGTGCCCCTCATGCAGATTGCCCATCGTGGGCACGAAAGCCAGCTTGCCCGCCTGCTTGCGCCAGGCGCGCATCTCGGCCACGGTACGGATGATTTCCATCTCTCGTTCTCTTCCGGGCTCAGTAAGTGTGTTCCGCCGCCGGGAAGGATTGGTCCTTCACCGCCTTGACGTAGGCTTGGACAGCGCCCTGGATGCTGCCCGCCTCTTCCATGAAATTCTTGACGAACTTGGCCTTCTTGCCCGGATACACGCCCAGCATGTCGTGCAGCACCAGCACCTGCCCGGAAGTATCCGCGCCGGCGCCTATGCCTATGGTCGGCACCTTGACGGTTTCGGTGATCTCTTTGGCCAGCGGCGCCGGCACGCACTCCATCAACACCAGGCTGGCGCCGGCTTCGGCCAGCGCCTTGGCGTCGTTCAGGATGCGCTGCGCGTCCTCGCCCCTGCCCTGCACGCGGTAGCCGCCGAACATGTTGACGTACTGCGGCGTCAGGCCGATGTGGGAGCAGACCGGGATGCCGCGCTCCACCAGGAAGCGGGTGGTCTCGGCCATATAGGCGCCGCCTTCCAGCTTCACCATGTGGGCGCCGGCCTGCAGCAGGCGCGCTGCGTGGGCAAACGCTTGCTGCGGGCTTTCCTGGTAGGCGCCGAAAGTCATGTCGCCGAGGATCAGCGCGTTCTTGCTGCCGCGGGCCACGCAGCGGATATGATAGAGCATGTCCTCCTCGCTGACCGGCAGCGTGGAGTCCACGCCTTGCATCACCGGTCCCAGCGAGTCGCCGACCAACAGAATCTCCACGCCGGCGTCATCCAGCAAGCTGGCGAAGCTGGCGTCGTAGCAGGTCAGCATGGTGATCTTCTGGCCTTCTTCCGCCAGCTTGTGCAGGGTATTGACGGTTATTTTCATTTCTCGGCTTCCTCGTGTTCCATCTGCGGCGTCGCGCGGGAACCAACCCGGTCAGACGCTCTTGTTGAAATAACTGCGCTGGCCGCGCATTTCTGCAATGCAGCGGATCAATAACTCGAAGTCCTCGCCGCCGTCCACCAGATTCAAATGATCGGTGTTGACGATCAGCAACGGCGCCGACTCGTACTGATGGAAAAACTCGCTGTAGCCGGCATGCACGCGCTTGAGGTAGCCCTCGGGGAAGTTCACCTCGTAGTCGACCGCGCGCGCAGCCACCCGCTGCAGCAGGATGTCCTCGGACGCCTGCAGATAGATCACTAGGTCCGGCACCGGATGCTCCGGCAACGCCAGCCTTGCCAGGCGCTGGTAGACCGCCAGTTCGTGCTCGTCCAGATTGAGGCGGGCGAACAACGCGTCCTTTTCGAACAGGAAGTCCGACACCTGCGGCGCAGCCTGCAGCTCGCCGCTGATCATCTCGCGCGCGATGTCCGCCCGCTGCAGCAGAAAGCTCAGCTGGGTGGACAGCGCGTGGGCCGGCATATTGCGATAGAAGCGCGGCAGGAAGGGATTGGCGGCCGGGTCCTCGGCTTTCAGTTGCACGCCCCAGTACTCTGACAGCCGGCGGGCCAGCGAAGATTTGCCCGAGCCTATCGGCCCCTCCACCACCACGTATCGCAATTGACTCATGCTTGTTCCTGTTTGTTCGGGTTGGCCTCGTCGTCCAGGCGCTCCACGCCGTCGCCGGCCAGCGCCGCCGCCAGCGCGACCACGTCGCCGACGCCCGGCAGCGTCGATCCGCCGGCGATCTCGGCCAGAGGCGCCATCACGAAGGCGCGCTCATGCATCCGGGGATGAGGCAGGATCAGCCGCGGATCCTCGAGAAAGACGCCATCGTAATACAACAAGTCAAGATCCAGCACCCTTGGCGCGTTGCGGAAGCTGCGTTCGCGGCCGAAGCGTTGCTCCAGCGCCAGCAATTCATCCAGCAGCCGGTGGGGCGGAAGCGCGGTGTCCAGCAGGGCCACCGCGTTGATGAAATCGGGCTGGTCGGCGTAACCGACCGGCGCGGTGCGGTACAGCGAGGAGTGGCGGACCATCTCGGTCTCGGCCAAATGGCCAAGGGCCGCGAGAGCGGCCCTGACCTGCTGTTCCGGCTGCTCCAGATTGCTGCCCAGAGCCACGTAGGCCAGCGTCACTCGGCGCTCTCCCCCGCGCCCTCGGGCTTGCGGCGGCCGCTGCGCCGGCGGCGGCGCTTCTTGGCCGGCTCCTCGGCGCCGCCTTCTTTCGCCTCGGCGATCAGGCGCTCGCACTCGTCGCCGTCGGCGCGCTGGAAGCGCTCCCACCACTCGACCAGGGCGCTCGGCACTTCGCCGGCCTCGCTGCGCAGCGCCAGGAAGTCATAGGCGGCGCGGAAGCGGGGCTGCTCGAGGAAACGGTAGGGACGGCCGCCGGTGCGGCTGTCGAAGCGCGCCTGCAGCGTCCAGATTTCGCGCATGGTCACGCTGAAGCGGCGCGGGATGGCGAAATCGTTGTCCTGTTCGTTCTCGACATCGGAAATGGCGTCCAGCAGCGCCGGCAGGCTCTTCTCGCCGGCCTCGCAGCGGCGCTGCCAGCCCTGGGCCACCTGGCGCCACAGCAAGGTGGCCAGCAAGAAGCCTACGGAAATCGGCTTGTCGGCGCGCAGGCGGGCGTCGGTGCTGTCCAGGCTCAGCTTCAGGAAGGCGTCTTCGCCGCCCTTGTCGTCGATCACCGCGTCCAGCAGCGGGAACACGCCGCGCGCCAGGCCTTCCTCGCGCAGCTTTTTCAGGCAGGCGTAGGCATGGCCGGACATCAGCAGCTTGAGCAATTCATCGAACAAGCGGGCCGGCGGCTCCTTCTTCAACAGATGGGCGTGGGAACGGATCGGCTTCTTGGTGTCCTCGTCGATCTCGAAGCCCAGCTTGGCCGCCAGGCGCACCGCGCGCAGCATGCGCACCGGGTCTTCCTGATAGCGGCGCGCCGGCTGGCCTATCATCACCAGCTTCTTGGCGTGCAGATCCCTGACGCCGTTGTGGTAGTCGATGACGGTTTCGTTGGACGGATCGTAGAACAGCGCGTTGACGGTGAAGTCGCGTCGGTGCGCGTCCTCTTCCTGGCTGCCGAAGCTGTTGTCGGCCATGATGCGGCCGGTTTCATTGGTGTCGTCGACGCTGCCGCCGCGGAAGGTGGTCACCTCGATGGTTTCCGGGCCCATCATCACGTGGACGATGCGGAAACGGCGGCCGATGATGCGGGAGCGGCGGAACAGATGATGCACCTGCTCCGGCGTGGCGTTGGTGGCCACGTCGAAGTCTTTGGGCGACACGTCCAGCATCAGGTCGCGCACGGCGCCGCCCACCACGAAGGCGGAGAAGCCGGCCTCCTGCAGACGGGAGGTCACGCGCAGCGCGGCGTGGCTGAGCTGGTCGCGGCGAACGCCGTGCTGCGGCAGCGGATAGACGCGCGGCTTGCCGCGGCGCTTGCCCATGGGCAATTCCAGAACTTTACGGATGAGCTTGCGGATCATTTGGAAGATAGTGGCTTGGAATGCTGGATTCGCAAGGTTAGAGATTCAAGGTCGCGATTATAGCCCGAATCCCCGCGGAAAATACACATCGGCCCTTCCCTCCCCAGGAAACTTGTTTCAATCGGCGCGGTCCGCGCCGGGTTCCGCCAGATACTGTTCTAGGCAATGTTGCAGATGCGCGCGCAGCGCTGCCACCGCCGGCGACAGCATCAAGCGGTGCGGAGTCACCAGGCACAGGGGCGTCGCCTCGGTCTCGTAGCCGGGCAGCAGGCGCGCCAGCCGTCCGGCGCGCAGATCGGCCAGCACATCGAGCCGGGACTTGTAGGCGATGCCGCAGCCGTCCACCGCCCAGCGCCGCACGATCTCGCCATCGTCGCTGAGCCAGCGCCCCCCCACCGCTACCGTCTGCCGCTCGCCATCCCGCTCGAAGCTCCAGCGCTCGTGCACCGCCGTTCCCAACACCATCCTCAGGCACTGGTGGCCGCGCAAGGCCTGCGGCGTCTCCGGCGCGCCATGGCGGGCCAGGTAGCCCGGCGACGCGCACAACACGCGGCGGTTGTCCGGCATCAGCGGCAGCGCCACCAGGCTGGAGTCCTCGGGCACGCCGTAGCGCAGCGCCACGTCCACCGGCTGGCGGTAGAGATCGGCCACGCGGTCGCTGATCCGCAACTGCAGGCCCAGCCCGGGATGCGATCGCAAAAAATCGTCCAGCCAGGGCCTGAGCAGGTTGCGCCCCAGATCCGACGGCATCGACAGCGACAGGCTGCCGGACAGTTCGCGCCGGTCCTGCTCCAGCGCCAGCCTGCCCGCCTGCAGCGCGTCCAGCGCGCCGCGGGCGTGCTCCAGATAGCGCTCCCCGGCCAGCGTCAGCCTCAGGCTGCGGGTGGAACGCGCCAACAACTGCGCGCCCAGCGCCTGCTCCAGCCGCTTCAAGGCGGCGCTGGCCACCGCGGGACTCAGGTCCAGCTGCCGCGCGGCCGCCGACAGGCTGCCATTGTCCGCGGCGCGGATGAACACCTGCAAATCGTCTACTCGAACCATTTTCATCAAAATTTTTTTGAAACTGATTCATATATTAGCCGGATTTTCTTCAAACCAAACCGCAATACCATGCGAGGCATCACGAAGGCGGACCTCTGCGCCGCCCGGATAGCAAACAAGGAAACCGAAATGAAAGCCGTCGCCTACTACCAAAGCCTGCCCATCTCCCACCCAGAAGCGCTGCAGGACGTGCAGCTGCCCGACCCAGCCATCGGCGAGCATGACCTGCTGGTGGAAGTGAAAGCCATCTCCGTCAACCCGGTGGATGTCAAAGTGCGCGCCAATATGGCGCCGGAAGCCGGCCGGGCCCGCGTGCTGGGCTGGGACGCGGCCGGCGTGGTGCGCGCCGTCGGGGCCAAGGCCAGCCTGTTCCAGCCGGGCGACCGCGTCTGGTACGCCGGCGCGTTGCAACGGCCCGGCGCCAACAGCGAGCTGCACGCGGTGGACGAGCGCATCGTCGGCAAGATGCCGGCCAGTCTGGATTTCGAAACCGCCGCCGCGCTGCCGTTGACCGCCATCACCGCCTGGGAATTGCTGTTCGACCGCCTGCAGGTGCTGGCCAACCCGCAGCCATCCGGCAAGAAGCTGCTGGTGGTCGGCGCGGCCGGCGGCGTCGGTTCCATCCTGGTCCAGCTGGCGCGCCAGCTGACCGGCCTCACCGTGATCGGCACCGCGTCGCGGCCGGAAACCCAGGCCTGGGTCAAGGAACTGGGCGCGCATCACGTGATCGACCACAGCCAGCCGCTGAGCCGGGAGCTCAAACGCATCGGCGTCGATCAGGTCGACTATGTCGCCAGCCTGAACCAGACCGACCAGCACTTCGGCGAAATCGTCGAATCGCTGACGCCGCAGGGCAAGCTCGCGCTGATAGACGACCCGGCCGCGCTGGACATTGCCCAACTGAAGCGCAAGAGCCTCTCGCTGCACTGGGAGTTCATGTACACCCGCTCGATGTTCGCCACCGACGACCAGATCGAACAGCACAAGCTGCTGACCGAACTGGCGCGGCTGGTGGACGCCGGCATCGTCAAGAGCACGGTGGCCGAGCGCTTCGGCGCGATCAACGCCGCCAATCTCAAGCGCGCCCACGCGCTGCTGGAAAGCAATACCGCCAAAGGCAAGATCGTGCTGGCCGGTTTTTGAAAACCGCTAGCCGCAAGGGCAGCAAGAAAGCATCGCCGTCCTTGCCTGCGCTCGCGGCGAATGCCGCCGACCGGTCCGGCGCGACGCTCCGGACCGGCTCCACGCCTGCCGCACGGCGCGGCAGGCGCCCCCATTAAGGGATCGCAATGACTGCCAACCGCCTCACCCTGATCACGATAGACCTCTCCTTCCATGCCGCCAGCGCCGCGGCGGTGGCCGCCGTTTTGGACCGGCACGGCGTGGCGGTAGAAGAACGCCGCGCGCCGCACGAGCGCGCGTTCGAACTGCTGGCTGCCGGCCAGGTCGACATGCTGTGCAGCGCCTGGCTGCCCGGCAGCCACGGCGCCTATCTCGCGCCGATAGCGGACGAAGTCGAAAAGCTGGCCGCGCTTTACGCCCCCTACGCGCTGTGGGGCGTGCCCGACTATGTGCCGACAGAGGCCGTCGCCGCGATCGCCGACCTGAAAAAGCCGGAAGTCTCGGCGCGGATGGTCAAGAAGATACAGGGCATCAATCCCGGCGCCGGCATCAGCCGCTTCTCCCGCGAAATCATCTCCCGCTACCGGCTGGACGAGGATGGCTACCATTTTGAAAACGGCAGCCTGGAGGACTGCGTCTCCGCGTTCGAGCAAGCCGTCGCGCGGCGCGACTGGACGGTAGTGCCGCTGTGGCAGCCGCAATTCCTGCACTGGCGCCACCGCATCCGCGAACTGGCGGACCCGGAAAACCTGTTGCGCGGCCCAGACCAGGCGACGCTGATCATCCGCAAGGACGCGCTGGCCCGCTTGCCGCCAGCCGCCGTAGACGGCTTGCGCGCGCTGCGGCTGGGCAACCGCGCCGTCGCCTGGCTGGACCATCTGATCAGCCGAGAGGGAATGACGCCGGATGCTGCGGCGCGGCAATGGCTGTCTTCCATCTGAGCATCCGCCCGAATCGGAGCGACAACCATGTTCAACAAGACGACATTCACAAAACCACACCATCAACCCAGTAGACATATGAACGAAATCCAGAGAGCATACGGGATTCATTCCCTTGCTCCGCCCAAGAGAGCCCTCGCAAGGGAAGAAATCGGGGAAGGCCGCAGATCCGGATGATGGCCGCGCGGCATTCCTGCACATTCAGGAGCACGCTGTGTATTCCAGATCCAATCCTCCATCCGCCCGTCGGCGGCAGCCCGCCGCCGGCAGGCCGTCCTGGCGCCGCCTCGCGCTGCTTGCCCTGGTTCTGTCCCAGGCCGGCTGCGCGGTCGGCCCAGACTTCAAATCCCCCACCCTTCCGGACGCCGCCAAACGCGGCTATTCGGAGTCGGCGCTGCCGGCAGCCACCGCCGGCACCGAACGGGCCGGTTCCGCCGGCACCGGCCAGCGGCTGGTCAACGGCGGCGAATTGCCCGCCCAATGGTGGACGCTGTTCCGCTCGCCGGAACTGGACCAGCTGATCCGCGCCGCGCTGGAGCACAACCCCACGCTGGAAGCCGCCCAGGCGGCGCTGGTCCAGACCCGCGAGAACTACAACGCCGCCTCGGGCAGCCTGCTGTTCCCCAATGTCAACGCCCAGCTGGGCGGCGGCCGGCAGCGCGCGATCCTGACCGGCACCAACCCCAGCGAATTCAACTTCTACAGCGCCACCGTCAACGTGTCGTACACGCTTGACCTGTTCGGCGGCTCCCGCCGCCAGCTGGAAGGCCTGATGGCGGCGGCCGACTACCAGCGCTTCCAGACCGAGGCCGCTTACCAGACGCTGGTCGCCAACGTGGTCACCGCCGCGGTTCAGGAAGCTTCGCTGCGCGGCCAACTGGCGGCGACGCAAGAATTGCTGAAGGCGCAGGTAGCCCAACTGGCCATCGTCGACAAGCAGGTGGCGCTCGGCGCCCAGGCCCGCTCCGCGTCGCTGAGCCAGGGCACGCTGGTGGCGCAGACCCGCGCCCAGCTGCCGCCGCTGGAAAAAGCGCTGGCGCAAACCCGCAACCTGCTGGCGACGCTGGTGGGCCGCTTCCCCGGCGAAGGCGGCCTGCCGGAGTTCCGGCTGGAATCGCTGAAGCTGCCGGACGAACTGCCGGTGTCGCTACCGTCCGACCTCGCCCGCCAACGCCCTGACATCCGCGCCAGCGAGGCGCTGCTGCACCAGGCCAGCGCCAATGTCGGCGTCGCCACGGCGAACCAGTATCCGCAGATCACCCTCAGCGGCAGCTACGGCACCCAGCACACGGCGCTGCCCAACATGGATGTCGGCAACACCTTGTGGAACGTCACCGGCGGGCTGCTGCAGCCGCTGTTCAACGGCGGCGCGCTCAGCGCCAAGCGCCGCGCGGCCGAGGCGGCCTATCGGCAGGCGGAGGCGCAGTACCGGGCGACCGTGCTGAAGGGCTTCCAGAATGTCGCCGACAGCCTGCGCGCGGTGGAAGCCGACGCCATGGCGCTGAAGGCCCAGGCCGACGCCGAGTCCCAGGCGCGCGAGTCGCTGGAGGTGCATACCCGGCAGTACAAGCTGGGCGGCATCAGCTACCTGGCCCTGCTGGACGCCGAACGCAGCTACCAGCAGGCCAAAATCGGCCTGATCCAGGCCCAGGCCGCCCGCTATAGCGACACCGCGGCGCTGTTCGTGGCGCTGGGCGGCGGCTGGTGGAAACAGCCGGCGGCCGCCAACTGACCGACAGGACACACGCATCGCCCGCCGCGAGCGGCGGGCCGGCCAATACGAATCGCCATTAAATCAAAGAGAAGACGAATCATGACCAAGCGAATGTTGATCATGCTGGGCTGCGTGCTGGCGCTGGTGGTGGCGCTGGGCGTGGGCTTTTTCCTCCACATCCAGAAGCTGATCGCCAGCTCGCCCAAGCCGGGGCCCCAGACAGTGTCCACCACGGTGGCCAAGATGCAGGAATGGCAGCCGCAGCTGGGCTCGGTGGGCACGCTGTCCGCCGTGCACGGCGTGGATGTCAGCAGCGAAGTGGCCGGCCAGGTGCGCAGCCTGCACTTCAAGTCCGGCGAAGACGTGAAAGCCGGCGAGGTGCTGGTGCAGCTGAACGCCGATTCCGACGTCGCCCAGCTGCGCGCGCTGCAGGCCGCGGCCGAGCTGGCGGCCACCACGCTGAAGCGCGACCGCGCGCAGCTGGCCGTGCAGGGCGTCAGCCAGGCCCAGGTGGACGCCGACGAGGCCGACCTGAAGAGCAAGAAGGCCCAGGTGGCGCAGCAGGAGGCGCTGGTAGCCAAGAAGACGATACGCGCGCCGTTCGCCGGCCGCGTCGGCATCACCCCGGTCAATCCCGGCCAGTACCTGAACCCGGGCGACAAGATAGTCACGCTGCAAACCATCGATCCGGTCTACATCGATTTCTACCTGCCGCAACGCCAGATCGCCCAGATCCGTCCGGGCCAGCCGGTCAAGGTGAAGAGCGACGCCTTCGGCGCCCAGCAGTTCCACGGCAAGATCAATGCGATCAGCCCCAAGATCGACCCCGCCACCCGCAACGTCCAGATCCAGGCCACCATCGCCAATCCGAAACGCCAGCTGCTGCCCGGCATGTTCGGCAACGCCACCGTGGACGTGGGCAGCAAGCAAAGCCGCCTGACGCTGCCGCAGACCGCGATCACCTACAACCCGTACGGCTCGACCGTATTCATCGTCCAGAAGGGCAAGAACGGCCCCGAGGCGCAGCAGGTCTTCGTCACCACCGGCGACACGCGCGGCGATCAGGTGGCGATCACCGGCGGCCTGAAGGACGGCCAGGAAGTGGTGACCAGCGGCCAGCTGAAGCTGAAGACCGGCACGCCGATCACGGTCAACAACTCGGTGCGCCCATCGGATAATCCGAACCCGACGCCGCAAGAACACTGAGGCAGCGCCATGAACTTTACCGATATCTTCATCAAGCGGCCGGTGCTGGCCACGACCATCAGCCTGCTGATCGTCGTGCTCGGCCTGCGCTCGCTGTTCGGCCTGCCGATCAACCAGTACCCGCAGACGCAGAACGCGGTGGTGACGATTTCCACCACCTACTACGGCGCCGACGCCAAGACCGTGGCCGGCTTCATCACCCAGCCGCTGGAGTCGGCGATCGCCCAGGCCCAGGGCATCGACTACCTGTCGTCCTCCAGCAGCAACGGCGTGTCCACCATCACCGCCACGCTGCGGCTGAACTACGACGCCAACCGCGCGCTGACCCAGATCAACACCCAGGTCAACTCGGTGAAGAACCAGTTGCCGGCCCAGGCGCAGCAGCCGGTGCTGACGGTGCAGACCGGCCAGACCACCGACGCGATGTACATGGGTTTCTACAGCAACACGCTGCCGACCAACAACGTCACCGATTACCTGGTGCGCGTGGTCAAGCCCAAGCTGGACTCGGTTCCCGGGGTGCAGACCGCCGAAATCCTGGGCGCGCGCCAGTTCGCGCTGCGCGCCTGGCTGGATTCGGCCAAGATGGCGGCCTACGGCGTCACCGCGGCCGACGTCAGCGTCGCGCTGGCCAGCAACAACGCGCTGAGCGCGCCGGGCTCCAGCAAGGGTCAGATGGTGACCATCCCGCTGACCGCCGACACCGACTTGCACTCGGTCGCCGAATTCAAGCAGCTGGCGATCAAGCGCAACGGCGACGCCATCGTGCGCCTGGAGGATGTGGCCACGGTGACGCTGGGCTCGGAGAACTACGACTTCAACGTCGCCTTCAGCGGCGTGCGCTCGGTATTCATCGGCATCAAGGTGGCGCCGGAAGCCAACATCCTCGACGTGGCGGCGCGGGTGCGCAAGGCCTTCCCCGCCGTCCAGCAGCAATTGCCCACCGGCCTGACCGGCCAGATCGTCTACGACTCCACCGACTTCATCAACACCTCCATCCATGAGGTGGTGAAGACGCTGCTGGAAGCGCTGGTGATCGTGACCGTGGTGATCTTCCTGTTCCTGGGGAGCTTCCGCGCGGTGGTGGTGCCGGTGATCGCGATGCCGCTGTCGTTGATCGGCACCTTCTTCATCATGCTGATGCTGGGCTACTCGATCAACCTGCTGACCCTTCTGGCGCTGGTGCTGGCCATCGGCCTGGTGGTGGACGACGCCATCATCGTGGTAGAGAACGTGGACCGCCACATGCGCGAGGGCAAGACGCCGTTCGAAGCCTCCATCATCGCCGCCCGCGAGCTGGGCGGCCCCATCCTGGCGATGACGGTGGTGCTGGTGGCGGTGTACGTGCCGATCGGCTTCCAGGGCGGCCTGACCGGCGCGCTGTTCACCGAGTTCGCCTTCACGCTGGCGGCGGCAGTGACGGTGTCCGGCGTGGTGGCGCTGACGCTGTCGCCTATGATGTGCTCGCGTTTCTTCAACGCCGACATGGACAACAGCCCCTTCGTCCACGCCATCGACCGCACCTTCGAGCGCGTGCGCCACGGCTATCGCCGCCTCCTGCACAGCCTGCTGGAAACCTGGCCGGTGCTGATCGTGATGGGCGCCATCCTGATCGCGCTGCTGGCGGTGATGTTCAAGATGTCCAAGTCGGAGCTGGCGCCGGAAGAGGACCAGGGCATCGTGCTGTCCCAGGTGGTCGGCGCGCCGACGGCCACCTCGGACCAGATGCAGACCTACGCCAACCAGGTGTTCCAGGTGGCCAAGGGCATGCCGGAATACCAGCAGATGTTCCAGATCACCGGCGTGCCCACCGTCAACGCCGGCATAGGCGGCGTGCTGTTCAAGCCGTGGGATCAGCGCTCGCGCAGCGCGCACGAGATCCAGATGGACCTGCAATCGCGCTGGAACAAGATCGCCGGCGCGCGCGTGGCGGCGTTCCAGTTCCCGCCGCTGCCGGGCGCCTCCGGCCTGCCGGTGCAGTTCGTGATCAACACCACCGAACCGTTCGAGAACCTGAACCAGGTGGCGCAGCAGGTCATGGACAAGGCGCGCGCGTCCGGCAAGTTCTACTTCCTGGACTCCGACCTGAAGATCGACAAGCCGCAGGCCACGGTGGTGATGGACCGCGACAAGATCACCGCGCTGGGCCTGAGCCAGCAGGACGTCGGCAACGCGCTGAGCGCGGCGCTGGGCGGAGGCTACGTCAACTACTTCTCGATCGAGGGCCGTTCCTACAAGGTGATCCCGCAGGTGCAGCAGGTAGACCGGCTCAATCCTTCGCAGCTGCTGGACTACTACATCAAGACGCCCAACAACGGCGTGATCCCGGTCGGCACCGTGGCCACGCTGAAGTACGACGTGGTGCCGCAGTCCATCACCCGCTTCCAGCAGCTCAACTCTGTGACCATCTCCGGCGTGCCGGGCGTGTCCCAGGGCGAAGTGCTGCAATACCTGCGCGACACGGTGCAGCAAGTGGCGCCGACCGGCTATTCGGTCGACTACTCGGGCCAGTCGCGCCAGTTCATGCAGGAATCCGGCGGTTTCCTGGTGACCATGCTGTTCGCGGTGATCATCGTGTTCCTGGCGCTGTCGGCGCTGTTCGAAAGCTTCCGCGACCCGGTGGTGATCCTGGTGTCGGTGCCGCTGGCGCTGTTCGGGGCGATGATCTTCATCTTCCTGGGCTTCTCCTCGCTCAACATCTACACCGAGGTGGGCCTGGTGACGCTGATGGGCCTGATCAGCAAGCACGGCATCCTGATCGTCGAAGTGGCCAACGAGCTGCGCAAGACCGGCCTGTCCAAGCGCGAGGCGATCGAGGAGGCGGCGTCCATCCGGCTGCGCCCCATCCTGATGACTACCGCGGCGATGGTGTTCGGCGTGATCCCGCTGGTGATCGCCTCCGGCGCCGGCGCGGCCGGCCGCTACGCGATGGGCCTGGTGATCTTCACCGGCCTGTCCATCGGCACGCTGTTCACGCTGTTCGTGGTGCCGGCGATGTATATGTTCATCGCCTCGCGCCGCGAAGAGAAGGCTCAGCCGGCGCTGGAAGAAGCCGCCCAGCACTGACCCTCTCTCCTGCGCTATGATCCGACAGGCGGCTCCGGCCGCCTGTTTTCATTCCAGCCACGGGAAAATCACATGCCAAGCAATCGCTCCGCTGAATTCGTCACCGCCCTCTTGCTCGCCGGCGGCGAGGGCCGGCGCATGGGCGGCGTAGACAAGGGGTGGGTGGCGCTCGACGGCGTGCCGCTGGCCGAGCGGGCGGCGGCGCGGCTGCGGCCACAGGCCGACGCGCTGCTGATCAGCGCCAACCGCAATCTGGAACGCTACGCCGAACTGGGGCGGGTGGTGGCGGACGCGGCGGAATTCGCCGGCGGCGGACCGCTGGCGGGACTGGAAGCCGGACTGTCCGCCTGTCCTGGGCCCTGGCTGGTGACCGCCCCCTGTGATCTGCCCTTCCTGCCGGACGACCTGGCGACGCGGCTGCTGGCGCCGCTGCTGCGCTGCGAGGCTCTGCTCAGCGTGGTCCGCTGCGACGGCCATCCGCACCCGGTATGCATGGCGGTATCCGCGGACCTGCTGCCCTCGCTGCGCGACTATCTGCGCGGCGGCGGACGCAAGGTCAGGGAATGGCAGGCGCGCGCCGGCGCGGCGATGGTGGACTTCGACGACGCGCCGCAAGCCTTCCGCAATCTGAATACCCCGGACGACCTGGCGGCCGCCTCGCGAGGCTGAGCCGCGTCAGGCCGTGTACTCGACGAAGCCGTTCTGCCGGCAGAAGCTGGCCAGCGCGACGCCGGCGCGGCGCGCGATGTCCACCGCCAGCGAGGTGGGCGCGGAAATGGTGGCCAGCAGCGGAATCCCGGCCCTGGCGCATTTGCGCGCCAGCTCGTAGCTGGCGCGGCTGGACATGAAGGCGAAGCCGTCGCCCGGATCCATCCCCTCCAGCGCCAGCCAGCCTATCAGCTTGTCCAGCGCGTTGTGCCGCCCCACGTCCTCGAACACCGCCTTCACCTCGCCGTCGCGGCCGCACCAGGCCGCCGCGTGCGCGCAGCCCGTCGCCCGCATCAGGCGCTGATGGGCGGGCAGTTCGGCCGCCGCGCGCGCGATCGCCGCCGCGTCCGCGATCACGGGATGGGCCGGCTTCTCCATCGGCCCGGGCTCCAGATCCAGCAAGGCCAGGCTCTCGATGCCGCACACGCCGCAGCCGCTGCGGCCTTCCAGCGAGCGGCGCCGGCCCTTCAAGGCCAGGAAAGCCGGCTGGGCGATTTCCAGCCTGACCTCGGCGCCGCCGGCGACGAAATCGGCTTCGACGTCGAAAATCTCCGCCCGCCGCCCGACAATGCCCTCGCTCAGCGCGAAGCCCACCGCCAGCCGTTCCAGATCCAGCGGCGTGGCCATCATCACCGCGTGCGAAATGCCGTTGAACACCAGCGCCACCGGCGTTTCCTCCGCCACCAGGTCCTGGTCTGGCCGGATCTCTCCATCGCGATGGCGCACCACAGCCAGCGATGTCATCCCCTCTTCCGTCCCGCCATTGTCTTGCTTGCGCATCCGTCCGCCTCGTTTCGCGTCCTCCGGAAAGAAGGCCGCCGTGAAAATCCATCATTCCATCCATTGGCCGCGCCGCCATCGGTTACACTGGCGCGCCCGACACCGCGCGACCGCCATGACCGACCTGCCCCCCATCGACCAGCTGGATCCCAGCATCGCCGCCCTGCTCGCGCAGCTGTGGCGGGCCGCGTCAACCGGCGGCCAGCCCTGGCCTCTGGCGCGGCTCGCCAAGCAGGGCGGACTGGGAATGAGCACGCTGCTGCGCTGCCTGAACCTGCTGGCCGAGCTGGGGCTGGCCCACATGGAGCGCCGGGACAACGGCCGCGGCCGCGCCTGGCTCAGCGAAGAAGGCCTGGCCTGCTGCCGGCAATGGTTCGCCCCGGCGGGCCAGGATTGACATTATCCCGCCGGAGCCGCCCCGCGCGCCAGCAAACGCCGCCCGCAAGGAATTTACCGCAAGCGGCCGCCATCCTTTATCCTTGCACCTCTTGATCCAAAGCAAAACCGGAACCACACCTTTCCAGCAGGAGCCGCCCCGACATGAGCCATTCCAAGACCAGCGAACGCATCCAGCTGTACGCGCAACCGGCCGGCGGGCTGGACTCCCTCAAGAGCACCACGGTCACGCTGATCAAGGAAAAAGTGCCCGGCAGCCGTTACAAGACGCTGTTCCACCAGAACCAGCCCGACGGCTTCGACTGCCCGGGCTGCGCCTGGCCGGACCGGGAGCATACCTCCACCTTCGAGTTCTGCGAAAACGGCGTCAAGGCGGTGGCGGCCGAAGCCACCTCCAAGCGCATCGGCGCCGATTTCTTCGCGCGGCACACCGTCGCCGAGCTCTTGGAACAGAGCGATTACGAGCTGGAGCAGCACGGCCGCCTGACCGAACCGCTGGCCTACGACGCCGCCAGCGACCGCTATCTGCCGATAAGCTGGGATGACGCCTACGCGCGGGTCGCCGGCCATCTGAAAGCCCTGCCTCATCCGGACCAGGCCTCGTTCTACGTCTCCGGCCGCACCAGCAACGAAACCGCCTTCCTGTTCCAGCTGTTCGTGCGCATGTACGGCACCAACAATTTCCCGGACTGCTCCAACCTCTGCCACGAATCGTCCAGCCGCGCGCTGCCGCAAACGGTGGGCGTGGGCAAGGCCACGGTGGTGCTGGACGACTTCGAGCACGCCGACACCATCATGGTATTCGGCCAGAATCCAGCCACCAATCACCCGCGGATGCTGAACGAGCTGCGCGCCGCCGCCAAGCGCGGCGCGACCATCGTGTCGATCAACCCGCTGAAGGAAAAGGGACTGGACCGCTTCGCCAGCCCGCAGCATCCGCTGGACCTGGTCAACGGCGGCGCCCGCATCAGCTCGCTGTTCATCCGCCCGACGCTTGGCGGCGACTTCGCGCTGATCAAGGGCGTGGCCAAGCGGGTGCTGGAGCTGGACGACGCGGCCGTCGCCGCCGGCGGCGAACGGGTGCTGGACGCGGCCTTCCTGGCCGAGCATTGCGCCGGCTTCGACGCCTTCGCCGCAGACCTGCGCGCCGAAAGCTGGCCGGACCTGGCCGCCGCCTCCGGCGTGCCTTACCAGGATATCGACGCTCTGGCCCAGACATACGCGAAGGGCAAGGCGGTGATCGCCACCTGGGGCATGGGCCTGACCCAGCACCGCGATTCCGTCGCGGCGATCCAGATGCTGTCCAACCTGATGATGATGCGTGGCAACATCGGCCGCCTCGGCGCCGGCCTGTGCCCGGTGCGCGGCCATTCCAACGTGCAGGGCGACCGCACCATGGGCATCGAGGACAAGCCGGCCCAGGCCTTCCTCGACCGCCTGCGCGACGTCTACGGCTTCGAACCGCCGCGCGGGCACGGCCTGGACGCGGTGGACACCATCAAGGCGATGCTGGACGGCCGGGTCAAGGTGTTCTTTGGCCTGGGCGGCAATTTCGCCATGGCCACGCCGGACACGCCACGCACCTTCGAGGCGCTGCGCAACTGCGATCTGACGGTGCAGATATCCACCAAGCTGAACCGCAGCCACCTGGTCCACGGCCGCGACGCGTTGATCCTCCCGACGCTGGGCCGCACCGAGATCGACCGTCAGGAAATCGGCCCGCAAGGCGTGACGGTGGAAGACTCGATGTGCATGGTGCACCTGTCCTACGGCATCAACCCGCCGGCCTCGACGCAGCTGCGTTCTGAAACCGGCATCGTCGCCGGCATCGCCGACGCGACGCTGGGCGGCGGCAAGGTGGACTGGCTGAGCTATGTGGGCGACTACTCGCGGATCCGCGACGAGATCGCCAAGGTGTTCGACGCCTTCCACGATTTCAATGCCCGGGTCACCAGGCCCGGCGGCTTCCACCTGACCCCGGCCTCGCGCGAGCGGCGCTGGCTGACGCCGAGCGGCAAGGCGCAGTTCATCGTCAACGCGCTGGAGAAGGACACGCCGATCGCCCGCGCCCGCGCGCTGCACGGCGACCAGCTGATGGTGCTGATGACCGCCCGCTCTCACGACCAGTACAACACCACCATCTACGCGCTGGACGACCGCTACCGCGGCGTCTACGGCCAGCGCCGGGTGCTGCTGATCAACCCGGAGGACATGGCCAGGCTGGGCTTCGCCGACGGCGAGCGGGTGGACATCTTCACCGTCTGGCACGACGGCATCGAACGCCGCGCCGACGGCTTCCGGCTGGTGGGATACGACATCCCGCGCGGCTGCCTGGGCGCCTATTTCCCGGAAACCAATCCGCTGATCCCGCTAGACAGCGTGGCCGACGTGTCCAACACGCCGACCTCCAAATCGGTGCCGGTGCTGCTGAGGCGCGCGGCGGCCTGAGCGCGGGCCGGCCGCCTGCGCGCCCCGATCAGCCGGCCTCCGCCAACAGCTCCCTGACGATGACGATCGCCTGCTCGAACTGCAGACGCTGCACGCAGGCCGCCACTTCGCGCACCAACTCCTCCTGGCCGCTGAGCGGCCGGTCCAGCAAGCCATCCACCAGGTCTATCGCGGCCAGGTTGCTGTCCTCCAGCAGGGCCAGAATATCCCGCAGCTGCTCCAGCCAATCGGCCGCCGGCAGCGGCTTCGACGCTTTTCTGGCCTCTTCCGCCGGCAGGCTGTCGAACAGCTGCGCCACGCTGTCATCCAGCAGCCCGCGCAAGCGCTCCAGATCCTCGCCGCCTATCGCCTCTCCCGCGCGCGCGCGCTTCTCCAGCGCGGCGGCCTGCTGGCTCAACGCCTGCGCGCCTAGCGTGACCGACAAGCCTTTCAGAGTGTGCAGCCCCGAAGCCAGCTCCGACTGCGCGCCCAGGCGTCCGTTTTCGGCGATGCCGGTCAGCAGCGCGTCGCACTCTGGACGGAAGGTGGACAACGCGGCCCGGTAGACCCGCAGCTTGTTGCCGAAACGGCGCAGGCGCGAAGGCAGCGGCTCGACCAGCTCGCCGGTTTCCGCCGCATCCCGCGGCAAGGCTTCCCGCGCCGGCGGCGGCCCGCCGCCCGCCGCGGCCTCGCGGCCGCTCAATTCCAGCAGCTTGAGCACCAGTTCGTCGATGTCTATCGGTTTGCCGACATGGTCATTCATCCCGGCCTCCAGGCAGGCGGCACGATCCGCCTGGGACGCGTTGGCCGTCATCGCCAGGATGGGCAGGCTACGACAACGCGGATCGGCGCGGATCCGGCGGGTGGCCTCCAGCCCGTCGATGTCCGGCATCTGCACATCCATGATCACGATGTCGAACAGCGGATCCGCCTCCACCGCCTGGGATACTCCCGACAGCCCCCCCTCCGCCAGGCTGATCCGCGCGCCCTCCTCCTGCAGCAGCTCGGACGCCACCAGCCGGTTGAGCGCGTTGTCCTCCACCAGCAGGATGCGCATGCCGCCCAGCCGCCGGGTTGAAACCGGCTGCGCGATCTCCCTCTCCGCTCCGGTTACCGAACGGATCACCGCGTCCACCAGCTGCTGCGGCGTGATCGGCTTGGTCAGGAAATCGCTGAACGGCGGGTTCGGGCTGTCCGCCGCCTCGGCCAGCACCTCGCGTCCGAAGGCCGTCACCATGATGATCACCGGCGGCTTGTCGCGCGACAGCTGCTGCCGCATCATTTCGGCGACGCCGACGCCGTCCAGGCCGGGCATCCGCCAATCCATAAGCACCACATCGTAGAGCTGCCCCGCCATATCGGCCCGATGCACTTTTTCCAGCGCCTCTTCGCCGCCATCGGCGTATTCGGCCTTCCAGCCGACGGTGGAGATGGTGTCCATCAGGATTTCACCGGCCAGCGGGTTGTCGTCCACCACCAGGATGGCCAGCGGCCCCAGCGACTCGGCCGGCGCATGGGCCAGCGGCTCGTCCGCGGCCATTCCCAGCGTCAACTCGAACCAGAAACGGCTGCCGCAGCCGAACTGGCTTTCCACCCGCAATTGGCCGCCCATCAGTTCCACCAGCCGCTGGCTGATCACCAGGCCCAAACCGGTGCCGCCGAAGCGCCGGGTGGTGGACGCCTCGGCCTGGGTGAAGCCTTCGAAAATGCGCGCCAGCTGCTCCGGCGCGATGCCGATGCCGGTATCGCTGACCTCGATGTACAGGCTGACCTCGCCGCCGCCGCGCGACGACTCGCGCACCGTGATCACAACCTGCCCCTGGGTGGTGAACTTCAGCGCGTTGCCGGCCAGATTGATCAGGATCTGCTGCAACCGCAGCCGGTCTCCCACCAGTATGGAAGGCAGCGTCGGCTCCATGCGGAACAGCACTTCGACGTCCTTGTCGTTGGTATTGCCCGACAGCACCACCGCCAGTTCGCGCATCAACCCTTCCAGCTCGAACGGGTGCAGATCCAGCTGCAGCTTGCCGGCGTCCATCTTGGAAAAATCCAGAATGTCGTTGAGCAGGCCCAGCAACGACTTGGCAGCCGCCTGGATCTTGCCCACATAGTCGAGCTGGCGCTCGTCCAGCCGGGTGTGCTGCATCAATTGCAGCAGGCCCAGCACCGCGTTCATCGGCGTGCGGATCTCGTGGCTCATATTGGCCAGGAACTGGCTCTTCGCCACGCTGGCCTGCTCGGCCAGACTCTTGGCCTCCAGCAGTTTCTGCTCGTAGGCGCGGTTCTCGCTGATGTCGCGGTTGATGCCGGTGACCCTCACTCCATCGCCGTGGCGCTCCAGGCGGGCGCCCACTTGCACGTGGCGGATTTCGCCATCAGGATGCACCACCCGGAACACCTGCTCCATCGTCTCGCCGCTCGCCAGCAGTTCGCGCAGTCTGGCTTCCATGTAATCCACGTCCTCCGGGTGCACCCGCTCGCGCCAATGCCGGTATTCCAGCCCCTGCTGGGCCAGCTCCGGGGGCTGGCTGTAGATTTCGAACATCTGCGCGTTCCAGTTGAGCTGATTATCCGCAGGAGACCAGCTCCATATACCCAGTTGCGCCACTTCCGAAGCCAGCTGCATCTGATCGCGGGCGGCCACCAGCTCCCGCTGTTGCCGCTGCTGGACGGTGATGTCGGTGGCGATGGCCAGGTAGCCGACCACCAATTCGTCGCTGTCCCGCATGGCGGTCATCATCAGCGACACCTGCAGATGGGTGCCGTCCTTGCGGACATAGGTCCATTCCCGCGTTTCCGCGCCCGCGGCCTCTGGCTCGTGCACCAGGGCGCGGAGCCCCTCCACCCGGCGCTCATATCGCGCGGTCAACTCCTCGCCATGCGCGCTCAGCTCTTCCGCCAGATGGAACCGGGTCAGCATCGCCTGCCCCACCATCTCGTCTTCCGAATAGCCGAGCATGCGCTGCGCGCCGCTGTTGAACAGCGAAACCATGCCGTGCACGTCGGCGGCGATGATGGCCACTTCCGATGCCGCGCGCAGCACATTGGTCAGCAGCCCATGCACTCGGGCGAGTTCGGCATCGGCCAGCCGCCGCTCGGTGATGTCGATGCGCAGCGCGATGTAGCGCTCGATGCGGCCGCTATCCCCGACATGGGGCACGATCACTGTATCGAACCAGCGCAGCCGGCCGTCCCGGGTCCGGTTGCAGAGCTCGCCGCGCCATACCCGGCCCGAGCCTATCGTATGCCACAGCGACTGCCAGAACAGCACCGGGTGCACCCCGGCGTTCAACTTGCGGTGGTCCTGCCCCAGCAACTCGTCCCGGCTGTAGCCATGAGCCACGCAAAACAGGTCGTTGGCTTCCAGGATGCGTCCTTCGGTGTCGGTCGCCGAATACAGCAGTTGCTGATTGATGGTGTTCAGCAACTGATCGCGTTCCCGCAGCGCCGAAGTCATTCGGCTGCTGCTCTCCACCTGCTCGGAAATATCCTGCACGATGGCGTAGAAGCCCTTTACCCCGCCATCCACAAAATCGGGCAGATAATGGATCAGCGAATAGCGCACGATGCCGTCCGGCCCGGGTATCCGCCGCTCGAAAACCTGCGGCTCGCCCCGCAGCGCGGCTTCCACGTGGACAAGATTGGCCTGGTACAGCTCCTCGCCCAGCACGGACTTCATCGACCGCCCGGGCAGATCGCCGTGATCGATGCCGAACCAGGTCCGGTACGCCTGGTTGGCCACGCGGTTGATCTGGTCGCTGTCCCAATAGCCGATGATGAAGGGCACCGCGTCCAGCACCGTCTGCAAAGTGCGCCAGGCCTTGTCCAGCTCCGCCGTGCGGTCGGCCACCTGCCGCTCCAGATTCTCGCTCAGGGCCTGCAACTCGGTCTTGATCCGCTTCTGCTCGCTGAGATCCCTCAGCACTTTGGATGCGCCGACGATTTGCCCGGCTTCGTTCTGCACCGGCGACACCGATACCGACACATTCAACAAAACGCCGTCCTTGCGCTGGCGCACTGTCTCGAAGTGCTCGATCCGCTCGCCGTTCGCGATCCGCCTCAGGATGTCAGCCTCCTCTCCTTTCCGCCCCTCCGGCACGATCAGCTCGGCCAGCGGCCGGCCTATCGCCTCGTCGGCCCGGTAGCCGAACAGGCGCTCGGCGCTGTGGTTCCAGCTGGTGACCACGCCCGTCAGCGTCTTGCTGATGATGGCGTCCACCGAGCCCTCGACGATGGCCGCCAGCCGATTCTGCGCCGCCCGCAGTTCAAGGCGCCGCTGGCGGTTGCGCCCCACCACCAGCGCCAGCAGGCTAGCCAGAATGCTCGCGCCCAGGCCGTCCAGCGCGGCCTGGGCGGCGCTGGGCAGCCGCAGGCTGTCGACAAAGGCGGGGCCCGCCTTCAGGGTCAATCGCCAGTCGCGTCCGAACAATTGCTGCTGGGTCGAAGCCGTCGCCATGGTCCGGGACACGCCGGCGCCGCCGCTGAAAAAAGCCACCGCCCGGCCATTGGTCACATCGGCCAGCTCCACGGCCACACCGGGCAGATCGTCCATCGCCCCCGCCATCGCGTCGCTGGCGCGTATGGGCGAGAACACCCATCCGAAACCCGCCCTCAGCCGCCCCTCTTCGGTCGCGGGCATCACCCCGCCGCCATACACCGGCAGCAACAACAGGAAAGCCTGCGCCTTATTCTCTGGATGCGGCATCAAGGCGATGGGCCCGCTCAGCCGGGCCTGTCCGCCGCGCATCGAAGACTCGGCCGCCTCGCGTCTGCCGGGCTCGGAAGCGATATCCAGACCGATGGCTGAGCGATCGCCCCGATCCGGCTCGAAATAGACGATGACCGCGCGCTCGCCGTCATGCGGCCGCAGTTGATGGACGGCGAAATCCGGCGCCCCATCCCCGCGCTCCCGCCGCTCGAACTCGGCCACCTGCCGCTGCGGCACCCGGCGGATATAGCCGAAACCCAGCAGACCGGGATATTCAATAGAAGCATCCAGGCTCTGGGCATAGGTGTGGAAGCGCGCGCGGCTGATGCCATGCTCGCCATTGCTGGCGATGGCGCCGCGAGCGCCGCTCAAGCCATACTGATAGCGCTGGATGCGGGCCGCCACCTCCGCGCCCAGTTGCCGGGCCTCGCGCTGCAGCTCGGACGCCACCCGCGCGCGGTTGTCGAGCGCAACCTTCCACCCCAGCAGCAAGCTCAGCGCGGCGCCCAGCAACAACACCAGCAATGCGGCGGCCGGTGTCGACAACAACGGCTTTTTCATCCAGACAGACGAGTCGCAATGTCCGTTCAAGGCATGCCCCCAGGTTTGTCGTCAAATCATGGCCGTTCCGGCCGAACGCCATCCGCGCGCCGAAAAGCATGGATGATGCTGGCCGTCAGGCGAAACACCTGTCGATTTCGGCAACCGGCTCCGGCCTGCCGTAGAGAAAGCCCTGCATGATGTGGCAGCCCAGCTTGAGAAGCTCGCTGGCCTGATCCTCCCGCTCCACGCCCTCCGCCACCAGGCGCAACCTCATGCCCTGCGCCATGCTGATGATGGCGGCGACGATGGCCGCGCTATGGCGATCGACTAGCATGTCGCGAATGAAGCTCTGGTCTATCTTCAGCACATCCAGCGGAAACAGCTTCAGATAGGACAGGCTGGAATAACCAGTGCCGAAATCGTCGATGGCGATGGAGACGCCCAGGCTTTTCAGCTCGGCCAGCACGCTCATCGTCCGCTCGACATCCTGCGCCAGCACGCCTTCGGTGATTTCCAGCTCCAGCAGCTCGGCCGGCATGCCGGTTTCCTTCAACGCCTGCCTCACCGTATCGCAGAAGTCCGACTCGGTCACCTGCACCGCAGACACGTTGACCGCTATCCGCAAGCGCCGACCCGCGTCCAGCCAGCGCTTGCCATCCAGACAGGCCTGCCGCAGCACAAACAGCCCCAGCGGCACGATCAGGCCCGTCTCCTCCGCCAACGGAATGAAATGGGCCGGGGACACAATCTCGTTCTTGTCGTTGCGCCAGCGCAGCAACGCCTCCAAGCCGACCACGCTGCCGTCGCGCGCATCCACCTTGGGCTGGTAGTAGACCAGGAAGCCTCCCTGCTCCGCGCCCATCCGGATATGCCTCTCCAGCGCCTGCCGCGTCAGCAGCGCCTCCTCGATCTCGGCGGAGAAAAAACGGTAGCGGTTGCGCCCTTCCTGCTTCGCGCGGTACATCGCGGCATCGGCGTGGCGGTAGAGCTCCTCCTGGTCCTTGCTGTCGTCCGGGTACAGGCCGACGCCTATGCTGCCGGAAAGATCGTAGCGGCTGCCGTCCAGCAGATAAGGCTCGGAGATGGCTTTCAGCATCTTGTCCGCCATCGCGCCCGCTTGCTCTATGCCCCCCAGGCCCGGTATCAGGATGATGAATTCGTCGCCGCCCTGGCGGCTGACGGTGTCGCAGGGGCGCAGCGCGGCCTGCAGACGGAGGGCGACCTGTTGCAGGAGCTGATCGCCGACCGTATGCCCCATTGAATCGTTGATCACCTTGAAATGATCGAGGTCCAGTATGTACAGGCCCAGTCTGTCGCCGACGTGGGCTGCCTGTTGCAGCGCCTGCTGCGTGCGATCCTGCAGCAGCATCCTGTTGGGCAGATTGGTCAAGGCGTCATGGTGGGCGAGATAGGTCATCTTCACCGCCATCGCCCGGGCCTCGCTGACATCGTGGAACACGATGATGGCCCCGGTCAGCTGGCCCGCGTGATCCAAGATGGGAGAGGCGGAATCCTCCAGCTCCAGCAACTGGCCATCCCGACGCATCAGCGCGCAGTTCATCGCCATGCCTACCGAGCGCTGCTCGGACAGCACCAGCCGGATTGGATTGAACATCGCATGCCCCTGGGAGCTCTCCCTCAGCGGCATGATTTTTTCCACCGGCTCGCCCAGCGCCTCCTTGGCCTGCCAGCCCGTCATGTCCTCGGCGATGGGATTCAGGAAAGTGATGTTGCCGTTGGCGTCGGTGGCGATGACCGCGTCGCCGATGGAGTTCAGCGTGATGCGGATGCGCTCTTTCTCGTCGCGCAGCGCCAGCTCCGCCCGCTTGCGCTCGGTGACGTCGGTGATCAGCATCAGGAAACCGGGTTGTCTATCCTCGTCCGGGCGGAACACCAGCGACACTTGGCCGAACAGCAGACCGCCCTCGCGCCGGACGAAGCTCAGATCGAACGATGGGCAGTTGCCGCGCATCACGTCTTTCAAGTGCTCTTCGATGGCGGCGTAATTGGCCTCGCCCAGCACCTTGCGCACGTGCATGCCGCGCATGGTGGCGGCGGCGACGCCGAACCAGTGCCCCGCGATATCGTTGCAGAACTGGCAGCACAGATTGTTGTTCCAGTGCGCGACGAAGGCCGGCAGATGCTGCAGCACGTCGACCAAGTCCTTCTTGACCCGCGCCAACTGCCTGGTCCTCATCTGCAGCGCCAGGTGGGTCTGGATGCGCGCGCGCGCCACCGGCACGTTCAGCGGCTTGTGCAGGAAGTCGACGCCGCCCAGGCTCAGCGCCTGCAGCTCATGCTCGCGTTGATCGTGCGAGGTGACGAATATCACCGGGATATCCCGCAGCCGGGATGACTCCTTGATCGCCCGGCACACCTCGTAACCGTCCATGCCCGGCATCTCGATGTCGAGCAGGATCACATCCGGCACGTTCTTTTGGGCGATTTCCAAAGCCGCCTTGCCGCTGGTGGCAAAGCGCACCTCTCCCAGGCCCTGTACCGCCTCCCTGATCACGTGAATATTGCTTGCCACATCGTCGACGATCAGGATGCTCGCCTGCTCGCGTCGCAAGTCGTTGAACATCTCGTTTCCTTGTGACGGCGCAGCTGCATGCGGACGTTGGCGCCCGCATCCGGCATGCCGGCTTGCTGGTCAAATTTCCCGCTTTATGAAATCCATTGTAGTTATGCTAGGGCGCTAGGGTTAGGAGAAAGTCCAATCCGCCCCCGGTATTTCCGCCTGCCGGCACGCGCAAAGCCTTGGCGCGCGCCGAGGCGCCATCCTGATACGTACTATTACGGAAGAGCGCGCTGACAGGCGGGATAGATGCCGGAACGCAACCGCAGGCCGGTTGGCTTGGCTGCCCACGCCGCCAGGCCGGAGCCCCCGGCAGCTCACTCGCGCCATATTTCTATGCTGTCCATCGCGGCCCGGCCGGCCTTCTCCACCGGCCCCGCCGCTTGCAGCAACAGGCGGACGACGCATGGACCCTGACGGTTTGCCAGGAGCTTGGGTGCCAGCTCGAAACTGGCATCCCGCCGGACGCCGGGCCCAATGCCGTAAAAGTTGAACTCGCCGACCTGCTGGCCAGGCGCGCGCGTGTCGCGCCGGACCAGCAGCACGCGATAGCCGGGATGCGGCCCCTCGTCCGCCCTCAGACCTCGGAGATACAAAGTGGCGCGTCCTCGGCGACCATGGCAGGCCCGCGCATCCAGCGGGATCGATATGCTGACGGCATCGACTCCAATCTCCACCCCGCGGCCGTTGCCATCATACCTCCCCAACAACCGCATGCCCGACGCGTCAGCCTGCGACGGGCCGGACAAGGCCAACGCCAACGCGGCGCAAGCGAAACGCTTTCCAGACCCCATATGCCGCGCCCTCCCCGACGCTCGGCAGCGGCGCGGCCTGCCCAGAATCCAGGCCGCGCCGCGCCTCGTCACGACGCCACCAGCGCTATCTTGTCTATCGTCGGCATCGCCTCGTCATTGCCGTCGGGAATCGTAGGCACCAGCGTGACCTGGGGTTCGCCCCCGCCGTTCTTCTGCAGCCAGGCGCGCGTCTCCGCCCTCAACAGGAAACTGAACGCCTTCTTGTCCGGGCTGTTGCCGGCACCCTCGCCGTCATGCTGATGGGTGCCGGCCGCGCTGAAGAAATTGATCTGCCCCACGAAGCCCGGCCCCCGCTCATCTGCCGTCGGCGCGCCGCCGGTGTGGACATAGACGCTGTAAACGCCGTTGACGGCTCCATGAGCGGACAGGCCTTCAAAACGCAGGAACAGGCTGGACTGCTTGCCGAGCGCGCCCAGCCGGCTCGACAGCATCTCCACCCGCGGCGCGGACGCGGACGTAGACTTCGCGTCGCCCAGGCTGACGGTGACCGGCGCGTTCCCCAGCCTCACCAGACCCGCGGCTTCGCTCGCGAAGCTCTCCAGGCGCATGGCCAGCGCGGCCTTGGGCAATGCCAGCTTGATCGGGAACGGCAGGCTGCCCGGCGGCCGCGAGACATAGCTGGAATAAGCGTCTTTGGGAAGAGACAGGTAATTTTTGACCGTCGCGACCACCGCGGAGCCAGTCGGCGACGCGAAAACGAACTGCTGGTTGAGGAAAGGCGAGTCGGACGGGTTCTTGCCCCCGGCCAGGTTCCAACTGGCCCAGATCCGGTCGATATTGCAATGGTGGATCCAGAAAATAGGATCGTTCGCCGCCCACGGCACCTGGGCCATGCCCTTGCTGTTGCCGACATCGACATGCAGCGCGCCATGCGGATTCATGTCCGTGTTCGCGCAGAAGCCCGCGTCGCCGGCCGAGCCGGAATACAGATTGGACTTCATGCAGTCCAAAGTCAGCGCGCTGCGCCCATCGGTGACATTCTTGCCCGCATTGGTGCCAGGCCAGCGGGTCTCGCGGTACAACGAGCCCCAGACCGCATCGCCGGGCCGGCGGAACTCGATCGGCAGCACTTGCTGATTGGGATCGGTGTAGTCCCAATATGGCAGCGTGAAATCATGCCTGCCAGACACCTGGCGGATGATGTCTTCGAAATAAGTGATGAACATCCGGTGCCAAGGCAGGAAGAAATCCTCGCGCTGCCCCGAGCTATGGGCCTGACAAGTATTCCACATCTTTTCCGCCAGCGTCCGGTTAGCCGATGGCGACGGATACACCCGGCTCAGTTCCTGCTGCTTGGTCCGGTCCCCCCGCACGAAATGGGTGTACCACTGGAATATCCAGTTCAGCGGATTGCCCTCCGGATACAGCGCGGGGTCCATCATTTTCTTGACCGCGCCCGCGTAGATCTGCAGCATCGCCTTGCCCTGCGGGCTGGCGACGTTGTAGCGGGTGCCCCGGTTCAGGCGCAGCAAACGCGCCAGCGAGGGCTCGGACAAGGCGAGGCTGCCAAAGACGATGGCCCCGCCTTTCAGCAGTTGGCGACGATTCAAATCGGACATGTTTCCTCCCAGATGCGGATCATGGTCACGGATCCGTTTTCGCGCGTTCGGCTCGATGCCGCTTGGCCGCGGCGGGAAATTGGATGAGATTGCAAGGGAAGCCAGGAAAAATATGAGCCGCAATGGATAAACGGACCGTTTTATTTCTTGCTGGCATTATCCTGATTAGATGTCCGCTACTCGGCTCGCAATCCGGAGCAACACTTAAAACAGAACCAAGCCTTGCCCGGAAACCCGACATAAAACAGGCAAACCGCCTCCGCTTGCGAGTTATTCCGCACCGCAATATGCTGGACAGCGCAAACAAAGGAGACTTCCTGCTTTCCGCCGTTTCGAGCGGAAAATGGCTGGAATGAACCGGACAGGCAGATTTCGCGCACCAATTGGCCGAGACGCCGCGATTCATTTGATGCAAGGTTTCAATCGCAGTTTGAGCGCGCGGATAACGCCGATTCATTTTCCGATGACGGGATGGCGGATTTTAGTTTTTCGACTGGTGATAATCCGGCGGCAAAGCTTGGCATCGACAGGCGGATTCATGTATAAGCAATAATCTGGTTTATTATTTATGGCGTTATGAAACTGCGACTCACCGAACGCTTCGGCTTTCTCGTCAGCGACACCGGCCGTCTGTATGGCCGCTTTTTCGATCTGCGCGCGCGGCAACAACTGGGACTGTCGCTGGCGCAATGCCGGCTGCTGGGCGCGCTGGCGGCGCATGAGGGAGACGGCGGCCTGTCGCAAGTGGAGCTGGCGGACCGGCTGGATCTGACGCCGATGGGCGTGGCGACCCTGTGCGACCGGATGCAGGCCGCCGGCTGGCTGAAGCGGGTGCCCTGCCTCAACGACCGCCGCGTCAACCGCATCGAGCTGCTGCCGCCGGCCTACGACGCGCTCAAATCGGCGATGGCCTTGGGAGATGAGTTGCAGCGCCAGGCCCAGCAAGGCCTGGATGCCGGCGAAGCCAAGCAGCTGCAAGCGTTGCTGCGAAAGGTGCACGGCAATCTGAGCGAGCTGCTATCCAAATGAATGAGCCGCGCCGCGGCATGATCGCCGTCGTCGCCATGCCGCCCTTGGACGCCGCCATCGCCGGCATGAAGAAAGCCGGCCGGTTTTCTTGCTGCGGAAAAGCGAAAAGCCCCGACATGTCGGGGCTTTTCAATTTGGCGGAGAGGGGGGGATTCGAACCCCCGTTAGGCTATTAACCTAAACACGCTTTCCAGGCGTGCGACTTAAACCACTCATCCACCTCTCCGGAGGTGTCTTGCTAAATTGTCGAAACCGCCAGGCGATTCCGTAATGAATTCTGGCGGAGAGGGGGGGATTCGAACCCCCGTTAGGCTATTAACCTAAACACGCTTTCCAGGCGTGCGACTTAAACCACTCATCCACCTCTCCAGAACTCTGGATCGATACGCTGGGCGTTTCGTTCACAGAGGCTGCGCAGTATATAAGCCCTACACATCCCGCGCAAGTGTTTTATAAGCCGAATGGGAAAATAACTGATCGACATAATCAGCCACACCTTCGCGTTCGCGCCGCAGCCAATCGGCGATGGCGGAGCGAAAGCGCGGATCGGCGATGTAGTGGGCGGAAACTGTACTCTCCGGCTCGAAGCCGCGGGCTTGCTTGTGCTCGCCCTGGGCGCCGCCCTCGAACGTCTCCAGCCCCTGGCGGATGGCGTATTCCAGCCCCTGGTAATAGCACAGCTCGAAATGCAGGCAGGGCACCTCCTCCAGCGCGCCCCAGTAGCGGCCGTACAGCGCGTCGCCATCCCGGACGCACAGGCTGGCGGCGATGTCGCGCCCTTCCCGGCTGGCGATGAACATCACGCAATGCCCGGCCAGCCTCTCGCCTATCCGCCGGAAAAACTCCAGGTTCAAATAAGGCAGGGAGCCATGCTCCAGATAGGTCTGCCGGTAACAACGGAAAAACAGCTCCCAATCCGTCGAGGCGATATCGCCGCCACTCAGCGCCCGCACCGCCACCTCGGCCTCCGCCACCTTGCGCCGCTCCTGGCGTATTTTCTTGCGCTTGTCGCGGCTCAGCGTGGCGAGGAAATCGTCGAAATCGGCATAAGCCCGGTTGCGCCAATGGAACTGCACGCCGTCGCGCAACAGCCAGCCCGCCTCCCGCAGCCGGCCGGCCTCGCCCTCTGTCGGAAACAGCACGTGTGCCGACGACAGGCCATTGTCGTCCACCAGCTGCCGCAAGCCGGCGATCAAATGCGCCTGCTCGTCCGCGCCGCCCAGCAACCGGCTGCCGGTCACCGGGGTGAACGGCGAGGCCACCACCAGCTTCGGGTAGTAATCCAGCCCGGACCGGGCGTAAGCCTCGGACCAGGACCAGTCGAACACGTACTCGCCGCGGTTGTGCTGTTTCAGATAGGCCGGCGCCAACCCTACCGTTCGCCCGTCGCGTTCCAAGGCCAGCGGCAGCGGCCGCCAACCCGTCTCGCCGCCGACGCAGCCGGTTTCCTCCAGCGCCGCCAGCCATTCGCGGCCGACGAACACCCCCGCGCCCTCGCCGGCCGGCCACGCTGCTTGCGCGATGGCGGCCACGCCGTCATACAGTTGCAGCTGCAATGCTTTTCCTTTCTGGACAGACGCCATCTTCAGGTAAAATCGAACGATCAAGAATCATCGGTGCCCTCTCAAGATGCGTATCGCACTCGCCCAGTTCAACCCCGTGGTCGGCGACATCGCCGGCAATGCCAAAAAAATCGTCGACCTCGCCAACGCGGCCATGGCCCAGGGCGCTGACATCCTGCTGACGCCGGAGCTGGCGCTGACTGGCTACAGCCCCGAAGACCTGCTGCTGCGCGACAGCTTCTACCGCGAAGTGGCCAAGGGCCTGGACATCATCGAGCAACTGGACGGCATCACCGTGATCGTCGGCCATCCGGCCCGGATAGGCAACGAGCGCTTCAACGCCGCCACCGTGCTGCGCGACGGCCACCGGCTGGGCCAGTATCACAAAATGCAGCTGCCCAATAATGAAGTCTTCGACGAATGCCGCTACTTCACCCCCGGCGCCGCGCCGCTGGTGTTCGAGCAGAACGGCGTCAAGGTGGGCGTGCTGATCTGCGAGGACATCTGGCATCTGGAGCCGGCCGCGGAAACCGCCGACGCCGGCGCCGAGCTGATCGTAGCGCTCAACGCCTCGCCCTTCCACCGCGACAAGATCGAAACCCGCCAGCAGATGGCGCGCTTCCGCGTCGAGGAAACCGGCCTGCCGATGGCCTATGCACAGATGGTGGGCGGCCAGGACGAGCTGGTGTTCGACGGCGCTTCGTTCGCGCTGAACAAGGCGGGCGACGTGGTCGCCCAGGCCGCGGCCTACGACGACGAGCTGCTGCTGGTCGACTATGCCGACGGCGACCTCCAGCCCGGCAAGCGCGCCGCGCTGCCGGACATGCTGGAAAGCGTCTACCGCGCGCTGGTGGTCGGCGTGCGCGACTACATCGGCAAGAACGGTTTCCCCGGCGCGCTCCTGGGCCTGTCCGGCGGCATCGACTCCGCGCTGACGCTGGCGGTGGCGGTGGACGCGCTGGGCGCGGACAAGGTGCACGCGGTGATGATGCCCTCGCGCTACACCGCCGACATTTCGGTGACCGACAGCCGCGACATGATCGCCCGCCTGGGCGTGAAGTACGACGAAATCGAGATCTGGCCGATGTACGAGAGCTTCATGGCCGCGCTCGCGCCGTCGTTCGCCGGCCTGGAAATGGACACCACCGAGGAAAACCTGCAGGCCCGCATCCGCGGCACGCTGCTGATGGCGCTGTCCAACAAGAGCGGCAAGCTGGTGCTGACCACCGGCAACAAGTCCGAGATGACCACCGGCTACTGCACGCTGTACGGCGACATGGCCGGCGGCTTCGCGGTGCTGAAAGACGTGGCCAAGACCCTGGTGTTCGAGCTCTGCCGCTGGCGCAACACCGTGTCCGACGTGATCCCGGAACGCATCATCACCCGCCCGCCGTCGGCCGAGCTGCGTCCGGACCAGAAGGATCAGGACAGCCTGCCGCCGTACGAGATTCTGGACGCCATCATGGCGCGCTACGTCGAGGACAACCAGTCGGCCGCCGACATCATCGCCGCCGGCTACACAGAGGCGGATGTGAACCGCGTGGTGCGGCTGCTGAAGATCAACGAATACAAGCGCCGCCAGGCGCCGGTGGGCCCGCGCGTCACCCCGCGCGGCTTCGGCAAGGACTGGCGCTACCCGATAACCAACAAATTCAGCTGACGCTCGCCCGGACGGCCGCCTGGCAGACGTCCGCCGCGCGCGCAGGTCAAACGCATAGCCATTGCAGCTGCGATATAATCCCGGAATACCCAGACGATCCGCCAGGATCGCGCACCATGGACATTAACAGGACCTTGACCACAATGACCCGCATGAAACTGGCGGCCGCCGCCGCCCTTTCCTCCCTCGCCCTGCTCGCCGGCTGCGCCACGCCGCTGGCCGGCAAGACGCCCGACGAAGCTACCCGCAAGGTGATGCTGCAGAACTGGCAGAACGCCAGCTACAACTTCGACGCCCAGATCGGCTTCGACAAACTGGTCTTCACCGACCGCGACTCCAAGCTGGCCCAGCCCGACATCGCTGACACCATAGATCAGGTGGGCCGCGCCGTGCGCGTCAACGTCAGCGGCGCGGTCGACGCGCCGAATGGCAGGGTGGAAGCCATTCCGGAGCTGCGTTTCGAGCGGCGCAACCTGCTGGCCAGCATCAAGGTCCCGCTTCAATTCCACGCCCAGGACATGTCGCTGCTGGTGGACCCGTCCGCCGTCGACCTGTTCCTGCCCTCGCTGCGCAAACAGTCCGGCAAATTCATCCGCGCCAAGCTGCCGGCCGAGATGGCCAGCCAGATTCCGCTGAAGGCCATGTACCAGGCGATGCCGAGGATCATCGACGATGCCTACGCCCAGGCTGACAAGCAGGCGTTCAGCTTCCAGCCGCTGGACGCCTACGCCGGAGAAATCGGCGCGCATTACAAGCTGCGGATGGATCTGAGCCGGGAACAGGAGCAAAAGCTGACCCTGCAGATGCTGGAGGGTCTGGCTAAAGTGGCGCACGAACAGATCAAGCCTTCTGCGGACAAACCCGGCGAAGACAAGTCCGGCGCCGAGGCGATGATTCGCCTGGTGCAGGGCCTGGTCAAGCTTGACCCGGTCAGCGGCGACAAGAGTCGCACCGTCAGCGACATCTACGCCAGCCGCGGCGGCGACCTGCTGGCCCTGCGCCAGAAAGTCCACATCGAAGCGCCCGAGTTCAGCGGCGACGCCTACGTCAATGTGCGCTACAGCCATTACGGCAAGCCGCAATTCGTCTACCAGCTGAGCGAAAACGACATCGTCGACTTCGACAAGCTGGACCTGCCTGACTGGCTGAAGGACACCGACAAGCTGCTGCCCGGCGAGCACGCCGAAGCCCCCGCGCCCGCCGCGGCGGCCGAGCCTCAGGCTCAAGCGGCCCAACCCCAGGCCAAGCCCAAGAAGAAGCGCAAAGCCCGCCGCGCGCAATAATCGCCAACACAATCGCCCGGCCCGGCGATGAACCGGGCCGGCGCCATGCCGGTCTTACCTTTTTCATTCCGGCCCGCACCGCCCGCGAGGACATTGACGCCATGAAACCGTTTTTCCCGATGCTGGCCGCCGCCATCGCCGCCAGCCTGGCCGCGCCTGCCCAGGCTTCCGCCGTCGCCCAGCTCAAAGCCTTCGTTTCCGGCAGCAAGACGCTGTCCGCCGACTTCAGCCAGACCGTAAGCAACAAGGGCAAGCGCGAGGAAGCCAGCGGCCGGCTGGAAATCGCCCGCCCCGGCAAATTCCGCTGGGAATACAGCAAGCCCTACTCGCAGCTGATCATCGGCGACGGCAAGACGCTGTGGATCTACGACCAAGACCTGGCTCAGGCCACGCGCAAGGCCCAGGGCGCCGCGCTGGGTTCCAGCCCGGCCGCGCTCTTGGCCGGCAGCAACGAGATCGAGCGCAGCTACAAGCTGAACGAGGCAGGCAAGCAAGGCGAGCTGGAATGGCTGGCCGCCAGCCCGAAAAAGCAGGACAACACCTTCAGCGCCATCCGCATGGGCTTCAAGAACAATATGCTGGTGGAAATGCAGCTGACCGACAGCTTCGGCAACGACACCCGCATCGTGTTCAGCAAGCCGCAGCAGAACGCCGCGCTGCCCGCCTCCCGCTTCGCCTTCGTTCCGCCCAAGGGCGTGGACGTGGTCAGCGGCGACTGACCCCGCGCCCCTCGTGAAAAAGCCCGCCGTTACCGGCGGGCTTTTTTTTCGCGCCTCACGCTGGCTTGAGCGCCCAGGTGGCGATGAAGGTGGGCAGATAGCGATCAATCAGGAACCGCGGCCGCGGCTGCCAGTCCTCGTGAAAACCGGCGATCAGAAAGCCCGCCGCCGTCTGCCCGCCGATCAACTCGGCCAGGCTGTGGCCGAACACCAGCGCCTCGCCCTTCGTTCGCTTCGCCGCCAGCTCGGCCTCGGACAAATGCGCGGGATCGGCGTACGGGATGGCGAATCGCGGCCTGATCAGGCCTTGCTCCAGCAACGCCGGATCGCGGTCGGCGACGAACACCGCCGGGTTGTAGAAGCTCGCCAGCAAGCGTCCGCCCGGCCTCAGCACGCGATGGCACTCGCGCCACACCGGCGCCACATCCGGCACATAGAGATTGGAGATCGGATGGAACACGCAATCGAAGCTCGCGTCGGCGAAGCGCGACAGATCGCGCATGTCGCCCTGCTCCAGCCGCAGCGCCAGGCTCTCGCGCTCGGCCACCTCGCGGTCGCGCGCCAGCTGTTCGGCCGACGCGTCCAGCACCGTCGTCCGCGCGCCCGCGGCGGCCAGCAGCGGCGCCTGCTGGCCGCCGCCTCCGGCCAGGCACAGGACGTCCAGGCCGCGCGCATCGTCCAGCCATCCCGCCGGCAAAGGCCCCGGCGTCAATCTTGCCAGCATGCGCCCCTGGCGGGCCTCGGCGATGGCGGCTGCGTCCACCGGCCGCGACCATTCGCATTCGGCGCGCGCCTGGCGATCCCAGGCGGCCTGGTTATAATGGAAAACATCTTGTTGTTGAACGGCATCGGGCATCTTGTCCTCCGTTGAGGAAAGGGAAATCAATGCCGACGCGCGCGCTGCGCGAAAGTCGCCTCCCATCAGGCTCAAGGGACGGGAAGGATTCGGAACGGATTGTCGAAAACAGGCAATGCGCACGCTCGCACGCGCCGGACGGCGGAACGAATCGGGGATGCGGAGGCATCCGGGCATCACTTGTTCATTTCGACAGGACTCCTGAGGATGAAATCGGCGTGGGAAGCGCCGATTCTAGCGAAGCGGCCATGACAAGACAATGCCCGCTTACACGCCGCGGCGTTCGTACACCGCCTGTGCCAGCGTGCCCAAGTCGACATACTCCAGCTCGCCGCCCACCGGCATGCCGCGCGCGATGCGCGTGACCGACAGGCCGCGCTCCTTGAACAGCTCGCTGAGCATGTGGGAAGTCACCTCGCCTTCGGCGGTGAAGTTGGTGGCGATCACGATCTCGCTCACCCGCCCGTCCAGCGCCCGCGTCAGCAGCTTGTCCAGATGCAGGTCCTTGGGGCCGATATTGTCCAGCGGCGATATCCGCCCCATCAGCACGAAATACAGGCCTTCGAAGCACTTGGCCTGCTCCAGCATCATCAGGTCGGCCGGCATCTCGACGATGCACAACTGGTCCTGGCGGCGCGCCTCGTCGGCGCAAATGGCGCACAGCTCGGCCTCGCTGAAGGTATTGCAGCGCTGGCAATGAGTGAGCTGGGTCAGCGCCCGGTCCAGCGCGCGCGCCAGCTTGTCGGCGCCCTGCTTGTCCCGCTGCAGCAGATGGAACGCCATCCGCTGCGCGGTTTTCGGCCCCACGCCCGGCAACACTTTCAACGCGGAGATCAATTGCTCCAGCGCGGGAGGATTCTTCATCGACACGGCATCAACCTGGAAAAAGCGGCCAGACGGCCGCGATCGGAAATCATCAAAATCAGCGGTAGCGCCGGCGCAGCCGATAATGGCGCCAGGCGAACACCAGCCGGAACAAGGGCCGGCACACCGGCAGCATCCACGCGCAACGCGGCTGGAACGCCACCCGGTCCACCACCTCGCAGCCGCCGGCCGCCGCCCTCACGCGGCGGCGATGCCACCAGACGCGCTGCCCCAGCATGCTCGAGCGCTCGTCGAAGGCGCCGGGCTCGAGGCGCAGCAGCGTCAGCTCGTCATACTCCACCGGCAGGCAGCCCAGCAACAGCATCCAGCAGCGGCCTATGCGCGCCGGCTGATCCAGGCGCGCGGGCAGCTCGCCCGGCGGCAGCCGCATGCGCAGCCACGGGAAGAACTCGTCGTTGATGCCGCGCCGGCTGGCCGCGTCGGCCCACACCGCCTCAGGCGGACGCGGCAGACGGCTGCGCAAGGTGAAGTGTCCGAACACGGCGGCTCCCACAAAAAAGGCCCGTCGCCGGGCCCTGGGATCAGAACGGGAGTTTCATCCCGGCCGGAAGGTTCAGGCCGTTGGTGAAGCCGGACATCCGCTCCTGGGTGGTGGACTCGACCTTGCGCACCGCGTCGTTGAACGCGGCGGCGATCAGGTCTTCCAGCATCTCCTTGTCGTCGAGCACGCTGTCGTCGATGGCGACGCGCTTGACGTCGTGGGAGCAGGTCATCAGGACCTTCACCATGCCGGCGCCGGATTGGCCTTCCACTTCCACCAGGGCCAGCTCTTCCTGGGCCTTCTTCATGTTTTCCTGCATTTGCTGGGCCTGTTTCATCAGGCCGGCGATACCAGCTTTACCGAACATCGCGGTCACTCCTGTACGGGTTGAATGGTCTCGATGAGCAGCGTGGCGCCGAACTCGCGCACCACCTGCTGCACCACCGGATCGTTTTGCATGCATTCGCGGGCGACGACCAGCTGCTCCTGGCGCAGCCTGGCGTCGGTCATCGCCGGGGTTTCCATCCCCAGCTCTTCCACCGTCACCGCGAGATCCACCGCGTGGCCGAAGCGTTCGGCCAGCGCGGCTTTGAGTTTTTCCTGATAATCGCGTCCGCTCATGTGGCGGAAGCTCTCGGGCACCGCCAGTTCCAGGCGATCCTGGCTCCAACTCTTCAGCACGGCGTTGTGCGCCAGCATCCGCGCGGCGCCGAGCTTGATGCCCAGATCGGCGACCAGCCGCTGCCAATCGCCGTCGAAGCTGTAACTGGACGGCTCGTCCTCCAGCGGCGGTTGCTGCATGTAGGCCGGCATCGCGTCGTCGTCGGACCACGGCGCGTCGACGATCTCCTCCTCGTCGCGCTCGTCCTCCGCCTCCTGAATCACAGGCTCCGGCTTGGGCACAGCCTGGCTTGGAGTCGGCGGTGGGCGCGATTCCGGCATAGCCTCAGGCTTTGGCTGCGCCGCC
>NZ_JZJL01000026.1 GCF_000971335.1 Chromobacterium vaccinii
GGATGGTCCTTACGGGCACCGCATCCGCTCTAGCCTCTAGCGGCGCGTCGTTGACGCCCGTCGGCATCCCTCACACAATCAGCCATCCGTATCCAAGGACGCAGCAGATGGCCCCTCGCACAAGCAAACCGGCACGGCGAATAGACGCAGGCGGCCGCAGCCTGTTCATTCACAGCCTGCCTCGGCATTCCCTGCACGATCTCTACCATTACTGCATGACCATCAGCTGGCCGCATTTCTATTTGTTTATCGCCGCGTCCTTCATCGCATTGAATCTGTTGTTCGCCGGACTCTATCAATTGCAGTCCGGCGGCATCGCCAACCAGTTTCCGCAAGGTTTTCTCGGCGCCTTCTTTTTCAGTGTCGAGACCCTCGCCACCGTCGGCTACGGCGACATGCATCCGCAGACGCTGTATACCCACTGGGTTTCGATGCTGGAGATCTTCATCGGCATGATGAGCATCGCGCTGATCACCGGCATGACTTTCGCCCGTTTTTCGCGGCCCAGGGCGCGCATCGTGTTTACCAATAGTCCGGTGGTGCGGCCCCTGAACGGCGAGCCTGTGCTGATGCTGCGCGCGGCAAATGCCCGCAACAATGTGATCATCGACGCCAGCGCCAGGCTGCGGTTGCTGCAGCATGAGACCACGGCGGAGGGGACGACGTTTCGCAAGCTGTATGACCTGGACCTGGTGCGCGACCAGCATCCGATGTTTGTGCTGGGATGGACGCTGGTGCACAAGATAGACGAGCGCAGCCCCTTGCACCGGCGCGATGCGGCGTCGCTGGCTGCGACCCGCGCGCAATTGATCCTGTCGGTCAATGGCATCGACGAGACCACCATCCAGCCCATGGTGGCCCGGCACACTTTTTCGCATCAGGATATTCGCTGGAATCACGCCTTCGCCGACCTGATCTACACCGACGAGGATGAAAACGACCATGTCGACTACCAGCGCCTGCAGGAGGTGAAACCATTGCCGCACCGCGAGGATGAAACGGAGAGGCGGGGGCCCGAGCGAGGCGCGGACTAGCTGGGATTTGCCGGAAAGGTGATGATGAAGGCGGCTCCCTGTCCGGGCTCGCTTTCCAGGCGGATGCGTCCTTTCAGGATGGCCTGGACGATGTTATGGACCAGCGCCAGCCCCAGTCCCATGCCGCCTTGGCCCATCCGGGTGGTGAAGAAGGGGTCGAATACCTTGCTTTGAAGCTCGTGGCCGATGCCCTTGCCGTCGTCGGCGTAGATCAGGGTGAGTTCGTCCTGATCGCGTCCGATGTCGATGCGGATGGCGCCGCCGCCTTTTTCGTCGAAGCCATGGGCCAAGGTGTTGGCCACCAGATGGGAAACCAGCTGTTCCAGCGCGCTGGGATAGTTTTCAATGACCAGGTCGGCGGGAATCCGCAGGTCTATCCGGATGTGGGGATGGTGCTCGGCCGGCAACAGCGTCTCCAGCAGATTGGCCATGACTTTGGCGGGGTGGAAACTGCGTCTGGGCTGGTCCAGCTGGTCGACCGCGATCTGCTTGAACCGGCCGATCAGGTCTCCGGCCTGCTCGCTGTTGCGTTGCAGCAGCTCGCAGGTTTCGCCGGCTTTTTGCAGAAATTCCTGCAAGCCCTTGCGAGATAGACGCTTTTCCGCGTCGTCGGCGGCGATGGCGCCGATGTCGGCGCGCATCTGAGACGAACACAGCAGCACATTGCCTATCGGCGTGTTCAGCTCGTGGGCCATGCCGGCCACCATCCGCGCCAGCGCCGCCTGCTTCTCGGCGATGCTGATCTGCTGCATCGCCGTTTGCAGCTCGGCGCCGCGCGCCGCGACTCTTTCTTCCAGATGGTTGTTCAGCAGCTGCAGCTCCGTTTCGGCCTGCTTGCGAGCGGTGATGTCGGAATAGGTGCCTATCATCCGCAAGGGGCGGCCGTGGATATCGAGGCTGACCACCATGCCGCGCGCCAATAGCCAGATCCATTCATCGCCTCTGCGGAAGCGGTGTTCCGAGACGAAAGAGCCTTCCGGCCGCTGAAGATAGCCCGCCAGCTCGGCCTGGACGGCGGGAAGCTCGTCGGGATGCATGCGGGTCCGCCACAGCTGGAAGCCGGCGATTTCGGCCGGAAAGAGGCCTAGCAGCTGCTGGCAGCGGCTGGAGAGGAAGACGCTTCCCTCGGATAGGTCCCAGTCCCATACGCCGTCGCCGGCGCCTTCCAGCGCGAAGTGCCAGCGCTCCTCGCTCTCGCGCAATGCCTGCAGCGCCTTGCGTTCGCCGGCGCGCAGCCGCTCGAACTCCTGGCGGATCCGCTCCGCCTCGTCGGCGCGCAGCGCGGCGTCTTCTTCCGCGCGCGCCTTGTCGTTGTAGATTTGCCTGAGGTCGCGCTCGACCATCGCGCGGAACTGCGCCAGCAGCTGGCGGTAGGTGGCGTTGTAGGGATTTTCCTCGCTGTCGAGCACGCAGATGGTGCCGAACACGTCCTGATTGGGCCAGACCAGGGGCAGGCCCATATAGGAGATCATGCCCAGCTTGATGTCGGGGTTGTGGTCCCAGTCGAGGTCGGACAGGGCGTTGGGGACGATGAGCTCGCCGCGGCGGGCCATCACGGTTTCGCAGTAGAGGCCGGTGCCCAGGTCGGCCAGTTCGTCTTCCTCGTAGGGATTGCCGTCGCTGCGGCTGGACAGGAAGACCTTGATCCGCGGCGGCTGCACCCGCATGATCAGCGCCGCCGGGATGCGCAGCAGCCTGGCCAGCAGGTCCAGCACTTCCTGCCATTTCTCGGCGTAGTCGTGGCCGACGGCGAGATTGGCGGTTTTCACGTCGACGGCGGCGCGCATCGGCCTCTCCACAGTGACTCCGGTTCACCGCTTAATCATAGCCGAGGACGGCAAAAAGCCCCGGCATACGGGGCTGTGGGATGAAAGGGCGCGGCGGCGTTTACAACATCAGGTTCAGCATCCGGTCTATTCGCACCCGGCTTAGCCGGGTGAGCAGCTTCTTGATCTGTTCGGGATAGGCCCGCACGTCTTCCAGCTGGCGGTAATGCGAGAGCGGCGAGGCATGGCGCAGGATGCTTTGCTGTTCGGCATCGCTCTGCCCGCGCAGCGCGCCTTGCGGATCGCGCAGCAGCAGCGCGTTTTCCAGGTCCAGGCGGAAGGCCCGCGGGTTCAGGTTGTTGCCGGTCAGCAGAATGTAGCGGTCGTCGCTCCAGATGCCTTTCAGGTGGTAGGTGTTGTCGCCGTTCTTCCACAGGTGGATGCGCAGCTGTTCCCGGCTCAGGTATTGGCGCTGGCGCTTGGCGAAACGGCGCAGGTTCATTTCGTACAGATAGGGCAGCGCGCCGATCACACGGAATGGCTGTTCCGGCGGAATGTAGAAGTCGTTGGCGGTCTTGTCGCCGACCACGATGTCGATTTCCACGCCGCGGCGCAGCGCGCGGTTGATTTCCAGCACCACGGCCCGCGGGAAATTGAAATAGGGCGTGCAGATGAACAGCCGGCGCTGGGCGCTGGCGATCACGTCCAGAATCGCGCGGTTGAGCCGATTGCCCTTGCCGATGCCGACCACGGGGCTGACCGCCAGATCGTTGGGCGCGGCGACGCGGTCCATGGCGGGGCGGTACTGGCTGTGGGCCAGCTTGTCGCGGAACTGGCGGATTTCCTTGCGTATGCTGCGGGTGGACGGCGTGGGCTTGTCCAGGCGGAACACGGCGGGGTCGTTGAAAAACTGCTCATTCATGAAGCCTGCCATCGCATCGGCCAACTCCGGGCTGCTGACCAGGTGATAGCGGTCGAAGCGGTATTTGTCCAGCTTGTGCAGGTAGACATTGTTCAGGCTGGCGCCGCTATAGAAAACGGTATCGTCGATGACGAAGCCCTTCAAGTGAAGCACGCCGAACAGTTCGCGCGTCTGCACCGGCACGCCGTAGATCGGGATGTCCAGATCGCGGCGCAGCGCCTCTTCCCGATACCAGCTGGCGTTGCAATGGGACTGATCCTCGCCGATGCGGCCGCGCTGCGCGCGGTGCCAGTCCACCATCACCCTCACGTCCAGTTGCGGGCAGCGCTGCTTGGCCTGGTACAGCGCGTCCAGGATTTCCTGGCCGGCCTCTTCGTTTTCCAGGTAGAGCGCGCACAGGTAAACCCGCCGCGTCGCCGCCGCGATGGCCTCCAGCAGACGGAGGCGGAAATCGGCCGTCTGCAGCAGCGTGGTGAAGTCCTCGGGCCGCAGGGGCAGCCAGGTCAGGCGGGACAGTGTGGGTCGGTTCAGCAGGGTTGCCATGAATGCGCAGTGGAATGACGTTCAATCGGCGAATCGTAGCATCGTTTGGGCGGTTTGGGGGAGTGCCCGCCTGGCCATGGTGATATGGGTCAAGCGGCATCGAGGCGGGGACGGAGCCGGCGCGCGTGGCAAGGCGGCCTGAAATGTGCAAAAATTCGGTAACTAACGAATTGCAGGTTTTTTTCCATGCTGGACCGGGACGGATACCGCCCAAACGTCGGAATCATCCTCACCAACGCCAAAAACGAGGTGTTCTGGGGCAAGCGCGTGCGCGAGCATTCCTGGCAGTTCCCGCAAGGCGGCATCAAGCCGGGCGAAAGCCCGGAAGCCGCGATGTACCGCGAACTGCTGGAGGAAGTGGGATTGCTGCCTCAGCACGTGAAGATACTGGGACGCACGCGCGACTGGCTGCGTTACGAGGTGCCGACGAATTGGGTACGCCGCGAATGGCGCGGCAGTTACAAGGGCCAGAAGCAGATCTGGTTCCTGCTCAGGCTGGTGGGGCGGGACAGCGACGTTTGCCTGCGCGCGACCAACCATCCGGAGTTCGATGGCTGGCGCTGGAACGACTACTGGGCGCCGGTGGACGCGGTGATCGAGTTCAAGCACGACGTTTACGAGCGCGCGCTGTCCGAACTGGCGCGCTTTCTGCGCGGAGTGGAGAGCCATCACGCCTACCTGGCGCGCACCTCAACCCAGAGCGAGCAGTGAGCGGCGGGCGACGCTTTTGCAGTACAGCGACGGCGGGCGATGCCCGCTGTCTTCATTTGTGCCACCCGTAGCGGGCGGCGTCGACGTGACGCGCCGACAGGGCAAGACCAGAACATGACTCAACAACAATACGACGAATCCTCGGTACGGGTGCTGAAGGGGCTGGAGCCGGTGAAAGAGCGGCCCGGCATGTACACCCGCACCACCGACCCCACCCATATCTGCCAGGAAGTGATAGACAATGCCGCCGACGAGGCCTTGGGTGGTTTCGCGCGCAAGATCGCGGTCACCGTCCATCAGGATGGCTCGCTCAGCGTGGAGGACGACGGCCGCGGCATTCCGGTGGGCCTGCATCCGCAGGAAGGCGTGCCGGTGGTGGAGCTGGTATTCACCCGTTTGCACGCCGGCGGCAAATTCAACAAGAAGGACGGCGGCGCTTACGCCTTTTCCGGCGGCCTGCACGGCGTCGGCGTGTCGGTGACCAACGCGCTGTCCACCCGGCTGGAAGTCGAGGTGAGGCGCGAGGGCGGCGTGCACCGCCTGGTGTTCTCGGGCGGCGACGTGATCGAGCCCCTGGCCCGCGTCGCCGATTGCGGTCCGCGCACCAGCGGCACCCGGGTGCGGGTATGGCCGGACGGCAAGTATTTCGAGAGCCCGCGCTATTCGATGCAGGAGCTGGAGCGGCTGCTGCGGGCCAAGGCGGTGCTGCTGCCCGGCGTGGCGGTGACGCTGACCGTGGAAAAGCCCAGCGGCGACGAAGTGAAGGCGTGGCAGTATCCGGAGGGCCTGAAGAGCTATCTGGCCGAACTGTGCAACGGCGACGAGCCGGTGGCGCCGCTGTTCGCCGGCGAAGCCTATATCGGCGACGACCATGAGCAGTTCGCCAAGGGCGAGGGCGCGCAATGGGCGATGGCCTGGTTCGAGGACGGCGCCAGCGGCGAAAGCTACGTCAACCTGATCCCGACGCCGGTGGGCGGCACCCACGAGGCCGGCCTGCGCGCCGGCGTCTACGATGCGGTGAAGAGCTTCATCGACCACCACAACCTGCTGCCGCGCGGCGTCAAGCTGATGGCCGAGGACGTATGGAGCCGCGTGCGCTTCGTGCTGTCCGCCCGCGTGCTGGACCCGCAGTTCCAGGGCCAGACCAAGGACAAGCTGACCAGCCGCGACGCGCTGAAGCTGATTTCCGGCTTGGCGCGCGATCCGGTCGAGCTATGGCTGAACCAGCACGTGGAAGCCGGCAAGAAGATCGCCGAGCTGGCCATCCGCCAGGCGCAGAGCCGCCTCAAATCGGTCAAGAAGGTGGAGAAGAAGAAAGGTTCCGGCGTGGCGGTGCTGCCTGGCAAGCTCACCGACTGCGAGAGCGAGGACATCGAGCGCAACGAGCTGTTCCTGGTGGAGGGAGACTCCGCCGGCGGTTCGGCCAAGCTGGCGCGCGACAAGGAATACCAGGCCATCCTGCCGCTGCGCGGCAAGGTGCTGAACAGCTGGGAGACCGACCGCGACCAATTGTTCTCCAATGCCGAAATCCATGACATCTCGGTGGCGATAGGCGTGGACCCGCACGGTCCCAACGACGCGCCCGATCTGTCGGGCCAGCGCTACGGCAAGATCGCCATCCTGTCCGACGCCGACGTCGACGGCTCCCACATCCAGGTGCTGTTGCTGACGCTGTTCTTCCGCCATTTCCCGCGCCTGGTGGAAAACGGCAACATCTACATCGCCCAGCCGCCGCTGTTCCGCGTCGACGTGCCCGGCCAGGGCAAGACCCGGCCGCCGCGTAAACTCTATGCGCTGGATGAGGGCGAGATGACCGCCATTCTGGACCGCCTGCGCAGCGAGGGCGTGCGCGAGAATGTCTGGACCATCTCCCGCTTCAAGGGCTTGGGCGAGATGAATCCGGAGCAGCTGAAAGATACTACGATGAATCCGGACACCCGCCGCCTGGTCAAGGTGCAGGTGCGCCCCGGCATGCTGCAGCAGACGCTGGACATGTTCGTGATGCTGATGGGCAAGGGCGAGGCCTCCAGCCGCCGCGGCTGGATGGAAGCCAAGGGCAACGAGGTGGAAGCCGACATCTGATCCGGCACGGCCCGGATGTTTCCGAACCCCGTCCGCCTGAGAAGACCGACGGGGTTTTTCATCGTCAGTCGTACTGGGCCAGCAGCGTCGCCATCCTGGCGCGGCCCTCGGGAGACTGGCAGGCCGCTTTCAGCCGCGCCAGCGCGGCCGCGTCCTTCGACAGCGGATGGGCGCGCGACACGTACACCGCCATCGGCTCGCGGCTGATCGCCAGCTCCGCCCATCGGTCGGCGGGCGTGGAAATCTCGCGCAGCACGCGGCCGCAGCCCGGGCGCACGCACATCATCGCGTCCAGCCGGCCGATGCGCAGCATGCCCAGGCCCTGGCGCATGTCGCTGACCAGCACCGGCTCCGCGCCGCTTTGGGCGATGAAGGCATCCAGCGTATGGGTGCCGCGCAGAATGCCGACCGGGCGTAGTTTCAGGTCAGCGGCCCGCAGCTCGCGCGCGCCGAGGCGGTAGACCACGGACAGGCGGATGTCGGCGGGGCGGCACAGCTCCAGCCCGAAGGCGTCGCGCTCGGGTGAGGCGGTGATCAGCGCCAGCGCGTCGCGGCCGGCTTTCATATCCTCCACCAGCCGCGGCAGCGGCCGGGTGTCCTGCTTCAGCCGCAGGCCGCCTTGTTCGGCCAGCCAGCGCAGGAAGCGCGGCGTCAACCCGTCGCCGCTGGCGGCGTCGCCCCAGGGCTCTATCGCCTGGCTGTACGCCGGTATCGGCTCGGCATGGAGAAGGGGCAGGCACAGCAGCAGCGCCAGCCCGCTCCACAGTTTAGGTTTCATCGCGGCATCCCGTGCGTGGCGGCTGATGCAGTATAGGCTGGCCAGGATGCGCGCTCCGCCGCCTCGATGAGGTTACCGCCGCCGGGAGGCCGCTTGTTCTTGAGGAAGAGGCATTCAGATGTCCATCACTATTGACGCGCCTGCGCCTGCCGATCATCCCGGCATGCTCCGGTTGTGGGAGCGCTCGGCGCGCGCCACCCATCATTCTCTCGGCGAGGATGATATCGCCGAAATCCGTCCCGAAGTGATGGCTGCTTTCGAGGCGGCGGCATCCATCGGACCTAGTCCTTCGCGTGGCCAGAAACGAGGAGGGCGAAGTCGCGGGTTTCGCCGGGGCCATGGACGGCAGGCTGGAAATGCTGTTCATCGTCCCCGCCTGCCGCGGCCGCGGATGGGGGCGGGCCTTGCTGGAGCATGCGGTCGACGCGCTGTCGGCATGCAAGGTGGATGTCAACGAGGATAACCCCGAGGCGCTGGCCTTCTATCGGCGCATGGGTTTCGAGGTGCGCGGCCGCTCGGCGCGGGATGGCGCCGGAGGGCCGTTTCCGCTCTTGCATTTGGAAAGGCGTCGGTGTTGAAAGGACGTAGTCTCGGCAGCTGGCCGGGATGCTGTTTCAGGCGAGCAGCGTTTGCAGTTCTTCTCGAGCCGCCTTGATGTCGAAGTCGATGATCTGATACTCGGCGACGTCGTGCTGGAGGTATGAATCCTCCTCCAGTATCGCAAGTAGCGCCGCCTTGGGCATGGACCGCGCCAGGATGACGCCGCCCAAGCCGCTTTGCTTGGGGCCTGCGAACAGGATGTTGCCCGAAGCCAGGTGGCGTTTTACCCATTCTCCGTGGCTTGGGATATGCGTTTCCACTTCGGCGGGTTTGCGGATATAGCTGATGTTGAGCAGATACATGCGTTTTCTCCTTTGCGGTTGGCGATTTACCAGACTTTGAAAATCTGGCCGGTCTCCACCCCCTCTACACTGCGTTGATAGGCGCGGGCGACCCGGGCTGCCGGCACCGGTTCGAAACCCGGGAAGTAGCTTTGCAACGGCTCCCATGATTCCTGCAACACGCTTGGGCAAACCGCGTTGATGCGCAGCCCGGCCGCCAGCTCCACAGCCGCGCCGCGGGCGAAGCCCTCTATCGCGGCGTTGACGGCGCAGGCGTTGCTGCCGTGGCGCAGCGGAATTTCATTGCCCATGCCGCTGGTCAAGGTGATGGAGCCGCCCGCATTGAGAAAGCGCTGCCCTATCAGGGCCAGGTTCACCTGGCCCATCAATTTGCTGTCCAGGCCGATGCGGAATTGCTCGGGCGTCATCTCTGTCAGCGGCCCCAGATGCAGCAGCCCGGCGGCGCTGACGATGGCGTCGACATTGCCTGTGCGTTCGAATAGCGCCCGTATGCTGTCAGGCTGGCTCATGTCGACGCGCAGCTCTCCGCTGTCGCGGCCGGCGGCCAGGACTTGATGGCGGGACAGCGCTTGTCGCACCGCGCGTCCTATGGTTCCGTTCGCGCCGACTAGCAGTATTTTCATATGCGGTTTCTCCTCAGTCATGGCGCGGCTTACCACACCGTCAGCGTCTGGCCGTTGGCGATGCCTTCCACGCTGCGAACGTAGGCCAGCGCGGCGCGCGCGGCCGGCACCGGCTCGAAGCCCGGAAAGTAGGGCGCGTAGCCGTCCCATGATTCCTGCAGCGCGTTGGGGCTGACCACGTTGATGCGGCGGTCGCGGCCCAGCTCCAGCGCGGCGGCGGCGGCGAAGCCTTCCAGCGCGCGGTTGACCGCGGTGGCGTTGGCGCCCTGGCGGATGGGCTGGGCGCTGATGACGCCGCTGGTCAGCGTGATCGAGCCGCCGTCGTTCAGATAGTGCTGGCCGGTCAGCGCCAGGTCGATCTGGCCCAGCAGCTTGTCGTTCAGGCCGATGCGGAAGTCGGCGGCGCTCATCTCGGCCAGCGGGGCGAAGTGCACGTTGCCGGCGGCGCTGACGATGGCGTCCAGCCGGCCGGCCTGTTCGAACATCCGCTGCACGCTGGCGCTGTCGGTGATGTCGACGCGCAGCTCGCCGCTGCTGCGGCCGGCGGTGATGATCTGGTGGTGGGACAAGGCCTGGTGCACGGCGCGGCCCAGCGTGCCGCTGGCGCCTACGAGCAGGATTTTCATCGGGGTTCTCCATTGCTGGTTGCGATGTCTGCAGTGTGCGCGGATTCCCTGGATTGATTAATCCGCTATGATGAACAGGATTGATAACCTGGAGTTTTTAATCGGTGGATCGCCTGCTGAGCATGGAATTATTCGTCGCGGTGGTGGACAAGGGCAGCTTTACCGCGGCGGCCGACGCCCATCGGCTGTCCCAGCCCATGGTCGGCAAGCATATTGCCGCGTTGGAAAAACGGCTGGGCGGCAAGCTGCTGGTGCGCACCACGCGTCGCCAGCAGCTGACCGAGCTGGGCCAGCACTATTATCAGCGCTGCCGCGCCATCCTGGCCGATCTGGCCGCTGCCGATGACGCTGCCGCCTTGCTCAGGGAACAGCCGCGCGGCGTGCTGCGCGTCAATGCCTCGGTGACCTTCGGCACGTTGAGGCTGGCGCCCTTGCTGGCGGAGTTCATGGCGCGCTATCCGGAGATCGGGGTGGAGCTGGAACTGAGCGATCAACTGGTGGATCTGGTGGCAGAAGGCTACGACGCGGTGTTCCGCATCGGCCATCTGGCCGATTCCGGCCTGGTGGCGCGCCGACTTAAGCCGTACCGGATGATGATCGCCGCGTCGCCGGCGTATCTGGCGCGGCGCGGCAGGCCGGAGACGCCGGAGCAACTGGCGGAGCATGATTGCCTGGGCTTCAGCCGCTGGCGGCGCGACGACGGCTGGGACGCGCTGGCCCGGCTGCACGCCGCGCAAATCCCTTCCAGCCGCTTCCAGTGCAATCAGGGCCAGGCCTTGCGCCAGATGGCGCTGGCCGGCGCCGGCATCGTCTTGCAGGCGGAAACGCTGCTGGCCGACGATGTGGCGGCGGAGCGGCTGGTGTCCTTGCTGGACGGCTATCTGCCCGATCCCAAGCCCATGCATCTGATCTACCCGGCCGACCGCCAGCCGCTGCCCAAGCTGCGGGTTTTCATCGATTTCATTGTCGAGCGGCTGGGCGAACTGTGAGGACAGGTGACCGCCCCTGTCAGAATTTCTCGTTTGTATAGTCTTTCGGCGGCGAGTAGTGTCAAGGCATGCATAGCGATCTGATTCTTCCCCGCCGGCGCGAATTGTTCGCCGGCTTCTTCTCCATCGGCGTCAGCGGTTTCGGCGGCGTGCTGCCGCAAGCGCACAGCATGCTGGTGCTGAAGCGGCGCTGGCTGTCGGAGGCCGACTTCGCCGAACAGCTGGGCCTGTGCCAGGTGCTGCCCGGTCCCAATATCGTCAATATGGCGGTGTCGATAGGCGCGCGCTTTCACGGGCCGTCCGGCGCGCTGGCGGCGGTGTGCGGCCTCTTGCTGGCGCCGATGGTCATCGTGCTGTTGCTGGCCTCCGCCTATGGCCGCTATCGCCAGCTGCCGCTGGTGGAGCACGTGATGCACGGCCTGGCTGCGGCGGCGGCTGGCCTGCTGCTGGCGATGGCGCTGCGCCTGCTGTCCAGGCTGGAGCGGCGCCTGTGGAGCGCGCTGGTGGTGGCCGCCACCTTCGCCGCCATCGCGGTGTTCCGCCTGCCACTGCTGTGGGTGCTGCTGGCTTCGGCGCCGCTGGCGTTGGCGCTGGCCTGGCTGAGCCGGGCGAGGACGGCAACATGATCCTGCTGGTGCTGCTGTGGCATTTCTGCCTGATGTCGCTGCTGGCGGTGGGCGGCGCCAATGTGCTGTTGCCGGAGCTGCAGCGGCTGGTGGTGGCCGAGGGCTGGATGAGCGCCGGCCAGTTCGCCGAGCTGTTCGCCATCGCCCAGGCCGCGCCGGGCCCCAATGTGCTGGTGGTCAGCCTGGTGGGCTGGCATGTGGCCGGCGTCGCCGGCGCGCTGGTCAGCATGCTGGGCATGTGTTTGCCGTCGTCGCTGTTGAGCTTCTACGTTTCCCGCTGGTGGACGGCCAACCAGGGAGGCGAACTGGCCGGGCTGCTGTCGCGCGCGCTGCTGCCGCTGACGGTGGGGCTGGTGGGCGCCAGCGCCTGCCTGCTGCTGCAGGCGGCCAACCGCGACTTGGGCGGCTGGATCTTGAGCGCCGCGGTGGCGCTGCTGGCGTGGAAGCGGAACTGGAACCCGGTGTGGCTGCTGTTGCTGGGCGGCGCGGCCGGAGGCTTGGGCTGGCTGTAAACCGTTGCCATAATGGCCTTAGCGCTTCCGTAAAGGCGAGACATGGCGAAATTGCTGCGGATAGGGATGCTGTGCCTGTGCTGCTTGTGCGCGCGGGCGGAAGGCGTGTCCATCACTTACGCGCTGGTGTCCGGCGACAACGATCCGCATTGGCCGTATATCCAGGCCTTGCTGCAGCTGGCCTGCAGCGAGATGGGGCAGCGCTGCGCGCTGCTGGCCGCGCGCGACATGAACCAGGGCCGGGCGATGGAGCAGATGCAGCGTCCGGACAGCCGCGTGGACCTGTTCTGGGGCATGACCAGCCGCGAGCGCGAGCGCAAGCTGCTGACGGTGCGCATTCCGCTGGACAAGGGCCTGATAGGATGGCGGGTGCCGCTGATCAACGCCGACCGGCCGCAACTGTTCAAGAGCGTCAAGACCTTGCCGCAGCTGGCGGCCTTCCGCGCCGGACAGGGGCAAGACTGGCCGGATACCCAGATCCTGCAGCATGCCGGCCTGCCGGTGCTGACCAGCCCGGACTATCCCAATTTGTTTTCCATGCTGCGCCAGCATCGCTACGACTACTTCCCGCGCAGCGTGATCGAGGTGCGGCAGGAGCTGGAATCGCCCAACAGCAAGGGGCTGATGCTCGACCCGTATCTATTGCTGCACTACCCGACCGCCTTTTATTTCTTCGTTTCGCCGCAGCGGCCGGAATTGGCCCGCATGCTGCAGCAAGGGCTGGAGAAAGGCGTGCGCGACGGCAGCTTCGATCAACTGTTCAAGGCGTTCAACGGCGACCATCTGCGCGAGCTCAAGCTGTCCGGCCGCGCCATCATCGAATTGCCCAATCCGCTGTTGCCGGAAGCCACGCCGCTGGCGCGGCGCGAGCTGTGGTTCCACCCCTGAGCGTTCTCCAGGCCGGCGTCACACCATGTCTTCAGGCCTGACCCAGGCGTCGAACTGCTCGGCGCTCAGATGGCCCAGCGCCAGCGCGGCCTCGCGCAGCGTGGTGCCGTGACGGTGGGCGTGCTTGGCGATGGCGGCCGCCTTGTCGTAGCCGATGTGCGGATTCAGCGCGGTGACCAGCATCAGCGAGCGTTCCATCAGCTCGGCGATGCGTTCGCGGTTGGCCTCCATGCCGTCCACGCAGTGCTCGCGCAGGCTGTCCATGCCGTCGGCCAGCAGCCGCGCGCTTTGCAGAAAATTGTGCGCGATCAGCGGCTTGAACACATTGAGCTCGAAGTTGCCGGACGCCGCGCCTATCGCCAGCGCCGCGTCGTTGCCCAGCACCTGGCAGCACAGCATGGTCATCGCCTCGCACTGGGTCGGGTTGACCTTGCCGGGCATGATGGAGCTTCCCGGCTCGTTTTCCGGCAGCGTCAGCTCGCCCAGGCCGCTGCGCGGGCCGGAGCCCAGCCAGCGGATGTCGTTGGCGATCTTCATCAGCGCCACGGCCAGCGTTTTCAGCGCGCCGTGGGCGAACACGAGCGGCTCGTGGCCGGCCAGCGCGGCGAACTTGTTGTCGGCGCTCTGGAACGGCAGGCCGGATTGCTCGGCCAATCGGGCCGCCACTGCGCCGCCGAAGCGCGGATCGGTGTTGAGGCCGGTGCCGACCGCGGTGCCGCCGACCGCCAGCTGGCACAGCATAGGCTGCGCCGCGTGGACCGCCTGCTCGGCCAGCGCCAGTTGCGCCGCCCAGCCGGACATCTCTTGGCCCAGCGTCAGCGGCGTGGCGTCCTGCAGATGGGTGCGGCCGATCTTGACGATGTCGGCGAAGGCCTGAGCCTTGGCCTCCAGCGCGCGTCGCAGCAGGCCCAGCGACGGCAGCAGCCGCTCGGCCAACTGGGTCGCGGCGGCGACGTGCATCGCGGTAGGGAAGATGTCGTTGGACGACTGGCCGCGGTTGACGTCGTCGTTGGGATGGACCAGCCGGTCGGGGCCGCGCTTGCCGCCCAAGAGCTCCGACGCGCGGTTGGCCAGCACCTCGTTCATATTCATATTGCTCTGGGTGCCGGAGCCGGTCTGCCACACCGACAGCGGAAATTCGCCGTCGTGGCGGCCGGCCAGCACCTCGTCGGCGGCGCCGACGATGGCGGCGGCCTTGGCGTCGTCGAGCTTGCCCAGCTCGCGGTTGGCCTCGGCGCAGGCGCGCTTGACCCGAGCCAGCGCCTGGATCAGTTCCGGCGGCATCTTCTCGCTGGAGATATGGAAATGCGCGAGCGAGCGCTGGGTTTGCGCGCCCCACAGCGCGTCGGCGGGAACGTCGATCGGACCGAAGCTGTCGGTCTCGCTGCGTACGGCTTTCGTCATGCCATCATCCTTTCCTGGTCGAACTTGCGCCGGCGGAGCCGGTCCTAATCTATCCTGATGCAAGATGTCAGACCCTGGCGGCGGATGCGTTTTGGTCCGCCCTTCGCGGCCCCGCCGGCCTGCGTGGCCGGCGCTCACCGGAGTGCACCATGTCCCTGCTTGCCCAAGATAGTCTGCGAGATTTCCAATTGGCGTCCGGCCACAGCGTCCGCTTCCATTCGTTGCCGGCGCTGGCCGAACTCGGCATCGGCGATGTCGGCCGGCTGCCGGTGTCGCTGCGCATCGTGCTGGAGTCGCTGCTGCGCAAGCTGGATGGACAGCGTATTACCGAAGCGCATGTGCGGCAACTGGCCGGCTGGCAGCCCAGGGCCGAGCGCAGCGAGGAGATTCCCTTCGTCGTCGCCCGCATCGTGCTGCAGGACTTCACCGGCGTGCCATTGTTGTGCGACCTGGCTGCGATGCGCGGCGTCGCAGCCCGCTTCGGCAAGCCGCCATCGGCGGTGGAGCCGCTGGTGCCGGTGGATCTGGTGGTGGACCACTCGGTGCAGGTCGACCATTTTCGAGAGGCGGGCGCGCTGGATCTGAACATGAAGCTGGAGTTCCAGCGCAACGCCGAGCGCTACCGCTTCATCAAATGGGGCATGCAGGCTTTCGACACCTTCAAGGTGGTGCCGCCTGGCATCGGCATCGTCCACCAGGTGAACCTGGAATACCTGGCGCGCGGCGTGCTGCGCGACGGCGACGTCTACCACCCGGACTCGCTGGTCGGCACCGACTCCCACACCACGATGATCAACGCGCTGGGCGTGGTGGGCTGGGGCGTGGGCGGCATCGAGGCCGAGGCCGGCATGCTGGGCCAGCCGGTGTATTTCCTGACGCCGGACGTGGTGGGCGTGAACCTGAAGGGCCGGCTCGCCGCCGGCGTCACAGCCACCGACCTGGTGCTGGCGGTGACCGAGCTGCTGCGCAAGGCCCATGTGGTGGGCAAGTTCGTCGAGTTCTTCGGCGCGGGCGCGGCGTCGCTGACGCTGCCGGACCGCGCGACGCTGGCCAATATGGCGCCGGAGTACGGCGCGACCATGGGCTTCTTCCCGCCGGACGAGCGCGCCGCCGACTACCTGGCCGCCACCGGCCGCAGCGCCGAGGAGGTGGACGCCTTCCGCCGCTACTTCCTGGCGCAGCGGTTGTTCGGCATGCCTGAGGAGGGCGACATCGATTACAGCGAAACGCTGACGCTGGACCTGGCGTCCATCGTGCCCAGCGTCGCCGGCCCGCGCCGGCCGCAGGACCGCATCGCTTTGACGGAGCTGAAGCCGCGCTTCGGCGAATTGCTGCAGAAGCCGGCCTCCGCCGGCGGCTACGGCAAGACGCCGGGCGGCGCTGCCGCCGAAGGCCTGAAGCACGGTTCGGTGCTGATCGCGGCGATCACCTCTTGCACCAACACCTCCAACCCCGGCGTGATGCTGGCCGCGGGCCTGCTGGCGCAGAAGGCCGCTGCGCGCGGGCTGAAGGTGGCGCCGCGCATCAAGACCTCGCTGGCGCCGGGTTCGCGGGTGGTCACCGACTATCTGTCCAAGGCCGGCCTGTTGCCGCCGCTGGAGCAGCTGGGCTTCCGCGTGGTGGCCTACGGCTGCACCACCTGTATCGGCAACTCCGGCCCGCTGGCGCCGGCGCTGGAGTCGGAGATCATGGGCAAGGACCTGATCTGCGCGTCGGTGCTGTCCGGCAACCGCAATTTCGAGGCGCGCATCCATCCGGCGATCAAGGCCAACTTTCTGATGAGCCCGCCGCTGGTGGTGGCCTTCGCCATCGCCGGCCGCGTGGACATCGACCTGGAGCGCGAGCCGCTGGGCGAGGGCGCGGATGGCCTGCCGGTGTTCCTGCGCGATGTCTGGCCCAGTCAGGACGAGGTGGGCGCGGCGCTGGCGCAGACCGCCGATCCGGAAACCTACCGCCGGCTGTACCGCGATCTGGCCGACGCCAACCCGTTGTGGGCCGGCATCGCGGCGGCCGCCGGCGAGACCTATGGCTGGGAACCGTCCAGCTATATCGCCGAGCCGCCGTTCTTCGCCGGCTTCGAGCTGAAGCCGGCCGCGACCCGGCCGGTCAAGGGCGCGCGGGCGCTGGCCATCTTCGGCGACTCGGTCACCACCGACCACATCAGCCCGGCGGGATCCATCAAGCCGTCGTCGCCGGCGGGGCTTTATCTGCAGGAACGGGGCATCAAACCGGTCGATTTCAACAGCTACGGCTCGCGCCGCGGCCATCATGAGGTGATGATGCGCGGCACCTTCGCCAATGTCCGCATCCGCAACCTGATGCTGCCGCCGGACGTGGACGGCCGGCCGGTGGAGGGCGGGCTGACGCTGCGCCAGCCGGGCGGCGAGCGCTTGTCGATCTACGACGCGGCGATGGCCTACCAAGCCGAGGGCACGCCTACCGTGATCTTCGCCGGCGAGGAATACGGCACCGGCTCCAGCCGCGACTGGGCGGCCAAGGGCACGCGGCTCCTGGGCGTGCGCGCGGTGATCGCCAGGAGTTTCGAGCGGATACACCGCTCCAACCTGGTGGGCATGGGCGTGCTGCCCTTGCAGTTCCAGGGCGACGACAGCGCCGCCGGACTCTCCGGCGACGAAACCTTCGATCTGGAGGGGCTGGACGGCGAGTTGAAGCCGCGGCAGGAGGCGACGCTGGTGATCCGCGGACCGGGCGGCATGGAGCGGCGCCTGGCGCTGACGCTGCGCATCGACACGCCGGTGGAGGTCGATTACTACCGTCACGGCGGCATCCTGCCCTATGTGCTGAGGCAGATATTGTCCTGACCGCGCTTGGAAGGATGGGAGGACGGCCTGGTTTTCCGGCCGTTTTCATTTGTCCGCGCCGGCGGCAGGGTCGGCTGGGATATAATGCCCGCTGATTTCCATAGCCGCGTGATGCCATGACCCAGCTGAAAAACGATACCTTCCTGCGGGCCCTGCTGAAGGAGCCGGTCGAATACACTCCTATCTGGATGATGCGCCAGGCCGGCCGCTACCTGCCGGAATACCGCGCCACCCGCGCCCGCGCCGGCAGTTTCATGGGCCTGTGCACCAGCCCCGACTACGCCACCGAGGTGACGCTGCAGCCGCTGGACCGTTTTCCGCTGGACGCGGCCATCCTGTTCTCCGACATCCTGACCGTGCCGGACGCGATGGGCCTGGGCCTGTATTTCGCCGAAGGCGAGGGGCCGAAGTTCCAGCGCCCGCTGCGCGACGAGGCGGCCATCCGCGCGCTGGCGCCGGCCGACATGGGCAAGCTGCGGTATGTGTTCGACGCGGTGGCCAGCATCCGCAAGGCGCTGGACGGCCGCGTGCCGCTGATCGGCTTCTCCGGCAGCCCGTTCACGCTGGCCTGCTACATGGTGGAGGGCGGCGGCTCCGACGACTTCCGCCACGTCAAGGCGATGCTGTACAGCCGCCCGGAACTGCTGCACCACATTCTGGAGGCGAACACCCAGTCGGTGATCGCCTACCTGAACGCCCAAATCGACGCCGGCGCGCAGGCGGTGCAGATTTTCGACACCTGGGGCGGCGCGCTCAGCCATGCCGCCTATCGCGAATTCTCCCTCGCTTACATGCAGCGCATCGTCGCCGGCCTCAAGCGCGAGGCCGACGGCCGCAAGGTGCCGGTGATCGTGTTCACCAAGGGCGGCGGCCAGTGGCTGGAAGACATCGCCGCCATCGGCGCCGATTGCGTGGGCCTGGACTGGACCACCGACATCGGCCAGGCGCGCGCGCGCGTCGGCGCCAAGGTGGCGCTGCAAGGCAACTTCGACCCCAACGCGCTGTTCGCCGAGCCAGCGGCCATCGAGCGCGAAGTGGCGCGCATCCTGGCCAGCTATGGCCAGGGCAGCGGCCACGTGTTCAATCTGGGCCACGGCATCTCGCAATTCGCCGATCCTGCCCACGCCGGCGCGCTGGTGGACGCGGTGCATCGGCTGTCGCGCGGCTATCACGGCGCGGCCTGACGCGCCGAAACGGGGCGGGCGGAAAACGCGCCGCCCCATGTCGGTGCGTTGTGACTGCCGCTTTGAGCGAAGCTGATTAAAAGACGCTGTTTTTTTAAGAATTTATTAATTTTCCCAGGAGAGGCCGCGTGGCCGAAGCCGGGGGTATTCAGCCGCTTGCCATCGTTCCTGTTGCATAAATTCACTCGTTGACAATATTGCTGCCTGGCTACGGGAAGATGCGGGTTGACAGCGGACGCGGCTGGTGTTCTTCGAGTTATGCACACTGCCTAGACCCTGGGTCAAACCTTGTCAAGCGCGGCGGGTAAAAAAATTAATATTCGTAAGTTGTTGAAATAAAAGAGATTTTACGTTTGATTAATTTTTGTGCAATCTAGTGGAAACACTGATTTCACGGCTTTTTGCCCGATATCACCATGGTTGTTCACAAAGTTATCCACAAGATCTGTGCACAGCGGATGCAAAGCCTTGTCGCAGCAGGGTTTGCATCTAGCGGGGGGCAATCATGAACGGGCCGGTCCGGATTCAGGTCGCGGTGGATGTGCCGCTGGCGGGAACGTTCAGCTACCTGACTGAATCGCCTGTCATGCCAGGCGCCCGAGTCAGCGTATCCTTCGGCAATCGCCGGGTGTGTGGCGTGGTGGTCACGCCGATACCGGGGGAGGGTGTGCCCGAGCTCGACGCCGCCAGATTGCGGAGCATCGACGGCGTGTTGGATGGCCTGCCGCCGCTGCCGGAAGAATTTCTCGCGCTGGCGCGCTTCGCGTCCGATTATTACCACCATCCTTTGGGCCAGACGCTGTTCACCGCGCTGCCCACCGGCTTGCGCGAGCCGCGCGACGTCACCAAGCCTGACCGCAGGCCGTTCGTCCTGACCGACGCCGGCCTGGGAGAGGCGCCGCCGGCGCGGCAGCGCGCGCGGCTGGCCTTGTGGCAGGCGCTGCAGGATGGCCCGCTGGACCTGGCCGCCGCCAAGGCTGTGACGCCTCAGGCCGGCAAGCTGCTGGCCGACTGGGTGGCCGAAGGCAAGGCCGGACGCGCGACGCAGGAGCCGCCGCCGCTGCGGCTGGGCGACGCGCCGGCGCTGAACGGCGAACAGCAGGCGGCGCTGGACGCGCTGTCGGCGAGCGAGGGCTTCCAGCCCTGGCTGCTGCATGGCGTCACCGGCAGCGGCAAGACCGAGGTCTATCTGCGCCTGATCGCCGAGCAGCTGGCGGCGCGGCGGCAGACGCTGGTGCTGGTGCCGGAAATCAACCTGACACCGCAACTGATCAATCGCTTCGCCGATCGCTTCCCCGGCAGCCGCATCGTGGTGCAGCACAGCCACCTGGCCGACGGCGAGCGCATGCACGGTTGGCTAAACGCCTGGCACGGCGACGCCGACGTGGTGATCGGCACCCGGCTGTCGGTGTTCACGCCGCTGCCGCGGCTGGGCCTGATCGTGGTCGACGAAGAGCACGACGGCTCGTTCAAGCAGCAGGACGGCCTGCGCTACCACGCCCGCGACCTGGCGGTGTGGCGCGCGCGCCGCGCCGGCATCGCCATCCTGCTGGGATCGGCCACGCCCAGCCTGGAGACGGTGGCCAATGTCGAGGCCGGCCGCTACAAGAAGCTGGCGCTGACCCGGCGCGCCCACGGCGCGGCCAGGCTGCCCGACGTGCGGCTGGTGGACACCCGCCGCAAGAAGCTGGTCGAGGGCCTGTCCGAAGCGGTGCTGGACGCGCTGAAGACCAGGCTCTCGCGCAAGGAGATGAGCCTGGTGTTCATCAACCGCCGCGGCTTCGCGCCGGTGGTCGCCTGCACCGCCTGCGGCTGGACCAGCGGCTGCCCGCATTGCTCGGCCAAATTGGTGGTGCACCTGATGGAGCGCAAGCTGCGCTGCCACCACTGCGGCTGGGAGGAACCGGTGCCGCGCGCCTGCCCGGACTGCGGCGATCCGGACATCAAGCCGCTGGGCGAGGGCACGCAGCGGCTGGAGTCGGCGCTGCAGCGCATGCTGCCGGAGGCGAGGGTGCTGCGGATAGACCGCGACACCACCAGCCGCAAGGATGCCTGGGACGAGGTCTACCGCAAGGTGCACGGCGGCGAGGTGGACATCCTGGTCGGGACCCAGATGCTGGCCAAGGGCCATGATTTCGGCACCTTGTCGCTGGTGGCGGCGCTGGGCGCGGACGGCGGTCTGTACTCGGCGGATTTCCGCGCGTCCGAGCGCCTGTTCGCCCAGCTGATGCAGGTGGCCGGCCGCGCCGGCCGCGCCGACGCGCCAGGCGAAGTGCTGGTGCAGACGCAGTGGCCGGATCATCCGCTGTACCAGGCGCTGGTGGCCCACGATTTCGACGGCTACGCGGCCACATTGCTGAACGAGCGCCGCCAGGCCGGCTTCCCGCCGTCCACCTTCCAGGCGCTGCTGCGCGCCGACAGCCCGGCGCTGGCCCAGGCCACCGCCTTCCTGCGCCAGGCGCGCGAGGCGCTGGAGCCGCTGGCGGAGGGCGTGCTGATTTCCGGGCCGGCGCCGGCGCTGATGGCCAGGCTGGCGCAGCGCGAGCGCGCTCAGCTGGTGCTGGAGTCGCCGCAGCGCGGCGCGCTGCATCGGCTGCTGCATCAATTGCCGCCGTTGCTGGATGGCCTGGCCAAAGCCCACGGCCGCGCGCTGCGTTGGTCGCTGGACGTGGATCCGCAGGAATTATGAGAGGAAACGATATGGCAATCGCGAAGTGGCCGGCCTTGTTGGCGCTGGCCTGCGCGCCGGCGCTGGCGCTGGATCTGCATGGCCTGAAACCGGACGAGATCGCGGTATGGGCGGCGCCGGTGGAGGGCGGCGAGCCGCTGGCCAGCCACCGGGCCGACGAGCCGGTCAACCCGGCCTCGACCATGAAGCTGCTGACCGGCTGGGCGGCGCTGAACCGGCTGGGGCCGGACTACCGCTGGAAGACGGCGCTGCTGTCGGCCGCGCCGGTGGAGGGCGACGCGCTGAAGGGCGACCTGTACTGGCTGGGCGGCGGCGATCCGCGCTTCGACAACGGCGATCTGCTGAGCCTGCTGTACAGCCTGAGACTGCGGGGCATCCGCCAGCTGGACGGGCAGCTGCTGCTGGACAAGCGCGCCTTCGGCAATATCGGCGGCGCCGAGGATTTCGACGGCGATGCCGGCCGCGCCTTCGTCGTCGGCCCCGACACCCATCTGACCAACCTGAAAGTGGCTTGGCTGACCTTCTTCAACGACGGGCAGGGCGCGCGCGTCGCGCTGGACCCGCCGCTGGCCGGCGTAGAGCTCAGCGCATCGCTGAAGCCGGGGCCGGATGAGGCCTGCGCCGATGTGCGCCGCTTCGTTTCCATCGAGAACGACGGCCGCCGCGTGAGCGTCGCCGGCAGCCTGCCGCCGGCCTGCGACGGGCAGCGCGCCTACGTCAACGTGCTGGGCCACGACGCGTTCGCCGGCCAGGACTTCGCCGCGCTGTGGGCGGCGCTGGGCGGCAGCGGTCCGCTGCGGGTGGCGCGCGGCAGGGCGCCGGACGGCGCGCGCGAGCTGGCTTCCTGGCAGTCGCAACCCCTGGCGGTGGCGCTGTCCGACATCAACAAGTACAGCAACAACACCATGGCGCGCACGCTGTTCCTGACGCTGGGGCGCGAGGCCGGCGGCGAAGACACCGCGGCGGCGGCCGAACGCGCGCTGCGCGAGGAGCTGAGCCATCGCGGCATCGCCGACATCGGCGCGCTGCGGCTGGAGAACGGCTCCGGCCTGTCGCGGCGCGAGCGGGTGACCGCCCGCTTGCTGGGCGAGGTGCTGCTGGACGCCGCGCGCGGCCCGTACGCCGGCGAATTCATCGCCAGCCTGCCGATCGCCGCCACCGACGGCACGCTGAAGAAGCGCTTCGCTGATCTGGGGCCGAGGCTGCGGATGAAGACCGGCACGCTGAACGACGTCAAGGCGCTGGCCGGCTACTGGCAGGCGGCCGACGGCCGGCGGCTGGCCATCGTCGCCATCGTCAACGGCCCGCGGGCGATGGAGTCCGGCAAGGCGCTGGACGCGGTGGTGGCCGATCTGGCGCGCGGCTTCAATACCGAAACGATGCGATCCAGCGCAAGGCGCTGAGCCGCGAACCCGGCTATAATCGTCGGCGATCGAATTTTCAGGCGAGAACCATGAAACCGGTAACCATGTACACCACCGCGGTCTGCCCCTACTGCGTGCGCGCCAAGCAACTCTTGGCCAGCAAGGGCGTCAGCGGCATCACCGAGATCCGCATCGACCTCGATCCGGACGCGCGCGACAAGATGATGGCGCTGACCGGCCGCCGCACCGTGCCGCAGATCTTCATCGGCGAGACCCATGTCGGCGGCTGCGACGAGCTGGTGGCGCTGAATCATTCCGGCAAGCTGGACCCGCTGCTGGCGGACTGAGCGGCGGGGCTTTGCCGCGATTGGCCGCCGCGCGGCTTTCGTGCGATGATGCCCGCCGATGTACCCATAAAATTCTGCCGTCATGAGACGGTTTTTGCGAGAAAGAACATGAGCGAACAACAAGAGCTGCAACCGGCGTTTTCCATCGAAAAAATCTACGTGAAGGACATCTCGCTGGAGGTGCCGAACGCGCCGCAGGTGTTCCTTGAACAGGCTCAGCCGGAAATCGACATGCAGCTGGCCAGCGCCGGCCAACAGCTGGACGACGGCTATTTCGAAGTGACCCTGACCGTCACTGTGACCGCCAAGCTGCCGGAAAAGAACATGTTCCTGTGCGAAGTGGCCCAGGCCGGCATCTTCCAGATCCGCAACATCCCGGGCGAAGACCTGGATCCGATCCTCGGCGTCGCCTGCCCGAACATCCTGTTCCCGTACGCCCGCGAGACCGTGTCCAGCGTGGTGAACCGCGCCGGCTTCCCGCCGGTGCTGCTGGCCCCGATCAACTTCGAAGCGCTGTACATGCAGCAGCGCGCTCAGCAAGCCGAAGCCGGCAACGCCTGAGGCCAGCCATGAAGCGTCTCCTTCTGCCGCTGTTGCTGGCGTCCGCGTTGGCGGCCCCGTCCGTCCATGCCCTGGAATTCCGTTCGGTCAAGGAAACCGGCGTCGCGCTGTACGAGGCGCCTTCGCTGAGCGCGAAAAAGCTGTTCGCGGTCAGCCGCTATTATCCGGTCGAGGTGCTGCAGAGCCAGAAGGAGTGGTCGCGCGTGCGCGACGCCACCGGCGGCATCGCCTGGATTCCGGCCGCGGCGCTGTCCAAGCAGCGCTGGTTGCTGGTGGTGTCGGCCCAGGCCGGCGTGCGCGACCGGGGCGCGGAGGACGGCAAGCTGCTGTTCACGGTGCCCAAGGACGGCGTGCTGGAGCTGCAGGAGGCCCCGCAGAACGGCTGGGCCAAAGTGCGCCACCGCGACGGCAGCGTCGGCTATGCTCGTATTACCGATCTCTGGGGCTTGTAAGGACCGCGGATGAAACTGGCGATTCTCGGCGCCGGCGCATGGGGCAGCGCGCTGGCGATAGCTTTTGCCCGTCACCACCAGGTGACCTTGTGGGCGCGCGACGCTGAACAGATCCGGCGGATGGACGCGGAGCGGGTAAACCAGCGTTACCTGCCCGACTGCCCGTTTCCGGAGCCGTTGACGCTGTCGTCGGACCTCGCGGCCGCTACGCATGACGCGGAGCTGGCGCTGATCGTCACGCCGATGGCGGGGCTGCGGCCCACGCTGAAGTCTCTGGTGGCGCTGGAGGCGCCGCCGCCGCCCATCCTGTGGGCGTGCAAGGGCTTCGAGGCCGGCTCCAGCCTGCTGCCGCACCAGGTGGCGGAGGAGGAGCTGCCGGCCGGCCACCTGTATGGCGCGTTGTCCGGCCCCAGCTTCGCTCGCGAAGTGGCGCAGGGCCTGCCGGCGGCGGCGGCCATCGCCTCCGACCACGCCGAGTTCGCCGCCAGCGTCGCGCGCGAGCTGCACAGCCCGCTGCTGCGACTGTACGCCAACGACGACCTTGTCGGCGTCGAGGTGGGCGGAGCGGTGAAGAACGTGATGGCGATCGCCACCGGCGTCGCCGACGGGCTGAATTTCGGCTTGAACGCGCGCGCGGCTCTGATTACCCGCGGGCTGGCAGAGATCACCCGGCTCGCGATGGCGCTGGGCGCCAGCTCGCAGACCATGATGGGCCTGTCCGGCATGGGCGACCTGATCCTCACCTGCACCGGCGCGCTGTCGCGCAACCGCCAGGTGGGCCTGAAACTGGCCGAAGGCAAGCCGCTGCAGCAGGTGCTGGACGAACTGGGCCACGTGGCCGAGGGCGTCGCCACCGCGCGCGAGGTGCTGACCATGGCCGAGCGGCTGCAGGTGGACATGCCGATCACCGCCGCGGTGTGCGGCCTGCTGTACCAGGGGCATGATCCTCAAACCGTGGTGGACGGCCTGCTCAGGCGCTCGCCGAAGTCCGAATCCGGCGGCTTGCTGGATTAGGCGCCAAAGACATCAAGGCCGCTCCCCCTCCGGGCAGCGGCCTTTTTCACGCCCGCCGTTCAGCGCTCGATCGCGCGCAGGAATTCGTTGCGGGCGTTGGCGTCGGTTTCGAAATCGCCGGCGTAGCACTGGGTGATCACCCGCTCGTCGCCGCGGCGGTTTTCCCCCATCAGCAGGCACAGCTGCTCGGCCTCGATCAGGCAGGCGGCGCCGCGCGCCCCGCCATGCTCGACCAGAGTGCGCGAAATCTCGTGGGTGATCCATTCCTGATAGGTGTAGCGATGGCTGATGGCGTCCACCATCCGCGCGATGCGGCCGAAGCCGTGCAGCCGGCCGCCGGGCAGATAGGCGACGTGGGCGACGCCGCGGAAGGGCAGCAAGTGGTGCGGGCACATGCCGTGGACCGCCAGGCTGCGTATCACCACCATGTCGCGGCGGTCGTCGGCGAAGCCGCTGCCCAGCGCCTCGGCGGGGACGGTGTCGTAGCCGTCCAGCAGGCGCTTCTGCCACAGCTCGCGCACGCGCTGGGCGGTCTTGCCGGTGTGGATGGGGTCGATGGCGATGCCGCTGGCGGTCAGCATGTCGGCCACCGCTTTTTCGAAGGCGGCGGCGTCGAAGGGCCGGACGCGGTCGAGCGGGCGCTGGCAGGCGGAGTGGTCGTGATCGTCGATGAAAGACATGGCGCGGCTCCATTGCGGTGGGACGGAGGGGCGGCCTGGCCCGGAGAGGGGACAGCCGCCTGTGTTTGCATGGTATCGGGAGGCGGGCCGTCTTGACGATCGGATTCCGTCCGTTTATTTCGATTTCTGCGCGCGGGGCGGCGCGCTCCGCTTATTTTTTAGCGACTGGGCATTCCTGCGGCGCGTAGGGATAGCGCGGCCGCAGCCGCAGCCCTCCGGCGTCCAGGTCGGGCAGCAGCGGGGGAACGGCTCGCGCCAGTCCCGCCGCCAGCGCTTCCAGCGGGGCCGGGCAGGCGGCGGGAAGGTCGTAGGTGGCGGCGAGCGTCCACAGGCCCTGGGCGTTGCGCTGTAACAGCGACAAGCGGGCGGCAAGCTTTTCCGCCAGCAGCACTTCCGGCTTGCCGCCGCCGCTGTAGTCGCCGACATAGGCGTCGCATTCATTCCGGCCGTCCAGCAGGCAGGACGGCAGTTCGCCGGTTCGCTTGGCGGCTTGTTTCCAGTCCTGGGCCAGGAAGCCGGCCGGCAGCGGGGCCGGGCCGCGCGGGCGGACCGCCTGGGCCGGAGGCTTGGGCTGGGGCTTGTCCTCGCTTAGCGCGTCGCCGGCCTTGCGGCGGATGGCGCCGTCGACGCCGGAATCGTCCCTCAGCCGCAGCAGGGCCGCATGGCCATAGCGCAGCCCCTGATAGCGCAGGAAATCGAAGTCGAAGCGCTCCGCGGCCACGCGGCCGGCTTGCAGCCGGGACAACTGGCTGGACACCGAGATCCGCGCCGGGTCGGCCAGCGGCGTTAGCACGGCGGCCAGCAGGGCGAGCGATAGCCAGGCGGCGCCGATGTTGGCGCAGGCCACGCCGGCGAGCCCGGCCTGCCGACGCAAGGCCGCCCAGCCGTAGCCGACGGCGTAGCAGGCGCCGAGGATGACGAGGCTGGCGGCGAACACCCGGTCCGGCGACCAGCCATACTGGCCGACGCGCAGCGCCAGCGCGTAGGCGGCCAGCGCCTGCAGCGGCGCGAGCAGCAGGCAGGCGGCGCGCAGGCTGAGCCGGATGACGCGGCTGGGCTGCTCGTTGCCGTCCTGGTAGGCGGTGTTCAGCAGAAAGATCAGCAGCCCGCTCGCGCCGAGCAACAGCGCGGAGGCGTGGCCGGTCTTCCACAGGCTGTCCAGCCCGGTGAAAGGCAGCAGCGCGAGAAAGGCGCCGATCAACAGGGCAAGCAAGGGCAGCAGCCAGGACAGCAGGGTCAGCAGCAGCGAGCGCAGCCCCTGGATGATGCCCGGGCGGACATCGCTCAGATGCAGGCCGGCCGACAGCGCCAGCGTGCTGGCCGGTATCGCGAACTCGGCTTCGCCTATCAGCCGGCGCAGGCCGCCTATGCCCACCAGGGCGAACAGCTCGGCGCCCAGATTCAGGATCAGCCAGAACACGCCGACGAACAGGCCGGAAAACATCAGCTGCAGGCCAAGCTTCCAGGCGGTGTCGAAATAGGCGGGGTAGGACGCCCGCCAGCGCCGCTCGCTTTCGCCGGCCAGGATCAGCGGCCAGGCGATGAACAGCAGCGTGGCGACGCCCAGCATCGCCAGCGCCCCCGGCATCAGGTCCGAGCGCGCGGCGTGCTCCAGCCCGACGCGCCAGCGGTCATGCGCGCCGACGACTGCGACGGCCAGGGCCAGTCCCGCCAGCCAGGCCGCCAGCCGGGAGGGGCGCAGCGCGCCGACCCCGGTCTGGCACAGCAGGGGCAGAGACGCGGCGGCGAGCAGCAGCGGCGAGAACAGCAGCGGGTGGAGGGCCAGCCAGCCGCCATGGTCCGACGCGCGGTACAGCGCGTAAAGCGCGATTCCTTGCAGCAGGCCGATGGCGGCGCGAAAGTGGAATGGGTTCATGAACATGCCGGGAGAGGAAAAATTTTCCCGATCCTAGCATGAATGGAAAAATCGATCAGGCGCGCAGCCCCAGCGCGTAGCGGATCGCCTCGCGCTTCAGCGGGCCGGCCTTGTCCGCCAGCCTGAGCCCCAGGCCGCGCAGCAGGCGCAGCGGACCGATGTCGTTGGAAAAGCCATAGCAGAACGCGTCCATGCCGGCCTGCATCGCCAGATTGGCCGGCTTGCGCGCGCGCTGGTAGCGCGCCAGCGTCTTCCCGCAGGCCCAATCCTCTCCCTTGGCGCGGGCGTCCAGAATGGTCCGGGCCAGCGCGGCGGCGTCCTGGAAGCCCAGGTTGACGCCCTGGCCGGCCAGCGGATGGATGGTGTGGGCGGCGTCGCCGGCCAGCGCCACGCCGTCCTTGACGTAGCATTGGGCATGGCGGCGGGTCAGGCCGAAGCTGCCGCGCGCGGTCAATTCCCGGATGCCGGGCAGCTTGCGCGGAAAAGCCTGGCTGACCGCGGCGATCAACTCGTCGTCGCCCAGCGCCAGCAAGCGCTTCACCTCTTCCGGCCGGTGGTACCACACCAGGGAGGCCGCATCCCCGGTCAGCGGCAGGAAGGCCTGCGGGCCGTCGGGGGTGAAGCGTTGCCAGGTGATGTCCTGCTGGCCGCCCTCCATCCGGCAGGACAGCACCAGCGCCTGCATCGGGTAATCCCAGCCGGTGACGCCGATGCCGGCGGCGTCGCGCACCTGCGAACGGGCGCCGTCGGCGGCGATCAGCAAGCGGGCCTGAATCCGGCCGCCATCGGACAGCGTCAGTTGCGAGGCCTGGGGCCGGTAGACGATTTCCGACACTATGGCCGGACAGCGGTAGTCGATGTCGCCCTTGCCCTTCAGCGCCGCGGTGGCGGCCAGCTGAACCACGCGGTTTTCCACGATGTGGCCCAGTTCCGCCACGCCGGCTTCGTCGGCGTCGAACAGTGTGCCTGCGGCCTCGTCGCCTTCCCATACCTGCATCCGGCGGTAGGGTGCGGCGCGCATCGCCAGCACTGGCTCCCAGGCGCCTATGGTCCGCAGAAAGGAGGCGGAGGCCGGGCTGATCGCCGACACCCGCAGATCGGGCGCCTGCTCCGGCGCGAACGGCGCGGGGGCCTCTCTTTCCAGCACGCAGACCGACAATCCCTGCCCGCTCAGCGCGGCGCCCAGCGCGCTGCCCACCATGCCGCCGCCGACGATGACGATGTCGCGATGTTCCATTGCATTCTCCTTGTTCATGCCTGTTCAAAGCCTGCTGCGCGTCGGCGATACGGCGTTGAAAGCATCTTCAGAATGTTCACCGTATGTGCATTCCGCTTCTGTCAGCCGTTTTCGCCTTGTCTCGCGCGAGCTAGCGAGACTTTGAACAGGCTCTTAGGCCGGCGCGGCGCCGGCGCGAATGGCGCTCATTCTGGCGATGGCGGCCGAATGCCGCTTTGGCCTGGATCAATGCCGGCTTCAAGCAGCGCGCGCATCCGCGGCACCACGTGCTGGATGAAGGCTTCGTATTTGCGCGGTAGAGGGTGGCGGTAGGGGTAGACCAGGTAGACCGGCCAGCAGTCGTGGCTCCAGCCCGGCAGCACCGGAGCCAGGCGGCCGCTTTTCAGGTGCTCGCTGGCGACGTAGGCCGGCAGCAGCGCGACGCCGCTGCCGGCGATGGCGGCGGACAGCAGTGGCGCGTACTGGTGGCTGCTGAGCACCGGCTGCACCCGAACCTGCTTCTGCTGGCCGTCCTTTTCCAGCAGCCACTCCGGCGTGTCGCGCAGTTTGGGGCGGCTGGTGTCCAGCAGGATGCGGTGCAGCGGCAGGTCGTCGGGCGTCTCGAGCGGCGGCGCCTTGGCCAGGTAGTCAGGCGAGGCGAACGCCCACTCGCGCACCAGCCCCAGCGGCTTGGCCACCAGCGCGTCGTCGTGGATGTTGCGGGTGCGGACGCAGAAATCCAGCCCCTCGGAGATCGGATCCTGCAGCCGGTTTTCCACCTGCAGCTTCAGTTGCAGGCCGGGATGCAGCACCGCCAGCTCGGCCAGGATGGGGGCCAGCAGGTATTGGGCGAAGGAGGTGATGGAGCTGATCACCAGCGGTCCGCTGACCTCGCCGTCAGCCTCATTGATGTCTATCCGGGCCCGCTCCAGCAGGCAGCGCAACTCGCGGGCGTGCACGGCCAGCCGCTGGCCGGCTTCGGTCAGCGCCACGCGGCGGGTATTGCGCAGCACCAGCACTGTGCCGAACTGTTTCTCCAGCGCTTTCACCAGTTGGCTGACCCGGCTCTTGGTGCAGTCCAGCTCTTCGGCGGCGGCGGTGAAGCTGCCGCGGCGGACCAGCGCGTCGAAGGCAAGCAGCGCTTGGGAGTCGGGTAGGTAGTTTGTTCTCATTTCATGAACAGTTTGTCACGGGATATAGGATTTTTCAAATGAATCACATCCGATAGCATCTTAGTTTGGTAAAAAAATTAAACAGTTGTGGAGGCGAAAATGCTTAGGAAAATCTTGAGAGCATACCGGGATTGGTGGTGGCAAGGGATTAGCGAACATGCCCGGCGAGTGTGCCGCGATGAGAGCGAGGCTCTTGAGCGGATTCGGGGGCTTGGTGTCCGAAGGGCGCGCGATGCTGGCGAGCCATCCCGCGGAACATGCCGGCGCGATGATATTTAGGAGAGCGATGCGCGATTGGTCTGAATGGTGTTTCAGGCAGGCGATCGACAGGCGCCATGTGCAAGAGCTTGCGCGAGGGGCATCTCCGCTGCGTTCCGGGATGGGTTTGCCGCGGCGTCGAGGAGAATGAGACGGGCATTCATGGCCATCATGTCTGCGAGCGTCTGGGAAGAGTCGGACGGCAATGTTTCCGACTTAGATGGCGGGAGCCTCTGCCAGCCATTGCCGCGGGGCTGAGCGAAACCTTGCGAGTCTTGTCGATGGATGCGAACCAGCGAAGGGCGAGCAGGGATTCGGCAGTCTTGGCCCGGACGCGGGGCCGCTGAGCGGGAGACTGGCGGAATTGGAGGCAGATCTTCATGCGCTGCTCCGCCAGCGCTGTTCGCGAAAAGACTTTGAACAGGCTCTTGGGCAATCGTGCTCGAATGATACGGAGGCATGCGCGTTTTCATGACTCTGGTTGCATTTTGATACCATGAATGTCATCATGATATCCATTTTGAATTAAATTCATATTGAGCTGTTGGTCCTGCCAACGCTCGCGCTGCAGCTTGGACTCCAGCTAAAGAAAACTGGGCGTGCCGACCCGGTAGGGTTTCATTGGTCCGCCTGTCCTATGGTTTGGAGATCATTATCATCATTGTCTGATTCATGCCGAACCATATAAAAATATGCATTGCAGCGAATTGGCCAGAGCTGCGGATTGAAATCATGCCTGTCGCAGCACTGAGTGTTCAGTTGATGATGTTTCTATTTCTGGCACCCGGATATTGGAAAACATATCCCTGCTAAGTAAAAGTCGGTTTGCTAATCAGAGGTTGAGATAGTTGCTCTACACATAGTGCCGATCGCTTTTTAATACAATTGGGGTAACAGCCTATGAAGCTGAGTCATTTCTTTCTCGCCATATTCGTAATGGCCATTTGGGGGGTCAATTTTTCAGTAATAAAAATAGGCTTGTCCTCGGTGGATCCATTTGTGCTGGCTGGTTTGAGGTTTGCGTTGTGTGCGTTGCCTGCGGTCTTTTTTATCAAGCGGCCTTCTGTGCCATTGAAGTATATGGCACTGTATGGCTTGATATTCGGGGTCGGATTGTGGGGTGTCGTTAATGTTGGCATTCAGGTGGGAATTTCCGCAGGCATTGCTTCCCTGATACTTCAATTTAGCGCCTTTTTTACCATGCTGCTTGGCGCTTGGGTTTTTAAAGAGCGTTTGTCTCCATATCAAATTTATGGGATGGGGATCGCATTGCTTGGCTTGGCGTTGATCATAGCGGTGACAGATGGCAGCGTGACTTATGCCGGGGTTGTGCTGGTGGTATTGGGGGCCGCATCATGGAGTGTGGCTAATGTTCTCGTAAAAAAAATAGCAGTGCGCCAAATTTTTGAGTTTTTGGTATGGTCCAGCTTATTTTCTCCTATCCCTTTATTTTTGATTTCATATTTTGAGCATGGCTGGGTTGGTTATGTGAGGCTTTTCAACCATTTTGATGGTAAGGCACTATTTTCTATTTTGTTTCAAGTCTACCCGACAACATTATTTGGCTACTGGGTATGGAATTCATTATTGAAAAAATATCCAGTTTCCACAGTGGCGCCGCTGTCATTGATGGTGCCTATTTTCGGCATGCTTGGTTCTATTGCTATTTTCGGTGAAACCGTAGGTGCCGTTAAATTGGCGGCAATGGTTTTTATTTTGTTGGGACTGATTGTTGGACTTTACGGGCATCGAGTCCGAACGTATTTCGATTTTAAGACTCAGTCTCGGTAGGAAAAATTTTAACTAAATCTTTGTCAGGAGAGTGGTTTTGAATAGTCGTCGAAATTTTTTGATTAATTCAGCAAGCGCGACTTTGGCAGGCGCTGCCATCGGGTTTTCGGGCGTGGCTCAGGCTGGGGCTGTGGCTCAATCTGTTGCGCGTGTCGCAGAGTTTAATCCTATGGATTGGGCATCAGTGCGACAGCAGTTTTTACTGAGTCCCGACTTGATACACTTGTCTAACTTTTTCCTGGCATCGCATCCGGCAAGTGTTCGAAATGCAATAGATAAGTATCGACGCGAGCTGGATTTGAATCCATACTCCTTCCTTGACGATAACATGTTTGCTCTCGAGCAGGATAAACTTTGGCGTAGCGTGGCTGGCGCGGCGGCTGAATATGTTGGTGGCCGTCCGAATGAAATCGCATTGACTAGCAGCACGACAGTTGGATTGGCGCTAATTTATAATGGTCTACGATTGAAGCCTGAGCAGGAGATCTTGACTACCACTCATGAATTTTATCCTCATCATGAGTCTATGCGGTTGGCAGTAAATAAATGGGGTGGGCATGTCCGAAAAGTTACCCTGTATGAGTCCAGCGCGAAAGCATCCGGGCCTGAGATGGTGTCGCGTTTGGTCAAGGAGATAAAACCGCACACCAAGATTTTGGGCGTAACCTGGGTACATTCCGGTACAGGCGTGGTATTGCCGATCAGAGAATTGGCGGCAGAAGTGGCCAAAATTAACCAGACTCGCGATGAGAGCGACAGGCTATTGCTGATCGTTGACGGCGTGCATGGTTTTGGCGTGCTTGACGAGGATATCGCTTTGCAAGGCGGCGATTTCTTTTCCGCGGGAACGCATAAATGGATTTTGGGTCCGCATGGCAACGGGATTGTTTGGGCCAAGCCAGAAAACTGGGCTTTGGTGCAGCCAACCATTCCTTCGCTGATGGATCCGGAGCTAAGCACCGCATGGCGTGAAGAGAGGGCTCCACATGGTCCTACCCAAGCGGCATGGGTGAGTCCCGGCGGTTTTTTTGCCTATGAAAATCAATGGGCTACGGTTGAGGCTTTCCAGTTTCATCGACAAATTGGTAAAAAAAGGGTCGCGGATCGTATTCTGGATTTGAATGGCCAGCTTAAAGAGGGGCTATCCAGGATGTCGCATGTGACTTTACATACGCCTTTGAATAGAGATCTGTCTGCGGGCTTCGTGTGTTTCGAAGTCAATGGGGTTAGCCCAAAAGAAGTGGTGTCGCGTTTGAGGGAAAAGGCAGTGATTGCCAGCTCGACTCCCTATGGTAAGTCTTATGCGCGCTTTTCAGCAGGCATTGTCAATACGCCTGCGGAAATGGATCGCGCTTTGAGCTTAATCCGGGCCATGGCCTGAGCGGGCGCAGGCCGCAGAAGCATGATCTTTATCCCTTGAGGAGGGCATGCTTCTGCGGTGGTTTGGCATTTTCATTTTAGCATCGGATGCTCAGGCGATTTTCTTGACGGTAGTGTCGTCTTTTTGCAGTTTTGCGCCATTTTCCGTCGCCAAGTGAATGGCACCTACGGGCTGGCGATTATGTTTGTAGATCAAACTGGAGTGATTTTCATCGCTCTTGTATAAGTTGCACTCGCCCCATTGCCGATACATGACGATTATCGGGAATAAACCTTCTCCCTTGCGAGTCAGCACGTATTCCTGATAGGCCGTTCCATCAGATGCCGGAACCGTTTGAATGATGCCATTCTCTGTTAGCATTTTTAGACGATCAGCTAGTATATTTTTGGCCATTCCTAAGTTGGATTGAAATTCTCCAAAACGGCGCAGACCATCAAATGCATCTCTGATGATCAACAATGACCACCGATCGCCGATTATGTCGACTGCGCGCGCGACCGGGCATGGCGAGTCGGATAAGGTTTTCCGTCTGCTCATAAGCGTTACCTGTTGAATTTTTAGAATTGTATGCCGGTTGAAGTTTAGGAGTACAGGACTTTGAGCCAATTGGCCATTGTCTTGCACGATATGGACTGCTTATAATCAATTTGGTTTCAAAATAAAACCACAATGAGAGGTGGATACTATGAGTCATGATGGTGTGGCGGGCCTGAGCAAGCGCGCCGCCAGCGGGCTAAGCGTTTCGATAGTTTGGTTGCTGGCGATATGCTGCGCGGCCAGTGTCGCCAATGTTTACTATGCGCAGCCGCTTCTGGATGCGATCGCGGCCGATTTTGGCATTTCGCATGCGATGGTCGGCGGGGTGATTACCGCCACCCAGCTGGGGTGTGCGCTAGCGCTGTTCTTTGTGGTGCCGCTTGGCGATCTGCTGGACAGGAAGCGGCTGGTGACGCTGCAATTGGTGGCGCTGATGCTGGCGCTGGCGCTGGTATGCAGCGCGAACTCGCTGTGGCTGCTGCTTGCGGCCATGGTGGGGGTCGGAATGCTGGGTACCGCCATGACCCAGGGACTGATCGCGTATTCGGCGGTGTTGGCGCCGCCTGAGCAGAGAGGGCGAGTGGTCGGCGCGGCGCAGAGCGGCGTGGTCATCGGCCTGCTGATGGCGCGCGTGCTGGCCGGTTTTGTCAGCGATGTGCTGGGGTGGCGGATGGTCTACCTGGTGTCGGCGCTTTTTGCGTTGCTGATGCTGTGTTTCCTGAGGCTATTGCTGCCCAATACGCCGCGCGCCGACACGGGCATCTCTTACCAGGCATTGCTGGGGTCCATGTTCACGCTGCTGTGGCGGGAAAAAGTATTGTGGATACGCGGAGTGCTGGCCATGCTGATGTTTGCCGCTTTCAGTACGTTCTGGAGCGCGCTGGTGCTGCCGCTGAGCGCCGCGCCGTATTCGATGACGCATACCGCGATCGGCGCATTCGGCTTGGTGGGCGTGATCGGCGCGCTGGCGGCTGCCAGGGCGGGGCATCTCACCGACAGAGGACTGGGACAGAAGACCACTGCCTGGGCGTTGGCCTGCCTGCTGCTGTCTTGGCCCGCCATCGCCTTGATGGACTACAGCATATGGCTGCTGATCGTGGGCATCATCTTGCTGGACTTGGGCGGACAGGCCATACATGTGGTCAACCAAAGCATGATCTTGAGCTCGCGCTCGGATGCGCATAGCCGGCTGATCGGATGCTATATGCTGTTTTATTCGGTGGGCAGCGGCCTGGGGGCGATCGGGTCGACAGCCATGTATGCGCGCTGGAGCTGGCTGGGCGTATGCGGATTGGGGTTTTCCATCAGTTTGCTGGCCTTGCTCTTCTGGCGGCTGAGCATGAACGCCATGCCAAGGCGCGCGCCGGCTTTCGCGCTGCAGGCGGATTGAGATGACGACGCCCATCTTCCGGCGCGAGGGGCATTCGACAGCCATCCTCGTCTTCTGAAACAATGTCTCCCGCATAGGGCCGCGCAGACGGCCCGCCAACCGCATCGGGAGACATCTTGCCTTATCTCGCCCTGACGCTGGCCATGTTCCTGTGGTCCAGCGCCTTCATCGTTCTGAAATACGTATTCCAGTTCTACCATCCGCTGGCGGTGCTGTTCGCGCGCATGGCCATCGCCACGCTGTGCCTGCTGCCGCTGGCGATGGGAGGGCGCATCGCCTGGCATTACCGCAAGGGCGACTGGCCGTGGCTGCTGGCGATGGGCTTGTGCGAGCCTTGCCTGTACTTTCTGTTCGAGGCCAACGCGCTGATGCATACCAGCGCGTCGCAGGCCGGCGTGATCACCGCCACGTTGCCGATGATGATGGCGGCGGGCGCCGCCCTGTTCCTGCATGAGCGCCAGCCGAGGCAAGTGTGGCTGGGCATCGCGCTGTCTTTCGCCGGCGTGATCTGGCTGAGCATGGACAGCCAGGCCGGGCCGGGCGCGCCGGATCCGCTGCTGGGCAATGCGCTGGAGTTCTGCGCGATGATCTGCGCCAGCGGCTATGTGTTGATCGCCAAGCGCTTGTCGGTCCGTTATTCGCCGCTGGCGCTGACCGGCGTGCAGACGCTGGCCGGCTGCGCCTGGTTCGGATTGGCGATGCTGACGCCGTGGGGCGTCTGGCCGGACAGGCTGCTGCTGGTTCCCAGTCTGTGGGTGCTGTACCTGGGCGCGGCGATCACGCTGGGCGCTTACGGGCTCTACACCTGGGCGGTGTCGCGGATTCCGGTGGCGCGAGCCGGCGCCTTCAACAATCTGATACCGGTGTTCACAGTCGCCATGGCCTGGCTGTTGTTGGACGAGAAATTGCAAGCCTGGCAGGGCGCGGCCGGGGCGCTGGTATTCGCCGGCGTGTGGATGAGCCAGCGGCGGCAGGCGTGAAAGGCGGCTGGCGGCTTTCCCCGCCATGGTCGATGATGCAGAATAGAAATGATTGTGAATGACGTAAGGAATCGAGCATGAGCCCACGGCTGATCGGATCTTGCATGATGTTGCCGTTGCTGCTGAGCCTGCAGGCGGCCTGGGCCGACGACGCGTCCGGCAACCAGGTGCAGCAGGTGATCAAGCTGCCGCTGAAGCTGAACAAGCCCCCGCAGGCCGCGGAGCACGGCGCCGCGCCGGCCGCGAAGCCGGCCGCCGAGGCGAAACCGGCGGAAGCCAAGCCGGAAGGTAAGCCGACGGAGGCCGCCAAGCCGGCGGCGGAAGCGGCGAAGAAGGCGGAGCCGGCCAAGGCCGCGCCGGAGAAAATGGAGCCCGGCGTGCCGATGGCCAAGCCGCCGACGCGCGATCTGAGCCAGCCCAGCCCGGAAGTGCGGGCGCCGGGCGGCAAGCCGCGGGCCGCGCACCGGGTCAAGCCGCGCCGCCCGGCCAAGCATGTCGAGAAGGCGGCCGGCGAAGCCGGACAGGTGAAGGGCGTGGTCGGCAGCATCCTCAAGGCCAACAGCGCTTATATCGCCAAGCATTCGCCGGGCTATCTGGCCAAGCTGGGAGGACGCGCCGCGCCCAGGGCGACGGTGGTCGCCTGTTCCAGTCCCGGCGGCAACGTGGGCATGCTGGGCGGGGAGGCCGACGCCGACCTGTTCGTGATCAGCAATCTGGGCAATCAGCTGGCCAGCTCCGAAGGATCGATAGAATACGGCGTGCGCGACCTGCGCACCCCGCTACTGATGTTCGTCAGCCACACCGGCTGCGGCGCGATCAAGGCGGCGGCCGGCGACTACAGCAATCTGGGGCCGGCGGTGCAGAAGGAGCTGGACAATATCGAGATTCCCAAGGGAATCGACGCCACCAACGGCGCGCTGATCAACATCAACAACCAGGTGGAGGGCGCCATCCTGAAGTTCTCCGGCGAGGTGGAGGCGGGCAGGCTGGCGGTGCTGGGCGGATATTACGACTTCAACAACGATCTGAAGCAAGGCCGCGGCAAGCTGGTGATCACCAATATCAACGGCGAGACCGATCCGGCGCGCATCCGCGAGCTGACGCGCAGCGGCCGCTACTTCCACTACGCCTTCATGGGGCGTTGAGTCCGCTCCGGTAGCATGCCCGTTACAGCGGTTTTCACCAGGACCATTCCAGGAGCGCCCAAGCGGCGCTCTTTTTGCGGGAAAAGCGGAAATTGTTTGGCCATGCGCAAAAACGAATATCCGAAAACGGATTAGGATAGTCATGAATCAAGCGAGCCAGCGGCGATGCGCGATGAACCCACTGAATTTCATCAGCGTATCGCGTTTCGGATGTAATGGCTCCGCTACAAAGGGTTGGATGGCGTCGTCATCGCGCGGCGGTGATGGATGGCGTTTTGGCTGATATTTTTTCGAATTCGAAAATTTTATAGCGAAAACGAAAATCAAACGCTCGGCAATTTCATTTGGTTCTTGGAGAGACAAAATGGCAGTCAGCAATCAGATCGAACTCGACGCCCTGGTGGCCCGCGTCAAAAAGGCGCAGGCGGCGTTCGCGCAGTTCACGCAGGAGCAGGTGGACCACATCTTCCGCAGCGCGGCGCTGGCCGCCGCCGACGCCCGCATCCCGCTGGCGCGGATGGCCGTTTCCGAAACCGGCATGGGGGTTATGGAAGACAAGGTGATCAAGAACCACTTCGCCTCCGAGTACATCTACAACAAGTACAAGGACGAGAAGACCTGCGGCGTGCTGTCCGAGGACGACACCTTCGGTACCATCACCATCGCCGAGCCCATCGGCGTGCTGTGCGGCATCGTGCCCACCACCAACCCGACCTCCACCGCCATCTTCAAGGCGCTGATCTCGCTGAAAACCCGCAACGGCATCATCTTCTCGCCGCACCCGCGCGCGCGCCGCTCCACTTGCGAAGCCGCCCGGCTGGTGTTGGAAGCCGCCGTCGCCGCCGGCGCGCCGCAGGACATCATAGGCTGGATCGACGAGCCGTCGGTCGCGCTGTCCAACCAGCTGATGCACCACCCCGACGTCAACCTGATCCTGGCCACCGGCGGCCCGGGCATGGTGAAGGCCGCTTACTCGTCCGGCAAGCCCGCCATCGGCGTCGGCGCCGGCAACACCCCGGCCGTGATCGACGAAACCGCCGACATCAAGCGCGCGGTCGCCTCGATCCTGATGTCCAAGACTTTCGACAACGGCGTGGTGTGCGCGTCGGAGCAGTCGGTGATCATCGTCGATGAAATCTACGACGCGGTGCGCGATCGCTTCTCCAAGCACGGCGGCTACATTCTGTCCAAGAGCGAAGCCGAAGCCGTGCGCAAGGTGATCTTGCAGGACGGCAGCCTGAACGCTGCCATCGTCGGCCAGAGCGCGGCCAAGATCGCCGCGATGGCCGGCATCGAAGTGCCGCCGACCACCAAGGTGCTGATCGGCGAGGTGACCGAAGTGTCGGAGAAGGAAGCCTTCGCCCACGAAAAACTGTCGCCCACGCTGGCGATGTATCGCGCCAAGAACTTCCTCGACGCCTGCGACAAGGCCGCCGCGCTGGTGGTCATGGGCGGCATCGGGCACACCTCGGCGCTGTATACCGACCAGGATCTGCAGGAAGAACGGGTGCGCTATTTCGGCGACAAGATGAAGACCGCCCGCATCCTGATCAACACCCCGTCCTCGCAAGGCGGCATCGGCGATCTGTACAACTTCAGCCTGGCGCCGTCGCTGACGCTGGGTTGCGGCTCCTGGGGCGGCAACTCCATTTCGGAGAACGTCGGCCCCAAACACCTGATCAACAAGAAAACCGTCGCCAAGAGGGCTGAGAACATGCTGTGGCACAAGCTGCCGAAGTCCATCTACTTCCGCCGCGGCTGCCTGCCGGTGGCGCTGGAAGATCTGGCCGGCAAGAAACGCTGCCTGATCGTCACCGGCCAGTACCTGTTCGAGAACGGCTTCGTCGACGAACCGATCCGCCTGCTGAAGAAGATGGGCCTGGAGGTGGAAACCTTCTTCGAGGTGCCGGCCGATCCGACGCTGGCGGTGGTGCGCAAGGGCACCGACCTGGCCCATGCCTTCAAACCGGACGTGATCATGGCGATAGGCGGCGGCTCGCCGATGGACGCCGCCAAGATCATGTGGGTGATGTACGAGCATCCGGAAGTCCATTTCGCCGATCTGGCGCTGCGCTTCATGGACATCCGCAAGCGCATCTACCAGTTCCCGAAACTGGGCCGGAAAGCGATGATGGTGGCGGTGCCCACCACCTCCGGCACCGGTTCGGAAGTGACGCCGTTCGCCGTGGTCACCGATGAGACGACCGGCGTGAAATATCCGATCGCCGACTACGAGCTGACCCCGAACATGGCCATCGTCGACGCCAATCTGGTGATGAACATGCCCAAGTCGCTGACCGCTTTCGGCGGCATCGACGCGGTGACCCACGCGCTGGAAGCCTATGTCTCGGTGATGGCCAACGAGTATTCCGACCCGCAGGCGCTGCAAGCGCTGAAGCTGCTGAAGGAATACCTGCCGTCGTCCTACCTGAACGGCGCCAAGGACCCGAAGGCGCGCGAACAGGTGCACAACGCCGCCACCATCGCCGGCGTCGCCTTCGCCAACGCCTTCCTCGGCGTCTGCCACTCGATGGCGCACAAGATCGGCGCCGAGTTCGGCCTGGCGCACGGCCTGGCCAACGCGCTGCTGATCAGCAACGTGATCCGCTACAACGCCGCCGACGTGCCGACCAAGCAGACCGCCTTCAGCCAGTATGACCGGCCGAAGAGCGTGGCGCGCTACGCCGAGATCGCCCGCCACCTGGGCCTGGAGGCCAGCCGCGACCACCAGCGCGTCGAGAAGCTGATCGAGTGGGTGGATGAGCTGAAGCAGACGCTGGGCATCCCGGCGTCGATCCAGGCCGCCGGCGTCGCCGAATCGGACTTCCTGGCCAAGCTGGACGAAGTGGCCGAAGCCGCCTTCGACGACCAGTGCACCGGCGCCAACCCGCGCTACCCGCTGATCAGCGAGCTGAGGCAGCTGCTGCTGGACAGCTACTACGGCCGCCCGTACAAGGAAGCCTGGGAGCGGGAGGAGGCCGCGGTCGAGGACAAGCCGGCCAAGGGCAAGTCCAAAGCCAAGGCCTGAAGCGGCTTGTAGCCGGATATTGATCGAAGCCCGGATGAGAGTCCGGGCTTTTTTGCGTCCGCGGCATCGGGCGCGCGTCATTCATCTTGACGCGATGGATGGATTGCTTGGCTTTTTGTGTGCTTGAAAATGTTGAATCAAGGTTTTAATGTGCTCGATTATTCATATCGATATGAATATATGTAAAATAGTTTGTCATTGACCGGCAAAAAATAAGCCGCAACAGAACGCCTGAGCGCAGGCGCGCCAACGCAGGACCAGGCGCTCTGTCCGCGGCGACAAAACGACAGCCGGGACTTCAACGCTTACACAAGGAGCATTGCATGCCAGGAGAACAACAGACCCTGCACCGCGGGCTGGAGGAGAGGCATATCAACCTGATGGCGCTGGGCGCGACGATAGGCGTCGGCCTGTTCCTCGGGTCCGCCACCGCGATCAAGATGGCCGGCCCGGCCATCATGCTGGCCTACGGCCTCGGCGGCCTCGCCATTTTCATGATCATGCGCGCGCTGGGCGAAATGGCCATCCACAACCCGGTGGCCGGCTCGTTCAGCCGCTACGCGCAAGACTACCTCGGCCCCTTGGCCGGCTATCTCACCGGCTGGAACTACTGGTTCCTGTGGCTGGTGACCTGCATGGCGGAAATCACCGCCGTCGGGGTCTACATGGGCATCTGGTTCCCGGATGTGCCGTCCTGGTATTGGGCGCTGGCGGCGATGCTGGCGATGGGCGGCGTCAATTTCATCGCGGTGAAGGCCTACGGCGAATTCGAATTCTGGTTCGCGCTGATCAAGATCGTCACCATCGTGCTGATGATCATCGGCGGCTTTGCGATGATCCTGTTCGGCTTCGGCAACCACGGCGTGGCAACCGGCATCTCCAATCTGTGGGCGCACGGCGGCTTCATGCCCAACGGTTTTTCCGGCGTGCTGATGTCGCTGCAGATGGTGATGTTCGCCTACCTGGGCGTGGAAATGCTGGGCCTGACCGCCGGCGAGGCGAAGAATCCGAAGAAGGCGCTGGCGCGCGCGGTGGATTCGGTGTTCTGGCGCATCCTGATTTTCTACGTCGGCGCGCTGTTCGTGATCCTGTCCATCTATCCATGGAACGAGCTGGGCACCCGCGGCAGCCCCTTCGTGCTGACTTTCGAGAGCATGGGCATTCCGGCAGCCGCCGGCATCATCAACTTCGTGGTGCTGACCGCCGCGCTGTCCTCGTGCAACAGCGGCATCTTCAGCACCGGCCGCATGCTGTTCAATCTGGCCGAGCAGAAGCAGGCGTTGCCCGTGTTCGCCCGCGTTTCCCGAAGCGGCGTGCCGGTGCCGGCGCTGCTGATGTCGGTGGCCGCGCTGCTGCTCGGCGTGTTGCTGAACTACCTGGCGCCGAAGGAGGTGTTCACCTGGCTGACGGCGATCTCCACTTTCGGCGCGGTGTGGACCTGGCTGATCATCCTGCTGGCGCAGCTGCGTTTCCGCCGCTCGCTGTCGGCCAAGGAACTGGCATCCATCAGCCACCGCATGCCGCTGTGGCCGTACGGTTCCTACCTGACGCTGGGCTTCCTCGCGCTGGTGATCGCTCTGATGGCTTACTTCCCGGACACCCGCGTCGCGCTGATCGTCGGTCCCGGCTGGCTGGTGTTCCTGGTGGCCGCCTATTATCTGCTGGGCTACCACAAGCAGGACGCCGCCTGGCGTCTGGCGCGGCAGTCGCGCTGAGTTCGCGCCGATCATTTCTTCCCGCCCGCCGTACGGCGGGTTTTTTACGCCTGCGGCAGGCCGGCGCGTTCGCGCAGGAAGGCGATCAGCGCCCTGAGCTTGGCCGTTTGCCGCGGCCGGTGCGGGTAGTACAGGTACAGCGCCTCGGCAGGCGGCATGTGATCGTCCAGCACCACGGCGAGCCTGCCTTCGGCTATCCAGGGCGCGATCAGCGGCTCGGCCAGGTAGGCCAGGCCGGCGCCCTCCAGCGCCGCGTGCAGCAGCGCCATATTGTCGTTGGCGATCAACGGGCCATCGACCGCCAATTGGAGCGTCTGGCCGGCGGCGGCGAACTGCCAGCGGTATTGCCCGCCGCCGCCGAAGCGATAGCCCAGGCAGTCGTGGCAGAGAAGGTCCTGGGGCGCTTTGGGCGCGCCGCGGCGGCGCAGATAGTCCGGCGAAGCGGCGACGACGAAGCGTAGCGGCCGGCTGACCGGCAGCGCCTGCATGCCGGCCTGCAATGCCTCGCCGAAGCGGACGCCGGCGTCGAAGCGCTGGGCGACGATGTCGACCAGACCGTTGTTGACATCCAGCTCCAGCCGCAGCTTGGGATGGCGGGCGGCGAAATCGGCCAGCGCCGGATAGAACAGCAGCTGGGCGGCGGTGTGGGGCAGGGTGACACGCAGTTGGCCGGCCGGCTGGCCGCGGCTCTGCCGGGTTTCCTCCAGCACCGCGGCGATTTCGTCCAGCGCCGGCGACAACCGCGCCAGCAGCGCCTCGCCGGCCTCGGTCGGCGCCACCTGGCGCGTGGTGCGTGTCAGCAGCGGCACGCCCAGCGCCTCCTCCAGTTGGCGCAGGCTCTGGCTCAGCGCGGAGGCGCTGACGCCCAGCTCCGCGCCGGCGCGTGTGAAGCTGCGGTGGCGGGCGATGGTGCGGAAAGCCTGCAGCGTGTCATGCGGAATTCGCGACATTGTGAAGCCTGGATAAATAATGTTTGTCATTTTGAGCCATTTATCGGCTTATCGCCATCTTCTATGCTGACGTCACTTTCCACATCAGGAGCGATGGCGATGCAAAAACGCACGCTGGGCCGGGGCGGCCCGCAGGTTTCGGAGCTGGGTCTGGGTTGCATGGGCATGAGCGCTTTCTATGGCCCGCACGACGACGCCGAATCGCTGGCGACGCTGGACGCGGCGCTGGATCTCGGCGTCAACTTCCTCGACACCGCCGACATGTACGGCCCGCACACCAACGAGCAGCTGCTGGCCAAGCTGCTGGCCCGCCGCCGCGGCGAGGTGGTGCTGGCCACCAAGTTCGGCATCGTGATGGACTCGGCCGATCCGGCCAAGCGCGGCGTCAACGGCCGCCCGGAATACGTGCGCGCCAGCTGCGAGGGCAGCCTGAAGCGGCTGGGTGTCGATCATATCGACCTCTACTACCAGCACCGCATCGATCCCGACGTGCCCATTGAGGAAACCGTCGGCGCGATGGCCGATCTGGTCAAGGCCGGCAAGGTGCGCTGGCTGGGCTTGTCGGAAGCGTCCGCCGCCACGCTGCGCCGCGCCGCGGCCGTCCATCCCATCCACGCGCTGCAGAGCGAATATTCGCTGTGGACGCGCGATCCGGAAGACGGCGTATTGGCCGCCTGCCGCGAGCTGGGCGTCGGTTTCGTCGCTTACAGTCCGCTGGGGCGCGGCTTTCTGACCGGCGCGATCAAGAGCCCCGACGATTTCGCCGCCGACGACTTTCGCCGCGGCAATCCGCGTTTCCAGGGCGAGAATTTCCAGCGCAATCTGCAGTTGGTGGACAAGGTGAGAGAGCTGGCCGCGGCCAAGGGCTGCAGCCCTGCCCAGCTGGCGCTGGCTTGGCTGCTGGCGCAGGGGGAAGACATCGTCGCCATCCCCGGCGCGCGCAAACAGGCGAACCTGCGCGACAACCTGGGCGCGGCGGAGGTGGCGCTGAGCGCCGGCGATCTGGCCACGCTGGACGCGGCGTTCGCCGGCGGCAAGGTCAGCGGCTTGCGTTACGCCGCCGAGGTGATGTCCATGGTCAATCGCTGAACCGGGCGATTCAGCGCCGCTGATGGGGCGGCAAGGCTGGCAGCATGTGCATCGGTATGGCTTGTTTCCGCCCGGTTTGCGGGTCTATCGTCAGGCCGGGCGTGAACGGCATGCCGTGTTGCCAGCCGTGAGACGGCTGGTAGCCCTGTTGCGGCTGCAGGTGGAGAGGGCTGGTCTGATTGAGCGTATGGCCTATCGAGAAGCTGTCCGGCTGCATCGGATTGCCGCGGGAGCCGGAGAAGGCGGGAGGACGCACCTCGATCAACGGGCTGTCGAGATCGCCGAGGCTCACCCTGGGCTGGATATTCAGCGGCTTGGGTTTCTTGTCCGTCTTGAGCGGTTTGATGCGCGGCGTCGGCGCGATGGCCGGCTTGGACGCGAAATCGTATGAGGGAAGCGTGCTGGCCGCCAGGGACGCGTGGGAAAGCGCCAATGGCAGCAGGAAGGCGTGTAGGCGCATTTTGATTCCTGCCAGAAGGGGCCGCGCGAGGCAGACCCGGTGTTGCGTGGGCTTGATGGCTGGCGCGTCGGCGAAGCCGGACGCGTGGCTGACTGGGACAGAGGCGGCGGGATTGGCCGCTCTGAAAGATAGAGTATTCTATCTAAGTTAGACGGGAAGGGCAAGGAACTAGACTGTCTGTACGTTGCGGGCGCGTCCGGGCAAGTCTAGGATGATGCGAAGGGCATGGGCGATGGCATGGCGCAAGTGAAATTCTGCTATGGTATCGCCAGCTCGCGGCAAGCGGTTCCAATTTGGGTCCGCGCGCGCCGGTTTTTCGTCGACTAGACATTTTTTTTTCATGCCCAGCCCAATCATACCAAGCATTCTGGATTTCAAGACCACCCTGCTCAGCACCACCGGCTACACCGCCATGCTGACCCTGGTGGTGCTGATGTTCTGGCTTTACAACCGGAACGAAAGAGCGTTGCTCACGCTGGGCATCGCGGGATGCATCGCCGCCTGCGGCACCCTGATAGCCTATCTTCCCCTGCCTATTCCAGCCTGGCCCAATCTGGTTCTGGATACCTTTTTGCTGCTGCTGTACCACCCGCTGGCCGTGGTCGCCACCCGCCAGTTGCTGGGCCTGCGCAACGATTGGCGCTTCCACCTGGCCATGCTGATCATCATCATGCTGTGCTTCGTATTCTGGGCCGGGCCCGGCAGTTACACGCGGCGGGTGGAAGTCACCGCGTGCGCGCATATCTTGTACTGGTCGATGATCGTCGCGCAGCTGTATCGCGGGCGGCAGTGGCGCACCATGATGGGTTACCGGCTGGGGCTTGGCCTGGCGGCGCTGACGATAGGGGTAGCGTTGTTTCGGCTGGTCATGTCCTGGCTGGAAAAAGGGAGCAATTTTTCCAGCGCGAATCAACTGCTGGTCATGTTTACCTCGCTCAGCCTGTTCTGGCTGACGTTCTGCTACAGCCTGAGCCTGCTGTTCATCAGCTACGAGCGCCTGTTGCTGCAGGTCCGCCAGCAGGCGCAGCAGGATGGCTTGACGCAGCTGTACAACCATCGGACCTTTCACGAACAGGCCGCCGCCATGTTTTCGCGATCGCGGCAGCGCGGGCAGGCGCTGGCTTTGCTGTTGATCGACCTCGACCACTTCAAGGAGGTCAACGATCGCTACGGCCACCAGGTGGGGGATGAGGTATTGCGCCAGCTGGCCGACTGTCTGCGGGCGGAGTCGCGCCAGGGCGACGTGCTGGGACGCCATGGCGGCGAGGAGTTCGTGGTGATGCTGCCGCTGGCCAGCCGGGTGGAGGCTTGCAATGTGGCGGATCGCCTGCGCCTGGCCATCGCCAATCTGCAGCCCCGCGTGGGAGAGCTGCAATTGTCGATCAGCGCCAGCATAGGCGTGGCCTGCCTGAGGCCGCCGGAGCACGAGAACCTGGCCAGCCTGTTCCTGGAGGCCGACCTGCTGCTGTACCAGGCCAAGCGCAAGGGCAGGAACCGGGTGGAGATAGAACGCGAGCCGGAGCCGGAGGCGCAGCACTAGCGCGCGCTATCGGCCGCCTTGCTCCCGGTGGGCGTCCCGAAGGTAGACCGGCAGATCGGTTGTCGGCGGAGTGGCGGGCACTTGGTACAGCATGTCGGCGACGAATCCGCGGTGGTAGTTCTTGTGGTTGACGATGTGCAGCAGCATGTCGCCGCGCCGCATGCTGCCGCGGCCGCCGTCGACGAAGGCGAAGTCCACTGCCTCCTCGTGCGCGGCCGGATCCAGGCCATCGGCGTAATCGACATACCAGCGGTCCAGTTCCGCCTGCGCCCGCGCGAGTTCCGCCAGGCTGGGCGTGTCCGCGGTGTTGCGGCCGCTGTAGCCGTGGGGCCGCGCCAGCAGATGGCCCTGCCAGATGCGGTCCACCACCAGATTGTGGTTCAGCGTGGACAAAATGTTGCGGAAGATGGTGGCGCGGGTTTTCAACAATTCCGTTTCCGGCAGCGCAGCCAGAGCGTCGAACAGACGCCGGTTGGCCCAGGCGCTGTAGCGGGTGAGCATGCGGATATCGCGTAATGACATTTCAGAATTATCCGTATTTTGACAATGTCATTTTATACGCGCGGCGCTTTGTCGACAACGTCGATTCCGCTAGCCGTTGGATTCCGCCGCGCCGCTCTTCTTGCCCGGCTTGCGCGCCGTCACGGCCGGCGCGCCCTTCTGGATGTTGTTCAGCCGGCGGCGGATGCTGTCGCTGTCCAGCCAGATGTCCTCGCCCTTCAGAATGCGGTCCAGTTCCTCGTCGGTGAGGAACGGCCGGCAAACGTGGCGCATCACCTTTTCGAACCACTTGCCGCTGGCCGCCACCTGCGCTTGCTGCTCATTGCCCTTGCCGATCAGCGCCGACGAATAGTTGTGGAACATCAGCTGGCAGGTGTCGTGCACTACCAATTCGTCGCCGGCGAGAAAGATCAGCGCGCCCATCGAATACGCCCGCGCCTCCAGGATGGTGACCACGTGGGCCTGGCTGGCGGTGATGTTGTTGATGATCTGCAGGCCGGCGTCGAAATTGCCGCCGGGGGTGTTCAGATGCAAATAGACGATGTCGGTGCTGCTGGCGGTGCGCAGCGTGTACAAGAGGTCGGTGTAGTGGATGGCGGCGCCGATCTCGTCGGACAGATAAAACGATATCTGTCGCACCGTGCCTTGGGTTTCGTACTGGCGATACAGCGGGACGGGCTTGTCGTTGTCGTCGTCGTTGGTTTCGGCGTTGCGGCGGGGCATGGCGGCTCCTCGTTGTGCTTGTCTTTCCAATCTAGTCCCGGAGAGGGGGGCTTGCCTTGGGTTGGTGCAAGTTGAGCGGTTGAGGAATCCGCTGCGCGGATGATGTTTTTCATGGCGGGGCTGCCCGGCGGACGGGTGAGGGGGCTGTGCGGCCAGCCCCCTCACGACCCCAGGCGGCCCCTCCGCCCGCGAAACCCCGACAAAAAACGCCGGACGAGGCGCCGCCGGAACTAGCCGCGCGCTCGCGTCGCGCGGTGTCGAACAGCCGGCGTCTTAAAACCTCGTCCGGTGTTTTTTGCCGGCGCGCGCAGAAGGGGATAGGGACTAATCGGATTTGATCTACATCTTGCCGACACGCGGTGCAGATAATTTCAATGAACGAGGGAGTTGAACGTATTCGATGCGCCATCGTCCCTATCAGCGCAAGCCGGCTTCGAAGGCATTCCCAAGGTTTTAAGCCGCCAATTGTTTGAGCGGGGCGACGGTAGCGCCCCGCGAGTTGGGCGGCGCCTTGGGGATGCCTTCGAAGACGGGGTTTCGCCGCGCTGTTGGGGTCGCCTAGGGGTGTCGGGGAGCTGGCGAGACAGCTCCCCGACCTGTCCGGCGGGCAGCCCCGCCATCTAAATCATTATCTGCGAAGCGGACTCATCAAAAAAGAACATAGATGTGGAAACGGCCAACTGGATGAGCTGACCGTTCATTCTAGGCACTGATGGAAATCAAGCCAGCCTACGCGCCCAACTCCTTCAACACCTCTTTCACCTTCACGATCCGCTGCGCCACTTCCGGCAGCGCCTGCTCCACCCGCAGCTTGTCCTGCCCCGCCAAGCGGTAGTTCTTCTTGCTCTGGATCAGCATGATGATCTTCACCGGATCGATAGGCGGGTTCTTGATGAAGGCGATCTGCACCGCCACCTCGCTGGCGTCCAGCTTCTGCACGCCCAGCTCCTTGGCGACCAGGCGCAGGCGGTGGCTTTCGATCAGCGTCTTCACGCTTTGCGGCGGCAGGCCGAAGCGATCGATCAGCTCTTCATGGATGTCGTCGATCTCCGCCTCGGTCTCGCAACTGGCCAGGCGCTTGTAGATCAGCAGCCGCTCGTGCACGTCCGGGCAGTAAGCGTCGGGCAGCAAGGCCGGACTATGCAGATTGATCTCGGTGGTGATGCCCAAGGGCGCGTCGAGGTCGGGCGCGCGCCCCTTTTTCAGATCGCGCACCGCCTGCTTCAGCATCTCGGTGAACAGGCTGAAACCCACTTCCTGCATTTCGCCGGATTGGCCTTCGCCCAGCACCTCGCCGGCGCCGCGGATCTCCAGGTCGTGCATCGCCAGGTAAAAGCCCGCGCCCAGCTCGCCGGACAACTGGATCGCCTCCAGCCGCTTCTGCGCGTCGCGGGTCATGCCGTCCGGCGTCAGCAGGTAGGCGTAGGCCTGGTGATGGCTGCGGCCGACGCGGCCGCGCAGCTGGTGCAGCTGCGCCAGGCCGAACTTGTCGGCGCGGTTGATCAGGATGGTGTTGGCGTTGGGGATGTCGATGCCGGTTTCGATGATGGTGGAGCACAGCAGCAGATTGAAGCGCTGCTGCAGGAAGTCGCGCATCACCTGTTCCAGCTCGCGCTCGCGCAATTGGCCGTGGGCGACGCCGATGCGCGCCTCCGGGATCAGTTCGGCCAGCTTCTCGCGCATGTTTTCGATGGTGTCGACTTCGTTGTGCAGGAAGAACACCTGACCGCCGCGCTTGAGCTCGCGCAGCACCGCTTCGCGGATCACGCCGTTGGAGAGGGGGCTGACGAAGGTTTTCACCGCCAGCCGGCGCGACGGCGCGGTGGTGATGGCGGAGAAGTCGCGCAGGCCTTCCAACGCCATCGACAGCGTGCGCGGAATCGGCGTCGCCGTCAGCGTCAGCACGTCCACATTGGCGCGCAGCCGTTTCAGCTGTTCCTTTTGCCGCACGCCGAAGCGATGCTCCTCGTCGATGATGACCAGGCCCAGATTCTTGAACTGGATATCAGGCTGCACCAGCTTGTGGGTGCCGATGACGATGTCGACGCTGCCGTCGGCGAGGCCCTGCAAGGCTTGCGTGGTTTCCTTGCCGCTACGGAAGCGCGACAGTTCGGCGATGCGCACCGGCCAGTCGGCGAAGCGGTCGGAGAAGTTCTGGAAATGCTGCTCGGCCAACAGGGTGGTGGGCACCAGCACCGCCACCTGCTTGCCGCCCATCACCGCAACGAAGGCGGCGCGTAGCGCCACCTCGGTCTTGCCGAAGCCGACGTCGCCGCAGACCAGCCGGTCCATCGGCTTGCCGGAGCACATGTCCTGGATCACCGCCTCGATGGCGGTGGCCTGGTCCGGCGTTTCCTCGAAGCCGAAGCCGGCGGCGAAGGCGCTGTAGTCTGCAGGGGACAGCTCGAAGCTGTGGCCCTCGCGCGCCGCGCGCTGCGCGTACAGGTTCAGCAGCTCGGCCGCGGTGTCGCGCGCCTTCTCGGCGGCCCGCTTCTTGGCCTTTTCCCAGGCCGGGTTGCCCAGCTTGTGCAGCTGGATGTCGTCGGTGGCGCCGCCGGCGTAGCGCGAGATCAACTGCAGCTGCGACACCGGCACGTACAGCGTGGCGCCGTCGGCGTACTCCAGCTGCATCAGCTCGGTCTCGCCCTCGCCCAGGTCCATCGTCACCAGGCCGATGTAGCGGCCGATGCCGTGCGCCTCGTGCACCACCGGGTCGCCGGCCTTGACCTCGGCCAGGTCGCGCAGCATCGCGTCGGAGCCGGCGCGGCTGGCTTTGCGGCGGGTGTGGCTGCGGGCGACGTGCTGGTACAGCTCGCTTTCGGTCACCACGGCGATGGCCGGATCGGCCAGCGCGAAGCCGGAGTAGAGCGGCGCGACGCCCAGCGCCAGCGCGGCCTTGCCGCCGGCGAAATCGGCCCAGCTGTCTATCGGCGTCGGTTTGATGCCATTTTCGGCCAGGAAGGCCAGCATGGTTTCGCGCCGGCCCAGGCTTTCCGCCGCCAGCAGGATGCGCTTGCCGCCGGCGGCGATGAAGGCTTGCAGCTTGTGCAGCGGCGCGTCGGCGCGGCGGTCCACCGCCAGCTCCGGCAACGCGGCGCCGGTTTCGCCGTCGCCGGAGAATTCGATGCGGGCGTAGGGCTTGAGCCTCGCCATCAGCTCGTCCGGGCGCAGGAAGATGTCGGCCGGCGCCAGCACCGGACGGTCGACGTCGCCGCGCGCCATCTCGTAGCGGCCCTGCGCGTCGCGCCAGAAGGTTTCCGCCGCCGCCTGCACGTCGTGGTGCTGCACCACCAGCGCGTCGTCGCCGACGTAGTCGAACAGTGTCGCGGTTTCGTCGAAGAACAGCGGCAGGAAGTACTCGATGCCGGCTGGCCACAGGCCCTGCGACACGTCCTTGTAGACGCGGCTTCGGCTTGGATCGCCTTCCATCTTTTCGCGGTAGCGCTGGCGGAAGGCGGTGACGCCGCTCTCGTCCGCCGGGTATTCGCGCGCCGGCAGCAGCCGCACCTCGGGCACCGGGTACAGCGTGCGCTGGGTATCGGGGTCGAAAGTCTTCAGGCTGTCGATCTCGGCGTCGAACAGGTCGATCCGGTACGGCAGCGGCGAGCCCATCGGGTAGAGGTCGATCAGGCTGCCGCGGACGGAGAATTCGCCCGGGGCCATCACCTGGGTGACGTGCTGGTAGCCGCCGGACACCATATCGGCGCGCAGCTTCTCCACATCGAGTTGCTGGCCGGTCTTCAGGAAAAACGTCCGGCCGAGCAGGTAGCTCACCGGCGCCAGCCGCCCCAGCGCGGTGCCGACCGGGGCGATCACCACCTGGCACTCGCGCTGGCGGATCTGCCACAGCGTGGCCAGACGCTCGCTGACCAGGTCGCCATGCGGCGAGAAATGGTCGTAGGGCAGCGTTTCCCAATCCGGGAACAGCGCGATGGAAAGGTCGGGCGCGAAGAACGGCAGCTCGGCTTTCAGCCGCTGGGCGGCCTGGGCGTCGGCGGCGAGGACGAGCAGCGGGCGGCGCTGCTTGGCCAGCGCGGCGATGGCGTGGCTGTCCAGGCCGTCCGGCAGGCGGCCGCAGCGGGTTTTCTGGCCGGCGGGCGGCAGGGTCGGGAGCGTATCCAACTTGATCTGGCTTCTGTGCGGGGTTGTGCTTGTCGCGATTATAACAGTGCGCCGGGCGGCCTTACGGCTTTGCCTGCGGCCGACTCTAGCCGGCGTCTGGATTCCCGGCTATCGTATGCGTTTGTTTCAAGCCAGTTTTAATTTTGCATGAAGAAAATTAGCTGTTAATGCTAATCAGATATCAGAAAAAATAATAGTCATGTCTCTGAAACCGCCCAGGGTTGCAGAGCCGGGATGGAGCAAGATCCGGTCAACCGGACGACAGTGGAGAAGGATGGGAGCGTGAGAACCACACCTAGGGTGGAGGAGTTGCTGGTATTCCTGGGCTTTGTCGCCAGCGTGGCCTTGTGGCCGCGCGGTCCGCATGCGGCATTGTCCCTGGCGAGTTTCGCGCCGCACGGTTTGCTGTGCTGGCAGTTGCTGGCGCGCGAGCCGCGCCGCGCGTGGTGGTGGCCGCTGGCGGCGGGCATGGCGGCGGCGGCGTGGATGCCGCCGCCATGGGCCCTGCTGATGGCGGCGTCGCTGTGCCTGATCCGGCCAGGCCTGCGCCTGGGCGGCCTGCTGGGCGGCTTGGAGCGCCCGCGCACGCCGCAGCAACTGCGCCACCTGCTGCTGGCGTTGTTTTATCCGGCGCTGGCGGGGACCCTGTTGCTGGGCGGCTATGCCTGGGCGGCCGGCGGGCTGGCCGGCCATCCGTGGTCGTGGGCCTGGCAATGCTGGGCGGCGCTGGCGTCGGCGCTGTTCCTGTGCGCGCCGCTGGCCCGTCCGCCGCTGCGTCCGCTGCCGGTGCCGTTGCGGCTGGAGCTGGCGTTGATCCTGCTGCTGTCGGCCGGCGGCGTGGGCCTGTTGCTGGCCGCCGGCGAGCCGCCGGGCGTGCCCAGCCAGTTGCTGTTCTTCCCGCTGATCTTGTGGGCGGCCTGCCGCACCGGCCCCGGCGGCGCGGCGCTGACGTCCGGCATGGCGTCGCTGCTGCTGTCGCTGGCGGCGCTGCCGCCGGCCGGCCTGGTGCGCGTGGGCATGGGCGACGCTGCCACCGATCTCTTGCTGGCGCTGGCCTTGAACGTGTCCGGCTTGCTGGTGGGCATCCTGATGGATGGCCACCGCGCCGATGGCGAGACGCTGCGCGCGTTCCGCGCCCGCATCGAATCGCTGGTCAACCACAGTCCGACGATGATGTCGCTGAAGGACATGGACGGACGCTACCTGCTGGTGAACGCCGCTTACGCGCGCCGGGTGGGCATGTCGGCGGATTCGCTGCTGGGGAAGCGGCCGGAGGATGTGTTCGATCTTGAGGACGCGCGGCAGATACGCGAGCAGGACCAGCAGGTGCTGAACCTGCTGTCGCCGCGGCAGTTCGACGAGCATTTCGCGCTCAACGGCGTGGAAACCTATCTGTTGGCGTCCAAGTTTCCCCTGTTCGACGCTGACGGCCGGCCGGCCGGCGTCGGCAGCGTGGACACCGACATCACCCAGTCCCGGCGCGAGCAAAAGGCCAAGCGCGAGGCCGAGGACCGGTATCTGGCGCTGGTCGAGCAGTCGCTGGTCGGCATTTACATCATGCAGGACGAGAAGCTGGCCTACGTGAATCCCAAGCTGGCCGAGATCATGGGTTATCAGCCGGAAGAGATGGCCGGCATGACCATGGGCCAGATTCTGGTGCCCGGCGAGGCAGAGCGGCTGCGGCAACAGCTGCTGCGCCGCTTCCGCGACAATATCGCGGTGATGCATTACTCCACCCGCGGGCTGCGCAAGGACGGCGTGCTGGTGGACATGGAGGTGCACAGCCGCTTGTTCGAGCTGAACGGGCGCAAGGCGGTGATCGGCGTGGTGATGGACATCTCCGAGCGCCTGCTGGCCGACACCAATCTCAGGCTGGCCGCCAAGGTATTCGAGAACTCGGCCGAGGGCATCCTGATCCTGGACGCCGGCGCGCGCATCATCGCCGTCAACGACGCGTTCTCCCGCATCACCGGCTACGCCGAGGAAGAGGCGCTGGGCAAGGCCTCGCGCATTTTCAGCATCGAGCAGCAGGCGCGCGCGGCGATGCAGCAGGCGCTGGCCGATTGCGGCCACTGGCAGGGCGAGATGCTGGACCGGCGCAGGGGCGGCCAGTGGTATCCGGCCGAGCTGTCGATCTCGGCGCTGCGCGACGAGGACGGCGTGCTGTGCAACTACGTCGCGGTGTTCTCCGACATCACCCAGCGCAAGGAGGCCGAGGAGCGGCTGCAGTTCCTGGCCAACCACGATCCGCTGACCCGGCTGCCCAACCGCAGCAGCCTCACCGCCAGCCTGGACGAGGCGCTGACGCGGATGGACGGCGAGGACGGCCGGCTGGCGGTGATGTTCATCGACCTGGACCGCTTCAAGCTGATCAACGACTCTTTCGGGCACCAGGTGGGCGACCAGCTACTGTGCGAGATCGCGATCCGCCTGTCGCGCGTGGTGGGCGAGCGCGGCCTGCTGGCGCGGCTGGGCGGCGACGAGTTCACGCTGCTGATGAGCGGTTTCGACAGCCACCACCAGCTGGCGGACATGGCGTCTGCCATCCTGGCGGCGCTGGGCAAGCCGCTGTGCCTGGAGGCGCACGAGGTGTTCATCACCGGCAGCATAGGCATCAGCGTGTTCCCCCACGACGGCCGCGACGCGCGCACGCTGCTGAAGAACGCCGACGTGGCGATGTACCGCGCCAAGGAGGCGGGCAAGAACACCTACCAGTTCTTCGACGTCGGCATGAATACTCAGACTTTCGAGCGCCTGTTGCTGGAGAACGGCCTGCGGATGGCGCTGGAGCGCCACGAGTTCGAACTACACTACCAGCCGCAGCTGAGCGCGGGCAGCCGGGAGCTGGCCGGGGCCGAGGCGCTGCTGCGCTGGCGCCATCCGCAGCTAGGCCTGGTGCCGCCGGCGCGCTTCATCGCGCTGGCCGAGGAAACCGGGCTGATCAAGCCGATAGGCGACTGGGTGCTGCGCGAAGCCTGCCGCCAACTGGCGGCCTGGGACGCGCTGGGGCTGCGGGTGCCCCGGCTGGCGGTGAACCTGTCGCCGCGCCAGTTTGGCCAGCCGTCGCTGCCGGCCAAGGTGGCGGGCGCGCTGCAGGCCGCCGGCCTCGCCGCCGGGCGGCTAGAGCTGGAAATCACCGAGAGCATGATCATGCAGAGCCCGACCGAGGCGGTGAGCTTGCTGTCCGAGCTGAAGTCGCTGGGCGTGTGGCTGTCCATCGACGACTTCGGCACCGGCTATTCGTCGCTGTCGCACCTGAAGCGCTTCCCGCTGGATACGCTGAAGATAGACCAGTCCTTCGTCGAGGGGCTGCCGGACGACGACGACAACGCCGCCATCGCCGAGGCCATCCTGGCGATGGCCAAGAAGCTGAAGTTCCAGGTGGTGGCCGAAGGGGTGGAGAACGAAGCGCAGGCGGTGTTCCTGGAAGGCAAGGGCTGCCATGTGCTGCAGGGCTACCATTTCGCCCGCCCGCTGCCGGCGGGCGAGTTCGCGAAGCTCGCCGCCGGCTGGCGGCGCGAGGCCGAGCCGGCCTAGCCGACGCGCGCCAAGGCTGGGCCGGTGGGCGGCTTGCGGCTACAATGGCGGGAATTGAGAATTCGAGACCTCCCCGTCATGAGCAACAAACGCCTGATCCACGGCTTCCACGCCATCAACGCCCGCCTGTGGCAGAACCCGAAAAGCCTGCTGGAAATCTGGCTGGCCGGCGGCCGCCACGACGCCCGCGCCAAGGCGGTGCTGGACAAGGCCGGCGCGGAGAACGTCAAGCTGCACATCGTCGACAAGGAACGCCTGGACAGCATGAGCGGCAACGCGCGCCACCAGGGCGTGGTGGCGATGATAGACGCCAGCATGAATTACGTGGATCTGGACGACGTGCTGGAAAACCTGTCCGAGCCGCCGCTGCTGCTGATCCTGGACGGCGTCACCGATCCGCACAACCTGGGCGCCTGCCTGCGCGTCGCCGACGCGATGGGCGCGCACGCCGTCATCGCTCCCAAGGACCGCTCCGCCACGCTGAACGCCACCGTGTCCAAGGTGGCCTGCGGCGCGGCCGAGGTCGTTCCGTATATCACAGTGACCAATCTGGCGCGCACGCTGCGCGACCTGAAGGATGCCGGGGTGTGGATCGCCGGCACCACGATGGAAGCCGACACCGACCTCTACCACTTCGACGCCTCCGGCCCGCTGGCCTGGGTGATGGGCGCCGAGGGCGAGGGCATGCGCCGCCTGACGCGCGAGCACTGCGACGTGCTGGTGTCCATCCCGATGTTCGGCAGCGTGGAGAGCCTGAACGTGTCGGTGTCGTCCGGCATGGTGCTGTCGGAAAGCCGCCGCCAGCGGGTGTTGAAGACGCAGGGCTGATCGCCCCCGCAAAAAGGTCGCGCTAGCGGCCTTTTTCAATCCTGCCCGCCCAGCGTCTCCCGCGTCAGCGCCAGCCAGGCGCGGGCGGCGTGGGACAGATAGCCGCCGCGCTGCCAGATCAGCGCCAGGTGCCAGTACAGCTTGTTGTCGTACAGCGGCACCACGTCGAACAGCTGGCGGTCCAGCCGCTCGACGATGCTGCGCGGCAGCAGGGTGACGCCCAGGTTGGCCGCCACCAGCTCGACGATGAAGTCCCAGTGCGCGCTGCGGCCGACGATGTTGGGCGTCTTGCCCAGCTCGCGGAAGGCGTCGCCGACGCGGCGGCTGAGGGTGAAATCGTCCGGATACAGCACCAGCGGCTGGTCTGCGATGTCAGCCAGACGCACCAGCGACTTGTCGCGCCAGCGCGAGCCGGCGGGCGCCACCAGGCACAGCGGGTCGCGCACCACCGAGTAGTGGTCGAACAGCTGGCTGTCCACCGGCAGCACCGCCACGCCTATCTCCAGCTCGCCGCTCTTGATGCGGTTTTCGATCGCCAGCGCGCCGTCTTCCACCATCTTCAGCTCGATCTGCGGATAGCGGCGGCGGTAACGGCTGACCACCGGCGCGAAGAAGGCGACCCCCACCATGGGCGGCAGGCCGACCACCAGCTCGCCGTGGCTGAGCGAGGCCAGGTCGGCCAGCTCGTGCTTGAGCTTGTTCATCGCCGACAGCACGTCCAGGCCGCGCTCGTAGGTGACGCGGCCGGCGTCGGTCAGGCGGAAGCTGCGCCCCTCGCGCAGGATAAGCGGCATGTCCAGCTCTTCCTCCAGCTGCTTCACCATCTTGCTGATCGTCGGCTGGGTGACGAACAGCGCGTCGGCGGCGCGGGTGAAGCTCTGACATTTCACCAGCTCCACGAAATAGCGTAGCGCGCGTATGTCCATTTGCATTCCTGAGTGGAATCGTCTTGATAATTTTAATTCATTTTTAGAATGAATGCCGGCTGGCTATACTTTGCCCAACTCCTAAGTTGATGGAAGCCGAGCATGGCCCGCCTGTTTCACCGCCTGTCGCAACCGCTGCAAACCTTTTCCCAGGTTCTGCTGCTGAGCCTGGTGTGGATGGCGGCCAACCAGCTGAGCCATCGTTTTCTGCCGGCGATGCCGGCCGGCGTGCTGGGCATGCTGCTGGTGCTGGCCGGGCTGTGGTCCGGTTTGCTGCCGGTGGACTGGCTTCGCCAGGGCGCGCGTTGGCTGTTGGCCGAGATGCTGCTGTTCTTCATCCCGGCCGTGGTGGCGGTGGTGCAGTACCCGGACGTGATTCTGTCCGCCGGCGTCCGCCTGCTGCTGGTGATCGTCGCCTCCACCGCGCTGGTGATGGCGGTGACCGCGCTGGTCGTAGACCGCTGCTACCGGTTGGAAATCCGGCTGCGCCGCCGCGACAGCAACCGCAAGGCGCAGATAAGGGCTGAAGTCCATGGAGCATGAGATTGCGTTGATCTCCTTCGTACTCACCGTGGTGTTGTACTGGGTGGTCAAGAAGTATTACCTGAAGACGCGCAGCTGGTGGAGCACGCCTATTTTGGCGGTGCCGTTGCTGATCATCGGCCTGGTGGTGTTGGCGCGGGTGCCGTACCAGACCTACTTCGCCGATACGCGTTGGCTGACCTGGCTGTTGGGGCCGGCGACGGTGGCGTTCGCGGTGCCGATCTACGAGTACCGGGCGCTGATCCGCAAGCATTGGCTGTCATTGGGTTGCGGCGTACTGGCCGCGATTCCGGTGGCGGTGGCCAGCTCGGTGATGATGGCGCGCTGGCTGGATTTGCCGGACTTGATGCAGAAAAGCCTGGCGCCCCGATCGATCAGCACGCCGTTCGCGCTGGCCGCGGCGCAGACGCTGGGCGGCTCGGCCGACCTGACCGCGCTGTTCGTGGTGGTGACCGGCGTATGCGGGATGATGCTGGGCCAGTTGATGCTGGCGCTGCTGCCGATCCGCTCCAAGCTGGCGCGCGGCGCGCTGTTCGGCGCGGCGGCCCATGCGGCCGGCACCGCGAAGGCGAGCGAGATAGGCGCCGAAGAAGGCGTGGTGGCCAGCCTGACCATGATGCTGGCCGGGGTGGCGACGGTGTTCGCCGCGCCCTTGATAAGCCACTGGCTGTAACGATTTTGTTGTGACCTGGCTGCCGTGGGGTGGTGGTCAGTGGGTTTCTCCTCTTCCCCAAACGAGCGTTGATTTAGGGCCGATCCTTGTTGGATCGGCCATTTTTTTTGGCCGCGTGGTCGTAATCCTGGCTGTGGCCATGGTTGTCCTGGCCGAAAGGCGTGTGGCAGACGCAGGGCGCGCCCTCGGACGCCTCCACCAGCGTCTGCAGAATGCCGCAATCGGCCGCCGCGCGGCTGTCGTGGCATTTGTCGCGCAATGCCAGCAACTGCTGCTCCAGCAGCCGCAGCGCTTCCACCTGCTGGTGCACCTTGGCGATCTGCTGGTCTATCAGCTGGTTGATGTCTTCGCAGTCGTGCTGGTGGTCGGCCTTGAACGCCGCCAGGTTGCGGATGTCGGCCAGCGACATGCCCAGCGAGCGGCAGTGCAGGATAAAGTTCAGCTCGCCCAGCTGTTCCGCGGTATAGCGGCGGTAGCCGGAGGCCGAGCGTTGCGGCGCGGACAGCAGGCCCTCGCGCTCGTAATAGCGGATGGTTTCCACTTCGCAGCCGGTCTGGCGGGCCAGTTCTCCGATCAACATGACGCTCTCCTGAAAGAAACGCTTGACCCTGTAGTGACTACAGGGTGTGCAATGTGCCCAGACTACCAATGGAGGCGCATATGTCAAGCGTGACGCGTTACCGCAAGGCCGTACCGCCGCATCAAGGCCATCAACACGCCCGCGGCGGCGATTGCTGCTCGGCCAAGGCCGGAGCCGCGCTGGCGCTGAAGGGCGCGGACCCGCATCAGCATGCCCATGGCGGCTGCGGCCACGAACACAAGCCGGGCGACAGGCACGGCTACGACCACCATCAGCACGATCACCAGCATGAGCGCCGGCACGGCGCGGGCTGCGGCCACGCGCATGGCCACGAGCATGCCGGGCCGTCCCGCGTGCAACTGGGAGAAGGCAAGGGCGCGAAGCAGTCGCGGCTGCAGATCCAGGCGATGGATTGCCCGACCGAGGCCAGGTTGATCGAAAAGGCGCTAGGCGGGATGAGCGGCGTGGTGGCGCTGGAATTCAACTTCATCGACCGGGTGTTGCTGCTGCGCCACGACCTGCCGCATTTGGACGGCGTGAAAAGCGCCATCGCCAAGGTGGGCATGCAGGGAGTGGAGCTGGATGCCGGCGCCCAGGCGCAGGCGCCGCAGGGACATGGCCGCCGCGCCAATCTGCTGCTGGCGGTGTCCGGCCTGGCCGCCGCCGCGTCCGAGGGCATCGCCTGGAGCCTGGGCGACGGCCGGCTGGAAGTGGCGGCGCTGGCGCTGGCCTCCATCCTGCTGGGCGGCATTCCCACGCTGAAGAAGGGCTGGATCGCGCTGTCCACCCGCACGCTGAACATCCATTTCCTGATGTCGGTCGCCGTGATCGGCGCGATGCTGATCGGCCAGTGGCCGGAGGCGGCGATGGTGCTGTTCCTGTTCGCCATCGCCGAGCGGCTGGAGGCGATGTCGCTGGCCAGGGCCGGCGAGGCGGTGCGCGCGCTGATGGCGCTGGCGCCGGAAACCGCCTGGGTGGCCGACGGCGCCGGCTGGCGCGAGGCGCAGGCCGCCGAGGTGGCGGTTGGAAGCCGGGTGCGGGTGCGTCCCGGCGAGCGCGTGCCGCTGGACGGCCGTATCGCCGATGGCCACAGCAGCTTCAACGAGGCCAGCATCACCGGCGAGAGCCTGCCGGTGGACAAGGGGCCGCAGGACGCGGTGTTCGCCGGCAGCATCAACGGCAGCGGCGTGGTGGAGATCGAGACCACGGCGCCGGCGTCCGGCTCGGTGCTGGCGCGCATCATCGCCACCGTGCGCGACGCGCAGGCGTCCAAGGCGCCGACGCAGCGCTTCATCGACCGCTTCGCTTCGGTCTACACCCCGGTGGTGCTGGTTCTGGCCCTGGCCTTCGCCGTCGCCGCGCCACTGCTGGGCCTGATGCCGTGGCACCAGGCCATCTACAGCGCGCTGGTGATGCTGGTGATCGCCTGCCCGTGCGCGCTGGTGATCGCCACGCCGGTGACGGTGGTCAGTGCGCTGGCTTCGGCCGCGCGCCACGGCCTGCTGGTCAAGGGCGGCGCGCCGCTGGAGATGGCGGCCCGCATCGACACCGTCTGCCTGGACAAGACCGGCACGCTGACGCTGGGCGAGCCGCGGGTCACTCGCGTGGCGGCGCTGGGCGGCGGCGACGAATCAACCGTGCTGGCGCTGGCGGCCGCGCTGGACAGCCATTCCACCCATCCGCTGGCCAAGGCGGTGCTGGACGAGGCCGCGCGGCGCGGCATCGCGGTCCCGGCGGCAGAGCAGGTCAGCGAATTGGTGGGCCGCGGCGTGCGCGGCCGGGTGGATGGCCGCGCGCTGCTGCTGGGCAGCCGCCGGCTGGCGGAAGAGCAGGGCGCGCTGACGCCGGCGCTGGCCGCCGAGCTGAGCCGGATGGCTGAGGCGGGCGAGGGAGCGCTGGTGCTGCTGGACGGCGAGCGGGCGCTGGGCGTGCTGGCCGTCGCCGACCAGGTGCGTCCGGAAGCCGCGGCCACCATCGCCCGGCTGGGCGAGATGGGCGTGCGTGCGGTGATGCTCAGCGGCGACAGCCCGCAGGTGGCGGCCGCGGTGGCGGCGCAGACAGGCGTCTCCGCCGCCCACGGCGGCCTGCTGCCGCAGGATAAGCTGCGTTTCATCGAGCAGTTGCAGACTGGCGGCAAGGTGGCGATGGTGGGCGACGGCGTCAACGATGCGCCGGCGCTGGCGCGCGCCGACCTGGGCGTGGCGATGGGCGCCGCCGGATCGGACAGCGCCTTGGAAACCGCCGGCGTGGCGCTGATGGACGACAAGCTGTCGCGGCTGGCCGACCTGATCGCCCACGCCCGCCGCACCGCGGCGGTGCTCAAGGTGAACATCGCGATCGCGCTGGGCATCAAGCTGGTGTTTTTCGGCCTGGCGTTGGCTGGCGTGGCCAGCTTGTGGATGGCGGTGTTCGCCGACGTCGGCACCAGCCTGATCGTGATCGCCAACGGCTTGCGGCTGGCGCGGCGGGTTTAAGGCCTGATCAAGCTTTTGATCAGCATCGGGCGTAGGCCTTGGCGTGACCCAAGCCTACGCCTTTCGATTTGCATTCAGTCTGTTGGACGGCGTTGCGCGGTTCGGCAAAAGACGTGAGCAGGCCCTAGGCGTAGGTGTCGATATTGCCGCCCTTGGCCTGGGCGCTGCCGGACGGGGCGGCGGCCTGCTGCATTTTCTGCAGCGGGCTGAGATTCTGATTGCCGTGCTGTTGCTGAAACTGCTGCGCTCGCGCCTGTTGCTCCATCTGCGAGGCTTCGGCCGCCACCGCGCGGTCCTGGCCGGACGGGTCGGACGGAGCCAGAGCGGCGGCGCGCACCGTCTGGGCGTTCTGTATGGTTTCCTGCGGCGTGCTGCCTTGGCTCAGTCGGATCGGCACTTCGCCGCCGATCGCGTACTGCTTGCCGTCCGGCCCTTGTTGATAGGTGAAGCTGGCCGCGCCGGCCAGCGCGCCGCCGGCGGCCTGGTGCGCGGCCTCGTGGCGGCGAACGTCGACGTCGCGCGATCTCAGATCTTCCACTTCCTTCTGCTGCGCGTCGTTCAAAGGCTTGCCGTCCGGCCCCTTGGGCGAGGCGGCATTGGTTTGCTGAGAGGTGTGCGCATTGCCGGAGTCATTCTGGCTGGAGGCATCATTGCCGGCTTTGTCCCCGGCCGACGCGGAAGGCGCGGCGTTGGCGGTTTGCGGCGAAGAGGAGGCTGACGCGCTCGAAACGGGCGCAGCCTGCGAGCGCAAGGCTTGGCAGGCGGGGCATTGGCAATTGGCGCCATGCATGCTGAATCCGTAGCTGGAAGAGCCGCCGGCTACACTGGAAATGGACATGAAACGCGTTCCTCTGTCCATTCAGTATAGAAGCGCCTGTCCGCTATTCCAATCAGCGTGGCAGAATGTCCGCTTGTACACATGCGGGAGCAGACGATGAGCGAAGAGGCCCAGAGACAAAGAGAGCTGGTGATGTCGGTGCTGATGACGCCGGACATGGCTAATTTTTCCGGCAATGTGCACGGCGGCGTGCTGCTGAAGCTGCTGGACCAGGTGGCCTACGCCTGCGCCAGCCGCTATGCCGGCTGTTACGTGGTGACGCTGTCGGTGGACCAGGTGCTGTTCAAGCAGCCGATACACGTCGGCGAGCTGGTGACTTTCCTGGCCAGCGTCAACCATGTCGGCCGCACCTCGATGGAGGTGGGCATCAAGGTGGTGGCGGAAAACATCCAGCAGCGCAGCCAGCGCCACACCAACAGCTGCTATTTCACCATGGTGGCCTATCAGGACGGCAAGCCGATGGCGGTGCCGACCCTGGTGCTGGAGACCGAGGAGCAGCGGCAGCGCTTCCGCGCTGCCGAAATGCGCAAGCAGTTGCGGATAGAGATGGACGCCAAGAAAAAGTCGCAGTGACGGCATCCATGATGGTTTGGGGGCTTGTTAGATTTCGTCCGGCGATTTGCAGCCGGCCGGGCGCAGCTCTGCCTCGCTGATATTGGTTTTGCATTGCCAATCGGCTTTTTCGCCGCGGACCAGCCGCACGAAGGGCTTCACCTCTTGCGCCAGGTTCTTTTTCAAGATGGCGGGCGCATGCTCGATGTCGCACTGGATGCCGGCGGTGGCCAGAGAGTCGCCCAGCGTGCTCATGTCGCAGTGATTGCTAGGCTCGTCGCGCAGGCCAATCGGGCTGAGTATCGCGTCGGTCGAGCCGGCGCTCAGGATGGTTTTCCCGTCGTTGAGATGAATTTCGTAAGCGGTGCGCGCGGGCGATAGCTCGGCCAGCGCGGCGACCGCCTTGGTGCGCGCGGTGTAATTCTGGTACTGGGGAATGGCGATGGCGGCGAGAATGCCGAGCACGACGACGACTATCATCAATTCGATCAGCGTAAATCCCTGCTGTGCGGCGTGTTTCTCGGAAAAGTCCTTTCTGTTTTGGCGAAGGTGCGCGGTCGGTTTCGGCAGCATGCCGCGTCGCGGGAAAGGCTATCAATTTGACCTTGCCATGCTCAAGGCATAATTTGCATTTTGTTGTCATTTGTCATGTTTAGCCCGCCGCTGTCGCCGGCGCGGCGCCTGCTCTACAATCGGCGGCTGATTCGCAGCCGGAACCGCCATGTACACCCTGATTCATCAAGATCCCCGCTTCTATCTCGTCGACAAGCATCCCGGTGTCGGTTTCCACCGCGAAGACGACCAGCCCGGACTGATGGACGCCCTGCGCGACGGCTTGGGAGACGCCGCCTTGTGGCCGGTGCACCGTCTGGACCGCATCACGTCCGGCCTGATTCTGGTGGCGCGCTCGGCGAAGGCCGCGCGCGCGCTGGGCGAGGCGTTGGCCGGGCGGGAGATGGAGAAGTATTACCTGGCTTTATCGGACTGCAAGCCGCTGAAAAAGCAGGGCCGGGTGGCGGGTGACATGGCCAAGGGACGCGGCGGCGCCTGGCGCTTGACGGAGGGCAGGGAGAATCCGGCCGTCACGCAGTTTTTCAGTTTTTCGCTGGAGCCGGGGCTGAGGCTGTTCCTGCTGCGGCCGCGCACCGGCAAGACGCATCAGCTGCGGGTGGCGATGAAGTCGCAGGGCGCGCCGATACTGGGCGACGCGTTATATGGCGGCAGCGCGGCGGACCGTGGCTACCTGCATGCCTACGCGCTGCGTTTCGAGCTGGAAGGCGAACGTTTCGCCTTCGTCTGTCCGCCGGCGGCGGGCGAGAAATTCGCCGGGGAGTCTTGCCGCGCCAGGCTTGAGGAGCTGGGCGAGCCCTGGCGGCAACCCTGGCCGGGCGCCTGAGCGTTCAGCCCCTTAAGCGGCGACGGCAGGCTCGGGTTGGAAGCGGGCGATGCTGACCCGGTGCTTCAGGCACAGTTCGGCGAAGGCGCCGCCGGCCAGGTAGTCGAATTCGCGGCCGCGGCTGGCGGCGATGGGGTCGGAGGCGTCGGCCGCGGGCAGGCCGGGATGGCACATGATCAGCGCCCGGTCCGGAATCTTGGCCAGCCAGGCCTGCATCAGGCCGGGAAAATCGGCCTGCGGGCTCAGCGAATACATGCCGCCGAACCACGGGGAGGTGGCGAAGCCGCGCTCGCGCGCCTGATCGTCGAAATTGGTGCACACGCTGCGCAGCACCAGCGCCTTCAGCCGGTTGTCTCCCGGGTGGCCAAGGCGGTCCGGCGAGCGCAGGTAGGGCAGCGGATTCTGCTGCCAGCGCCGCAGGATGGCGTCGAACAGCGCGTCGCGTATCACCGGCAGCGCGTGCACGTGCTGGTGGCCGTCGACGAAGTCCGGCAGCCGGCCGAAGTGGTCGGCGAAGCGGTCGATCTGCGTCAGCGCCTCGTCGCGCAGCGTTGCCAGCGAGAGCTGGCGCAGCTGGCTCTTCATCAGCCAGTGCGACAGCGGCTTGACCGGCGCGTCGAACGGATGGGTGAGGTTGAAATGCAGGCCGACATCGACCCGCTCCGCCCGCGCCTTCAGTTCGCCGGCCAGCTCCGGCCAGTGCGGGGACTGGCTGAGCACGCTGGTGGCGGACAGGCGGCCGGCATCGATCAACTGCAGGATGCCGGCGCTGATGCTGCCGGACTGGGCGAAGTCATCGGCGCAGAGTGTCAATCGTTTCGTCATGCGCGGTAGGACTGTCGGCGATTCCAAAAGTTTTCCGTCGTCATCTCGACAGCGTTAATTTGTTTGCGGAGCGGAGGCGAACGCCCACAGCTTGCCCAGCAGGAAGGTGAGCGCGGCCACCGCGAACAGCACGATGGCCAGCGAGACCCGGTAGTCCAGCGGCGCGTAGCGCAGCAGCGCGAAATACATGGCCTCGTTGACGCAGAAGCTCAGGCAGGACACGCCGAAGAAGCGCGGCAGCGCCTGGCGGTGCGGCACGTGGCCGGCCTCGAAGGTGAAGCGGCGGTGGCCCCAGTAGCTGAGCTGAAAGGCGCCGAGGAAACCCAGCACGTTGGCGACGAGCGGCGGCACGCCCTGCGGCACCAGAACCAGGGTCACCAGCGCGAAGTGCAGCAGCATCGCCGACACGCCGACGACGCCGAACCAGAACAGCTGCTTCTTCATGCCTCCTGCCCGTCTTTGCGCTTGGAGATGCGGCTGATCAAATAGGTGGGCCGGCCCTTGACCTCGTTGAAGATGCGGCCGACGTATTCGCCGAGTATGCCGATCGACAGCAGCTGCACGCCGCCGAGGAAGGTGACGGCGACGGCCAGCGTTGGCCAGCCGCTGACCGGGTTGCCGAACAGCAGCGTGTGCACCAGCTCCCAGATCGCGTAGCCGATCGACAGCATCGAGATCACGCAGCCGACCAGCGTCCAGATCCGCAGCGGCATGTTGGAGAAGGCGGTGAGGCCGGTCAGGCCCAGATTGAACAGGCTGCGGAAATTGAAGCTGCTTTTGCCGGCGCGGCGTTCTTGCGTCTGTGTCTCCATCGCCAGCTGGGTGAAGCCCACCCAGTTGTACAGGCCTTTCATGAAGCGGTTGCGCTCGGGCATCCGCCGCAGCGCTTCCAGAATGCTCTTGTCCAGCACGCGGAAATCCTGGGTGTTTTCCGGGATCTTCAACGGCGCGCCGCTGTTCAGCAGCGCGTAGAACACACGGGTGAACGCGCGCTTGGCCAGCGTCTCGCCGTCGCGGTTGGCGCGCACGCTGTAGACCATGTCATAGCCCTCGCGCCACTTGGCCAGGAACACCGGCACCATTTCCGGCGGATGCTGGAAGTCGCCGTCTATCAGCACGGCGACGTCGCCGCCGATATTGTCTATGCCGGCGGTCAGCGCGATTTCCTTGCCGAAGTTGCGCGACAGCTGGATCACCGTCACCGGCAGGCGCTTGGCGGCTTCCAGCGCCTTGGGCACGGTGTCGTCGCGGCTGCCGTCGTCCACCACCACCAGTTCATGGCGGTAGCGGTGCTCGGACAGTAGCCGGTGCAGCGTTTCCAGCATCGGCGTGATGTTTTCTGACTCGTTGTAGGCCGGAATCAGGCAGCTGACCAGCGGGTCGGCCGGGCGCTCGGCGGCGTGCAGCTCCAGCAGATAGGGTGGAACGAAGTTGCGTGCGTCGGTCATGGCGGTTTGCGCTTTCACTGGGCCGCGGCCGGTTTCAGCAGCAGCATTCTGTCCTTCATCACCGGGAACTCCCCGGCCTTGACATAGCCCGCGGCGATGGCCGGCGGCAGGCTGGCGAGGTCGCGCTGCTCGGTGACGATCCAGCTGCCCGGATGCGCGGCAAGTTGCGGAGCCAGCGCATGGGCGTCGGCGGTGGTGCGCACCTTGCCCTGGCTGTAGAACTCGGCCGAGAACTCGCGGCGGCTGTCCCAGTAGAACAGCCTGGCCTGCTGCGCCGGCTGGTGTTGGAGCCAGGCCGCGATCACCGGCTTCTGGGTGCGGAAGTAACGGGCGCCGTCATGCCATTGCAGGCCGATGGCGGCCAGAACCAGCGCGCCGGAGGACAGCGCCAGCCACGGCAGCGCGCGGCCGGATCGCTCATGCCGGCCGCGATGCCACAGCTCGGCCATCAGCAGCGCCGCGCCGGGGAGCATCGGCAGCGAGTACGGGAAGATGATGTTGCCGGACATCGTGAAGAACAGCAGCGTCATCACCGTCCACAGCGAAACGTAGAGCAGCCAGCCGTCGTTTTCGCCGGCGCGGACGATGGCCGGCAGCCGGCGCGCGCGGCAGGCCAGCCAGGCCAGCATGGCGATGGACCACGGGAACAGCGCGCCCAAGGCGTACGGCCAGATCATGCCGCGCGGCGTGGCGTGGGCGAAGCCGTACTTGTCGCCCTTCCAGCCGGAGTCGAGGAAGCGGCTGACGTGCTCGCCCATGATGAAATAATTGAGGAAGCCCGGCGTGCGGATTTCCGCCCAGGCGTACCAGGGCAGGGCGATGGCTGCTGCCAAGAGCGTGCCGGAGATCCATGGCAGCTCGCGCCACAGCGCCTTCCATTGATTGCGGATCAGCACCCAGAAGAAGATCGGCATGCCCACCAGCACCACGGCCAGCGGACCCTTGGCCAACAGGCCCAGGCCCAGGCCGGCGAAGAAGGCGTAGCGCCAGATCCGGCCGCCGCCGTTCATGGCGCGCCAGAAAGCCACCTGGCTCAGCGTCACGCAGAACATCAGCGACGGGTCGGTCATCACGGTGCCGGCCGCGCCGTAGAACAGCAGGCCGCCGGCCAGCATCAGCGCGGCGGCCATCGCCGCGTCGCGTCCGGCGCGGCGGCGCATCAGGTCGGCCGTCAGCCACAGCGCGCCGATGGCCAGCAGCAGCGCCGGCAGGCGGGCGGCGAATTCATTGACGCCAAACAGGCCCATGCTGGCCGCGGACAGCCAGGTAGACAGCGGCGGCTTGGCCCAGAACGGCACGCCGTAGTCGTGCAGCGGCGTCACCCAGTTGCCGGTTTCCAGCATCTTGCGGGCGATCTCGGCGTAGCGCGCCTCGGTGGTGTCGGTGAGTGGGATCGCCCACATCGCCAGCAGGCGTATGGCCAGCAGCGCCAGCAAGGCGTAGCCGGCCGCCTTCCGCCAGGAAGAAGTTGCAGCGGTATTCATCCGTAAACTTGTTTTCAAAACGGGGTAGAGGATCGGCGCAAGGCTATCACAGACCGGGATCGGCGTCTGCGGTCCCGCCAGCGAAAACGCCGCCCGGAGGCGGCGTTGGCTTGGATGCGGCAAGCGGCGGATCAGCGGCCGTGCATCATTTTCTTCAGCACGGAGGACAGCCCGAACAGCACCAGCGAGCTGGCGCCGGCCATCATCACGAACAGCATGAAGAAGTCGTGCAGATTGGTGACCGCGTAGCCGAGGAAGTGCGGCACCGGCTTGGCCGGGTCCGGATACAGTTCAGACAGCGTGCCGGCGAATTTGTTGGCGGCGGCGTTGGACAGGAACCAGATGCCCATCATCAGGCCGGTGAAGCGGGCCGGGGACAGCTTCACCACCAGCGACAGGCCGATCGGCGACAGGCTCAGTTCGCCGAAGGTGTGCAGCACGTACAGGCTGACCAGCCACAGCATGCTGACCTTGACGCCCGGCGCCAGGCCGTCGACGCCGAAGGCGATCACCAGGTAGCCAAGCGCGAGGAAGAACAGGCCCAGCGCCATCTTGGCCGGCGACGACGGCTCCATGCCCTTGCTGCCCAGCTTGGTCCAGATCCAGGCGAAGATCGGCGCGAAGATCACGACCGAAACCGGGTTCAGCGACTGGAAGTAGGACGCCGGCACGGTGAAGCCCAGAAGGTTGCGGTTGGTCTGCTCTTCGGCGAAGAAGGTCAGCGAAGCGCCGGCCTGCTCGAAGGCGGACCAGAAGAAGATCACGAAGGCGGACACGATCAGGATCACCGCCAGACGCTGCTTCTCGATGCGGGTCAGCGGCTCGTGCACCACTTTTTCGCCGCTGTCGTGATGGCGCTTGGGCGCCAGGCCGATAGGCTTGCCTTCCGGCGTCACCAGGTATTTGTTCTTGAACAGGGTGAACACGACCAGCGACAGCAGCATGCCGAAGCCGGCGGCCATGAAGCCCCATTTGAAGTCGGACGGATTGCCGGTGTCGCCCAGGGTGCCGCACACCAGCGGCGCGATCAGCGAGCCGGTGTTGATGCCCATGTAGAAGATGGTGAAGGCGGAATCCACGCGCTTGTCGCCCGGGGCGTACAGCTGGCCCACCATCGACGAGATGTTGGGTTTGAACAGGCCGTTGCCGGCGATCAGGAAACCCAGGCCGCCGTACAGCAGCCAGGAGGCGGCGGCGACGTTGGTCTCATGCAGCGAGCCGGAGAAGAACAGCATGAATTGGCCGATGGCCATCAGCACGCCGCCGGCCAGGATGGAGCGGCGGTTGCCCCAGTAGCGGTCGGCGATGTAGCCGCCGACCAGCGGAGTGAGATACACCAGGCCGGTGTAGGTGCCGTAGATATCCGAGGCATGGGCCTTGTCGAACAGCAGCGCCTTGATCATGTAAAGCGTGAAGATGGCGCGCATGCCGTAGTAGCTGAAGCGCTCCCACATCTCCGTCACAAAGAGCAGATAGAGCCCTTTGGGATGCGATTGTGTAGACATAAGGGTTTCCTTCGAGTGACTTGAGATATCACCAGCAACGAGCGGTGTTTTTGTTTTTTATGCATGCCTTGGATTTTGTAGGCAGCGCAAGATAATATCGATTAAATGTTGAGATGTGAAAATTTTTTTTAAGCCATATCAATTACATTGTAATAAATGGAGCAAATACTTTTCTTTAGAGATGATTTTTTGCTAGTTAATACTCTAGGCGTGATGAGTTTATTGCATAGTGGTTATTGTTGACTGTATACAAATCAATGGCGAGATGGTTTTTGTTAGTTCTTGATTGTTGCGCAGTCAGACAATCCTGCTCTATCTTGAAGGCATGCCCGCGTCCGGGCGACCATGCAACTGCCTCAAGGTGTGGCGATGAATATCGAACCCCATGCTGGCCAGGCGCTGACTCATCTCAATGGCCTGCGCCCCAATTGGTACACCGTCGACATCATTCTGACGTTCGACTTCCCGCGCGCCTGATCTCCTCCGGCAATCGTTACCCTATTTGTTTCGACCGCATGACGGCCCGCCGCCGCTTCGCCTGCGCTTGTCCGGGCGGCGCGCGGCCGCGCCGAGGAGAAGATCATGGCACGACGCATTCCCGAACCTTTTCGCATCAAGATGGTGGAGCCCATCCGGCAAACCACGCCGTCAGACCGTCGCCGGGCGCTGGCCGACGCCGGCTGGAATCCCTTCCTGTTGAAAGCCGAGGATGTCTACATCGACCTGCTGACCGACAGCGGCACCGGCGCGATGTCCGATCGCCAATGGGCCGGCCTGATGATGGGCGACGAGGCCTATGCCGGCAGCCGCAATTTCCTGCGGCTGGCCGACACGGTGCGGGAGCTGTTCGGCTACGCGCATACCATCCCCACCCACCAGGGGCGCGGCGCGGAGCAGATATTGTTTCCGGAGCTGGTGAAGCGCTGCCGGGGCGAGCGACCTGTGTTCCTGTCCAACTACCATTTCGACACCACCAAGGCCCATGTCGAACTGGCGGGCGCCCGCGCGGTCAACGTGCTGACGCCGCAGGCGCTGGACACCTGCACGGCGTATGACTGGAAGGGGGACTTCGACCTGGCGCGGCTGGAAGAGATCATCGCGGCCGAGGGCGACAACGTCGCCGCCGTCATCATCACGATCACCTGCAACAGCGCCGGCGGCCAGCCGGTGTCGATGACCAATATCCGCGCGGCCAGCGCGCTGGCGCGCTCGCGCGGCATTCCGGTGGTGATCGACGCCGCCCGCTTCGCCGAGAACGCCTGGTTCATCCGCGAGCGCGATCCGGCCTATGCCGGCGCTTCCATGCCGGCCATCGCGCGCGAAATGTTCGGCCACGGCGACATGTTCACGATGTCGGCCAAGAAGGATGCGCTGGTCAATATCGGCGGCCTGTGCTGCTTCAAGGACGACGAGGCGCTGTTCCGCGAGGTGCAGGTGCGCTGCGTGCCGATGGAGGGCTTCGTCACCTATGGCGGTTTGGCCGGTCGCGACATGGAGGCGCTGGCGATAGGGTTGAGGGAAGGGCTGGACGACGCTTTCCTGGACTACCGCATCGGCCAGGTCGCCTACCTGGGCGAGCGGCTGCGCGAGGGCGGGGTGCCTATCCAGTATCCAACCGGCGGCCACGCCGTTTTCGTCGACGCCGCGCGCCTGCTGCCGCACATTCCGGCCGAGCGGTTTCCCGCGCACGCGCTGGCCTGCGAGCTGTATCTGGAAGGCGGCGTCCGGGCGGTGGAGATCGGTTCGCTGCTGCTGGGCCGCAATCCGCAGACCGGCCAGCAGGAGCCGTCGCCGTTCGAACTGATGCGTCTGACGATACCGCGCCGGGTGTATACCAACGATCACATGGACTACATCGCCGACTGTCTGATCGAGGTGAAACAGCGCGCGGCCGAGGTGAGAGGGCTGGCCTTCGACTACGAGCCGCCGATACTGCGGCACTTCACCGCGCGGCTGAGGCCGGCGTAGCGCTTGCGGGCGGGAGGAGGCTGGGCATCCGCCTCCCCGCGTGGCTGGCGTCTACGCCTTGCTTGCCTGCCACTGGGCGGCCTGCTCGGCGGCGCGCAGCAGGGCCGGCCGGTTTTTCAGGCCATCCCAGTAAGCGACCAGTTCTGGCCAGCCGCGCATGCTGCCGAACTCGATGCCATAGCCTATCGTGCGGCCGACATATACGTCGGCCGCGCTGAAGCGGTCTCCGGCGAGGTAGCGGCGGCCGGCGACGGCTTTGGCCAGGGTGTTCAGCGTCGCTTCGTAGGAACCGTAGCCGAACATCCGCTGTTGCTCCTGGGTGGGCGTGAAGCCCGCGGCCTGATTGGTCCAGGCGTGCTCCACACAGCTGGCGGCGAAAAACAGCCAGCGATAATAATCGCCGCGTTCGGCTGGCGCGGGGGCGAGCCCGGCCTCGGGAAAGGCGTCGGCCAGATAGGCGCAGATGGCCGCGCCTTCGGTGACGACCTGATCGCCATGGCGGATGGCCGGCACCTTGCCCATCGGATTGATGGCCAGATACTCCGGCGCCTTCATCGACGCGCCGTATTCCAGCAGCACCGGACGGTAGGGCGCGCCCACTTCTTCCAGCATCCAGTGCACGATATTGCCCCGCGATTGCGGGTTGGTATAGAAGACAAGCTCTTTCGACATGATCTTCAGCCTTTCTGTACGGTGGTTGCGGCTAGGAGGCGGATGGCGGAGCGCCAGTTTCCGCTGCCGTCCGGCTATGCATGATGCATGCCTGGCGGATGGCGGGCAAGAGGGTTGCGCGGCTGGGCGGCGATGCGCCCGGGCAGCTCCCGGATCGGGATGCGTGAGCGAGCCTCAGCCGGCGAAAGCCGGTTTGCGGATGCGCATCACGAAAGTGCAGTCGCCGATCACGTTGTAGAAGTTCTGCACCGCCAACGCGATGTCGTCCTCGGTGAGCTGGCCGCCGTTGAAGCGGCTGGCCCAGGGCTCCAGGATCTTCACATCCGACGATTCCAGCGCCCAGTCGACATTCAGATAAATACCCAGCGGGGTGCCGGAGCCGCCTTCCTGGATGCTTTGTCGGTTCAGCTCCTGGTTGAACATTTGCAGGCCCATCGCCGTGATCGGCCGCACATGGGTGGGATCGGCCAGGTAGTTGTCGCTGCGCGGATGCGGCACGGTGATGGTGACGCGGGCATCCGGCGCGCACACCCGGTACAACTCCTTGATGATGCCCAGATAGGTGTCGGTAGCGGCGCCCAGATGCTCCAGCACGTGGCTCATCACGATCTCGTCCACCGATCCGTCGGCCCAGGGCCAGGGGAATCGCTCCAGGTCGACCACCTGATCTGGCTGGCAAGCAGCCTGAGAGTCGACATTAATGAAGCCAGTCCGCTTGTCGTGGCCGCAGCCGAGGTTGAGTTTAAGCATGGGAGGCATGGATGGGAACGAGGCTTGCAGTGTAGAGGTTGGTCGGGTTGGGCAACAAGCGGCATTCGGGGCTTGTCCATCCGCTTTCCGGCCGCATGTTGTTTAGAATGATGCAGTATTTGCGGGAGGCGCTGACCGTGTTTGAACGTTTGCGGAACATATTGGAAGAGGGCCAGGCCCGTTTCCGGGTGATAGAGCATCCAGCCGAGGGCAATTCGCACAAGGTGGCGGAGATACGCGGCACCGAGGTGGGGCAGGGGGCCAAGGCGATGCTGTGCAAGGTGGCGGACGCGCCGGGCCGGTTCGTGCTGGCGGTGCTGCCTGGCGACGAGCGGGTGGATTTCGCCAAGGTGGCCGCCGCCGTCGGCGCGCGCAAGGTGAAGCTGGCCGACGCGGCCGACGCCGAGGCCGCCACCGGCTGCGTGATCGGCTCCATCCCGCCGTTCAGCTTCGATCCGTCCATCCGGCTGGTGGTCGACCCGCAGCTGTTGGCGCGCTACCGGGAGGTCGCATTCAACGCCGGCCGGCTGGACGCGTCCATCGTGCTGGACGGCGACGATTACCGCCGTCTGGCGCAACCGCTGCTGGCCGATATCCGCAAGGAGAGCGCTTGATGGCCGAAGCGAGCGAGCCGCTGGCCGGCTATGCGCGGGCGATCATGGGCGGCGCCGGCGCGGAGCGCATCGTCGGCCGCGAGGATAGGCAGGACAACTGGCGCGAGGCCGATTGCGAGGTGACGCTGCGAGAGCGCGTGTACCGTTTCGACAACGGCGTGGCGATCCGCCGCAGCATCGAGGTGGACGACTACCCCAGCGAGCTGGCCTGCGCCGAGAGCTGGATCACCTATGAAGTGCTGGAGCTGGGCGGCTCGCCGGGCATAGCGCCGATGCGCAAAAGCTTCGATAACGGCTGCCGCGA
>NZ_JZJL01000027.1 GCF_000971335.1 Chromobacterium vaccinii
TGGCGTCGCTGGCGATGGCAAGGGTGATATGGCGGTTGGCTTGGGAAAAGGAGGAGGCGAAGGAGGCGAGCAGGGCGGTTATATCCATGGCAGTTCCATGAGTGCGCCTCTGACGTCGGGCGCTTTTCGGGCTGTAACAGAATGGGAAGACTGCAGGATAACCCTTTTACAGATAAGGGAGTGAATAAGGGTTACTGTCCTTTTGGACAGGTTTAGTTATATGGCATGCTGAATTTGAGGATAAGGCGGAAGCAATAGCGATGATCCGATAAGGTATAATCAACCATAGAAATTATTTGCTTTGGTGTATGGCAGAAATAAAAAAAGCGCCGTGAGGCGCTTTCTTGATGGCTGAAATTAGATGGCTAATGCTTCCAGTGCTTTGCCGCTGTCGATCCAAGTTTGGACCCAAGCCGGCTTACGGCCTCTGCCGGTCCAAGTCAGATTGCTATCGTCGGGATGACGGTATTTGGCTTCAACGGGCTTGCGAACAGTGGCTGCCTTGCTGCTCAGCACGTCCTCAACACTCAAACCAAAAGAGCGAGCGAGTTCGAGAATTTGCTTCTTAGCCTTAGATTTTTCTTCCACTTCACGACGCTTGATTTCGCCTTCTACATCGGTTTTCAGGGCAACCAGCTCGGGGAAGTCCAGTTTAGACAAGTCCATTAATGTTCCTTGATTATTGATTTGATAATTACAGGCTGTAATATAACTAACTGAAATGGATTAAGTCAAGGGGGATTGGGTTAAGTCAATGGGGCCACGGAGCTTAACCCATGCGGCCAAGGACTTTTAAAACATCTTGTGGAGCACGACCTGTTATGACTAAGAGCTTTCGCCAAATACCATAGGGCATTTTTCGCCCTTGCTTGAACTCACGGATGCGGTGGCCAGAGGTTCCTAATAGTTCACCTAAAGTATTGTCCGAGTTGAATTGCGGGAAATGCTTTTGAAAGTGGGAGAAGTAGGCGCAAACAATATCATGGTGTGGTGGTTCCCATCCTTCCCCTTCGCGGAGTAGGTGAGCACGACTATATTGACTTTCGTCTATTTCATCTTGAGGCAGTAGCTTTGGTGCTTTTAAATTTTCTTCAAGCGTTGCGATGGCCTGGCGAGTGGCTTGTTCATTGATGAATTGCTGTTGATCGGCAATGCTAGGCAATGGAATCTTCATGGCCTTTTCTCTCTTGACTTAAGAAGCCAGTCCCAAGCCTTTCGGCTCGGGACTTTTGGGGCTTACGTCGGTGACAGCTCGATATTGCGAACGTCAGAAACCCGAATGTTAACCAAGTCCAGCGTCCCTGTCGCTAGTGTCTTCCAATATTCAGTATGATGTATATGCACCATTACATAATAAAGGTAATCAGGGAGGAGCAAATTTAAAGCAGTGATCCGAATTCCGATATGTTCAGGGTTGAACTCTCGGGTCGGCTTGCCAACATGCGCTGCTGAACTCCGTCTAATAATCCAAAAGTGTGCTTCAGGAAAATCAGTTCGGATGGTTGCCAGCTGGGAAAGTTTCATCACGTTCATCTAGGATGGCAACGACTAGCCTCCTCGAAAACGAGTGACTTTCTGCGTGCCACCGTTGGGATGAATACTAATCTAAATTAGCTTTTCTGTAAAGTTTGGTGTGTGGATAATAAGTCTTCTCCCGTTACCCATTTTCCTGTAAGACGATTTACTCGCAATGTCCGAGAATTTCCCCTTTTGGGGATTAGAACTAAATCAATTGTCGAAAATTTCCTTGTTTTTGAAATTCGAGCCGGTGGGTTGATGCTATTGGTGTAGACGATTATTTTCTCAAATGTATCAGAGATTAATTTTCTTGCCGAAATCCTTGATTCATTCTCAAGATTTTTGACGCCATCAGTTAATCCTGCCCATGTTTCGGCAAGTGCTGGTTCTATTAGATTTTGACTAAGTAGAACGAGTTCATTTTCTAATTTCTCTATTTGATCTTTGGCGAGTTCTTGCAGGCTTTCTAGCTCGCTTGCTTTTTTAATGAGAAATTTTGGCGCATTGAGTTCGCTTTCAAGTATGGTATTGGTAATTTTTTGAATTTTGTTTTCAATGCTAATTAGTTCAGTTTTTTTATCGCTGAGCTTGGCGCGAATGGATAGCGATTGATCTTCACCGTTTTGCAGTGATAGTAGATTTAATTGGTCGCTGCAGTATTCCATTATTGCATTTTCTACCGGGGCGACGGATGATGTAGCCGGCATTGGGCAGCTGTGAATTCCGGTCGTTATGGCTCCCAAACACATTAATCGTCGATGGCTGTCTTTTATGTTGCCATTTGACTCTTTTTTTCTATTTAAATAATTTTTAACTACGGCAGCTGCGCCGCAATATCCGCATCGTAGAATTCCAAGTCCTGATACGACACCAATTATCCCGCCGTTTTGAGAGAATTTAAATCGTCCACCGGCCTCTGTTTGAAGAGAGTTATATTCTTCTTCTGTGATAATTGCAGGGTAATAATTCTTGAGTTCAAATTTTTCCCCACCAACTTCTAATATCCTTGTTCCGTAAAGTGCTGGATTGCGAATTGATCTGTAAAAGTTGGCGTGATTGGGAAGCCCTTTATTAGTCATTGTCAAGCCAAGCTTGAATAGGTGCTGGAAGATAGGCTTGGCCCCATATCCATCTTTATACATACGAAAAGCTATTTTGAAGGCTTCTACCCGTTCAGGGATGGGAATCCATTTTTCTCCATCCCAATCAAGCCATTGAGGGTCTCGGCCATTGACTATCCGCCCACGGAAGGTTCCGGCGATCCAAGCTTCGGCTTGTCTTTTAACGGCCGCTTTAATCCGTTTAGATTTTGTATCGCTCTCTTCGTGGGCACGAATCATAATGAGAAGGCTATACACTAAATCCATTGGATTATTTTTGATTAGTTCACGATTGTATTCTTTACCATCACTCGCCGTAACAACTGTGATGCCAGCATTGATAATTTGGGCTAATTGAGCTTGGGCAAGGATAGGCTCTGCGCGACTGAGGCGGTCTAAGCCTTCAACAATGAGGACTGATCCTGCGCTAATGCGTCCTGCGCTGATTGCTTCAAGAAAGGCCCCTAAAGCGCCTTGTTTGACGTGACGCTGGTGATAGGCACTTAGTCCTTCGTCTCGCAGGGTCAGGGCGTCATCAAGGACTAGGCCGTGTTCGGCAGCCCATCGGGTAGCATATTGAATTTGTCTGTCTGCGGAGGAGCCAGTGGCTTGGCGAGGGTCACTAAATCGTAAGTAGCTGTAAACTTTTGAATTTTTCATTTGAAAATATTCTACTACAGGCTATGTTATTGCGTACACCTATAGTATCGCTGGGGTTTTCCAGCGAGATGCGCATGCTGACCACGCCCAGCGGCGTCTTGTCCGCCACCTGATGGCAGGCCAGGCAGTTCTTGCCCAGGTAGTTGGCGGAAGCCAGCGCCGGGTAGACCACGCGCAGGTGTTCGCCCAATTGCGGGGTGGACTCTATCTGGATGTGGGGCTTGCCGTCCCGCAGCGCGGCGCGCTCGGTTTCGTCGCCCGGCCGGGCCTTGTCGCCGGCGCTGCCGGGGCCGAACTGCTTGCTGACCGCGTCGCCGCGTATCACGCGCAGGTCGCGCACCGCCGACAGCTCGCGGATCTGGTCCAGGAACACGTCGCGCTGGCCGACGGTGCCGGTGATCATCATGCCGGTCAGGCCGGCCAGGGTCATTTCGTTCATGCTGTGGGCCAGGTCCTTGGCCTGCTCGACGGCGATCTCGCGGCTGGCCTGGGTTTCCCAGGCGATCAGCCCGCCCCAGGCCAGCACCAGGCAGGTCCAGATCGCGCCGGTCAGGCGCAGCCAGATCGGCCAATCGGAAAATTTTCTCATCGCGTTTCGGGGTGGTGGGCCCCGTCTCCTGTGTGTGGCGTCGTTATTGTCGGCCGGATTGCGGACAGTCCTGGCTATGCCGTATGGATTCTGCTGGAGAACGGGAACCGGACTTCTGGCCTGGATCAAACATTGCCCGGAAAACGCTTGCGCTTGGGTTGACGGCCGATTTCTGCAACAATCGCGCCCTTGCCGCCACGGCTATGGTGAAAACGGGACAGGAATACAAGGAATGGGCATGAATGACAGCACAAGGCGCGGCGTCGCCATCATAGGCGGCGGCCCGGCGGGCCTGATGGCGGCGGAGGTGCTGGCGGCGCGCGGCTATGCGGTGGACGTGTACGACGCGATGCCGTCGGTGGGCCGCAAATTCCTGCTGGCCGGCATCGGCGGCCTCAACATCACCCATTCCGAAGCCTATCCAGCCTTTGTCGGCCGTTACGGCGACCGCGCGGAGCAGATCGAGCCGCTGCTGAAGGGTTTCGACGCCGACGCGCTGCGCGCCTGGGTGCATGGCCTGGGGGTGGAAACTTTCGTCGGCAGCTCCGGCCGGGTGTTTCCCAAGGAAATGAAGGCCGCGCCGCTGCTGCGCGCCTGGCTCAGCCGGTTGCGCGAGGCTGGCGCGCGCATCCATGTGCGCCACCGCTGGCAGGGCTGGAACGCCGACGGCAGCCTGCAATTCGACACGCCGGACGGCGAACTGGCTGTGCGCGCAGACGCGACGCTGCTGGCCTTGGGCGGCGGCAGCTGGAAGAAGCTGGGTTCGGATGGCCGCTGGATGCCGTGGCTGGAGGCAAAGGGCGTGGCCACCGCGCCGCTGCAGCCGTCCAACTGCGGCTTCGATGCCGGCTGGAGCGATTTCTTCGCCGACAAGTTCGCCGGCGAGCCGCTGAAGTCCGTCGGCCTGGCTTTTCAGGGCGGCGACGGCCGCGAATTCAAGCGCGTCGGCGAATGCGTAATCACTAGGAGCGGCATCGAGGGCAGCCTGATCTACGCCTGCTCGGCGCTGCTGCGCGACGAGATCGCCCGCGCAGGCTCCGCCACCTGCCATCTGGACCTGATCCCGGCCTGGGACGAGGCGCGGGTGCTGGCCGAGGTTTCGCATCCGCGAGGCTCGCGCTCCTTGTCCAGCCATCTGCAGAGCCGGCTGAACCTGAAGGGCGCGCGCGCCGGCATCCTGCGCGAATGCCTGGACAAGGAAAGTTTCCAGAACCCGGCGCGGCTGGCCGCCGCGATCAAGCGTTTGCCCGTGACCGTGACTGCGGCGCGGCCCATCGACGAGGCGATCAGCACCGCCGGCGGCGTCAGCTTCTCCGCATTGGACGAGCGGCAGATGCTGGCCGCGCTGCCCGGCGTGTTCTGCGCCGGGGAGATGCTGGATTGGGAAGCGCCGACCGGCGGCTACTTGCTGACCGCCTGTTTCGCCAGCGGCCGCGCGGCCGGGCTGGGCATCGCCGGCTGGCTGGAACGGCAGGCGTCAAAATAGTTTTACTTGAGGGCGGCAGGCAGGCCTGACAGAATACCCGGATCGCATTTTATTCGCCCATCCCGGGCGCGATCCGCAACCTGTTTTTCTTGCTTGCCATGAGTGAAAAAAGCAATCCCTGCCAATCCTGCGGCGCGTGCTGCGCCAGTTTCCGCGTTTCTTTCTACTGGGCCGAGGCCGATGACGGCGGCGGCCCGGTTCCCGGCCATCTCACCGAAAAACTCAACGACTGGACCCGCTGCATGCGCGGCACCTGGTCCGCCAGCCCGCGCTGCGCCGCCTTGCAGGGCGAGGTGGGCGACAGCGTCGGTTGCGGTGTCTATCCGCTGCGGCCCAGCCCCTGCCGCGAGGTGGAGGCCGGCTCGGCGCAATGCCTGAAGGCGCGCGCCATCCACGGTCTGCCGGCGCTGTGGGAGGCGCCGGCGGCGGCCAACGAGGCCGAGCCGCTGTTGGCGGGCTAGGGCAGGCTCCGGTCGAAAAAGGCTTTCAGCTTGGCCGCGGCGGCCGCCACGCACGGTTCGCGGTCGTACAGGTCGAAGTGCGAGGCCCAGGCGATCAGGCACAGCTCTTTCGGCTCCGCGGCGGCGGCGATGGCTTGCTCGCTGAAGTAGCGGGTGTCAGCGTCGGCGCCGGCTATCATCAGCAGCGGCCGCGGGGCGAGCATGTCGATGCGGGCGAAGGCATCGAAGCCGGCCAGCGCGTCTAGGCCGGACACCACGAAGCGGTTTTCCGCGTTGGGATGATGGCCGCGCGGCGTGCGGTAGTAGTCGTAAGCCTCGCGCAGCAGGCGCTGCGGCGGTTCGGCCGCCGCCTGCGCCGTTTCCGCCAGCGCACTCCGGGTGGCGGCAGCTTCGCCGCGGTCTTGGGCGGTGCGGTCTTCGGCCGCGGCGGCGAGCAGGCTTTGCAACTGTTCGGGCGAGCGGCTGCCGTTCAGCCCGTCGCGCAGCAGGCTGCCTTGGCAGACGGCGTTGACGGTGGCCACGGCCTGGATGCGCGGTTCGGTGCGAGCGGTGAACACCGCGTAGCCGCCGCCGGCGGCGATGCCCAGCGCGCCGATGCGCTCGGCATCGACATCGGGCAGGTTGGACAGGTAGCTGACCGCCGATTTGATCCCTTCCGCGCGCGAATGGGGCGTTTCCAGATGGCGCGGCAGGCCTTCGCTCTCGCCCTGGTAGGCGGTGTCGAACGCCAGCGCGAGATAGCCGTCCTGCGCCAGCCGCTCGGCGTAGCGCCCCGCCACCTGTTCCTTGACGCCGGTGAACGGGTGGCTGACCACGATGGCCGGGTAGCGCTTCTCCGGCTGGTAGTCGGCGGGGCGGTACAGATGGCCGACCAGCTCCAGGTCTTCGCTGAGAAAAATCACTTCCTGTTTCATATTGTCGTTCTGTTCGATTGCGGGATTCAACGCGGCGTCTGCTCCCAGCCGCCGCCCAGCGCCAGAAACAGGCTGACCTGATCCAGCGCCAGTTGCGCGTCCGACGCGGCCAGCGCCGATTCGTTGCCGGCCAGCGCGCGATCCGCGTCCAGGCTGGCCAGGTAGGACGCGCGTCCGGCCGCGTACAGGCGGCGGTTGTCGTGCGCGGCGGCGCGGGCGTTGTCGCGCGCCGAGCGCAAGTCGGCGTTGCGCTCCAGGTCCCTGGCGTAAAAGGTCAAAGCGGTTTCCGTCTCGCGCAGCGCGTTCAGCACCACGCCGTCGAAGTGGGCGAGCGCCGCGTCGGCGTCCGCTTCGGCAGCCTTCACCCGGGCACGGGCGCCGCTATCGGGGATGGTCCAGCTGATCAGGGGCCCCAGGCTCCAGCGCTGGGTGCGGTCTTCGCCCACATGCTCCAGCAGGCCGGTGAAGCCGGCCGACGCGCCCAGGCTGACGCTGGGGTAGAGCTGGGCGGTGGCCACGCCGATGCGGGCGGTGGCGGCGGCGAGCTTGCGCTCCGCCTCGCGCACGTCCGGGCGGCGCTTGAGCAGCGCCGCGCCGTCGCCGACAGGCAGTGGCTGCTTCAACTGGGGCAGCGCCGAGCAGGCGGCGGCGGGCAGCTCGGCCGGGGCCTTGCCCAGCAGCGCGGCCAGGCGGAAGCGGGCGGCGTCCTGCTCTGCTTGCAGGCGGGGCAGCGCGGCGCGCTGGATGTCGGCCTGGGCCTGGGCGCGCTCCACGTCGGTGGCGCGGCCGCGGCCGGCGGACTGCATCCGCTTGGCCACCGCCACGCCGCGGTTCTGCAGCTCCAGCTCGCGCTTGGCCACCGCCAGCTGGTGTCCGGCCGCGCAGCCCTGGACATAGGCGCGCACGGTTTCCGCCGCCACCGTGGTCCGCGCCAGGTCCATCGCCGCCTCGGTGGCCTGGGTGCCGGCGCGGGCGGCTTCCTCGGCGCGGGCCAGCTTGCCGAACAGGTCGATCTCGTAGCCTATCTGCAGGCCGCCGTCTCCGACATTGGCCACCGGCAGTTTTTTCTCGATCAAATACGCCTCGCCGGAGTCTTGCGCGCGCTGAACGGTGGCGGACACGCTGGCGTGGGGATCGCGCTCGGCGTTGACCGAGGCTTCCACCGCCATCGCCTTGCGCAGATTGGCCGCGGCGGCGCGAATGTCGGCGTTGGCGCTCAGCGCTTCTGCCACCAGGCTGTCCAGCCTGGCGTCGTCGTACAGCCGCCACCAGCCGGCGGGAACCGGCTGCTGGGCGAAGGCCGCATTGTTGGCCGACTGGAAGGCGGCGTTGACGGCGGGCTTGCCCAGCGCGGCCTGCGAAGGCTGGCGGTAGTCCGGGCCGACGGCGGCGCAGCCGGCCAGCGCGCCGGCCAAGGCCAGCCCGGTCAGCTTCAGCGCGGCTTTCATGAACGGCCTCCCTGGCGCACCGATACGGTGGCGGTGCGGCCGGCGATCAGCCGGAAATTGGCCGGCACTTCGTCCAGCGCGATGCGCACCGGGATGCGCTGCGCCAGCCGGACCCAGTTGAAGGTGGGGTTGACGTTGGGCAGCAGCGAGGCGCCGTTGCTGCGGTCGCGGTTTTCGATGCCGGCGGCGATGCTCTGCACGTGGCCGCGCAGCTTGCGCGATTCGCCCATGATCTGGATGTCCACCGGCTGGTTCAGCTCCACGCCGCCCAGCTTGGTTTCTTCGAAATAGCCGTCGACGTGGAAGGAGCGGGAGTCGACGACGGACAGCACCGCGTGGCCGCTGGCGGCGTAATCGCCGGCGCGCGGCGTGCGGTCGCTCAGGTAACCGTCCACCGGGCTTTTCACCACGGTGCGCTCCATATTCAGCCGGGCGAGGCCGGCGGCGGCCTCGGCGGCGGCCAGCGTGGCTTCGCCCAGCTGCACCTTGGCGTCGCCTTCCTCGCGGGCCTCGGTGGCCACCAGGTCGGTCAGCGAGTGGTTGCGCGAGGCCTCGCGGCGGGCCTGGGCCAGCGTGGCGCGCTGCGCGGCGAGGGCGGCTTCGGCCTGGCGCAGCGCCAGTTCGTAATGCGCGCGGTCCACCACGAACAGCACCTGGCCCTTCTTGACCAGCTGGTTGTCCGAGACTTTCACTTCGGTGATCAACCCGGACACGTCCGGGGCCACCTGCACCACGTCGGCGGCGATATGGCCGTCGCGGGTCCACGGCGCGTCGGTGTAGTAGATCCAGATATGCCGCACCACCACGATGGCGACGGCGACGGTGGCCAGGGTTAGCAGCATGGACCCGGCTTTGCGAATGCGGTTGTTCATGATGTCACCTGTGAAACAGCGCGATCGTGCCGCCCAGCACGATCAGGTAAAGCGCGAAATTGAAGAGGGAGCGGTGCCACACCACGCGGTACAGGCCCAGTCGGGCCAGCGCGCGGCGCAGCAGGCTGCTGGCGGCGAAGGCGATCACCATCATCACCAGCAGGCTGGGGAAGTACACCCCGTAGAAATTGACTTCGCCTATCATGGCTGGGCTCCTGGAACGGTCGATGCCGGCTGGCAGCCTTCGGCATCGGGGAACAGCGACACGCGCATTTCCACCAGCGCGTTGCGCGCCTCGCGCGCGGCCGGCGCGGGGTCGGCCAGGGTGAGGGCGATGGCCGCGTCCAGCCGGCCCAGCAGCGCATCCGGCGCGTCGAGGTAGCGATCGGCGTCGGCGCAGGCGCGAAAGTGCTCGCTGACGCCCTGCAGCGCCGAGTCCACCGCCTGGTGGGCGGCGCCGGCCAGGCGGTGCTCATCGCGCTGCAGGTCCAGCGCGCTGAAGCCCACCCGCAATTCGCGGAAGCCGGCGGACGGATCCGCGCCATCGGCTGCCAGGCGCGGCGCCAGCAGCGACAGCCGGTCCAGCATCAGCGCCGTCAGCCGCGCGTAGTCGCCGCCGTGGCGGCCGGCGGCGTTATGCGCCAGATCGCGCCAGTTGGAGCGGATCAGGCGGCGCAACGTCAGCTCGGCGCCGAAGGGACGGGTAGTCAGCGTCCAGACCAGCGCGAACAAGATCCCGGCCGCGCCGGCCAGATTGCTGTTGAGGAAAGACTGGAAGTCGGCGTTATAGCTTTGCTGCAGCCCGATCAAATTGGCGGTGAATACCACCAGCAGCATCGCCACCGGGCCGAAGCGCGCCTGGTTCATCAGCGCGCCGCCCAACAGGAAGGGCGGGGCCAGGCACAACGCCAGCATCTCGAATTCGTGCACCGCCGGCAGCACGGCGAACAGCAGCAGGCCGGCCAGCATGGTGCAGATGGTGTTGACGATGAACAGCGTGCGCAGCATCGGCGCAGGCTCGTCCATCGAGCCGAACAGGCAGCAGGCCACCGTGCCCAGGATCACCGCGTTGGCGCCGTCCTGCCAGCCCAGCGCGATCCAGGCCAGGCAGCCCAGGAAGATGCCCAGCGCGGCGGTGCCGGCGGCGAAGCCGAGCAGGCCGTAATCGTAGTGGCGGGCCTTCACGCCCACTTCCCAGCGGCGGTAGGCGGGTTTCCAGTCCCACAGCGGCAGCCCGCGCGAGATCAGCGCGCGCAGCGTCAGGCAGTCCTGCCACAGATTGACCAGCGATTTCAGCCGCATCCGCACCGTGCCTTCCAGCAAAGACGGCCAGCCGCCGTCCGGAGGCGGCGCGCCCAGCTGGCGGCGCAGCGCGCGCGCCTGGCTCAGAAACCATGGGTTGTCGGCCGGGTAGCTTAGCCAATTGGAGGTGTCTCCCATCAACTGGAGCAAGTCCGGGGGCACGCCGCCGGGCGTCTTGCGCAGCACCGCCAGCAACTCGGAAAGCGACGACAACAGCGGCGGCAGCATGCTCATCCGCGCGCGTAGCTCGCCCGCGGTGCGCTCGGCGTTGCGGCTGGTGGCGTCGTAGGAGAGGTGAGTGAGCAGTTGGTCGAAGGCCAGCAGGTCGGCCGCCAGCCGGTTGCGGCCCGCCGACGGCGGCTGGGGGGCGCTGCCCAGCGTGTCGGTCGCCCAGGCGGCGGCGTCCTTGAGCCAGCCGTCCACGCGCGGACTCAGCACCGCTGACACGCGGGTGGGCAGCACCAGCGCCGCCGCCACGCTGGCGCAGACGATGCCGAGGACGATTTCCTCGCTGCGGGCGACGGCGATGTCGAACACGTTCTCCGGCGCGTACACCGCCGACAGCGCGATCAGCGGCATGGTGTAGGCCGGCAGCCGCAGCAGGTAGTGGCGCGGCGTGTGGTCCAGCATGGACAGGTAGAGCAGGGCGCCGGACCACAGCGCCACCACCAGGCTCAGCAGCACCGGCTGGTTGGCCAGCGGCGGCACCACGCATACCGCGGCGGCCGCGCCGAGCAAGGTGCCGAACACGCGGTACACCGCCTTGGAGCGGGTGGCGCCGATCAGCGGGTGGGACACGATGTAGACGGTGCCCATCGCCCAGCTTGGCCGGGGCAGGCCCAGCGCCAGCGCGATGTACAGCGCCAGCATCGCGGCGGCGAAGGTGCGGGCCGAGAATAGCCAGTCGCGTTTAGCGGGCAGCGCGATCATGGCGTTTGTCCAGCATGGGGTCGTCGGGAGGCCGGGTTTGCGCCGCCTGCTCCAGCGCGTGGAACACCCGCAGCGCGGCTTCCAGATCGGCCTGGCTGAGCGGCGCCAGCACGCGCGAGCGCAGCGCCACCAGCTCGGTCTCTATCTTGCGGGTGACTTCGCGGCCGGCCTCGGTGAACCACAGCGTTTTCACCCGGCGGTCATGCTGCCCCTGTTCCCGCCGCAGCAGACCGGCCTGGCTCAACTGGTCTACGATGCGAACAAGGGAGGCGGGCTCCATGCCCAGCTCCTCGGCCAGCGCGCTGTGGCTGACGCCTTCGCCCAGCCGCCCGATGAACAGCAGCGCGGAGCCGCCGGATACCGAGATGCCATGAACCGTCAGCGCTTCCTGCGCGATATGCCGCCACAGCACGCCCATCGGGCGCAGGCTGCTGGTCAGCCTCAGGCGTAACAGATCGATGTCTTCCATGGATATTTGCCGGCCGGCAGGCCGGATGGGGATAGTCGTGATGTAAATGGATTGTAGCGGCTATTTTATTAATTAGCAAACTAACTAATTTGGCGGAGCGGACAAGCGCTTGCCTGGAAAAGGTAAGGAGAGCTGGCCACGCGCTTGCGCGGATGGCCGGGTCTTCCGATGCCACGCATGCCTCCATTGATAGGCTGAATGGCAAGTGCGGCACACCGCATTCATGCAAACGCAACTTGTTAATGGCAAGCCGCCGTGCCATATTTGTGCGATGCAACATCATTGGAGCGGCTATGTTCCGGCGTATGGAAGGCAAGCCGTCGCTGAGTTTGGCGCTTCAGGGCGGCGGCGCGCATGGGGCGTTCACCTGGGGCGTGCTGGACGCGCTGCTGGAGGCGGGCCGCTATCGTTTCGACGGTTTGAGCGGCACCAGCGCCGGGGCGATGAACGCGGTGGCCGTCGCGCATGGCCTGTGCCTTGGCGGGCCGGATGCCGCCCGGGAGGCGCTGGCGGCGTTCTGGCGCAGGGTGGGGGAGAGCCTGCCGGGAGAAATGGCCCGGCCCCTGCCTTTCAGCATGGATTCCACCGTGTCCCCCAGCCTGAAAATGGTGTTGCAGCTGTCCCAATGGTTCTCTCCGTACCAGCTCAATCCGCTGGATTACAACCCGTTGCGCGACATCATCGTTTCGCTGTTCGATTTCGAGCGCATTCGGCAGGCTTCGCCGGTGCAATTGTTCGTGGCGGCAACGCATGCCAACAGCGGGCGGCTGAAGTTGTTCCGCAATGCAGACTTGTCCGCGGACGCCTTGCTGGCCTCGGCCTGTCTGCCATCACTGCAGCAGGCGGTGATGATAGAAGGGGAGCCGTATTGGGATGGCGGTTTTGCCGCCAATCCGGCGATCTTTCCGCTATTCAAGTTTTGCCGCAGCGACGACATCCTGCTGGTGTTGCTGTCGCCTATGATCCATGGAGATACCCCGCGCACCGCCGACGAGATCCAGCGTCGGGCGATGCTGCTGGGTTTCAACAGCGCCTTCCTGCGCGAGATGCGCCTGTTCGCCTTGCTGCGGGAAATGGCGGATGCGCCTGCTTATCTGCGCGGCCGCCTGGAGCGCCATCTGCTTGCCACGCGCTTCCATCTGGTGGAAGCCCATGATTTGCTGGCCGAACTCGACTCGTCTAGCCGGGCGCTGACCTACGGCCCGTTCCTGGCCTGGTTGCGGGACGAAGGGCGCCAGGCGGCGCAAGCCTGGATGGCGGAACATGGCGGAAAAGTGGGCCGCAGCGCCAGCGTGGACATCAACGGCCTGTTTCTTCAGCCCTGACTCTTGCCGGCGGGCGCGATATCCGCGGCTGCGCGGTCAGTCCGGCGGAAGGTGTCGCTGGCATGGATGCCCGTCCGAGTCCGGAATTCACGGGGCCGTCTTCCATGAACAAGCGAAGCGGCAGGCCGGGCCTGGCATATGGGGTCATGGCGTTTTCTTGAGCGGAGGAGGCAATGCAGAAAGCGGTTTCAACCGAGGCCCTGCCGGCGGCCCGACGAATAGATGAAAGAATCGCGGAGCTCGGCGGCTGGCGCGGAGAGGCGTTAAGTCGGATGCGCCAGCTTATCCGGGAGGCGGACCCGGATGTCGTCGAGGAATGGAAGTGGATGGGCACGCCGGTTTGGGCGCATGCCGGGATCATCTGCACCGGCGAATCCTACCAGTCGGCGGTCAAGCTGACCTTTCTCAAAGGCGCTTCGCTGGATGATCCGTCCAGGCTTTTCAACGCCAGCCTGGACGGCAACGCCAGGCGCGCCATCGATATCCGCGAAGGGGACGCGATAGACGCGGATGCGTTCAAGGCGCTGATCCTCGCCGCGGTCGCGCTCAATCTTTCCGCGGCGAAATCCAAATCCGGAAAGACCGGGCGCAGTTCGGGCTGACGGCGCGCGGGTTCATCCATCTATCCGCCAGACCCTATCATGGTAAGCGTCCACTTCGGGTCGGTGGGAGACGCTGATCACCGCGCAATCCGGCAGTTCGCTGCGCAACTGCTGGTAGCAATGCCTTTGGTTGTGCGGGTCCAATGCCGAGGTCGCTTCATCCAGCAGCAGCCAGCTCGGCTTGTGCAGCAGGGCCCTGGCCAGAGCCAGTCGTTGCTGCTCGCCGGGCGAGAGCCTGGCCGACCAATTGCCGTAATCGTCCAGCTGCGGCGTCAGATGCGCCAGCCGGCACCGCGCCAGCACAAACTCCTGTTCAGCCAGGGAAAACGCGTCGGCAGCCGCGGGGTAGTTGATGGCCTCCCGCAAGGTGCCCAGCGGCAGATACGGCCGTTGCGGCAAGAACATCATTTTTTTCGCCGGCAGCGCGGCATGGCCCCCTCCCCATGGCCAGATGCCGGCCAGCACTTGCAGCAAGGTGCTTTTCCCGCTGCCGGACGCGCCCTTGAGCGCGATCCGCTCCCCGCCGGAGGCGTGCAGGTCCAGGCCCTCCAGCAGCGGCTGTCCATCAGGTAGCGATACGGAGAGCTTGCATAGCCGGATATCGTCTCCCTCCGACTCCGAGCGCGCGATCCGGCTGTGCGCCAGCTCATGCCGCGCCCGCGCCGTCGCAGCCTGGAACGAGGCCAGGCGCTCGATATTGGCCTTCCATGAGGCCAAGCCCTCGTAGGCGTTCACCATCCAGCTCAGCGCGCCCTGGACCTGGCCAAACGCCGAAATGACCTGCATCAGGCCGCCCAGCGCGAGCGTGCCGGAAAAGTAGCGCGGCGCGCAGGCCAGCATGGGGAAGATCACGGCGAGCTGGGAATAGGCGGAGCGGGCGCCCGTCAGCCGCCATTCCGCGGCTATCATTTGCCGCCAGTTGGCGCAGATGTCCTGGAAGCGGCGGTTGAGGGCCTTGCGCTCGAATTCCTCTCCGCCGCTCAACGCCACCGCTTGCGCATGCTCGCGCAGCCTGACCGCGGCATAGCGGAAGTCCGCTTCGCGCCGCTCGCCTTCCATATTGATGCGGGACAGTCTGCGTCCCAGGACATGCATCAGCCAGCTGCCCAGCAGCGCGTATCCCAGCGCGGCCCAGACCAGATAGCCGGAAACGCTCGCCTGCCAGCCGAACAAGGACAAAGCCAGCGGCCCCGACAAATGCCAGAGGATGCCGATGAAGCAGGCCAGAGTCGTCAGGTTGCGGATCAGATCGAAGCCCAGATTCAGCGACGTGGCGGCAAAGGCTTTCAGATCCTCGGCGATGTGCTGGTCCGGGTTGTCGGTGCCATAGGATTTGAGCTCCAGCAGGCAGTAGGCGCGGCCATTCAGCCATTGCCCAAGATAAAAATCGGTCAGCCATCGCCGCCAGCGCAGATTGAGCGCCGAGGTCAGGTAAGACATCAGCACCGCGCAGCCGATGAAGCTGAAGGCCAGCGCGGCGAACTCGCCGATCAAACTCTGGAAACTGTTCCAGTCGCGCTGCTGCAGGGCATTGAAGAAGTCGCCGTTCCACTGGTTGAGCCATACATTGCAATACACCATGGCGACGTTCAAGACGACGATGGCCAGCAGCAGCGTCCAGGCCATCCATTTTTCCTCTGAGCGCCAGTACGGACCCGCCAGCGCCAGAAACTTGGCGATCAGGCTGTTGTCCGATCCGCCCCGCAGTTGTTGCTCATTCATGCCAAACCTCATTCTTGCCATCCGGGGGCATGGCTCCCCGCATCATTCTCGGACCGCGAGATGGTGTTGCCACTCGCACGAATAAATGACTGTAATGTGAAAATTAATCATCGTAAAACAATAATTATTGATTGTAATGAATGAATTTTTGGCCGCTTGAAGGAAAATCAGCAGCAAGGGCAGGCTGGGTCTGCGTCTTGGCGTTTCGCGTTGGGGCAAGATTGTGAGGTGAGGTGTGACAGCCGCGCCACAGGGGTTGTTGTTAAACTTGCGCAACAATAAATTATCGTTTGACAATAATAAATGATCCCGCTACTTGAGTGTGTGTGACTGATTTCATGAGATGGCGCCGCATGCGCGCCGTTTCGAGACAAGCAAAGGACACCGATGAATTCTCCGCGACTAAGCCGTTATTGCGCCGTCATGGCCTGCGTCACCTTTCTGGGCATCTGCGCGATGCTGATGTTCCATCTCTTGCTCTGGCTGTTTCCCAAAGCGATTCTGGATGCTGGTTTGACTATTTCTTTCGATGATCACAATGGCTTTTATGGCCTGCGCCACTTCGACATGACGGTCTTGCCGCTTTGGCAACGGCTGGGCGGTGCAGTAATATCCTGCCTCCCGCTGCTGGTCTTGGCCCAGGGGCTGAACGCGCTGCGCCGCTTGTTCCGGTTTTACGCGCAGGCCGAATATTTTTCCGAGCGTTCCGCGTCCTTGCTGGCGAAGGTGGGCTCCCGCATCGCGTTCTGGGTGCTGGCCGATATTCTCGTTCAGCCGCTGATGGGCTTGTGGCTGACCATGATGCAGCCGGCGGGGCACCGCCAGCTGACCTTTGGCCTGGACACCGGCAATCTGGAAAGCTTGTTCATCGCAGCGGTGGTGATGGTGATTGCGCGCATTCAGCAAGAGGGCGTAGCCCTGGCGCGCGAGAACAAGCAATTCCTCTGACAGAAAGCGCCCCGTGCCGATAAAAATCAACCTGGACGTGCTTCTCGTTCAGCGCAAAGTGAAATCCAAGGATCTGGCCCACGCCATAGGCATCACCGAGCAGAATCTGTCGCTGCTGAAGCAGGGCAAGATCAAGGGTTTTCGTTTCTCGACGCTGGAGGCGATTTGCCGGCATCTGAATTGCCAGCCCGGCGATTTGCTGGAGTACATTCCGCCTGCTCCGGGCGAGGAGGCGGGGCTAGGCGACGAGGCCGCGTTTTAGCCTGGGGGAAGCCGCGGCGCGGCCGCGCCCGCTCCATTTGCGGAGCGGCCGCCCTGGCTTGCCTTAGTCGTCGCCTGCCTGTTGCCGGGCGGCGGCTTCGCGCAGCTTATCCTTCTTGCTCTTGCGTTTGCCCTTGATGCCGCCGTTGCCGTCGGGGTCCGTCATCGAGGCGGCCGGGGCGGCGGCCTCGGTCGGTTCGAAGCCGTCTATCCGTTCGCGCGTCAGCCGCAGCTGCTGGCGTTTTTCGATCAGCCTAAAGTGGGCGGCGCAGTCGGCGCTGACGAAGCTGATGGCTTCGCCGCGGGCGCCGGCCCGGCCGGTGCGGCCGATGCGGTGGGTGTAGTCCACCGGCGAGCGCGGCAGGTCGTAGTTCACCACCAGCGGCAGCCGGGCGATGTCGATGCCGCGCGCCGCCACATCGGTGGCCACCAGCACCCGCAAGCGGCCCGATTTGAGGTCGGCCAACACTTGGCCGCGCTGGCTTTGGCTGCAATCGCCGTGCAGGGCGGCGGCGGGCACGCCGTTGCGATGCAGCTTGTCCGCCACCCGGTCGGCCGCCTGCCGGCTGGCGACGAATACCAATACCCGATCCCAATGGTTTGCCGCCAGCAGATGGCGCAGCAGCAGGGTGCGCTTGTCGGCATCCACCTCGATGGCGCGCTGGAGGATGTCCGGCGCGGTGGCGGCGGTTTGCTCGATGTCTATCCGCAGCGGCTGGTTCAGCAGCTTTTCCGCCAGCGCGCGCACCGCGGGCGGGAAGGTGGCGGAGAACAGCAGGTTCTGCCGTGTCGGCGGCAACCGGTCCAGCACGCTGCCCAGCTCGTCGGCGAAGCCCAGGTCCAGCAGGCGGTCGGCCTCGTCCAGCACCAGCGTCTTGACGGCGGAAAGCCGCAGCGCGTTGTGGTCCAGCAGGTCGAGCAAGCGTCCAGGCGTGGCCACCACGATGTCGGCACCGCCGCGCAGCGCCATCATTTGCGGATTGATGGACACGCCGCCGTAGACCACGGCCACTTTCAGCTTGCGCGGCAGGGCCTGCGCCAGGTCGCGCAGAATCTCGCCGACCTGGGCCGCCAGTTCGCGGGTGGGCAGCAGGATCAGCGCCTGGGGCTGGCGCAGTATGCCGCGAGGTTTGGCCAGCCATCGCTGCAGCAGCGGCAGGCAAAAGGCCGCGGTCTTGCCGGAGCCGGTTTGAGCGGTGGCCAGCAGGTCGCCGCCTTGCAGGATGGCGGGAATGGCGGCGCTCTGGATGGCGGTGGGCTGGATATAGCCTTGCTCGAGAGCGGACTGGACCAGATCGGGCTGCAGGCCCAGGGAAGCGAATGGCATGAATGATTACGGCTATTGAATAAAGGGGCGGGACCCTAAGCGGCACGAGTATCGGCCGCGTCGGCCCTCCGGTCAAGAAAGAAGCGCGACTTGCCAGCGGAAAACGCCGTTTGCGAGTACTATCTGGACTCTTCATCCCAAATAAAGCCATCCGTAGATGCAAACAGAAGTCAAAGAGAAGCCCCGCTACGCCATTGTGGCCTCGGTGCAGTTGCCTGAAGTCAGCGATGTCGAGTTCGAGGCCTCGCTCACCGAACTGAGCGAGCTGGCCAAGACCCTGGGCTTCCAGGTGGTGCAGACCTTTGTGCAAAAGCGCAGCAGCTTCGACCGCACCGCCTACATGGGCGTGGGCAAGCTCGAAGAAATCAGCATGTTCGTCAAACGCGGCATCCGCGGCGACGAACTGGAAGACGAACCGCAGGCGCTGGACGCCAGCGTGGTCGAAATCGACGCGGTGCTGGTGGACCATGAAATCTCGCCGTCGCAGATGCGCAATCTGGAGCTGGCCGTTGGCTGCGAGGTGATGGACCGCACCATGGTCATCCTGGAGATCTTCCACCGCAACGCCCGCTCGCGCGCGGCGCGCGCCCAGGTGGAGATCGCCCGTCTCGGCTACATGGCGCCGCGCCTGCGCGAGGCCGCCAAGCTGGCTGGCCCGCAAGGCCGGCAGCGCAGCGGCATGGGCGGCCGCGGTTCCGGCGAATCGCACACCGAGCTGGACCGCCGCAAGGTGCGCGACCGCATCGCCGAGCTGCAGCGCGAAATCGTCGCGATGGAGCTGGAGCGCAAGACCCAGCGCGCGCGCCGCCTGGAGAGGCAGGGCATGGGCCTGGGCGGGGTGTCGCTGGTGGGCTACACCAACGCCGGCAAATCCACGCTGATGCGGGCGCTGACCGGCAGCGAGGTGCTGGTGGCCAACAAACTGTTCGCCACGCTGGATACCACGGTGCGGGTTTTGTATCCGGAAAGCGTGCCGCGGGTGCTGGTCAGCGATACCGTCGGCTTCATCAAGAACCTGCCCCACGGCCTGGTGGCGTCATTCAAGTCCACGCTGGAAGAGGCGCTGGACGCCTCGTTGCTGCTGCATGCCATCGATGCCAGCGATCCGGGTTTCCTGCGCCAGCTGGAAGTGACCGACGAAGTGCTGAAGGAAATCGGCGCCGACGAGCTGCCGCGCATCCGCGTGTTCAACAAGATTGATCATGTCGGCGACGAGGCCGCGCAGGCCGCCTGGACGGCGGAATTGCAACAGCGCTACCCAGGCTGCGTGGTGATGAGCGCGCTTCGTCCGGATGATGTGTCCAGCCTGCGCGCGGCCATCGTCTCCTTCTTCCAGCAGGATCTGGTGGAGGACGAGCTGCTGTTGCCGTGGTCCGCCCAGCAGCTGCGCGGCGAGATCTACAGCCACTGCCAGGTGCTAGAAGAGCATGCCGATGAAGAGGGCAGCCGCTTCCGCGTGCGCGGCGAGCCGGAAAAGCTGCGCAGCCTGCGCGAGCAGCTTAATCCCGGCTCGCAGGGCAGGGAGAAGGAATACTGGGAGGTTTGATGGCTCCCGACGCCTGCCGCGTAGCGGCAGCGCAAGCGAAAAGCCTTCCCGACCGGGAAGGCTTTTTTCATTTCGCGGCAGCTGCCCACTCCGCGGGCCGCCGTTCGGGAAGCTTGCCGCCCAACGCCTCGACCAGGTAGTCGATGAAGGACGCGATTCGCGACGACACCGCGGTGTTGCGGTAATAGACGGCCTGGACCGGCTGGCGCATGTCCAGGGTGTCGGGGGCGAGGATTTGCACCAGGCGGCCGGACTCGCGGTCCCGCTCGGTCATGAAGTCCGACAGGCAGACGATGCCCGCGCCTTCCAGCGCCAGCTGCCTCAGCGTTTCGCCGCTGGAGGTCCGCACCGCCGGTTCTATCCGATAAGCCTCGCCGTCTGTGTCCAGCAGCGGCCAGACATTCAGCGTCTCGGGCTGATTGAAGCCCAGCAGGGCATGTTTGCCCAATTCTTCTACACTCTGTGGCTGGCCGCGGGCTTCCAGATAGGCCGGGCTGGCCAGGATGCGCAGCCGGCTGCGGCCGATCAGGCGGCTGTGCAGCGTCGAATCCTTCAACTGGCCGATCCGGATCGCCACGTCGGTGCGCCGCTCCAGCAGATCGATGATGCCTTCGTTGCTGTTCAGCTCCAGTTCCACCTGCGGATAGCGTTCGCGATAGCCGCGCACCAGCGGCACGATCACGTGCAGCATGAACGGCGTGGCGGCGTCCACCCGCAGCCGTCCGGACGGCTGTTCGCGCCGCGCCAGCATTTGTTCTTCCGCGCTGTCGACCGAATCGATGATGGCCCGCGCGCTGTGCAGAAAGGCCCGGCCTTCCTCGGTCAGTTCCAGCCGGCGCGTGGTCCGGCGCAGCAGCGTGGTTTTCAGCTTCTCTTCCAGCCGGGCCAGCGAGCGGCTGGTCGCCGATACGGTCAGGTCCAGTTGCTGGGCAGCGGCGGTGATGGAGCCGGTGTCCACCACGGTGGCGAAGGCCTGGAGTTCGTCCAGCGTGATTTTCATTATTGATTTTTTTTCAAAAGAGTTTCGTTTATAAGCTGGTTTTTCCGCAAAAGTAAAGCGGGCACACTGCGTCCATTCCTCACGGACCCATGGATGCCCATCATGCCACTCGCTTTGCTCGCGCTGACCATCAGCGCCTTCGCCATCGGGACGACCGAGTTCGTCATCGTCGGGCTGATTCCGACCATCGCCGCCGATCTCCAGACCAGCCTGCCTTCCGCCGGCCTGCTGGTCAGTCTCTACGCGCTCAGCGTCGCCATCGGCGCGCCACTGCTGACGGCGCTGACCGGCCGCGTGCCGCGCAAGACGCTGCTGGCCGGGCTGATGGCGCTGTTCACCGTCGGCAATCTCATCGCCTGGCGCTCGCCCGGTTATGAATCGCTGATCGTCGCGCGCGTGCTCACCGGGCTCGCCCACGGCGTGTTTTTCTCGGTCGGTTCCGTCATCGCCACCACGCTGGTGCCGCAGGAGAAGGCCGCCCGCGCGATCGCGACGATGTTCAGCGGCATGACGGTGGCCTTCGTCGCCGGCATTCCGCTCGGCACCTTCATCGGCCAGCATTTCGGTTGGCGCGCCACCTTCCTGGTCGTCGCGCTGTTCGGCCTGATCGCCTTGGTCGGCGCGCTAGCCTTCGTGCCGCGCCGTCTGGCGCAGGCCGAACCGGCGCCGCTGGCGCGGCAGCTGGGCGCGCTGACGCAGCCGCGCCTGCTGCTGGTCTACGCGATGACGGCGGTCGGCTACGGCGGCTCGCTGATCGCCTTCACTTATATGGCGCCGCTGCTGGAACAGGTCGCCGGCTTTACGCCGGCCCAGCTCAGCCTTGTGCTGGTCGGCTACGGCGTGTCGGTCGCCTTCGGCAATGTCTGGGGCGGCAGGCTGGCGGACCGCGCCGGCCCGGTCAAGGCGCTGAAGCGGATTTTTCTGCTGCTGGCGCTGACTGTCACCGTCCATATCGCCTGGCTGGCGGCGCTGACGATGCTGGCCTGGGGCGCGGTGGCTTTCGGCAACGTGCCTGCTCTGCAGGTTTATGTCGTCCAGCAGGCGCGGCGTTTCGCGCCGGAGGCCGCCGACGTCGCGTCCGGCTTCAATATCGCCGCCTTCAATCTCGGCGTCGCCGGCGGCGCCTCGCTGGGCGGGCTGATCGTCGAACGCGTCGGTCTGGGCCACACGCCGTGGATCGCCGCCGCGATGACGTTGGCCGCCTTCGGCTTGACCGCGTTCAGCGGCGCGCTGGACCGGCGCGACAGCATGCCGACGCGCGCCACCGAAGCCGCGGCCTCTGCGCATTGAGCGCGTCATCCGAGTCTTTTCAACGGCAGCTCGCATTTCACGCTGTTCTTGCATCGGGCAGGAACGCGCGCGCCTGCTGCCGGTTTCCCCATGACCTCCACGGAGCACACACCATGAACACCATCCCCGCCTTCGGCCTCGGCACTTTCCGCCTGCAAGGCCAGATCGTCATCGACTCGGTCCGCAACGGCCTGGCTCTCGGCTACCGCGCCATCGACACCGCCCAGATCTACGGCAACGAGGCGGACGTGGGCAAGGCGGTCGCCGCTTCCGGCGTGAACCGCGAAGACCTGTTCCTGACGACCAAGATCTGGGTCGACAACCATGCGCCGGAAAAACTGGCGGCCAGCCTGGAGGACAGCCTGGCCAAGCTGCGCATCGACTACGTCGACCTGACGCTGATCCACTGGCCGGCGCCCGGCCGCGGCGTGTCGGTCGAGGCCTTCATGACCGCGCTGGCCGACGCCAGAGAGAAGGGCCTGACCCGCCGGATCGGCGTTTCGAACTTCAACATCGAGCTGACCAGGCAGGCGATCGCCGCGGTGGGCAAGGACGTGATCGCGACCAACCAGATCGAGCTGAGCCCCTATCTGCAAAACCGCAAGCTGGTCGGCTTCCTGCAAGGCGAAGGCATACATGTCACTTCCTACATGACCCTGGCCTACGGCAAGGTGCTGGGCGATTCGGTGATCGCCGCCATCGCGCAACGACGCCAGGCCACGCCGGCCCAGGTGGCGCTGGCATGGGCGCTGCAGCAGGGCTATTCAGTGATTCCGTCGTCCACCAAGCGCGAGAACCTGGCCGGCAACCTGCTGGCGCAGACCCTGCGCCTGAGCGACGAGGACATGGAGCAGATCGCCGCGCTGGAGCGCAACGGCCGCGAAGTGAACCCGGTCGGCCTGGCGCCGCAATGGGATTGAGCGAGCTGCCTCCCGTTTGATGCAACCCATCCGCGGCCAGCAGGCCGCGGCAACGACAGGACACATTCCATGATGCAGGATCCTCTGTTTCAAGCGCTGCGGCTCGGCGCGCTGACGCTGCCCAATCGCATCGTGATGCCGCCGATGACGCGCTCGCGCGCCAGCCAACCCGGCGACGAAGCCAATGAGTTGATGGCCGAGTATTACGCGCAGCGCGCCGGCGCCGGCCTGATCGTCAGCGAAGGGACGTATATCGCGCCGCTAGGCAAGGGCTATGCGTGGACGCCCGGCATCCACACGCCGGCGCAGGTGGCGGGATGGCGCAAGACGACTGATGCAGTGCATGCCGCCGGCGGCCGCATCTTCGCGCAGCTCTGGCACGTCGGCCGGCTCAGCCATGCCAGCTTGCTGGGCGGCGAGCAGCCGGTGTCGTCGTCGGCCATCCAGGCCGTCGGCGTCAATGTTTTCATCGCCGGCGAGGACGGCCGCACGCCGGGTTTTGTCCAGGCTTCCGCGCCGCGGGCCTTGAGCGTCGCCGAGATCGGCGAGGTGGTGGCGCAATACCGCGCCGCCGCGCGCAACGCGATGGATGCGGGTTTCGACGGCGTGGAGCTGCACGGCGCGAACGGCTATCTGGTGAACCAGTTCATCGATTCGAACGCCAATGCCCGCACCGACGAATACGGCGGCTCGCTGGAGAACCGCCTGCGTTTTCTCGGCGAAGTGGCGCTGGCCTTGATAGACGGCTGCGGCGACGCGTCGCGCGTCGGCATTCGCCTGGCGCCGTTGACCACGCTGAACGGCTGCGTCGACGACGACCCGGAAACCACCTATCTGGCCGCGGCCAGGCTGCTGGGCGAGCTGGGCGTCGGCTATCTGCACATCGCCGAGGCTGACTGGGACGACGCGCCGCTGATGCCGATGGCCTTCAAGCAGAAGCTGCGCACCGCCTTCCCCGGCGTGCTGATTTATGCCGGCAAGTACACGGCAGAGCGGGCGCGGGAGGCGATCGCCGCCGGCTGGGCCGATCTGATCGCTTTCGGCCGGCCTTTCGTCGCCAACCCGGACCTACCGGAGCGTTTGCGCACCGGCGCACCCTTGGCGGCGCATAATCGGGCCACTTTGTTCGGCGGCGGCGCGCGCGGATTGACCGACTATCCGGCTCTGGCCGCGTCATTGATCTGAACGGACGAAGAGCCATCCCGGGATGGCTCTTTTCATTGCGTCGGCGCGTTGGCTAGGGCAAGCGTCCCGCGGCGGGATCAGCCAAAGATCAGCCGTCCGGCCATCAGCACGAATACGCCGCCGAGCAGGCCTTTCTGCAGCTTCGCCGCCGGGCGGCGGCCCTTCAGACGGCGGGCGATGCCGCAGGCCGCGAAGGCGTAGGCGGTGTCGAAACACAGCCCCACCGCAACGAGGATGACCGCGAGCAGCGCGAACTGCGGCAGCACCGCGCCGTGCGCCGGCGATACGAACTGGGGCAGAAACAGGGCGCAGAACATCAGCGCCTTGGGATTGAGCAGATTGGTCAGGAAGCCGCGGGCGATCGCCGCGCGGCCGGATTCGGTCGCTTGGGGCGCATCTTCCTGCGCCGGCTTGGCGCGCACCACTTTCCACGCCAGCCACAGCAGATAGCCGGCGCCTATCCAGCGCACCGAGTTGAACAGCAGCGGATGCGTGGCCATCAGGGCCGCGAGGCCCAGGCCGGACATCATCACATGCAGAAAGCGCGAAGCGGCGATGCCGAGCGCGGTCAGCAAGCCGGCGCCGATGCCGCGGCTGGCCGATGTGGCCATCACCAGCGCCATGTCCGGGCCCGGCAGGATGTAGACGGCGACCAGGGCGGCGAGGTAGAGCGACAACACGGACAAGGACAGCATGGCGGGCTCCGGCATAGGAAGGCGATGCGGCTAGTGTGCGCCCGGCGGAATGAAATTGCTTTGCTTTCTCTTGCGCTAACGCGTTAAATTTAGAAAGACTCTTTCATTTTTGGTTTTAAGTGCAAATGAATCTTCCAAAATCAAATCTGGATGATGTGGATCTTGCCTTGATGGCCTTGCTGCAGAAGGACGGCAGGCTGTCCAACGCGAAACTGGCGGAACAGGTGGCGTTGAGCGAGCCCCCGTGCTGGCGCCGGCTGAAGCGGCTGGAAGCCGACGGCTATATCGAGGGATATCAGGCGGTGCTGAGCCGCAAGAAGCTGGGCTATGGCGTGCTCGCCTTCGTGCAGATCGGCTTCGGCAGCCATATCGGCGAGGCGCCGTTGCGCTTCGAGGAGATGGTGCGCGCGATCCCGGAGGTGCTGTCCTGCCATAACCTGACCGGCGAGTGCGACTACCTGCTGCAAGTGGTGGCCGAGGATCTGGAATCGTTCGGCGTTTTCGTCCGCGACGTGCTGCGCGAACTGCCGGGCGTGTCATCCATCCGCTCCAGCCTGTCGCTGCGCGAAGTGAAGATGTCGGGCCGGCTGCCGGTGGGGCCGGAGGCGCGCCGCTAGCCGGAGCCGGCGGGTCGGCAAGGTTGAAGCGCCTGTCCGCGCGGCGGATGCCAGCGATTCCGCCTTTGCGCCCCGCGGACAGATTTGGGGGGCGCGAAGGTTTTGCGCGTTCAGACGGCCTGCAGCAGGCCGACCGGGTTGCCTTCCGGGTCTTTGATCATGGCGAACGTGTAGCCGTCCACGCTGGTGATCGGCATGTGCGGGCTGCCGCCGGCGGACAGCGCGCGGTCTATGGCCAGTTGCAAGTCCTCCACCAGCAAATAGAAGCTGTGGCCCGGCTCCATGCCGGGCACGCCGCTCTCGGATTGGCCGATGCCGCCCAGCAGGGTGCGCAATTGCAGCGGGAAGTGGACATAGGCGAAGCCGGAGCCGCCGTTCTGGTAGCGCCAGCCGAACACTTCGCTGTAGAACGCCTTGGATTGCTCCTGATCCTTGGCGATGATTTCAAACATCACGGCCGGATGCCGGTTCAGGCTGCCGATCTGCTCGGCTTGCGGCGAGCGGCTGTCCAGACCGCGGATGAAGCCCTGCTCGCGGCGCAGGAAGGTGACCGTGTTATAGGGATGGCCATCGCTGCTGATGAAGCACTGGCCGTATTTGTCGACGAAAGCGGTGAAGGCCGGGCCTTTGACATGGGCCAGAAAAGCGTCTTCGCCGGCATATTCTTCGAAGAACAGCAGGCTGGGGCGCACGGCGGGAGGCAGCGATTGCAGCAAGGGGTTGGGATTGTTTTCCGGCAGCGGGGCGTGGATCAGATAGATCAGCGTTCCCGGCTCCTCCATCACTTCCTGCACATAGGCAGGCAGCGCCGACAGCACTTGTTCGACGCAGCCGTGGCGGATGAACCATTGAGAAACCAGGCTCACGGGGTTGCTTTGTCTGCTTGTCATGCCGTTTTCCTTTTTGGGATGCCTCGCCGTCACACGATGCGGTCGGGGTTGTCCTGGTCCACCCGCGGCGCCTGGCCGCGCAATACCGAATTGCCGCCGTACAGCGTGCGCTGATCCACCGGCGCGGGCTCCAGCCAGTCGGTTTCGCTCATTTCGCCGTTCAGGCCGTAGACCGCCAGCGCATTGTGGTAGACCACCTGCCGTATCGCGGCTTCGTCGAGGCCGTGGGCGGCCATGATGCGCGCCGACTTGGCGACGGCCAGCGGATCGGACACGCCCCAGTCGCAGGCGGAGTCGACGATGATGCGCTCAGGTCCGTAGCGCTCGACGATGGCAGCCAGTCGGTCGTTGCCCATCTTGGTGGAGGGGTAGATCGTGAACGCGCACCAATAGCCGCGATCTAGCACTTCCTGCACCGTTTCCTCGTTGTTGTGGTCGATCACGCAGCGCGCGGGATCGAAGCCGCAGGCCTCCAGCGTGTCCATCGTCCGCTTGGCGCCGCGCTTTTTGTCGCGGTGCGGCGTGTGGATCATGATGGGCAGGTCGAATTCCTGGGCCAGCTCGATTTGCGCGCGGAAGGCGCGGTCTTCCAGCTCGGTTTGCTCGTCGTAGCCGACTTCCCCCAAGGCCACCACGCCCTCCTTGGCCAGGTAGCGCGGCAGGATATCCAGCACGGCGTCGGCGAGTTCGCGGTTGTTGGCCTCCTTGGGGTTCAGGCCGATCGCGCAGTAGTGGCGGATGCCGAACTGCGCGGCGCGGAAGCGTTCGAAGCCGGCGATGGTCGAGAAGTAATCGATGAAGCTGCCCACGTTGGTGCGCGCCTGCCCCAGCCAAAATGCCGGCTCGATCACGGCGACGACGCCGCTGGCGGCCATTGCCTCGTAGTCGTCGGTGGTGCGCGCGATCATGTGGGCGTGCGGGTCTATCAGCATCCCGCCCGCGCTGGGCGAGAGGCGGTGAAACGACTGGCGCTCCTGCTGATGCTGCGTGGCCTGCCGCAGCAAGTCCCGCAGCGTTTCCGGACTCAATGTCGCCCCGCAGCAGGGGCAGGCCGCGCTGCGGTCGGAAAACATTTCTTCGATTGCGTGTTGGATGTCGCTCATCTGGTTTCCCCCTTGTTGGATTCATTCCCGCCACAGGGCCAGTCGTTCCCATTCATCGCTGAATTCGATGCCGGGCAGTCCGGCAGGCACTAGCGCCCGGATGTCGGTGTGAGGGCTTTCCCTCGCCGCCAGTTGCAAGGCGTACATTTCGTGCGTGCCGGGACGGGTGTCTGCGTATTGCCGGCGCAGCAGCGCGTGTCCGCGCTCGCCGGGGCATAGCGCTAGCAGGCGCCAGATTTCCAGGTTTACGCCGCGGCCGGCGGCGGCGCGCTCCGCCGCCAGGTCGCACAGGATTTCGCCCAGATCCTGGTCGGCTCGATCAGCCAGCCCCTGGATCGGCCACAGCGGCAAATCCAGAAAGAAGGTTTTGACCACCATCTGATTCCACGCCGCCTGCGGCAGCATCGCTTGCGGCCAGGGATCGCGCAGCGCGAAGGCGGCGAAGACCGGACGGATGCCGCTGCGCACGGCTTCGCCGGCGCGCGCGAGCAAGGCCGGATCTTGCGGATACAGGGCGAAACCCTGATACAGGGCGATCTGCTCCTGGATGTCGCCCTGATTCGCCAGCTCGTCGAGCAGGGCGGCGAAGGCCGCTCCATCCGGCAGATTGCCGGCCGCGGCCAGAATCAAGCCGACGCGGGCCGCCTGATCCACGCTCCAGCGGCTGGCGTCGAAGCCGGGCTGCAAGGCGCGGGCCTGGCGCTGTTCCGCATCGCTGAGCGCCAAGTCTTGTTTGCCCAGCTTGCGCGGCGCGATGCCCAGCGCTTTGAACAGCAGGTTCAGCGGGCGGTCGCCCGCGGTGGCGTGGCCCAGATCCTGGCATTGCCGCGCGTACCAGTCGCCATCGGCGCGGGCGCTCAGCCAGCCTTGCAGCAGCTCCAGCCAGGCGCGCATGCGGGGTTGCCTGGCGCTCCATGCGTCTGAGACGGAAAGGGCGGCGGGGGCGAGAGTCGGGTCTTGAGTGTCGCTGCGCATGTTCAGGTTCCCGGGATATAGGTTTGCAGGAAACGCGTGGCGAAATAGGCCGCCACGCAACCGAGGATGGCCACGGGCGCAGGCTGAGGCAGACAGGCGGCCAAGGCCAGGCCATCCAGCAGGCTGACGGCGGCGATCATCCGCGCCACCGCCTGTCCGACCGCGCCGGGCGCCGAACGCTTGCACAGCCGCGCCACGGCGAGCGCCAGCGCGGCGGCCAGCGCGATGGCCAGCAGCGCGGCGAGCGTCAGCGCTTGCCAGGCCTGGGGGGCTCCGTCCGGGATGAAGCGGACAAGCGCCAGCAGCGTGTAGGCCAATGGCGGCAGGCCGAGCACCGCCAGCGGCCAGAGGGCGCCGATGCGGTCCATGCTTTCCTGCTTGGCGGCGTGGCTGAGTCCGACGATATGCGCCAGCAGCAGGGCTGCCGCCAGACAGAGCAGCGGCGGCGTGCCGCCGGCGAAGGCCGAGCCGACGCACAGGCAGAGCAGGGCGCGGCAGGCGCCCATCAGCAGCGGGCTGCAGGGATTGTCCTTGTGCCAGACGTTGTACAGCACGATGCTTGATGCCAGCAGCGCGCCGTAGAAGCGGCTGTGATCGTTGCAGTACAGCGCCAGCAGCAGCCAGCCGGCCAGCAGCATGCCGAAGCCGCAGGCGAAAACCGTTTGCGCGCGCGCTTCGCCGGACGGAATGGGGCGCTGGGGGCGCTCGCGGGCGTCGATTTCGCGGTCGAAGGCGTCGTTGAGATACATGCCGCCCACGTAAAACAGGCACATCGACAGCATCAGAGGGGGCAGGGCCGCCAGGTCTGCCGAGCTCAATGCTTGCCCGCCGGCCGCGGCGCCCAGCAACGCGGCGGCCAGCGCGTTGCTGAGTACGGTGGGCAGGTTGGAAACGCGGCCCAGGCGTAGCCAGGCGGGTATCGATGAAACGGCGTCAGCGCTCATGGCGCAGCTCCTTCAGAACGGTGTGTAATTCGAGCGCGATCGCCTGGGCCTTGGGCATGGCGCGCAATTGGGGCGGCAACACGTCCCAGGTATAGGTTTCCACTTCGAGATGGGGGCTGACGGCCTGCCGGCGCAGCAGGCCGAGCACTGCGTCCAGGCTGTCGCGGGTGTTGGCCAGGGCCGTTTCCGGCGGGGCTTGCCAAAACAGCGGCACATGGCAGTGCACGCGCCATGATTCCCGCCGGATGGCGTCGGGCGGCAGGCTCAGCGCCTGCGGCAGGTCCGGGTGGCGCTGCAGGCCGGATGCATTGCGCCTGACCACCTGGTGCAAGTAAATCCCGTCGTCGAACGTTCGCAATTGAATCGCGGCGCGCTCATCCATCGCTTCCACCCGCAGAGCGCAGGACAGCTGGATCTTGGCGACGCGGATGCTTGCGTCGAGCAGCGAGGCCAATGTCGCGCATGGGTCTTCGAATTCAACCGCGCCGTGGCATACGTCGTAGCAGACGCCGAGGTGCCGGCGCGCCAATTCCAGCGCTTCGGGCAGCGCGCAGTCGGCCTGTCGGGCCAGTTGCGCCAAGTTGTCTTCGGCAAACCAATATCGCTGAAAAAAATGCAATGCGTCGGCGGTGTTTTCCAGCAGGCAGGCCGGCTCCGGCTCCAGCGCCAGGACGATTTCCTTGCCGGTTTCGCGCATCAGGCGATTGAGCTCCAGCACGGCCAGCCGCAATTGCGGCAGCGAGTCCGCCATCGCCGCCGCGCAGTCCCCTTCGGCGAAACCCAGCGGCACGGTGGAGATGCTGCCCTCCACGCCGGGTGGCAGCAGCGCGGCCAGCGTCCGCGCGCAATGGATGGTGTAAGCGGCGCGCTGGCTGCTGCGCCAGTCGGGTTGGTAGACCGACTGCTTCACCGGTTTCTGGTGAAAGTTTCCCCAAGGAAAGGCATTGATGGTGAACACATAGGCATGCAGCGATTCCAGCCGGGCGGCGAAGGCGCTCAGCGTGTCTGGCTGCAGCAGGCTTTCCGCCGCCTGGGCGGACAGCCGCAGCCCCAGGCCGAACGGCGCGTCGGGGGGCAGCGCCTGCCATTCCTCCAGATGGGCGCGGATCGCCGGCAGAAAATCATCCAGGCTGGCCTCGACCTCGGCCAGGCTGTCGCCGGCATGGATGTTGGTGCAGTAGGAGAGATGCGCGGGCAGGGGCAGGTGCGCCAGTTTCATCGCCCGGCTCCGCAGATGGTTTCGTTGATGTCGGCGCGCGCATCGGGCAGGGCGGAGGCGTGCCGCTGCTGCAGCCAGAAGATGCTTTGCATGACGCGTTCGCCGTCTATGGCGTTCACTTCGCGGCCGCGGCCCAGCTCCGCCAGCAGGGTCACGCACAGGTCGCCGCCCAGGTGTTCGCGGAACTCGCCTAGGCCTTGCAGCAGCGCCAGCCGGCCGCGTTCGTCGCGGGCCAGCAGCTGTTCGTGCCATAGCTCGAAGCCCAGCGCGCGCAGCAGTTGCCAGACGCGCGCCTCGTCGCCAGCCGGCAGCAGTCCGGCCAATGTCGAATAGCGCGCGTCGCAGGCGACGCCTATGGCCACGGCCTCGCCGTGGTTCAGCGCGTGGCCGCTCAGTCGTTCGAGTTTGTGGGCGATCCAGTGGCCATAATCCAGCGGCCGCGCCGAGCCCTGCTCGAATGGATCGCCGCCCTGGGTGATCTGGCGCAGGTGCAGCGCCGCCGAGCGTTGTATCAGTTCTTCCAGGTCTGGCGGCTCGAAGCGGGCGAGAGCGTCGGCCCGGGCTTCCAGCCAGTGGAAGAATGACGCGTCGCGGATCAGCGCCACCTTCACCGCCTCGGCCATGCCGGCGCGCTTCTCGCGCGCGGGCAAGCCGTCTATCAGCGCCGCGTCGTTGATCACCGCCCAGGGCACGGCGAAGCTGCCTATCAGGTTTTTCTGGCCGTTCCAGTTGATGGCGCTTTTGACGCCGACGCCGCTGTCGGCTTGGGACAGCACCGTGGACGGCAGGCGGATGTGGCGCACGCCGCGATGGAACAGCGACGCGGCCAGGCCGACTGCGTCCAGCGCCGCGCCGCCGCCTATGGCGAGAGCGTAGGAATGGCGGTCTATATTGCGGTCGGCCAGGGCCTGCAGCAGCCGCCATAGGTGCTGGGGATCGTTCTTGCAGGCTTCTCCGCCCGGAAGCGGCACGATCTCTCCGGCTATTTCCAGATGGGCGGCGTGCGTGTCCGCGTAGCCGCGGATGCGCCGCGGCAGTTCCGGGCAGGCGCGCAGCACGCCGTCGTCGACGAAGACCGCCACCCGGTGCCGCTTGGCCTGCTCCCGGCGGCGCAGGGCCTGGAGCAGGGAGGGATTTTCCGCGGCGAATGCGTCTCGGGTGTGGATCACGCTGAAGTCATGGCTCAGTTGCACGCGTTGATGCGAATCCGGCCGAGCATCCGCTGCTGCGGTGCGGGAGGTCGGGAGTAGGCGAACAGGGTCCGTTCCGGCCAGTTTCATCGGCATCTCCTTGTTCGAAGGCTACGCGTTCCGGAAGGCTTGCGGGAACGCGTAGCCATGGGGGATCAACGGATCAGCATGAACGGCGGGGCCGCCATCAGGTTGGACGCATTGCCGCCGACCGGACATTGCGCGACCTGCTGCGCCTGCAGCTTCAGCTGGTACATCAGGCCCATCGCTCGGTCCATGGCTGCCGGTTTGCCGTTGAATACCTGATTCAGGCTGGTCAGCAGCATCTGGTAGGCATCGTAGAAGCGTTGGGCAGCGACGGATGCGGATGAGCCGGGCAGGTAATCGCTGACGGCGGCATTGGGCAGGAAGTTGTAGATCTGGCTTTCATCCAGCGGCACCGGCGCGCCGTTGTAGGACCAGCCCGACACGGCTTCGGGGTCTGGCATCAGCTCGCGGCCGTAAAAGATCTCGCCGAACTTGAAATAGTGCGCGTAGCTGCCGTCGCCGTCGCCAGGATAAATCTCGTTGGCGGATGCGCCGCCCTCGCCGCCGTGGCGATGCCGGGGCAGTATCCGCTCGCTCAGCCTGGCATGCCGAGGCTTGCCTTCGAGGCGCAGGCCCTCTTGGTTGCCGTGGGCGTCATCTTCGGTCTGGATGCCTTCGCCCTGGATCACGATGGTGTTGATCGCCAGCGCCGCGTCGTCGAGGTTCCGGATCTTGCCTTGCGCCGGCGCGGTGGGAACCGGCGGGAACCATTGGCTGATGTCGAGCTGCTGATCCAGTCTGGGTGTGGCGAACAGTTCCGGATTGTTGGCGTTGGCGATGGTCAGGGCGGTCAGCAGAGCCTTGTAGAACTGGCCGATGGAGCCGAACTCGCCGGGGTCGACCGGCGTGGGTTGCGGCGCTTCCTCGCCAGGCAGGATTTCTCCCGGCTTGGTTTCCGGACGTTCTATCGCCATGAACACTTTTTTCAGCTGCGGTTTGCTGAGCGCGGCCAGCCCCACCTGCAGATCATTGTCGATCTGGTCCGGCAGCGGTCCCGGATATACCAGGGAGCGGCCGATGGCGATGATGTCCGGATTGCCCCCGATGGCGATCAGGATGTTGGAGGCCAGCGTCAGGTGCAGCATTTCCTCGGTGACTACGGATTGGATCAGGGCGGAGGCTCTTTGATTGCTGCCGGGCATGATGGAGAACAGCCCGGTCAGGTAGGGGGGGATGGTGGAGAACTCGAGCGCGATCGCGGTAGTGATGGCTTTCTTCAGCTCATCCAGGCTACAGCCCTTCAGCAATTGATTGATGATGCTCTGTTTGATGCGCAGCATATTGGTACCCTTTCGAAATGGAAGCTCGGTTATTTAGCCGGGCAGTCGGGCTTGCCGTAGCTGACGGAGCCTTGGGGGCAGTCTTTTTGAGCGCCTCCGCCTCGGGTGGGGCAACGCTTGCCGAACATGTCCAGCATGCTGGGGGGGCGGCCCTGTTCTTGCAGCACGCTGTCGAAATACTTGATCAGCGCCTGGCGCTTGCTGCTGGACAGATCCCGGGTGACCGGCATCTGGTCCGGGTCGTCGTCCGGTTTGTCCAGCACGAACTTGAGGATGAAGGCGTTGGCGTCCGCCTGTTCCTTCTTGGAGAAGTCGAACAGGCCTTGGCTCATCACCGGGTACAGGTTGGCGTACTGTTGCAGGATGGGCTGCACGTCTTCCCAGGTGACCGTATCGGGAACCGCATAGGTGGAGCGGACAACGATCGCGTATTGGTCGAACATTTGCTGTACCGTCGGCTGGGGGGCCGCCGACTTGGGAGCGGAGGGATCTGACGCGAAGTTGTAGGCATAGTTGAACAGCTGGCCATCGATGTAATAGCGGGGGTAGCCCAGAGCCTGCGGACCGTTGAGGGTAAGCTTCACCATGCCGTTGGCGTCGGTGCGCGCAGCGTTCTGGACGAAGCGGACTTGCTCCGCCGGCACATTGAAAGTGGGGGTCGGAGCCTTGGGCGTTGTTCCCGGTGGGGTGTCGGAGGGACAGTCGCCCACATCCACTTGGGGGCCGGTGGAGGTGACGGCCAAGGTGACGTCGCCATTGGCCAGCGGCACGCCATATTGCGCGACGTAAACGTCGGAGTCCAAAACGTTGGCTGTCGCGTCATTGGGGTCAAGGCGCAGCGCGAATTGGTCGGCGCGCACTTCCCAGCCGCCGCTTCCTTCACAGCACAATAGCAAGGCCCAGCCAGTGCCGGGATTGGGGTTGGCTGAGGTCAGCAACGCCAGCGGCAGTTGGTTGATGGTTGGTTGCATGGACGCAGGAATCGGCACCGCGACAATGCCGCTGCGGCTGAGCAGGTTGGCATTGCTGATGTCGATGGTCGCCAGCGGCTGATATTGCGCAGCTGCGGGAGCCGGAACGGTTTGTCCCGGCTGCAGATAGGGACTGGTCGGCAGCGTCTGCGACGTCAATTGGGCGATGATCAGGGGTTGCTGCCACAGCTGTTGGCTATTGCCTTCTTTAGGGGCTGCCGGATTGCCGCTGCCCCTGCCGCAGAGAACGTCCACCTCGTAAGTCGTTTCCGGCGTGCTCATTGGCCTTGGGGGGCTGCCGTCTGCCGGAGCTTGGGAGGGTTTGTAGACCAAGGGCAGCGCGTTGCTGAGGTCCACGTACAGAGTGCTGTTTTGGGTTTTGTCGTTTGTCACCACTTGCGCGCTGAACCAGCCGACATTGGGAACATAGTCTTGCGGCTGGTAAGCGTCGGGCGGCAGCAGATTATTGGCTGGAATGAAGCGGCGGCCGAGAATGAAGGATTCGGGCTCGGTCTCATAGGCGGGACCGATGGCTCCCAGCAGGATGCCGTAGGAGAAGAAGCTTTCGCCCAATGCGTCGTCGTAGCCGTAAGTGGTCAGCCGCAGCGACAGGATATTTCCCTGTTGCTCGCAGATGGCTTTCAAGGCTTGCAGCACCGGGCTGTCGATCTTGTCCAGATTCCATTCCACATGGGTGAGCCGAGTCTGCCAGATGGCGGAGGCTGCGCTGTCGCCCGATATATTGCCCACCCGGTTGAACCACAGGTCGCGGAAGGGGTTGGGCGCGTATTGGCCGCGCATCAGCACTTGTCCGTTGGCGGCGCGCAGGGTGATCACTTGGCCGTAAATACAGGAGGCCAGCTGCCAGTCCGGATCCAGATCCACCATCTTGCCGGAAGGCTGGTCGTTGGCGTTGCCCACGAGCAGGCCGACGGCGGCGTCTTCGCCGCTGCTCAGGATTTCCTGGCCATCCGGTCCCAGCGCCGATTGCACCACGCAATTCTTCAGTCCGAAGATGCCGGTGCCCCAAGGGTTCCACCAGCCGTTGTTGATCGAGATCTGAGCGCTGCCGGCGTCTTCCTGCACAGGGGGCTGGTAACGCGGATCCTGGAAGCGCTGTTCAAAGGTGGCGTTGTCGAAATGGCGCGGATCGTTGTTAACGGTGGAGACATCGGATTGGAACAGGCCGGAGAAGGCCAGGCGGGGGTACTGGAGATAACTCATGCGATAGCTCCTCGATAAGGTTGCTACGGTCTTGAGCGATTTTGCGATGCGGCGGAAACGACCAATACGGAAAGGACGCGAGCATCAGCTGTATTTCTAGGGGAGGGTTTCGATAATTTCAATGACGATTGGCTGTTTTGATTCTATTGTGGAGTTTGTTGGTATTTAAATGCCTATATCGGCAGGCGGAATAGGGATGGCAGATTCGGATCGCGTCGCAGCGTGTTTTTCGTCCGAGCCGCCGCGAGTCGCGTGATAGGGGAAAGGTGGATGTATGCAACCGCTGCTTCTGCTCAATATCGTTGGCCTGACATCGCGCCTCATCGGGGAGCACACGCCCCGCTTGGCCGAGTTTGCCGGCCAAGGCGCTGTCAGAGCGTTAAACAATATCGTGCCGGCGGTGACCTGCTCGGTGCAGGCGAGCATGCTGACCGGGCTGACGCCTGAGCAGCACGGCATCGTCGGCAATGGCTGGCTGTTCCGCGAGCTGGCTGAGGTCTGGTTCTGGCGCCAGTCCAACCGCCTGGTCCATGGCGAGCGCTTGTGGGAAGCGGGCAATCGACACGATCCAGAATTTTCCAGCGCCAACTTGTTCTGGTGGTACAACATGGCGTCCAGCCATGATTTCGGCGCGACGCCGCGTCCCATCTACAAGGCCGATGGCCGCAAGCTGCCCGATTGCCACACCAAGCCCGCCGAGTGGCGGGACCGGCTGACTGCGGAACTGGGGGCGTTTCCCTTGTTCCATTTCTGGGGACCGGCCACCTCCATCGCGTCCAGCCGCTGGATCGCCGAAGCCAGCAAGCTGGCGATGGCCGATTTTCGCCCCCGCCTGTTGCTGAGCTATCTTCCCCATCTGGATTACGATCTGCAGCGCCACGGCCCGGATCTGCGGCATCCCGCGGTGCGGCAGTCCCTGCGGGACATCGACGCGGTGGCGGGGGATTTGATCGCCCATGCGCGGGAGCGGGGCTACCAGGTGATGGTGGTGTCAGAGTACGGCATCACCCCGGTGAGCCGCGCGGTGCATTTGAACCGCCATCTGCGCGAAGCGGGCCTGCTGCAGGTGCGGCATGAGGCCGGTGCGGAAATCCTGGATCCCAGCCAATGCCAGGCGTTCGCCGTGGCGGACCACCAGATCGCCCATGTCTATTTGCAGCCCGGGCTGGGCGCGCGCAAGGCGGCGGAAGTGGAGGAGGCGCTGCGGTCCATCTCGGGCGTGGCGGGGGTGTGGCAAGGGCGCGCACGCGGCGAGCTGGGCCTGAATCACGAGCGCGCCGGAGATTTCGTCGCGCTGGCCGAGGATGACGCCTGGTTCAGCTATTACTACTGGCTGGACGACGCCAGGGCGCCGGACTTCGCGCGCACGGTGGACATCCACCGCAAGCCCGGCTACGACCCGGCGGAACTGTTCATCGACCCGAGCATCCGTTTCCCCAAGCTGGCTGTGGCCAGCCGGCTGGCCAGGCGGGCCTTGGGCATGCGCAGCCTGATGGATGTGATCGGTTTGGACGCAGGCGTGGTCAAGGGATCGCATGGCTTGCCCGCGCGCGCCGCCGCGGATGCGCCGCTGTTTATCAGCGACTGCGTTTTCGCCTGCGAAGGGGAGCTGTCCGTCACCGACATCAAGGCATTGGCTTTGCAGGCGATGTTCGGCGTGGATGCGGCCCAAGTGGGGTCGAAAGCGCGCGGGTTGGTGGGCAGCGCCTGAGCCCAAGCCGGGACTGCAGGGGGCAAGGCTAATGGACAAAGAAAGCCTTGCCATCCTAGGGCACGAATCCGCGGCAGGCCAAGCGCGCGCGGCAATGGCGGAGGCGGTCCGCCATTGCCGCCTAGCCCTTATCGTTTGCCGGCCGCCTCTTCGCGCCGGCGCTTGGCTTCTTCCAACAGGTAGACCTGGTAGTCGTCCAGATCGCCGTCGAAGTCGCTGACGCCGCCGCGCGACACCATCCAGAACTCGTCGCAGACCGCGCGCAGCAAGGCGCGGTCGTGGCTGACCAGCATCACCGAGCCTTCAAACTCGTTCAGCGCCACGCTCAAGGCCTCGCGGGTGGCCAGGTCCAGATGGTTGGTCGGCTCGTCCAGCAGCAACAGATTGGGGCGCAGCCAGACGATCATGCACAGCACCAGCCGCGCCTTTTCCCCGCCGCTCATGCTGCCCACCGCCTGCTTGACCATGTCGCCGCTGAAATTGAAAGTGCCCAGGAAATTGCGCAGACCCTGTTCGCGGCAGTCGTTGGCCGGCGGACGCAGTTGCGCCGGCGTTTCGCGCGCCAATCGAAGCATGTGCTGCAGCGGGTCGTCTTCCGGCCGCAATACGTCCAGTTCCTGCTGCGAGAAGTAGCCGATATTCAGGCCTTTGCCGCGGATGATCTCGCCGCTGGTGGCTGCCAGCGCTTCGGCCACTGTTTTGACCAGCGTGGATTTGCCTTGGCCGTTGGCGCCGAGGATGCCGATGCGCTGGCCGGCCAGCACCGAGCGGTTCACGCCTTTGACAATCACGGTGGGCGGCGTGCCTGCCGCGGCGTCTTCCGGCGCCGGATAGCCGAACGAAGCCTGCGACATGGTCAGCATCGGGTTGGGCAAACTGCCCGGTTCCTTGAATTCGAACTGGAACTCGGCATCGGCCAGCACCGGCGCGATCTTCTCCATCCGTTCCAGCGCCTTGACGCGGCTTTGCGCCTGCTTGGCCTTGCTGGCCTTGGCCTTGAAGCGGTCGATGAACTTTTGCAGGTGAGCCATTTTTTCCTGCTGCTTGGCCAGCGCGGCCTGCTGCAGAATCATCTGCTCGGCGCGCATGTCCTCGAACTTGCTGTAGTTGCCGCCGTAGCGCACCAGCTTGCCGTGGTCGATGTGCAGGGTGACATTGGTCACCGCGTCCAGGAATTCGCGGTCATGGCTGATCACCACCATGGTGCCGGCGTATTGCTTGAGCCAGGCTTCCAGCCAGACCAGCGCGTCCAGGTCGAGGTGGTTGGTCGGCTCGTCCAGCAGCAGCAGGTCCGACGGGCACATCAGCGCGCGCGCCAGCTGCAAGCGCATGCGCCAGCCGCCGGAGAAGCTGTTCACCGGCTGCTGCAACTCGGCCACGCTGAAGCCCAGGCCCAGGATCAACGCCTGGGCGCGGGCGGGCGCGTCGTGCTCGCCGGCATCGTTCAGGGCGGTGTAGGCATGCGCCATGCGCATGTAATCTTCGCCCGCTTCGGCTTCGGCCACTTCGCGCCGCGCCGCCAGCAAGAAGGTATCGCCCTCCACCACAAACTCAGTGGCGGTTTGCGATGTTTCCGGCATGTCCTGCGCCACCTGCGCCATGCGCCACTGGCTGGGAATGGAGAAATCGCCGCCGTCTTCGTGCAGGCTGCCGTTCAGCACCGCGAACAGCGAAGACTTGCCCGCGCCGTTGCGCCCTACCAGGCCAACCTTTTCGCCGGGATTGATGCTGACGGTTGCGCCGTCCAGCAAGACTTTAGTGCCGCGGCGCAAGGCCACGTTTTTCAGAATGATCATTGGGGATATAGCCGTGCTGCAAAATTTTAGGGAGCGAGAAAATAGCAGTCCTGGCGACCGCTTGCGTCCCGACGGAATGCGATGAATCAATAGCGCCTTCGGACAAAACACCAAGGCACACAGGGGATTATACGCAGATGCAAGCCACCGGAGGGTAAGCGGCTTTGTCGCAGTGAGGGCCAGGGGAGAGCGAAAGTGAAGGATGTCGCCCCGGTTTGGGCATTCAACCCGCATGAGTTGGCTGGGGCGACTGCATGGGGAAGCATTCAAGCCGCTGCATTTCCCGATCTGGCATGTACGGGGTGCTGCATAAGCTGCATCGCTCATCGCGTCGCTGAAAAATTCTCTTTGCGAGTGTTGGCGGTTGCAACAAAAAACGAGGTCCGCGAGTTGCGTGCTACCTGCATTTTTTCTGCAAGCATCTATGATTGAGGTGCAAGGACATGTTTGGCTCACCGGCGCAGGCTGGGAACCGAGACTACATGGGGAGGCATAAGATGAAGTTGGACGATTTCAATGTGGTGGCCGACCTGATCGGCATGAAGAAACGTTCGCGCGAGGCGGTGTGGCTGATGGAGGTGGAAGGCATGACAGGCTACTTCGCCGCGCAGCAGATGGATATCAGCGAATCCACCGTATCCCGCGCGCATGCGCGCTTCCGCCGCGCGGTCGGCAAGCTCAATACCCTATCGGGGCACTTGCCCCTCGGCTGAATAACCGTTCATTGCAGCACATTGGCCCGGAGCGTGTTTCCTCCGGGCCTTTTGTCGTGGTGGATTAGGCGCTGGCGGGCTTTGCTTGCTCGTTCGCATTTCGCGCGACTGGCGCGGCGGGCATGGCGATCAGGCGCGGCATCGGTCTGGGCAGGGCGCGCGGCATGCTCGTAGCGGACCGGTTTGTCGGAGATTTGCTATGCCATCCGTGGGTTTCGACTGCGGGTAGGCCTTCGGCGGATGGCTGGATAGGATCGCAGCTTGAATGTATGGGCGGATGCCTGCTTCTGTTAATTTGCGTGTCATCGCCGAAGGCGCGCGCAGGGCGAATGATATAACCAAGCCATCGGGCCGGATGGCCTGCTTGCCCTGAGTGGATGCCATGCGCTTCGCGATTACCCTTTCCGATCGTTTCAAACCAGTGCTTGACGTGTTCCTGCAGGCGGGTTGGCAGCCAGTGAAGGTGTTCTGCACGCCGGTGGACCACCGGATGCACCACAACAAGATGTCGGTGGCTTTCGCCGAGCAGCGCAAGCTGCCGCTGCAATTGTCGCCGATGCGGCCGCGGGATTTGGAGGAACTGGCGGAGCTGGGATGCGAAGCGCTGCTGGTGGGCAGTTACAACTGGCGCATTCCAGACTGGAAGCCCTATCTGAAGCGCGCGGTCAATTTCCATCCCTCGCCGTTGCCGATGGGGCGCGGACCTTATCCGCAGGTGCGCGCCTTGTTGGAGGGGCATCGCGAGTGGGGCTGCACCTGCCATAAAGTGAGCCCTGAGTTCGATGCGGGGGATATCCTGGCGCAGGAGCGTTTCGCGCTGGGAGAGGCCGACAGCCATCAGATGTTGGACATCAAGCTGCAACTGGCGCTGCACCGTCTGAGCCATATACTGGCTCATGATTTTGAACGCTTGTGGAGCGGGGCGAGGCCTCAAGGGGAGGGCGGCAGCTATTGGCCGCTGTGGACCGACGGCGACCGGATGCTGGATTTCAACCGCACCACGGCGGAGCTGTTGCGTCAGGTGCGGGCCTTCGGCGATTTCGAGTGCGCGGCGGTCGTCAACAACGTCACTTTTTTCATTCATCGCGCAGAGGGGTGGGTGGAGACGCATGGCTTCGCGCCGGGCAGCCTGGTTTATTCTCATGCCGAACAACTGCTGGTGGCGACTGGAGACGGGATGTTGCTGATCAGCGAGTGGAGCCTGTATGGTCCGGACGCGGTGACGGGGCGAGGCCGGCGCTGAGTCGGGGAGGGCGCTTGCTTGATGTATATGGCATTTTTGTGGCGCGAATGCCGCGGGATTGTCCTGAGCGGGATTGATTGATTGACCCTGCCTAGTGATTGTTAAAAAATGTGAATGGTTGGAAAGTGATCGGCAGGCGTGCGGAACGCCGGCTGGAAATCGCCGCAGGGGCATGCGCCTGGCGGCGATTGTTTTTATGGCTGGGCGGATGAGGTCGGCGCGGATGCGCGCTGAATGGGAATGATCAGGTTTTTGCTGTTGTTTTGCGCGTTTTGCGCCGTGGTGCTGGCGGCGAGTTGGCATGAGCTGGGAAATGAGCTGCAGCCGCGCGTATGCGTGGTGTGCGCGGGCAAGGCCTCGGCGCGAATCGCGGCCGCGGAGCCGCGGGATGGGGTGGAAAGGCTGGCGCTCGCGGCCGAGCTGATGTCTCGCAGCGAGAGCATGCGGGACGCGAAGAAATGGTTCGCGCTGGATTTGCTGGTGCTAGGCGTGGCAGTGCTGTGCCTGCTGGGCTATCTGCGCGGCATGCGCGAACAGGAAGACTGGTAAGGGGGAGGGAAGCGGCGTCCGCGGCGAGGCGGACGCCGTTTCGCCATTCGGGGCGCGGCGGGCGGAAGAGCTCGCCGCGCCCCTTGCGCTTACAGCACTTCGCCGGCGTAGTCGGCCAGCCGCGAGCGCTCGCCGCGCTGCAGCGTGATGTGGGCCGAGTGGCCCCAGCCCTTGAAGCGGTCCACCACGTAGGTCAGGCCGGAACTGCCTTCGGTGAGGTAAGGCGTGTCGATCTGGCTGACATTGCCCAGGCAGACCACCTTGGTGCCGGGGCCGGCGCGGGTGATCAGCGTCTTCATCTGCTTCGGCGTCAGGTTCTGCGCCTCGTCGATGATCAGGTACTTGTTGAGGAAGGTGCGGCCGCGCATGAAGTTAAGGCTTTTCACCTTGATGCGGCTGCGGATCAGGTCGCGGGTGGCGGCGCGGCCCCAATCGCCGCCGTCGTCGTCGCTCTTGTTCAGCACGTCAAGGTTGTCCTCCAGCGCGCCCATCCACGGCGCCATCTTTTCCTCCTCGGTGCCGGGCAGGAAGCCGATGTCCTCGCCCACCGGCACGGTGACGCGGGTCATGATGATCTCGCTGTAGATTTTCTGCTCCAACGTCATCGCCAGCCCCGCCGCCAGCGTCAGCAGCGTCTTGCCGGTGCCGGCCTGGCCCAGCAGGGTGATGAAGTCGACATTGGGGTCCATCAGCATGTTCAGCGCGAAGTTCTGTTCGCGGTTGCGCGCGGTGATGCCCCAGACGTTGTTCTTGTTGTGGCTGTAGTCTTTCAGCGTTTCCAGGACCGCGGTCTTGCCTTCCACCTTGATGACCCGCGCCTGGAACGGTTTTTCGCCCTCCTGCCATAGCAGCTGGTTGACGTAGAGCCCGTTGCAGTCCGGTCCGGCCAGCTGATAGTAGCTGCGGCCGTGGTCTTGCCAAGACTTCATGTCCTTGCTGTTGCGTTCCCAGAATATCTGCTCGATCTCGCGCGTGCCGGTGTACAGCACGTCGGTGTCTTCCAGCACCTTGTCGTTGAAGTAGTCTTCGGCTTCCAGGCCCAGCGCGCGGGCCTTGATGCGCATGTTGATGTCTTTGGACACCAGGATGACGGCGCGGCCCTGGTAGTGCTCCTTCAGCGCCATCACGATGCCGAGAATCTGGTTGTCGGCCTTGCCCATGGGCAGCGACGAGGGGAGAGTGCCGTTGATGGCCTGGGTCTGCAGGATCAGCTTGCCGCTGGCGGCGTCGCGGCTGGCATGCTTAAGGGGGATGCCTTCGGAAATGTCCAGTTCTTTGCCGCTGATGATGTCGTCGAGGAAGCGGCTGGCCTGGCGGGCGTTGCGCGCCACTTCGGACATGCCCTTCTTGTGGGTGTCCAGTTCTTCCAGCGTGATGATGGGGATGAACACATCGTGTTCTTCAAAGCGGTACAGACAGGTGGGGTCGTGCAACAGTACGTTGGTATCCAGTACGAACAGTTTGCACGCGGTGGTCTTTTTACGGCCGGCCATGATGTGGTCCCCTTGTTCATGTTCTGGCCCGGCCGGTCGGCCGGGCGGCTACGGCTTGCTACTTCAACGTCTTGACGTACGCCAGCACCTCCTCTGCGTGACCGGGCACTTTCACGCCGCGCCATTCGCGCGACACTTTGCCGGAGGCATCGATGACGAAAGTGCTGCGCTCGATGCCCCGCACTTGTTTGCCGTACATGTTTTTCATCTTGATGACGCCGAATAGGCCGCAGGCGGTTTCCTCGGCGTCGGACAGCAGCTCGAACGGCAGCTCCAGCTTGGCCTTGAAGTTGTGGTGGGACTTCAGGCTGTCGCGGGAGATGCCGACGATTTCGGCGCCCAGCGCGGCGAATTCCGGATGGAGGTCGCGGAAAGCCATGCTTTCATTGGTGCAGCCGGGCGTGTTGTCTTTGGGGTAGAAGTAGATCACCAGCGGCTTGCGGCTGGAGGAGAGCTGAAAATCGGCGCCGGCGGTGCCGGGCAGGGTGAAGTCGGGGCAGGGTGTGCCTGTCATGCATAACTCCTGGTAGTGTGCAGGGGTCCGCCTTGTTTGGAGCTTAGCGGATTATCCTTGCGGTTGTCACGTTATCCTTCGTCATGGATTTCTCCGGGCGCGGGCCGGCGCAAAAGCACCAGCAGCGAGCCGCCCGCGCCGCCGGTTTCCGCCTCGCAGAAAGCCAGCACGTCGGGGTGGTGCTGCAGCCAGCTGCGCACCAGTTTTTTCAGCACCGGCTCTCCCTGCGGCGAGCCGAATCCCTTGCCGTGGATCACTTTCACGCATTGGCCGCGGTGGCGGGCGCGGTGGATGAACAGCGCCAGCGCGTCCTGCGCCTGATGGCGGGTGTAGCCGTGCAGGTCCAGCTGGGCGCAAACCGGCCAGTTGCCCTGGCGCAGCCGTTTCAGCGTGGCGGACGGCATGCCGGGGCGGGCGTACTGCTGCAACTGGTGGGTGGGTTCGAACCAGCCTATCTGATGCTGCAGGATTTCCTGGCAGGCGGCCGCGTGCAGCGCCGGGCCCTGGCTGGGCTTGCGCGGACGGGGACTGGGCTTGGGAGGCTGAGGGTGGTGGCGGTCGTCAGGCTTTAGCGGCTTGACCTTGCCGACCGACTGGCGGAAATCCGCCTCCTCGGGCACTGCAGGCTGCGGCAAGGCCGTCCGCGGCGGGGCGGCCTGGCGCAGCGTCTGGCGAAGGCCCTTCAGAGTGTCCTTGAAGGTCTTCATGATGCAGGGTTCCGGCGCTTACTTCAGGCTGTCGAGATAGCGCTCGGCGTCCAGGGCGGCCTGGCAGCCGGAGGCGGCGCTGGTCACTGCCTGGCGGTAGATGTGGTCTTGCACGTCGCCGGCGGCGAAAACGCCGTCAATGCTGGTCAGGGTGGCGTTGCCGTCGCGGCCGCCCTTGGTGATCAGGTAGCCGGTGGCGTCCATTTCCAGCTGGCCCTTGAAGATGTCGGTGTTGGGCTTGTGGCCGATGGCGATGAAGACGCCGGTCAGCGCCAGGTTTTCGCTGGCGCCGTCGTTCAGCTTCACTCGCACGCCGGTCACGCCGGTGTTGTCGCCCAGCACTTCGTCCAGCGTGGCATTCAGCTTCAGGCTGATCTTGCCCTCGGAGACGCGGCTCATCAGCTTGTCGACCAGGATTTTCTCGGCGCGGAAGGTGTCGCGGCGGTGGATCAGGGTGACGTGCTTGGCGATGTTGGCCAGGTACAGCGCTTCTTCGACCGCGGTGTTGCCGCCGCCGACCACCGCCACGTCCTGGTTGCGGTAGAAGAAGCCGTCGCAAGTGGCGCAGGCGGACACGCCCTTGCCGGAGAAAGCTTCTTCGGACGGCAGGCCCAGGTATTGGGCGGAAGCGCCGGTGGCGATGATCAGCGCGTCGCAGGTGTATTCGCCTGCGTCGCCCACCAGGCGGATCGGCTTCTCGCTCAGGTGGGTGGTGTGGATGTGGTCGAACAGGATTTCAGTGCCGAAGCGCTCGGCGTGCTGCTGGAAGCGCTGCATCAGCTCCGGCCCCTGCACGCCTTCCGCGTCGGCAGGCCAGTTATCCACGTCGGTGGTGGTCATCAGCTGGCCGCCCTGGGCCATGCCGGTGATGATTACCGGCTTCAGGTTGGCGCGGGCGGCGTAGACCGCTGCGGTGTAGCCGGCCGGGCCGGAGCCAAGAATCAGCAGAGGGCTGTGACGGGGTGCGCTCATGTGTGTTTTCCTGTCGTCAAAAGGGGTGGATTGGCTGACATTCTAGCAGTTTTGTTGTGACAGCAGGCCTGCGGGCCGCTACACTGCAAGCAATGGCAGCATGTCAAACGTGGAGGTTGGGGTATGGATGGATTAAGTCAAGTGAGCGCGAATGTCAGCACCAATGCGCAGGCTCTGGTGCTGAAAAAGGCGATGCAGGCGCAATCGCAGGCGGCCATGACCCTGCTGCAGGGCGCGGAACAGTCCGCGCAGCAGATCCAGGCTTCCAATCCCGCCCATCTGGGACAAAATCTCGACGTGCGCGCCTGAGCAGGCGCAGCGTGCGAAAAAGCGACCTTCGGGTCGCTTTTTTATTGTCCCCGGTTTGATGGAGCACGGCATGCTGGCGGGTCTTTTCTTCGGGCGTGGCGCCGCGCCGCGGCTTTGGCCGTCACTGCCGGCTTGTGCGGCTCCTTGCTTTGGTTTGGGATTATTTTCAAATTAAACTGTAAAATCATCCAATCTTCAGGCTAATTATCAATTGGGCCTGGCAGGACAATAATCGACTCCCAAGCAAACCAGCAACCAGGAGCCGATATGAACCGTCTTCCCAATCTGATAAGCGCCAGCCTGCTGGCGTTCGTTTCCTGCGCCGCGATGGCCGCCGATGCGTTGCCGCAACCGGCGCGGGTGTTTTCCGAACGCAACGGCGGAAATGCCGCCGCGGTGAAACTGGCGGCCTTGCGTTACGCCGCCTTCTGGAACACCGGCGATCCGCGCTACGCCGAGCTGGCGCTGGACCCGGACTTTCTCGACCGCACGCTGCCCGAGGGGCGGCGCCAGGGTACGGCCGGGCCGTTGCAGGCTTCGCAAACCTTCCGCGCCGCCGTGCCGGATCTGAAGGTGGAAGTCACCGATATGGTGCTGGCCGCCGACCGGGTGGCGCTGCGCCTGCATTTCACCGGCCATTTCAGCGGCAAGTTCGGCGATGTCCAGGGCGCAGGCCAGGCGGTGGATTTCCAGGCTTTCGACCTCTACCGGGTGAAAAACGGCCGCATCGCCGAGAACTGGCATCTGGAAGACAACCTGACCCTGTTGAAGCAATTGGGAGCGCTGAAGCCATGAGCGCGGCCACGGATTTTCTGCGGCAAAAAACGGTGGCGGTTCTGGGCGGCACCTCCGGCATCGGGCGGGCTGTGGCGCAGGCCGCGGCTGACGCCGGCGCCCAGGTTTACGTGCTGGGCCGTTCCGTCGCCCAGCCCGGCCCCTGGCAGAGCCTGCGGGCCGACGTCACTGATCTGCACAGCCTGCGCAACGCCTTCGCCGGCATCGGCCGCATCGACCATCTGATTCTGACCGCCGGCGCGCGGGTCGGCTCGCCGAGGTTGGAGGACATGACGGGCGACGATCTGCGCCAGACCTTCGAGGTGAAGTTGTTCGGCAATCTTCTGGCGGCGCAGCAGGCCTTGCCTTACTTGGCCGCGGATGCCTCCATCACTTTCACGTCAGGCCTGCTGTCGCGCAAATACAGCGCCGGCGGCTTGCTCAAGAGCACGGTCAACGCGGCGCTGGAGGCAGCGGCCAGGAATCTGGCCAAGGAGCTGGCTCCGCGCCGGGTCAACGCGGTGAGTCCCGGCGTGGTGGACACCGAGCTGTGGGGCGAGCCCGGCGCGGAAGGGCGCGGGGCGGCGATGGCGCGGATCGCGTCCGGGCTGCCGCTGGGCAGGGTGGGCAGGCCGCAGGATTTGGCCCAAGCTTATCTGTTCGCGATGGGCAATGCCTTCCTCACCGGCGCGGTGCTGGATGTGGATGGCGGCGGTTTGCTGTAGCCGGAGGACGCGATGAAGAGAACGCTAGCAATCAACCGCCGCCAGTTTCTGGCCAGCGCCACGGCCGGAGGCGCGAGCCTGGCCATGGGGCAAGGGCAGGCCTGGGCGGCAAAGGGAAGGACAGGAAAAATGACGCAAAACAAGCATGAGCAAACCGGATTCTGGCCGGGAGACACCCGGTTGGTGATTTCCATCTCCATGCAGTTCGAGGCCGGCGCGCAGCCGGAGCGCGGCGCCGGCGGGCCGTTTCCGCCGCTGGATCCGAAGTATCCGGATCTGCCGATGCAGACCTGGTACGACTATGGCGTGAAGGAGGGCATCCCGCGCATGCTGGACCTGTGGGACCGCACCGGCGTCAAGATCACCTCGCACATGGTGGGCCAGGCGGTGGACCGCAATCCGCGGCTGGCGCGCGAGATCGTCGAGCGCGGCCATGAAGCGGCCGGCCACGGCCAGACCTGGGAGCCGCAGTATTCGATGACGCCGGAACAGGAGCGGGCTGGCTACCAGGCCAGCATCGCCAGCATCGAGCGCGCCACCGGCACGCGGCCGATCGGCTTCAACGCCTTCTGGCTGCGCGGCACGCCCAACACGCTGGGCATCCTGCAAGAGCTGGGCTTCGTCTACCACATCGACGACATCAGCCGCGACGAGCCGTTCACGGTGCCGGTGAACGGCAAGCCGTTCATGGTGGTGCCGTACACGCTGCGCAACAATGATATCGTCCGTTACGACTCGCCGGCATTGACCGCGGATGCCTATCTGGCTGACCTGAAGGCCGAGTTCGACCTGCTGTACCAGGAGGCCGGCCATCGCCGCAGGATGATGTCGATCAGCACCCACGACCGCATCTCCGGCACGCCGGCGCGGGTGAAGGCGCTGGAGACCTTCATCCGCTACGCGCAGGGCCATCCCGGCGTGCGCTTCATGCGCAAGGACGAGATCGCGCGCTTCGCGCTCACTGCGCCCGGTGTGCCGACGTCTTGACCAAGTGGGTTTTCTTCTTGGCGCCGTTCTTCGCGACGGCAGTCTTGGGGCCGGCGGCTTTCCGCGCGGCCTTTTTCGCGCGCGGCTTGGCCGGAGCCGCCTGGGCGATCGCCGCCTTGCCGCGGGCGGCCTTGCCTTTGGCCAACGTGGGTTTGGGCATTGGCGCGGCAACCGGCTTGTAGCCGCTCAGTTCGGCCACCAGCTTGTTCACGCCGTTGCTCAGATGCTGGTAGTGGGTGCCGCCGCTGCGGGTGAGGCCCACCCATACCGCGACGTCGTTGCGCGGCGCCAGCGCCGCGTAGCCCAGGAAGCCGCCGCCGCCCGCCGTTTTCTGGATGATTTCCGGCGAGTTGGGGCTGGGCTCCATCCGTATCCACGCCAGGCCCAGCTGGTCCGCCTGGCCGGCCACGTCCATGCCGCGCAGGCTGCTCAGGTCGGCGCGCTGCAAATGCATGCGCAGCGTCTGGTCGCGCAACTGGCGGCGGGCCTCGTTCTGCGGGTGGAGCAGCTCCTGCAGCCAGCGCTGCATGTCGCGGGGAGTGGAATAAATCCCGCCGCTGCCTATCGCCGCCGTGGTGTCCACGCAGGGGCTGGCGCCGTAGCCTTCCATCAGCCGCGCGCACTGGGCGGGACTGGGGCTGAAGGTGGTGTCCTTCATGCCCAGCGGGACAGTGATTTTTTCCCGGAATAGGACCGGATAGGGCTTGCCGGAGGCGCGGGACAGCGCGTCGGCCAGCAGGTCGAAGCCGAGGTTGGAATACTGGGCGCGCTGTCCGGGCGCAAGCTTGTTCTTGGTGCCGGACAGCCAGCTCCAGCGTTGCTGGACATTGGGCCAGACGAAAACCGGCGTGTCCTTGGGCTTTTCGCCCGGCATTTCGCGCGGCACGCCGCTGGTGTGGGTGGCGAGGTTGAGCAGGGTGATCGATTGTCCCGCCGACGGCAGCGCCACGCCGGCCGGCGCGTATTTCTGCAGCGGGTCGTCCAGCTTCACTTTTCTGTCCAGGGTCAGCGCGCTCAACACTTCGCCGGTCATGGCCTTGCTGATGCTGGCGATGCGGAGCAGCGAATCGGCGTCCGGCGTCTGCCGGCTGCCGGACCGGGTCTCGCCGTAGAAGCGCATCTGGGTTTGATTCTTGTCGATGACCACCATGGTCATGCCGATGGCCCTGCTGTTCTTGAAAATCTGCTGGCCGTAACGGTCTATCGGGGATTCGGCCGGTTGCGCGGCGGCCTGGGCCAGGGTGGAAAGCAGGGGCAGGCCGAGGCTTAGCAGAGGGAAAATTCTCATTGTTGTTCCGTGTTGCTGTTGGGCGCGGACGGCGCCGATGAATCTTTGCGCTGCATTGTATTGCCGGTTTGGCCCGAACGGTACGGAAAGATTGCTAATACCTGCTAACCGGAGGTTGCGGAGCGATTTTTCGGCGTCAAAAACGCAAGATCGCCAAAGACTGCGCCGCGAGATACAAACCCAGGCCGAACGCCGCGTGCGCGGACAGGCTGCGAAGCCTGGCGGCCTTGGGGTTGGGCGTGTTGCGGGCTGCGATGCCGGCCCCCATTCCCGGTTGCAGAATCAGGAAGGGCGCGGCCACGCTTAGCAGGCCGAAAGCCAGCGCCGGGAGCAGCGTGGGCCGGGCCAGCCAGGCCGGGCCGCACAGCGCCAGCAGCAAGTAGGCGAACAGCATGCCGATCAAATAGTGCACAGCCCAGCCCAGCGCTTTTTCGCCGGGGATGGGGGCGGAGCGGCCGATGCCGTCATGGCGGAAATGGCCGCGCGGCAGGTGGCCCAGCCAGCGGCCGACCATCGCGTAATCCAGCGATGGAATGCCGAAGCCGCGTTTCAGCAACAGCGCCCACGCATCCATGATCAGGGTCGCCCCTATGCCCAGCGCCGCCGCGTAGGGCAGCAGCGATTGCCATGCCTTGTCCATTGGGAATGCCTTTCTTGTCTCGATTCGCAGGTGAGTCTAAGTTTTGATAAACTATCATTCAATTTATTGATTGAATGATGATGCGATGGAGGCGGAGATGTCAATGGGCTTGGATGTGGCGAGGCATGGCGCGCTGGATGAATTCGCCGAGCTGGCGCGTACGCTGGGCAGCCCGCATCGCTTGCTGCTGCTTGAGCTGGCGGCGCAGGGGGAGTGGAGCGTGGAAGCTTTGGCCGAGCAGGCGGGCTTGAGCGTGGCCAACGCCTCGCAGCATCTGCAGCAACTCAAGCGCGCCGGCTTCGTGCTGTCGCGCCGGGACGGCAAGCATGTGCGATATCGGCTGGGCGAGGGGCCGGTGATCCCATTGCTGGCGGCGCTGCGTCAATGCGTGGAGCATCGGCGGGCGGAATTGGGACGGCTGGCCGCCGGCTTGGCCGGCGGCGCGGAGGGCATGTCACGCGAGGCCTTGTTGGCGCGATTGCGCGATGGCGACGTGTTGCTGCTGGATGTGCGTCCGCGAGAAGAGTATCTCCAGGGGCATCTGCCCGGCGCCATGAGCCTGCCGCTGGAGCAGCTGGAGCGCCGGTTGGCCGAGCTTCCGCCGGCGCTGGAGATTGTTGCCTACTGCCGCGGGCCGTATTGCGCGCTGTCGGCGCAGGCAGTGGCGATGCTGCGGGCTGCTGGGCGGCCGGCGCGACGGTTGATGGACGGTTATCCGGACTGGAAGGCCGCGGGCTTGGCCGTGGAGCGCGGTTAGGCGCGCTCGGCGGCCCTGCGGCCGGCCTAGTTATTATGGCTCTCAACCCATCAGTCCTGGGGCCGCGTTCGGCGATATCGGCTAGATTGCGCGTCCCGAGATTGCGCCCCAGCACGCTGGCCTGACATTCACGAGCGCTTGCGGCGCGACGGCCTCATGCCCGTAACTTGGCCTTATCGTGAGAATTCCGCCAACAGGAAGTCGACCAGTCGCCGTATCCGCGCCGGCTGCAGGCGATGGCCGGGGTAGAGCAGATGCAGCGGCGCGGGCTCGGTGAAGTAGTCGTCCAGCACTGTCGCCAGCCGGCCGGCGGCGAGATCGGCGGCGATGTCCAGCTGCGACTTATAGGCGAAGCCGAGGCCCTGCACCGCCCAGCGGCGCAGCACCTCGCCGTCGTTGCTCTGGCGCGCGCGCACCAGCCGCAGCGTTCTGGCCTCCCCCATGTCTCGATAGCGCCATTCGTTCATCGGCCCGTGGCCGGTCATCAGCGTCAGGGTGGGAAGCGCGGCCAGATCCTGAGGGTGGCTGGGCATGCCCAGCCTTTCCAGCAGCGCCGGCGCGGCGCAGACCACGCGGCGGCTGGCGGCCAGCTGCCGAGCCACCAGGCTGCTGTCCGCGGGCTGGCCATAGCGGATGGCGAGGTCGATGTCGTCGCCGATCAGGTCGGCCGGCGTGTCGCTGAGCGACAGCGAGAAATGCACGGCGGGGTGTTCGGCGCCGAAGCGGTCCAGGCAGCCCAGCAACTGGTTGCGGCCCAGGTCGGACGGCGCGGACAGGCGGATCACGCCGCTCAGCTCCCGCTGTTCCTGCTGCAGCCGGTGCTCGCCTTCCTCCAGCAGCTCCAGCGCCTGCCGGCAGTACGTTAGATAGGTTTCGCCGGCTTCGGTCAGCCGCAGCCGGCGGGTGGTGCGCTGGAACAGGCGGGCGCCCAGCGCGGCTTCCATGCGCTGGATGCAGGCGCTGGCGGCCGCGGGGGACAGGCCGTGCTTGCGGCCGGCGGCGGAGAAACTGCCAAGCAGGGAGGCGTCCTGAAACAGGCGCAGGTCGGCCAGGCGGTCGAACGGCATCGATCTTTCCTTGCAAAAACGAAACAGGCCATGCCGCGGGGCATGGCCTGTCGACGGGTGTCGCCGCAGTTTACAGCGTTTCGGTGTTGGCCAGCAGCCAGTCGCGCGCCGCGCCGTCCACCAGCGGCAGCAGCCGCGCGCGCACTTCGGCGTGGTAGCCGTTCAGCCAGTCGATCTCCGGCCGGGTCAGCAGCGAGTGGTCGATGCAGCGGCGGTCGATCGGGCACAGCGTCAGCGTCTCGAACTTCAGGAAGTCGCCGAACTGGTTTTGCTCCGACGCCACGTTCAGCACCAGGTTTTCGATGCGCACGCCCCATTGGCCGGCGCGGTACACGCCCGGTTCGATCGAGGTGATCATGCCCTCCTGCATCGCCATGTGCGGTTCCGGCACGGCGCGCGAGATGCTCTGCGGGCCCTCGTGCACGTTGAGGAAATAGCCTACGCCGTGGCCGGTGCCGTGGCCGAAGTCGATGTCGTGCTGCCACAGCGGCGCGCGCGCCAGCGCGTCCAGCATCGGCGACAGCGTGCCGCGCGGGAAGTGGGCCATCGACAGCGCCAGCGTGCCTTTCAGCACCAGGGTGAAGTCGCGCTTCTGCTCGGCGGAAGGGCTGCCGACAGCCAGCACGCGGGTGATGTCGGTGGTGCCGCCCAGGTATTGGCCGCCGGAGTCGATCAGCAGCAGGCCATCGCCCTTGATCTCGCTGTGCGCTTCCGGGGTGGCGTGATAGTGCGGCAGCGCGCCGTTGGCGTTGAAGCCGGCGATGGTGCCGAAGCTGGGCGAGACGAAGCCCGGGCGGCGCGCGCGGGCGGCGGTGATTTCTTCGTCTATGGTCAGCTCGGTGATGCGGGCCTGGTTGACGTTGGCTTCGAACCAGGCGAAGAACTCGGCCAGCGCCGCGCCGTCCTGCTCCATCGCGCGGCGCACGTGCTCGGCTTCGGCCGCGCTCTTGCGCGATTTCATCAGCGTGCTGGGGTTGATCGCCTCGATCACCTTGACGCCGTCCGCCACCGCCTGGCGCAGGCCCAGCGTGACGCGGCGCGGGTCGATCAGCAGCGCGCCGTCGGGCAACGCGGACAGAGCGGGCTTGGCTTCGGCGTAATCGCTCACCCAGACGCCATCGGCTGCCAACTGGGCGGCGAGGGCGGCGTCTATCTTGCCCGGCGCGACGAACAGCGTGGCCGAACCGGCCTCGACCAGAGCGTGGGCGATGAATACCGGGTTGTAGCTGACGTCGGCGCCGCGCAGATTGAACAGCCAGGCGATGTCGTCCAGCGTGGAGATGAAGTGGCGCTCGGCGCCGGCCGCGCGCATCGCTTCGCGCACGCGGGCCAGTTTGGCGGCGCGGCTTTCCGGCGCGTAGGCGCCGTCATGCTGGTAGACGGCGGCGGCGGGCAGCGCCGGGCGGCCGGGGTAGATCGCGTCGATCAGGTCGATGTCGGTGCGCAGGGCGACGCCGCGCGGCTCCAGCGCGGCTTGCAGCGCCTTGGCCGCGGCCAGGCCCAGCACATCGCCGTCCACCGCCAGCGTCTGGCCAGGCTTCAGCGTGTCCGCCAGCCATTGCAGGTGCAAGCTGCTGGCGGCGGTGTCGATTTTCATCAACTCAACGCCGGTGCCGGCCAGTTCCTGCTCGGCCTGGACCCAGTAGCGGCCGTCGGCCCAGACGCCGGCGAAGTCGGCGCTGACGATCAGCGTGCCCATCGATCCGGTGAAACCGGACAGCCATTGGCGCGCCTGCCAGCGCTTGGGCAGGTATTCGGAAATATGCGGGTCGGACGAGGGCACCAGACAGGCGTCGACGCCGGCGTTCTTCATCGCGGCGCGCAGCGAGGCGATGCGTTGCGGAATGGTGTCCAATTGCGGGGTTGCTACAGTGTTCATGCCGGCTCCGGGAGGGTGGTTGCATGCATTCTGTAAGCAAAGGAAACGCCGCGCAAGTGGATGAGCGCGGCTCATGGCTGGCATGCTCATCCGCCGGCGCGGCGGCTATGGAGCCGAGCGTGGCTCAGCGGTGCTTGACGCGGCGGTGGCCAGGGCGGCCTGCTACGTTGCAAAGCTGGACGAGCGTGGACAGAAAATGCTTCATCATGGATTCCTTTGTCGTTTTGTCGCCGCCTTTGGCTCGGTGCGAGCTTTGTTTGGCGTGAATTTGAATGATAATGGCATTTATTGATTTGGCAAGATATTTGATGCAAGGCAAGATGTTGCGCGCATTTTTGTTGCGTTTCTAACATCCCTGGCGATTCTTACTATACTGAGGCCGGTGTCGGTCATGCCGACGCTCGACTAAATCAGGAGCGAATCATGAGCAAATCCAGACACACCAGCAAAGAGTCGAAGAAACAGCCGTTGATGACGCCAAAGGAGAAACGGGCCGCCAAGCATCAGAAGAAGCATGCGCCGGAAGCCCCCGTCATCGTTCCTCACTAGCCGGCCGCGCTTGAGCTGCGCCATCGCCGAACCCGACCGCCCGGCATGGGCGGATATTTCCGGCCGCTTGGCCGGACAAGAGGACAAGCCTCCCGAGCATGGCGCTGCGGGAGGTTTTTCATTGGGCCTTCAGTCTTGCGCCAGCCCGATCTTCAGGGCCGCGTAATCGTAGCTGGTGATTTCGTAGCCGTTGCCGTCCGGATCGAGGAAATACATCGACCAAGAAAGCTCGTGGTCCACGGCTTCCGGCTGCGTGCCCAGCTCTCTCCGCAGATGGGCGCGCCATTGTAGGAAGCCGTCGGCATCCACGCCCAGCGCGATCACAGCCCCAGGAACGACTTCGGGCCGTTCGAACAGCGCCAGCTTGAGCGTGCCGGCCGCATTGGCGACGGTCAACGGGCCGCGGCCGGGGCTCCAGGATTCCAGCTCGGGCACGCGGATGAGGCCAAACACGCGGCGGTACCAGGCTTCGGCGGCGGCGCGGTCGCGCGCGTAGACGTGGATGTGGTCTATGCCATGGATGTCGGGTGTCATGTCTGTTGCTCCTTTTTGAGCGCGGCGGCGCTCATGCGGTTGGCCAGCCGGGCGACGCGCCGGCCCAGATGGCGGGCGGTGGCCAGGTCGGACGAGTGCAGCTTGCCATCCGGGCTGTGCGCGGTGGCGCCCAGCTGGCAACCCAGACGGTTGAGCCCCTCCGGGCTGTAGCCGGCGGCGATCTCCAGCCCGCACCACAGAATGCCGTGCTGGGCGGCCAGCGTGGAGAAGTAGGCCAGCGTGCATTGCTGGTCGCCGTTCAGGTTGCCGCCTATGGTGAAGCCGGCGGCGATCTTGTCGGCCCAAGCCTGGCGGCACCAGTTGGCGCTGCTGGCGTCGGCGAAGGCCTTGAACTGCGCGGCGGGCCCGCCCATGAAGGTGGGACTGCCGAAGATGATGGCGCTGGCGTCCTGCAGCTCGTCGGCGAAGGCCTGGATCGGGTAGCGGCCGTGCTGGATATGTTGCGGCAGTATGCGCAGCAGGCGGGCGTGGCCATATTCGGCCGCGCCTTTCTGGATGGCTTCGGCCAGCCGGTGGGTGCTGTCGCCGCTGGAATAATAGACGATCTGGATATGGCTCATGTCGTTCGTGTAATGAATGATTGCCATGCTAGTATCAAAGTTAAAGTTAACTTTAAATCAATGCGAATATGGAAGATAGCGCCATCACCATCGGCCGATTGGCCAAGCGCACCGGCGTGGCGGCCAGCGCCTTGCGGTTTTACGAGGCGAGAGGGCTGATCCACAGCGTGGGCGAGGCGGGCAAGACCCGGCGCTATCGCCGCGATGCGATACGCCGGGTGTCGTTCATCCGCGTAGCTCAGGCGATGGGCATGAGCCTGCAGGACATCGGCGCGGCGCTGGCCGAGCTGCCGTCGCAGCGCACGCCGACGGCCGACGACTGGGCCAAGATCTCGCAGGCCTGGCGCCCGTTGCTGCAGGCGCGGATAGACGCGCTATGCCGGCTGCGGGACCAGCTGGACAGCTGCATAGGCTGCGGCTGCCTGTCTCTGGAGCGCTGCAAGCTGTACAACCCGGACGACGAGGCGGGGGAGAAGGGAAGCGGGCCGCGCTTTTTGCTGGATAAGAAAGCGTGAGCCGCGCCGCCGCGTCGGCTTGGGCTACAGCGCTTTGCGCAGGAAAATCCGGCTGGTTCCAGGCGGATCGCAGGGGATTTCCCCGAAAACCTGCCAGCCGTGTTTTTGGTAAAAGCCCGGAGCCTGGAAACTGATGGTGTACAGCACGGCATGGCGGCAGCCGCGCCGGCGTCCTTCATCCTCGAAGGCCGTCAGTATTTGGCTGCCCACGCCGCGGCCGCGCAGCGACTCGGGCAAATGGAACAGGTCCAGAAACAGCAGGCCGAGCGAGCTGCGGCCGTAGGCGCCGCCGAAAACCTCTCCACTGAAGGGGTCGCGCGCCAGCACCGCCAGCGTCTGGCGGTCGGCATAGCCGGCGATGTCGTCGTTATAGCGGTTCAGCCCGTTCTCGATGATGTCGGCCTCGTTGGGCGGAATGTGGTTCTGGATGACGATTTCAGGCGTGTGCATGGTTTGGATTATGGTTATGATTTTGACATTTTAGATTGGCGCGCTGCCGCGCAGCAATCAGCAAGGGAGTTTTGCATTGGCTTGGGATGCTTTCCGTTGTTTCGGCCGGGGGCCGGAAAGCGGCAATCTGGCGCTGGTGTGTCATGGCCCGGAAGCCGAGCGCTTGAGCGCCGCCCAACGGCAGGAGATGGCGCGCGGCCTGCATGCGCCGGCTTGCGTGTTCATCGATCCGGGCGTGGAGCCGGACGAGGCCGCGGCCTTGGATTATTACTATCCCCATGCACGCAGCGCGCTGTGTCTGCATGCCTCGCTGGCCGCCGCCGCGTGGCTGCGGCGGCGCGATGGCAAGCTGCCCGCCGCGGTGCGCACCGCCAATGGCCAGCGCTTGCTGCTTGATGAAGAGGGCGACGCCATCCTGTTTCGCCTGCGGGAGCAAGCCGTGGCGGCCGATGCCCCATCGACGGCATGGCTGGCGGAGGCGCTGGGGTGTCCGCCCACGTCCATGGTTTCAGCTCCGGCGCTGGTTTCGGCCGGCAGCGCCAAGCTGCTGGTTGAGTTGGACAATGCCGAAAGCTTGCGGCGGTTGACGCCTGACCTGGCCCGCATCGTTGCCTGGGGCAGGGAGGCCGGCGTCAATGGCTGCTATGCCTATGCCCGACTGGATGGCGCCGTGTATCAAGGCCGCAATTTCAATCACCTTGATCCTGCGTTGGAGGACGCCGCCACCGGCGTGGCCGCCGCGGCGCTGAGTTTGCATTTGCGTCGGGCGCTGGTGTTGAGGCAGGGCGATTGGCATGGCAATCCTTGCGAACTAAGGGCGCGGTTCGGCGGCGAGTGGGTGGAGGTGGGCGGCCGCTGCCGCGCGCTTGAGGGCTGGGCCGCATGATTTCGACAGTATTTTTCGATTTCGACGGGGTGTTGACTACCGATAAATACGGTTCCGACACCACCAACCGTTATCTGGGTAACGCGACCGGATTGGGATTCGAGCGCGTGGATCGAGTGATGGAGTGCTACAACGGCGCGCTGCTGCTTGGACGGCTCAGCCATCGCGACATCTGGCCCAATCTATGCCGCGAGCTGGAGGCGGATATCGATTTCGCTTTGCTGGATGAGGCCTTCCGCAGCACGCCAATGAATGAGGGCGTGCTGGCGTTGGCGTGGCGGCTGCGAGGTAGTTTCCGATTGGGCATCATTACCGACAACAAACAGGACAGGATGGACTGTTTGCGCGCTTTGCACGGACTGGATGGGTTGTTCGATCCCATCGTGGTATCCGCGGCGATCGGCGCGGACAAGTCGGATGGGGAAATCTTTCGGCACGCATTGGCATTGTGCGGCTTGCGGGCAGAGCAGTGCCTGTTCATCGACAACAGCCGTCGCAATTTGGAAACCGCGGGCCGGATGGGCATGGCGACAATCTTCCACGACGATGAGATCAATGATGTAGAGCGCTTGAGTCTGGCGTTGCGGCAGAGTTTGGACGCAGCTTTTACGGCTTGAGGCGTACTGGCGTTGGCTAAGGGTGGTGAATTTCCCGATTGCATATTTACATCTTAAGATATATCGTAAGATGCAAATGCGCCGTTCGCGCACAGAGCAGCGGGCAGCATCCGCAAGGGAGAATAAGCATGCAACAGGCGGTAACAGTGACGGGCTATCACGCCCATGTGTATTTCGACGAAAACAGAAAGGCGCGCGCCAGTTGGCTCAGGGAGGCGGTGCAGCAGCGTTTCGATGTCAGCGTGGGGCGGTGGCGCGACCAGGCGTACGGGCCGCATCCCTGCGGGGCGTACCAGCTGGCGTTCGACGCCGCGCAGTTCGGCGAACTGGTGCCGTGGCTGATGTTGAACCGGGGCGAACTGGATATTCTGGTGCATCCGCTCAGCGGCGACGATGTCGAGGACCACAGCGATTTCGCGATGTGGCTGGGACAGCCGCTGGACTTGGACATCGCCTATCTGCGCGAACGAGGGCAGCGCAGGGATGGAGGCGGAAACTGAGGGAATAAAAAAACCGCCGGCGAAGATCCGGCGGTTTTGATTTGACGGCGGGAGGCGCTTACGGGCGCTCAACCGCCAGCGCCACGCCCATGCCGCCGCCGATGCACAGAGTGGCCAGGCCCTTCTTGGCGCCGCGGCGCTGCATTTCGTGCAGCAGCGTCACCAGCACCCGGCAGCCGGACGCGCCGATCGGGTGGCCCAGCGCGATCGCGCCGCCGTTGACGTTGACCTTGTCCGAGCCCCAGCCCAGCTCCTTGGCCACGCCCAGCGCCTGGGCGGCGAAGGCCTCGTTGGCTTCCACCAGATCCAGGTCTTCCACTTTCCATGCGGCTTTGGAGAGCGCCTTGCGGGTGGCGGACACCGGGCCGATGCCCATGATTTCCGGTTCGCAGCCGGTGAGCGCGTAGCCCTTGATGATGGCCAGCGGCTTCAGGCCCAGCTGGTCGGCCTTCTGGGTGGACATCAGCAGCACGGCGGCCGCGCCGTCGTTGATGCCGGAGGCGTTGCCGGCGGTGACAGTGCCATCCTTCTTGAAGGCCGCGCGCAGTTTGGCCAGGCTTTCGGCGCTGGCGTCGTGCTTGATGAACTCGTCGGCGTCGAAGGCTAGCGGGTCGCCCTTGCGTTGCGGCACCAGCACCGGAACGATCTCGTCCTTGAACTTGCCGGCTTTCTGGGCGGCGGCGGCACGCTGCTGCGATTGCAGCGAGAAGGCGTCCTGCTCTTCGCGGCCGATGCCGTATTTGGCGGCCACGTTCTCGGCGGTGATGCCCATGTGGTAGGCGTTGTAGGCGTCGGTCAGGCCGTCGTTGACCATGGAGTCCACCAGCTGGGCGTTGCCCATGCGGAAACCGTCGCGCGAGCCGGGCAGGATGTGCGGCGACAGCGACATGCTTTCCTGTCCGCCGGCGATGACGATGTCGGCATCGCCAGCCAGGATGGCCTGGGCCGCCAGATGCACGGCGCGCAGGCCGGAGCCGCACACCACGTTCAGCGTGGTGGCGGGGGTGGTGACCGGCAGGCCGGCCTTGATCAGCGCCTGGCGCGCCGGATTCTGGCCGCTGCCGGCGGTGAGCACCTGGCCCAGGATCACTTCGCTGACGTCTTCCGGCTTGACGCCGGTTTTTTCCAGCAGCGCCTTGATCACGGTGGCGCCCAGCTCCGGCGCCGGGATTTTGGCCAATCCGCCGCCGAAGCTGCCGATTGCGGTGCGTTGCGCGGCTACGATCGCTACTTCCATGTCTTTCTCCTTTTGCTTGCGGCCCTCGCGAACGCGGGCCATGCGGCCCTGGAGGGCGTTTGAATAGGGTTATTGCAGACTGGCGGCGACGGCGGGCATGGCCTTGGCCAGCACGTATTCGCCGGGAGCCGGCAGCAGCGGCGGAAGCTCCTTGCTGCCCAGGCTCTTGGGCGCGGCCACTTGCTTGCCGGATTGCGGCGCCAGCCAGGCGTCCCAGTCCTTCCACCAGCTGCCGGGGCGGCTCTCGGCGCCTTCCAGCCATTCTTCGGCGTGCAGCGGCAGCTTGTCGTTGGCCCAGTAGTTGCGCTTGTCCTTCGTCACCGGGTTGATCGAGCCTGCGATGTGGCCGGACGCGCCGAGCACGAAGCGGCGGCTGGGCGCGCCGCCCAGGTATTTCAGGCCGGAGAAGGCGGAGTTCCACAGCACGATATGGTCGTCGCGCGCGGCGAACATATAGACCGGCACGTCGATCTTGGAGATGTCGATCGGCACGCCGCACAGCGTGATCGCGCCCGGGCGCACCAGCGCGTTGTTCATGTAGAACTGGCGCAGCAGGAAGGTGTGCATCGGCAGCGGCAGGTCCACTGCGTCGTTGTTCCAGAACAGGAGGTCGAACGGCGCCGGGGTCTTGCCCAGCAGATAGTTGTTGACCACGTAGTTCCATACCAGATCGTTGGCGCGCAGGCTGGCGAAGGTGCGGCCGATCTCCTTGCCGCTGATGATGCCGCCGGCGGCCATTTTGGCTTCGCGGGCGGCGATCACGTTTTCGTCGATGAAGAAGGAGATCTCGCCCGGCTCGGCGTGGTCGATCAGCGAGGTCATGAAGGTGGCGGAGTCGAAGTATTTCAGCCCCTTGGCCTGGGCCACGCACAGCGCGGTGGTGAGGATGACCCCGCCCACACAGAAGCCGAGCACGTTCATCGTCGGCTGTTTGGTGATCTTCTGCACCGCCTCCGCCGCCTCGAACACGCCTTTCTCGATATAGGTTTCCCAGGTGAAGTGCCGCATCTCGGACACGGCCGAGCGCCAGCTGATCAGGAACACGCGGTAACCCTGGGCGACGAAGTGGCGCACCATCGAGTTGTCCGGCTGCAGGTCCATCAGGTAGTACTTGTTGATGCACGGCGGGATGAACAGCAACGGTTTTTCGTACACCTTGTCGGTGGTGGGGGTGTACTGGATCAGCTCGATCAGCTCGTTGCGGAACACCACCTGGCCGGGCGTGATCACCAGGTTCTTGCCGATCTCGAACTTGCTCTCATCCGACATCGAGATGTGGCCCTTCTGGATGTCGTCCAGCATGTTCTTCATGCCTTCGACCAGGCTTTCGCCCTTGGTCTCGAGTGCGCGTTTGACCACGTCCGGGTTGGTCAGCATGAAGTTGCTGGGCGACATCGCGTCCAGATACTGGCGGGTGGCGAAGGCCAGCTTGTCCTTGGCGTCCTCGTCGAGCTGGGTCTTGTCCACCAGCTCCATCATCCATTTGGAGGTTTGCAGATAGCTCTGTTTGAGGAAGTTGTAGAACGGGTGCTCGTTCCACTCCGGCGACGCGAAGCGGCGGTCGGCGGGCTTGGCGCCCGGCTCGGCCGGAGCTTGCTGGCCGGCAGTCTGGCCGAGGAACTGCGACCACAGGTTGATCTGCTGCTGGTATAGCGAGGACTGCAGGGCGAACAGCTGATTGGTCTGGCTCATCAGCTGGGACCAGGCGCCTGAGAACGGATGGGTTTCGGCGTCGGGGGCGCAGGCCGGCGACAGTGAATTGACGAACTGCTGCATCCATTGCTGGTTGGCCTCGGAGAGGCTGGTGAAGAAACCTTCCAGCGCGGCGGTACTATTCTGGGACAAGATGAATCTCCTGAAACGTGCAAATCGTTGTCGAAGCCTGTCTGAATGTCTGGACTGCATGGTCAAGCGGATGTCCCTGCGACTTTAACAGGGTTGCATGACATTTTCACGCCGTCCGGCGGCGAAATCCGCCATAAGGCGGGCATGGGCCGCAGTTTGTTGCTGCAATGCACAAACCGTTATAAAACACAAGGCGTTTCGTGGTATGGGTTTGACATCGCTTGTGGGATAATCGACTTCGAAATTCAGGGGGAATTGCAATGACGAGTGTAAAACTTGGCTTACATGCCATCCGCGTCGGCAATATTTTCTGCATCGGCCGCAATTACGCCGCGCACGCTGCCGAGCTGGGCAACAAGGTGGAAGACGAGCCGCTGGTGTTTTTGAAGCCGACCTCGGCGTTGCTGGACGAGTCCTCGCCCATTCGCCTGCCGGCCTATTCCGATGATGTCCATCACGAGTGCGAGTTGGTGGCGCTGATAGGCAAGGGCGGGAGCGACATTCCGCCGGACGCGGCGCTGAGCCATGTGGCGGGCTACGGCATCGGCCTGGATCTGACCGCGCGCGACGCGCAGGCTGAAGCCAAGCGCAAAGGCCATCCGTGGACCAAGGCCAAGGGTTTCCGCGGCGCGGCCTGCGTGTCCACGCTGGTGCCGGCCGCCCGGGTGGCGGATCCGCAGCAGTTGAAGTTCGAATTGCGGGTCAATGGCCAGCTGCGCCAGAGCGGCGACGCCGGCCTGATGCTGTTCACGCTGGCCGAGCAGATCAGTTATCTGTCCAGGCTTTACGGCCTGTCCGACGGCGACCTGATCTTCACCGGCACGCCGGAAGGCGTGACGCGCATCGTGTCCGGAGATCAATTGGACCTCAGCCTGCACGGGCAGGTGTCGGCGCATTGGAAGGTGGAATGATGGCAAGGCAGGAAGAGCGGGACGACGACAAGATTCGTCTCGACAAGTGGTTGTGGGCGGCGCGTTTCTTCAAGACGCGCCAGCTGGCGCATGAGGCGCTGGAGCTGGGCCGGGTGCTGGTCAACGGCGACCGGGTCAAGGGCTCGCGCGTGGTGAAGGAGGGCGACAGGCTGCTCTTGCGCCTGAATCAGCTGGAGTACAACGTGGAGGTGCTGCAGCTCTCCACCCAGCGCCGCCCGGCCAAGGAGGCGGTGCTGATGTACCGCGAGGACGAGGCGTCGATCGCCGCCCGCGAGGAGCGGTCGCTGTTGCTGAAGGCCGAGCACGCCAGCTTCCCCCATGGCGACGGCCGGCCCACCAAGAAGGCCCGCCGCGAGATATCCCGCTTCAAATCGTCGTTTTAGCCGCCATCGGGGCGTCGGTCCGGCCCGGCGCCGGATGGAGCCCGGCATCGAACCTTCAGAAAGATGACAATGCAGTCGTTGTGGCCGTTCGCTTCGTTCTATTTCACCTACTTCACCTTCCAGGGCATGTTCAGTCCGTTCTGGGGCCTGTATCTGCAGTCGCTGTCGTTCAGCGCCTGGCAGATATCGGTGCTGATGGCGCTGTCGACGCTGGCGCGGATCGTCGCGCCGGGCTTCTGGGGCTGGCTGGCAGACCGAAGCGGCCGTCGGCGCAACATCATCGTCACTACCTCCGTTCTGTCGGCCGCCAGTTTCTGCCTGGTGGGGCTGCACGACGGCTTCTGGTGGATCTTCGTCAGCCTGGCGGTATCGCATTTCTTCTGGGCCGCCGCGCTGCCCTTGGTCGAGGCCAGCACCGCCTACCTGACGCGCGACAATCCCGGCCGCTACAGCCGGGTGCGGGTATGGGGGTCGATAGGCTTCGTCTGCCTGGCGATGAGCGGCGGCTACCTGCTGGACTGGCTGGGCATCGCGGCGACGCCGTGGATCGTCTCCGCGCTGCTGGCCGGCGTGGCGCTGGCCGCGTTCAAGGTGCCGGAGGTGGTGCCGCAGGGCAAGCCCAAGCCGGCGGGGCCGATCTGGGACACGCTGAAGAAACCGGCGGTGATGGCGCTGTTCGCCTGCTGTTTCCTGCAGGCCTTCGCCCATGGGCCTTACTACACCTTCTATTCGCTGGGCCTGAAGGCCTTCGGCTACGACAAGGCGGCGGTCGGCGTGCTGTGGGCGCTGGGGGTGGTGTTCGAGGTGGGCGTTTTCATGCTGATGCCGCGCATCATGCGCCGCTTCGGGCTGGAGGCCTTGATGCTGGCGTCGCTATCGGCGGCGGTGCTGCGTTTCGGCCTGATCGCCACCTGCCTGGCCTCGCCGGGGGTGGCCGCCTTCGCCCAGGCCTTGCACGCGCTGACCTACGCTTTGCACCACGCGTCGGCCATCGGTCTGATCAACCGCATGTTCGCCGAGCAGCACCACGGCCGCGCGCAGGGCTTGTACATCGTCGCGTCCTTCGGCGTCGGCGGCAGCGGCGGCGGCTTGATAGGCGGGCTGGTGTGGCCGCATGGCGGCGTGATGCCGACCTTCGCGATGTCGGCCGTGGCGGCCTTGATCGGCGTGCTGGTGTGCCTGCGCTGGCTGCGGCCGGCCGGCAAGCTCAGAGCAGCATCACCAGTTTGAATTCCGGCGCGTTGGCCGGCCGCAGCGTGATTTGCTGTTTTTGCAGGCGGCCGAGGCGGGGGTGGTTGAAACCGCGTTCGCCGCCTTCGCGCTCCAGCACGTCCTGTTGCTGCCACAGCCGGTCGAACTCCGGGCTTTCGCGGCGCAGTTTCTCCAGCATGCCGGCGGTTTCGGCGTCGTCCAGTTGCTGGCCCAGGTCGGCGCGCAGCTCGGCGACGACGCGCCGGGCCCGTTCCGGCCAGTTGTCGATGAGGCCGCGGGATTCCGGCATCAGAAAAATGAAGTCCAGCTGATTGCGGCTGGCGTCGGGTTTGCCCAGCCAGTCGCAGAATAACTCCTCCGCCGCCGCATTCCAGGCCACTGCCCGCCAGCGGCGGTCCAGCACATAGGCCGGCATGTCGATGCGCGGCAACATCTTCTCCAGTATCTCCCGCGCTTGCGGATTGGCGTCGGCGCGCTTTTCCTGCGGATTCTTCAGGCCGGCCAGATCGAACAGGTAGTCGGTTTCCGCGCCAGACAGCTGCAGCGCGGCGGCGAGGCGGCCCAGCGTATGCGCGGACACCGATTCGCTGCGGCCCTGCTCCAGCCAGGTGAGCCAGGTGGCGCTGATGCCGGCCAGTTGCGCCACCTCCTCGCGGCGCAAGCCCTTGGCGCGGCGGCGCAAGCCGGCGGGCAGGCCGGCCTGCTGAGGCGTCAGTCGTTCGCGGTGGGCGCGCAGGAAGGCGCCCAATGGCGTGGCGGCGGTATCCATGGTCTTATCCTGTTGGTTTTTATACCAGTATAACTGCTTATCTTGTAACAGGATCAAAGCTGTTCGAATATGCAGTCAACGATGACCCGAGGAACCGCAACATGACCGCGCAAACCTTGTACGACAAACTCTGGAACAGCCATGTGGTGCGCGAGGAGGCCGATGGCACCGCGCTCTTGTACATCGACCGCCACCTGGTGCACGAAGTGACCAGCCCGCAGGCCTTCGAAGGCCTGAAGCTGGCCGGGCGCAAACTGTGGCGCGTCGACTCCGTGGTGTCCACCGCCGACCACAACACGCCCACCGACCATTGGGATGAAGGCATCAAGGACCCGATCTCGCGCCAGCAGGTGGAAACGCTGGATGCCAATATCAAGGCTTTCGGCGCGTTGGCTTATTTCCCGTTCAAGGACAAGGGCCAGGGCATCGTCCACGTGATGGGCCCGGAGCAGGGCGCCACGTTGCCGGGCATGACCGTGGTGTGCGGCGACAGCCACACCTCCACCCACGGCGCTTTCGGCGCGCTGGCGCACGGCATCGGCACCTCCGAGGTGGAGCACGTGATGGCCACCCAGTGCCTGACGGCCAAGAAATCGAAAAACATGCTGGTTAGAGTGGACGGGCAGCTGGACGCCGGCGTCACCGCCAAGGATGTGGCGCTGGCGATCATCGGCAAGATCGGCACCGCCGGCGGCACCGGCTACGCCATCGAGTTCGGCGGCGAGGCGATCCGCGGCCTGAGCATGGAAGGCCGCATGACGCTGTGCAATATGGCGATCGAAGGCGGCGCCCGTTCCGGCCTGGTGGCGGTGGACGACAAGACCATCGATTACGTCAAGGGCCGTCCGTTCGCGCCCAAGGCCGGGCAGTGGGAGCAGGCCGTCGCCTACTGGCGCACGCTGCATTCCGATGACGGCGCGCATTTCGACGAAGTGATCGTGCTGCAGGCCGCCGACATCCAGCCGCAGGTCACCTGGGGCACCTCGCCGGAGATGGTGACGGCGGTGGGCGGCAAGGTGCCGAACCCCGCCAATGAAAGCGATCCGGTGAAGAAGGCTGGCATCGAGCGCGCGTTGGCCTATATGGGGCTGGAGGCGGATACGCCGATAGCCCAGATTCCGGTGGATGTGGTGTTCATCGGCTCCTGTACCAACAGCCGCATCGAAGACCTGCGCGAGGCCGCCGCGGTGGCCAAGGGCCGCAGCAAGGCCGGCAGCGTCAAGCAGGTGCTGGTGGTGCCGGGCTCTGGCCTGGTCAAGGCCCAGGCCGAGGCCGAGGGGCTGGACAAGATCTTCGTCGCCGCCGGTTTCCAGTGGCGCGAGCCGGGCTGTTCGATGTGCCTGGCGATGAACGCCGACCGGCTGTTGCCGGGCGAGCGCTGCGCCTCCACCTCCAACCGCAACTTCGAAGGCCGCCAGGGCCAGGGGGGGCGCACTCATTTGGTGAGTCCGGCGATGGCGGCGGCGGCGGCGGTGGCCGGCCATTTTGTCGACGTGCGCGGCCTGGCCGCCAACTAAGCGCAGTCGGAAGCCCGTTCGGGGGCCGGGGTCTGACGAAAACGCCGGGATTGCTTAGAATGTCCCTTTGTCAGATCGGCAGCCCGCTGCCACCCGAATGGAGCGCATCACATGAAAAAAGAGATGGTTTGTCTGAGCCTGGCCCTGCTGCTGGGCGGCTGCAATACCGTGCAAGGCATCAAAACCGACGCCAAGGAAGGCGGGCAGGCGGTGGGACACGGATTGCAGAAGGCTGGACAGGCGATCGGCAATGCGGTGGAAAAAGGCGGAGAAGCGATCAAGCATACCGCCGAGTAACCCCGCGCCATCCTGAACAGGGAGCGCAATATGAAAGCATTCACCACTTTGCAGGGCCTGGTCTGTCCGCTGGACAGGGCCAACGTCGATACCGACGCCATCATTCCCAAGCAGTTCCTGAAGTCGATCAAGCGGTCCGGCTTCGGCCCCAATCTGTTCGACGAATGGCGCTACTTGGATCACGGCGAGCCGGGCATGGACAGCAGCCAGCGTCAGCTGAACCCGGGCTTCGTGCTGAACCAGCCGCGCTACCAGGGCGCGCAGATCCTGCTGGCGCGGGAGAACTTCGGCTGCGGCTCCAGCCGCGAGCACGCGCCGTGGGCGTTGGACGACCAGGGCTTCCGCGTGGTGATCGCGCCCAGCTTCGCCGACATCTTCTTCAACAACTGCTACAAGAACGGCCTGTTGCCCATCGTGCTGGCGGCGGACATCGTGGATCAGTTGTTCCGCGAGTGCGAGGCGGCGCCGGGCTACAGCCTGAAGGTGGACCTGGTCGCGCAGACGGTGTTCGCCCCGTCAGGACAGGCCTTCCTGTTCGACATCACCGAGCATCGCAAGCACTGCCTGCTGGGCGGCCTGGACGAAATCGGCCTGACCTTGCAGCATGCCGACGAGATCAAGGCTTTCGAGGCGCAACGCCGCGCGGCGCAGCCCTGGCTGTTTTCCTGACGGACGCACAAAGGTTCGCTTGCCTGCCTGCGGTATGAGTACGGGCAAGCATCCACGCGAAGGGGCGCCTGGCGAGGGCGCCGTTCAACCCAACATCAGTTACTGGAAGAGAGCGCCCCATGTCCAATCGCCTTGCCGCATGCAGCTGCGGCCAGCTTACCGCCCAAGTCTCAGGCGACCCGGTACGCGTCTCCATCTGCCACTGTCTGGCCTGTCAGCGCCGCACCGGCAGCGTCTTTGGCCAGCAGGCCCGCTTCTACCGCAAGGACGTCGCCATTGCCGGTGATTCCACCGTTTACGTCCGCGTGGGCGACGAAGGCTCCCGCGTCAAATTTCACTTCTGTCCGACTTGCGGCGCCACCGTGTACTACGAGCCGGAAGGGCTGGAAGAGTTTGTGGCGATACCGGTGGGGGCGTTTGCCGACCCAAGCTTTCCAGCTCCGAGCGTGTCGGTTTATGAGGAGAGGAAGCATGGGTGGGTGGCGGTGCCGGAGGGCGCGGAGCATTTTGCGTAAGGCAAACATGTCCGCCAAAAGGGCAGTTCATTGTTGAAGGGGGCCGGCATGGGGCAGCGTTATCAGGAGTTGCAGGACTCGCACCGCGAGTTCATCGCTGGACAAAAGCTGTTTTTCGTCGCTACCGCCATGGCGGATGGTCATGTCAACCTGTCGCCCAAGGGCATGGACTCGCTGCGGGTGCTGGGGCCGAACCTGATGGCTTGGCTGAACGTCACCGGCAGCGGCAATGAAACCGCCTGCCATGTCGAGCATAGCCCGCGCATGACCGTGATGTTCTGCGCGTTTGAGGGCAAACCGCTGATCCTGCGCCTGTATGGCCAGGCGCGCGCGGTTCATCCCGGCGATGCCGATTGGGACAGCTGTTATGGCCTGTTCCATCCCTTGCCGGGGGCGCGCCAGATATTCTTGCTGGACGTGGAGCTGGTGCAGGCTTCCTGCGGCATGTCGGTGCCTTGCTATCAGTACTTGGGCGAGCGGGAGCAGTTGAACGATTGGGCTCGCGCCAAGGGAGAGCCGGGCATCCGCGACTACTGGCGAAACCGGAACAGCGTGAGTCTGGATGGTTTGCCGACCGGCATCGTCGAGAAAAGCGGCATAGTCCCGCTGGACAAGGCGGAGCAGGCATGAAAACAGGGGTGAGATCGCCATGAGCCAGCGCGGCTGGATGGCCTGGCTGCATCGCCGCCCGCTGGCGGCCTTCCTGTTGCTGGGCCTGAGCTTTCTGCTGTTCGGCGCCGCCACCGTCAACCTGGCTCTGCTGCTGCAGCTGAATCTCAAGCTGTGGCAGGATGTGGGCTGGCAAGCGGCGATGGACGGCGCGCTGCGCCAGCTGGGAGAACTGCTGCTGTCCGGCTATGCCGCGATGGCGGCCTATATCGTATTCAAATGTTGCGAACGGGCGCTGGTTGAGAGGCTGACCCGGCGCGACGACGACAAGCGGCAATAAAGGAGCATTCATGAAGATCGCCATTCTGCCGGGAGACGGCATCGGTCCCGAAATCATCGCCCAGACGGAGCGCGTGCTGGACGTGCTGCGCCGCGATGGCCTGAAGATGGAAACCGAACACGCGCCGCTGGGCGGCGCCGCCTACGACCAGTACGGCGCGCCGTATCCGGAAGCCACGCAGAAGCTGGCGCGCGAAGCCGATGCGGTGCTGCTGGGCGCGGTGGGCGGCCCTGCCTACGACAAGCTGGATCGGCCGCTGCGCCCCGAGCGCGGCCTGCTGGCCATCCGCAAGGACCTGGGCCTGTTCGCCAATCTGCGGCCGGCCATCCTGTACCCCGAGCTGGCCAACGCGTCCACACTGAAGCCGGAAGTGGTGGCCGGGCTGGACATCATGATCGTGCGCGAGCTGACCGGCGACATCTACTTCGGCCAGCCGCGCGGCATCGCCGTCAACGAGCTGGGCGAGCGAGAGGCCTACAACACCATGCGCTACAGCGAGAGCGAAGTGCGCCGCATCGCCCACGTTGCTTTCGGCATCGCCATGAAGCGCAACCGCAAGCTGTGCTCGGTGGACAAGGCCAATGTGCTGGAAACCACCGAGTTCTGGAAAGAAATCATGATCGAGGTGGCCAAGGAGTACCCGCAAGTGGAGCTCAGCCACATGTATGTCGACAACGCGGCGATGCAACTGGTGCGCAATCCGAAGCAATTCGACGTGATGGTCACCGGCAACATCTTCGGCGACATCCTGTCCGACGAAGCCTCCATGCTGACCGGCTCCATCGGCATGCTGCCGTCGGCATCGCTGGACCAGAACAACAAGGGCCTGTACGAGCCCAGCCATGGCTCGGCGCCGGACATCGCCGGCCAGAACCTGGCCAACCCGCTGGCCACCATCCTGTCCGCCGCGATGATGCTGCGCTACAGCTTCGGCCAGGAAGCCGCCGCCCAGCGTGTGGAAAGCGCGGTGAAGAAGGTGCTGGCACAAGGCTACCGCACCGGCGACATTTACGAAGCCGGCTGCGAGAAGGTCAGCTGCTCCGGCATGGGCGACGCGGTGGTGGCGGCGATGTGATGCTGTTTGTCCGCTGATTGACGCGCGTGGCGCGATCCGGTTAAGGATCGCGCCATTTTTTATGTAGATAGTTCATTGTTGATTGGCGATTTAAGGTGCTGATTTCAAAGCGAAGTGTAATTTATTGATCGAATGCGAATAAAATATTTTCGCTTTTCGCTAAACTTTCGCCGCAAACCCAGGATAAGGCTGTTCGAGATAACAGACTTTTGATGGGGTGGCGGTATGGTTGCAGTGGTGACAGGCGCGGGGCTGGGTTTGCACAACGGTTCGCTGGCGGCGCTGGGCGCGCCAGGCCAGCTGGGCGCGGCGGCGTTCGGCCGCGGCGGCGAGCGGGTCTACGTCAACGCCGGCAACGGCAACCTGATCCTGCAGCACCAGGACGAA
>NZ_JZJL01000028.1 GCF_000971335.1 Chromobacterium vaccinii
GGGCCGCACCGACATCTGGAACCGCACTGCCGCCGGCCATTGGATCAGCGACGGCTTCATCGACACCGGCAGCAACGCGCCGGTGGTGCCGCAATGCCCGTCGTCGGCGCGACCATGGTAAACGCCTAGCCGGCGCCTCGCCCTCCGCCGGGGACGGCCGCCCACGCGGCCGCGCCCCGGCGCATCATCAGCCAGTACAGGCCGGCCGTCCCCAGCCAACCCACCAGCCAGGAAACGTCCGCCCCTCCCAGCGCGCGGACCATGGGGCCGCTGAACAGCGCGCTGTCGATAAAGGGCAGTTGCGACAGCACGCCCGCCAGATAGGCCAGCAAGCCCGGCCAACGGTAGTCCGCTCCCTCCAGCGCCGCCGCGTCCAGCTTGCCGCCGCGCAACAGATAGAAATCCACCAGATTCACCGCGCTCCACGGCGTGAACAGGGTCAGCAACAGCAACAGGAAAGACTTGAACAGCGGCAGAAAGCCCTGCTGCGCCCATACCGCGACGGATAGGGAAACCAGCGCCATCGCGGCGACGACCAACCAACGCCGACTCGGCCCCAACGCCTCCGGCCGCGCGCCGAATGCCGACGCGATGCTGCCCGCGCACATGAAGCCGCCGTAGGCGTTGAGCGTGGAAATCGTGACCTTGCCGAAAGCCACGCAGAAGAACAGCGCGGCGGCGATGGCGCCGTCAGCGCCCAGGCCAACGAAGTAGGCGACCTCATGCCCGCGGAACGCCGCGCCGCCGATGGCCGCCACCAGCACGCCCAGCGACATCGCGATCTGCGCGCCCACGCCGGAACCCAAGCCTATCGCCAGCGCCACCCGCGCCGGCGGCGTGGCCGACGGCAGGTAGCGCGAATAGTCGGACACATAGGGCGCGAAGGCGATCTGCCAGGATGCCGACAGCGATATCGCGACGGTGAAGGCGGCCGGCTCGAAACGGGTATGCGCCGCCAGCAGCGGCAGCAGATCCACCCGCCCCAGCAGACGCATGAACAAATAGCAGAAAGCCAGCAGGCCGAGCAGGCTGGCCGCCCGCCCCAGCCGGTGTATCGCCCGATAGCCCAGCGCCGCGGCCAGCAGCACCGCCAGCGCGAACAACAGGCTGCCTGCGGCGTCGCTTATCTTGAACAGCTGGCCCAGCGCCTGACCGGACAGCACCATGCCGGTGGCGTTGAAGCCCAGGTACATGACGCAAGCCAGCGCCAGCGGCAATACCGCGCCCTTGACGCCGAACTGCGCGCGGCAGGCCAGCATCTGCGGCAGCCCCAGCCTGGGGCCCTGCGCGCCATGCAAGGCCATCACCGCGCCGCCGGCGATCTGCCCCAGCAGCAGGCCGACGATGGACCAGACGACGTCGCCGCCCAGCACCACCGCCAGCGCGCCGGTGACCACGGCGGTGATCTGCAGATTGGCGGCCAGCCACAACGTGAACTGGCTGAACAGGCGGCCATGCCGCTCGCCTTCTGGAATGAAGTCTATGGAACGGCGCTCGATCAGCGGCGCGCCGATGGATGTTTTCGCTTTCATGACGGTTTCTCCTTTGTCCGTATCCGGAGCGCCGTCTTGCCGCGGCGCGGTTCCGGGCCTGCGCCAAACAATCTATACCGTCCGCATGAAGACGGGCAAATCCAAACCATGCGGCATCGCGCCATCCATTCCGCATGATCGCCCATGCCCCGCGCCGCTTATTCCCTCCCTCGGACAGCCATCGTCGAGATTTGTCCTAACATTTCGTATAGGAACCCTTCGCGCCGGCTCGCAGAATGGAATGAAGTGCACCGATTCATCCTGTCCACCACCGAACTCAAACGCCAGCTGCTGCATGACCGATATCGATTGCTGGCCATCGCGGCAAGCCTTTTCCTGGTCCTGCTGGGAACCGGCGTCATCAGCGGCTGGCTTCTCCGCACTCCCGCCCTGATTCCGGAAAACATCCACATGGTGATCGCCACCGCGTTCTGTCTGATCCTGTACGGCCTCGCGCTGCCGCTGGCCTTATGGCGGCCGCAATGGCAGGCGCACCGCGTGCTGGCGGCGCTGGTGCTGGCGATGGCGACGGTCGCGCTGCTGGAACACCTGAGCGGCAGGTCCCTGGGTTTGGACCTGCCCCAACTGCACGCCTGGCGGCACGACATGGCGCCCCACCCGGGCCGGATGGCGCCGCCGACCGCGCTGGCGCTGGCCGCGCTGGGCTGCGGCCTGCTGCTGCAGCCGGGTTCCACGCCGATCCGGCGCCGAGCGGTGAAGATCTGCGTATTGCTGCCGCTGCTGCTCGGCGTGCTGGGCGCGGTGGCGTATCTGATCAATCTGGAACTGCTGTACAGCTGGGGCGCCTCGGTGAGGATGGCGCTGCTGACCGCGCTGGGCGTCATCTCCGCCGCCTTGGGATTGAACGCGCTGACGCAGCTGGCGCTGCGCCGCCACCTGCGCTCGCAGGACATGGCCGATTCGATTTCAGTGACCGCCACCGCGTTGCTGATCTCCATCTCGCTTGCCACCGGCTTGCTGATCTACCGCGTCTCCATCCAGGCGCACGAGCGCAGCCTGAGCACGGTGATGGCCAACAGCGTGCGGCAACGCGCCGCGCTGCTGGTGGCCCAGTTCGGCATCAGCGACGACATCGCCCGCCGCATCTACCAGCGCCCGTCGGTGCAAAAGCTGCTGGAAGACGCCAGCCGGGGCAAGCTGGACGCCAGCGCCGCCGCCGCCGAACTGGCGGCGCGCAACCACATGACGCTGAACGGCATCGCCATCCAGGATGCGGCGGGCCGCGCGCTGGTGCAGGTCGGCTACTTCGAAACCCGGCCCCGCCAGGCCCTGGCGCTGCGCTCGCCCGCCGGCTCCTGGCTGCTATGGAACGGCCATTATCTGTACCGCACCGTGGAGGTCTACCGCACTTCGGCCGGCGCGTCGCGGCTGGTGCTGGAGCAGCGGCTGGACATGTTCGACCGCATCGTCCTGGATACCGCCCCGCTCGACGGCCTCAGCGGCCTGTACGCGCTGTGCGGCCACGACGACCACGATCTGCGCTGCTTCTCGCAGTCGCCGCAGGAGCCCGGCCCCACGATACCGATCGCCGGCAACGTCCACCACTTCACCATGTGGCCGGCCTTTTCCGGCAAAAGCGGTTCGATGCATACGGTCGACTACTCCGGCCGCGACGTGATCAGCGCCTATGCGCCGGTCGGCGACAGCGGGCTCGCCTTCAGCTACAAGATCAGGGTGGCGGACCTGCTGGCGCCGATCCGCCATGATCTGGAGATCGACGCGCTGATCATGCTGGCGATGGTCACGCTGGGCACCTTGATCCTGCGCTGGCGCACTTCGCCGCTGCTGCGCGAGGTGCTGCAATCCAACCGGATGGCGGAATTGGCCGCCGAGCGCTTCCGCAACGCGGCCGAAGCCAATATGGACGCGTTCATCATCATGGAGGCGCTGCGCGACCACATCGGCGAGGTGGATGATTTCCGCGTGGTCTACATCAACGCCGAGGCGGAAAGAATGTGGCAGTTGCGCCGGGATGAAACGATAGGCCGGAACTGGAAAGCGCTGGCGGCCTCGCTGAACGTCTCCAACCACTTCGAAAGCTATAAGCAGGTCATCGACACCGGCATGCCGCTGTCGGAAGAAGTGCCCAAAGCCTACGACGCAAGCCACCCCACCTGGATCCACCAGGAAATCGTCCGCGCCGGAGACGGCATCAGCATCAGCGTGCGCGACATCACGCAAAAGAAGCTGGCCGAGCTGGACCTGGTCCTGCGCGAGGCCTTGCTCAAGACCGTCACCGACTCCATTCCTGCGCTGGTGGCCTTCGTCGACGTCGATCAACGCTACCGCTATTGCAACAAGACCTACACCCGGCTGTTCGGCATTCCGCCGGAACAAGTGATAGGCCGCAATATGCGCGATTTTCTGGGGGAGGAAAGCTATGCGGCGGTGCGGCCCTATGTCGAGCAGGCGCTGCAGGGGCAGGCCGCCGCCTTCGAGATGGAAATGTTCCTGCACGGCAGCCAGCGCTATGTGGAAGGCCGCTACATTCCGCAACAGCACGCGGACGGCACGGTATCGGGGTTTTACGTGATGATCTGGGACATCACCCAGTCGCGCGCGCGGGAAATCGAGCTGCGCAACAAGGTCACTCAGGATGCGATGACCGGCTTGCTCAACCGTGCGGCTTTCATGGACATCCTGGGTGACGAGATCAAGCACCACTACCTGAAGCGCCAGGCGTTGGCGCTGTTGTTTCTCGACATCGATCACTTCAAGCAAGTGAACGACACGCTGGGACATGCCACCGGCGACGAGTTGATCAAGATTTTCGCCGGACGGCTGCGGCAGAACGTGCGCGGCACAGACCACGTGGCCCGGCTCGGCGGCGACGAGTTCGTGGTGCTGCTGGTCGGCCTGGACTCCGAACGCACCGCGACGGCAGTGGTCGACAAGCTGATGGCGGCCGTCAGCCAGGATGCAAAGCTGTCAGGCGAGCTCCGCCGCGTCTCCACCAGCATCGGCGTCGCCTACGCCTACATGCCCGACATCACGCCGGAGAGGCTGCTGGAAGTCGCCGACGAGGGCCTATACCAGGCCAAGGCCGCCGGGCGCAACGCCTACCGGCTGATGCGGGTAGGGTAAGCGGCCCTGAATCTCCGGCGTCTGCGACAAGCGTGCAATCAGAGGCTCTCGACCGGCGTTTGCCTCGGCGGAAGCAGTCAAGGCAACCGCGGAAAGCGCTTGGAACCAAGCCGCCGCTTCCAGCCCAAGTGGACCAGAAGCGGGGGCTTTCACAAACTACTCAGCCTTGGCGCTGAGGGGCACGCCGGTCGCTCCCGCGTAAAATACCAACAGCTCCACCGGCTTGTCCCCGGTGACGCCGCGGTGCTGGGTGCCTACCATCTCCGCCAGCGTGTCGCCGGCGCGCAGATGTTTCTGACGTTTTCCGTCCCGGCTTTCCACCGTCAGCTCGCCGCTGACCACATACGCGGCATTGGGGGATGGATGGCTGTGCCAAGGCAAGCTGGTATGGGGCGGGATGGTGATGCGCACCATCGTCAATTCCGGCTGCCCCGCTGGATAGGCCTTGTAAAGCTCGCCATCCCAGGAGCGCTCTGTCTTGAGCAGCGTCTCGGTTTTTACCCCGCCGCCCTCGGCGGCATGGACAAACGGCGCTGCCAGCAACGCGGCGCACAAGGCCAACCAGGGGCCCGCCGAATAGATTTTCATGTTTTCTCCCTCTAGCGATTTGAATAAACGAATCGATTGGACGCGCCTCGACCAGGCCAGTTCAATCTTTTCCGGAGGGCAACTCCGCGCCTTCTCGTTCAGAAAAACGGCACGGCAAACTCGCCAAGAGCCATTTGCTCATGGACTCGGAACCGCCTTGCTTGTCTGCGGATGCAATAAAAAAAACCCTCCGCCGAGGCGGAGGGCTTCGATTGCCAGTATCTAGCGATCAGTCGCGGTTGCCGCCGAAGGCCAGCAGCAGCTGCAACAGGCTGGTGAACAGATTGTAGATGCTGATGTAGATGGACAGCGCGGCGGAGATGTAGCTGTTCTCGCCGCCGTCGACCACGGTCTTCACCTGCCACAGGATCATCAGCGAGCTGAACAGCGCGAATGCCGCGGAGATCATCAGCTGGAACGCCGGCATGCGCAGGAACAGGTTGGCCACCACGGCCACCATCAGCACGATGGCGCCCACGGTCAGGAAGTTGCCCAGGCCCGACAGGTCGCGCTTGGTGGTGGTGGCGATGGCGGCCATCACGAAGAACACGACGGACGTGGCCGCGCCGGCGGTCATGATCAACTGGCCGCCATTGGAGAACTTGAGCGCGAACTGCAGCAAGGGCCCGAGCAGGACGCCCATCATGAAGGTGAAGCCCAGCATCAGGAACACGCCCAGCGAGCTGTAGCGGTTCTTCTCAATGGCGAAGACCAGGCCGTAAAACACCGCCATGATCAGCAGCATGCCGATGATGGGGCTTCCAGCCAGGAACGCGAAACTCATATGGGTGCCCACGATGGCGCCCATGACGGTCGGGATCATCGACAGGCCCAGCAGGCCATAGGTGTTGCGCAACACTTTGTTGCGAACATCGGCCATCGGGGTCGATTGGTAGGCCGTTTGAAAATCCGGGTGCATGTGAAACTCTCCTGAGTTGATTATTCTGGAACGACTTTTGGGATTGTAAGCAACAGACCATGCCGAAGGGAATAAGTTTCCATCCCTTCTTCCTGCTTGTCTTGAGCGAATCCTTGGGGTAATATCGCCTTCCCTCAAGGCACAGATGTGGGCGACAGCCCGCGTTTGCAAGCCATTTGGATGCGAGAGTGGCGGAATTGGTAGACGCACTGGATTTAGGTTCCAGCGCCGCAAGGCGTGAGAGTTCGAGTCTCTCCTTTCGCACCAACCCTAGTTTTAACGTTTACCTCCACAGCCCATTACATCCCTCCAAAGCCCGCAAATAAAGGCTTTCCCAAGAAACACGTTCCCACTGCAACTCCGCACGACCCTTTGCAATACGCTATAGTTTGGACCAATTTTGTCCCCGACAGTGTCCCAAGCAGAGCAAGCCGGACCCAATGCTTTAGTCCAACAGAAACAAGTCATCCGTCCAGCGCGTCAGGCGGGATTATCCGCCAGCCAGGCTCGCGCCGCGCCAGCCACCCGCTCCAGCTCCAATTCGATAGCCTGCAGCAATGACGGCCAACTCTGGCTTCGCCCTTCCTTGACCGCTTTTTCCAGACCCTTGAGAAGAGACACCAGATCCGCCGCGCCAAACGAGCCCACGCTGCCGCGCAAGGCATGCAGCTGCCTGGCGCCGGCATCCAGCAAGCCCTGCTCCAAACTGGTTTGGATGCGCGTCATCTCCGGCCCGCTGGTATCGATCAGCATCTGCATCAGCTTGCGCACCCGTTCGCGCGCGGCGGGGCTGGAGCCAGCCAGACGCATCAGCTCGGCTGAAAATACGACCTCATCCGGCTCGACGGCCTTTTCTTCCTCCGGCCGCCAAGCCAGGTAACGATCCAGCACCGCGTACAAGCGATCGAGCTGTATCGGCTTGGCGATGAACTCGTCCATGCCGGCGCGCAGACACCCCGACCGTTCCTCGGGCGACATGCCCGCGCTCATCGCGATGATGGGCAGTTTCAGCCCCAGCTCTCCGCGTATCAACGACGCCGCGGTATCGCCGTCCATCACCGGCATCTGCCTGTCCATCAACACCAGCGAGTAATCTCCGCCCCGCTCCCTCAGCGCGTCCACCGCCAACCGGCCGTTCTCCACGGTCTCCACTTGCAAGCCCGCCTGCTGCAACAAGCCGCAAGCCACCTGTTGGTTGATCGGATTATCCTCCACCAGCAAGATGCGCGCCGGCCGCCATCCCGCGGGCCTGGCGCCGAACGGCCTCGCCCCGGACTCCGCTTCGCGCGCGCGCGCGTTTCGCCAAGCATCTGCCAGCGCCCCGGCGATTACCGGCTTCACCAGCACGCCATTCAACGCCTCTCGCCCCGTCGCCCGGTCCAGCCTGACCCTGTCGTCGGCTCTCGCCATCGAGATCAGGGCGATGTCGCGGTCCGGCCAGCGCCGGCGTATCTCGCCGCATAGCGCCAGCCCGCTCTCTTCTCCCAGCCGCCAGTTCACCAGGGCTATCCCGAATGCCGCTCCTTCCTCTCCCGCCAGGACAGCCAGAGCCTCGTCCGCGTCCGCCGCCCCTTCGGGCGATCCGCCCAGGCGCTCCACATGCCAGCAGACGGCCTGCCGGCTGCCTGCATTGTCGTCCACCACCAGCACGCGCCCAAGGGTGGCAGTCGCCGCGCGCGCCTTTCCGGCGACCTCGAAAGGCAAGGAAAACCAGAAGCGGCTGCCCTCGCCCAATCGGCTTTCCACCCCCATCTCGCCGCCCATCAGTTCGACCAGACGCCGGGAAATCGTCAAACCCAGGCCGGTGCCGCCGAAACGCCGCGTATTGGAGGAATCTGCCTGGATAAAGGGGTCGAATACCGTTTTCAACAGCGCCTCGTCCATCCCCAGACCGGTATCGCGAACGGAGAACAACAACTTGTCGCCGGCAGCCCCCCTCTCCAGCCCCACGGTTACCACCACTTCGCCCCGATCGGTGAACTTGATCGCATTCCCGGCCAGATTCACCAGCACCTGCTGCAATTTGAGAGGATCGCCAACCAGGTCCCCAGGCACATCCGGCTCGACGGCGATCACCAACTCCAGCGACTTGCGCGCGGCATTCATCGACATCATCGCCGCCAGCGCGCCCAGCACCTCGTTCAGGTCGTAATCGGCGCGGGCCGCTTCCAGCTTGCCGGCCTCCATCTTGGAAAAGTCCAGGATGTCGTTGAGGATGGCCATCAGCGAGCGGCAGGACAGCTGCAGCATGTCCAGATAGTCGCGCTGCGCGCCGTCCAGCCTGGTGCTTGACAGCAGCTCCAGCATGCCGAGCACGCCGTTCATCGGCGTGCGGATTTCATGGCTCATGTTGGCGACGAATTCGCTCTTGGCCCGGCTGGCGCTTTCGGCCTGTTCCTTGGCCAGCTCCAGCATCCGCGTCGCCTCCCGCTCCGCGCGGACATCCTTGGCGATGCAGACGAAGCCATACAGCCAGCCATCCTGCCAGATGCCGGTGGTCACCAGGCTGACCGGGATGTGCCGGCCATCCTTGTGGCGGTAAGTCCACTCCTGGATGATGCTGCCGCCCCGACGCGTTTTCTCCACGAAAACATCAAAGCCGACAACAGGCCTCCCCAGCTCTTCCGACAGCTCGCTCTCGAGCCTGGCCACCTCCTCCGGCAGATGCAGGATCATCGGCGTGGCCAGTCCCGTCAGCTCATCGGCGCGATATCCCAGCATGCGCTCGGCGCCGGCGCTGAAAATGCTGATCTCGCCTCGCAGATCGGTGGCGATGATCGCGAAATCGCTGGCGGAATCGATAATGCCTTGCAGCCTGGCCTGCACCTCCTGCCGCTCCCGCTGCGCCTGCTTCAGCGGCGTGATGTCGGTGACGAACACGTAAAATCCGCTGACTTGCTCCTGCTGCCAATGCGGAACGTAATGCGCCAGCAGATGCCGTTCCTGGCCGCTCAGGTCGATGATGCAGCGCTCGGACAGGCTGGCCACGCCGCCCAGCGCGCCCTGGATATAAGGCTGGTTGGCGCGGTAGCGCTCGTCTCCGACCACATGGCGCAGATGGCGCCCCATGACGTCGCCCATCTCCAGCCCCATCCAGTCCAGATAGGCGCGGTTGGCGAAAACATTGTGCAGATTGCCGTCCCAATAGCTGACCATCGCCGGCATCGAGTCGAGCACGGTTTGCAACTCGTCGCGCACGCGGCGCAATTCGGCCCGCCCCTCCTGCAGACTGCCCGCGTCCCAGCACACGCCCTCGGCTCGCAATACCCGCCCGGCCTCGTCCCGCGCCACCTGGGCGCACAGCCGGAACCAGCGCAAGCGGCCTTCACCGTCCACGATGCGATAATCCCAGCCCTCGGCCGCCAGCCCGCGCAACTCATCAGTCCAGAGTCCGTCCCAGGCCGCCAGCTCGTCCGGATGCACGCAGCTCCGCCAGCGCGCCCAGTTGACCGTTTCTTCGCCGTCGGCCCCGTGCAGCACGCGCATCCGCTCATCCCACGCCAATGACTGCGCCGCCGCGTCCCACGTCCACCGCCCGATATCGAACGCGGCAAGCAACGACTCAAACTGCGCCTGAATAGCCGCGGCCTCGCGCTCGTCCGGTCTCTGCTGCGCCAGAACCTCCACCCGCAACAGCCAGGCTATGCCGTCCGCCCCCTCCTCCAGCGGCGTCAGGCCGAGTTCGCAATGGAGGAAAGCATCCTCTCCGGCCCGCAGCCGCAAGCGCAACCGCTGCGGCGCGTCGCGTCGCGCCAGGGCCGCGCGCCAGCGCGGAACATCCTCCAGCGCGCAGCAAGCCGCCATGTCCTGGCCACGCGGCCCGGCGCCCAGCAGGCGACACAGCCCATCGCCCGCCTCCAGCAGCCGCCCTCCCTCGTCCAGCAGCGCGCCATGGCTTTCAATGCCATTGAGCGCCTGCGACAAACGCCTCCGCCCCAGCGACCCCTCCGCGCGCGCTCTCAGGACTTGCCCGGCCGCATGGGGCAAAAGCGCGGCGGCCAGCCAGAACAGCGCCTGGGAGAACCAGACCAGCTGCCCCGGGTGGCGCAGCGGCTCCGGCATGGCTTCCGGAAAAAGACGAATCAGGGTTTCACAAGCCAGAACGGCCATCAGCGGCAGCGCCAGCATCGCGCCCGACGCATCCAGCAGCAGTACGGCAAGCAATACGGGCAGAACCAGATCGGCGACACCCAACGGCCGCCACTTCGCCGTCAGCGCGCACCAGGCAAGCGCCAGGGCGACCAGCATCAATACGCGGTCCAGCTTCAAACCGGCGGCGCCGAACCGCCTCAGCGCCGCCCATGGCGGCAGCAGCGTCAGCCCCGCCACGATGCCGCCCGCGTACCAGCCGCCGGCATCCAGCCATGGATGCATCCAAAGCAGCAGCGCGCCCGGCGCGCCCGGCAGCAGCGCCGCCGCCAGCCCGCCTACCGCCGCTCCGCGCTCCACTGCTCGGCTCAGCAGCATTCCCGCGCCAACCGCCTGCAGCCAACTGGCGACGGCCAGCTCGGCGGCGGGCAGCGCGCCCAGATAAGCCCAGCCGCCCAGCCAGAATGCGGCCAGCGCCAGCGCATGGCGCCCGGGCCGCGTCCAGGCCCGCCACAGCAGCAGCAAGGCCAGCGCGTTGCCGTAAAGGGGAACGATCAGGCCATGGCCGCGAGCCAACCCCAGCGCCCAGAACGTGGACAGCGCGACGGCACCGGCCAAGGCGGAGGCGGCGCGCCGGGACGGCGCAGACAAGCTGTCGGACAAGGACATCATCAGACCGGCTCCCTCTTGTCGATGGCGAAACCTTACAGCCTGAATTCCGCTTCCACTTCGTTTCCGCGGCCATGGTAAGCCAGTCTCGCGCACAAGGCGTTCACCAGGGACACGCCTCGGCCATGGCGGTGGCTGCCGGCCTGCCGGTTCAGCTTTTCCATCAGGGCCGGGTAATCAAATCCCGTTCCGCTGTCGCGCAAGCGTATCAACACCGCGTCGCCGCCATTTTCCCTCCGGCGCTCCAGCACAAGCTCAACCTCGGCCCGCTCCAGCTCGGCCAGTCGTTCGCGTCGCAGCATGAAATAGCGCTCGTATCCATCCGGCTGGTCTTTCATACCGGAGTCAAGCCCCAGCACGCCATGGTCAAGCGCGTTATTGAACAGCTCCGATACGATCAACAACACTTCCTTGAATTGCCGCCCGCGAAAGCCCAGCTGATTCAGCCAGCCTATCAACAGCGGAATGCTTTGATCGCGCTGCAACTCCTCCACGCCGAAAACCAGCCGTACCCGCCAACAGCTCAGTTGGCCGCCGTCGTCGCGCCCCAGATGATCCGCCACTCGGTCCAGCGCGGCATTAACGCCCGCCTCCAGCCGGACCACGCCCAAAGAGATGTCGTCGCGGTTATTCGCTCCGCTCAAATGCTCCAACACGGCCAGCCGGATGCCATCCAGCGGCGAGGCCGGGTTCGATATCAGCGCCTGCAGCAATCCTCCCATTCCGAACTGTCCGCCCCCAGGATTCTCGGCTTCGGTCAATCCGTCGGAACACACCACCAGTTGCCCGCTTTGCTCCCAGAAATAAGTCTCGCTGCCCCAGCAGAACTCGTCGGCGGACAAGATCCCCAGCGGCGGATATTGCGACTTCCACTCTTTCATCGGACAACCGTCGTCATCGACGAACAAGACGCAGGGTATGCCGCCGTTCCACACTTCGACGCAGCCCAGCTCCCAGTCTATGGTGATCAGCGCCGCGGCGACGAAGCGCCCCACCGGCAGCAAGCGGTTGAGCTTGGTGTTGATTTCGCGCGCCATCGAGGTCAGCGGGAAGCCTCGCCGCGCCATCGCATAGAAAATGTCGACCGCGGGCAGGCAAGACAGCGCCGCGGACAACCCGTGTCCGGTGCTGTCCGCCAGCATGATGCACAATTGCCCGGTCGGCGACAGCGCGCGGGCCAGCACGTCTCCGCTGAACTGTTCCGCGGACTGCTGCCAGCTATGCACGCCCGGCAGATCCTGCTCCTCGCTGCCGACGATGCTCTCCAGCACGTGCTTGGCGAACAACTGCTCGCGTTCGTTGGTGTGGTAATAGCCTAGCAACTGGCGGGAGTCGTCGGAAATCCGCCGCTGCATCTCGCTGATCCGCTGCATCACGCGGATTTTGGCCGCCAGCATGGTCAGATTGATCGGCTTGGGCAGGTAGTCGTCGGCCCCCAGGTCCAGGCTGCTGATGTGGGCCTCTTCATCGCTGCGCGCGCTGAGGAAGATGATGGGCAGCCAGCGGTCAGGACACAGCTGGCGAATCTGCCGGGTGGCCTCGTGGCCGTCCATCACCGGCATCATCATGTCCATCAGCACCATGTCCGGCAGCTCCCGCCGGCATTGCTCGACAGCCTGCAGGCCGTTCTCGGCATACCAGACCTGGTGGCCCATCTCCTGGATCACCAAGCCCATCAACAGCCGGGTGGGCTCGACATCCTCGGCTACCAACACGGTGAAAGTGCGATCCATGGGGTGCTCAGCGGATGGCGAAGAATTTGTCGAAGCTGGCCACCTCCAGAATCTGCCGCACAAAGCCCCGGCAGCCCAGCAGCGCGATGCTGTCTATGCCCAGCGCCTTGGCCCGGTCCCGCATCACCAGCAGCATGCCCAGCGCCGAGCTTTCCAGGTAATCGACCCGCGACAGGTCAACTGCCAGCCCCAGGCCCGTCCCGCGCGCCAACGCCTCGTCCAGACATGCCCGGAACGCCTCGTGCTGCTCGAAATCAAAACGGCCCTCCACTGCGATCACCGACTTGTCCGCAGCCTTGCTCAGCCTGACGCCCATCTCGCCGCCCTCCATTGTCCGCCCTGATCAGAAGCGGTTGATTCCGATGCCGCGCCTCAGGGGCCCGCCGATCGCGCGGCTGACTGCAAACCCTTGCGGGACATGCCCTCCCGCTCAGAACAGATCGATGTCGCCAGCCGACATTCCCTGCGGCGCGGCGCTGTTGGCCTGGTGCCTGTCGACCAGCTGCTGTAGCTGGCGGCGCATGTCCTCCAGCCCCTCGATCTCATCCTTGCCGTTCATCTGGCGCATGCTGTCGCCCACTTGGTAAAAACCCTGCATCCGGCTGCTGACGTTGCGCACCAGCGGAGACACCAAGTCCTGAAACTGCAGCGCGGTCACCGTGGAGCGCACGCTGTCCCCGACGCGCCCGGCGATCTGCGACAGCTGGTCCACCGCCTGCCCCGTGTCCGAGTTCATCCGCGACAGCTGGCTCAGCATGTCCTCGATCTGGGTCTTCGCGTCCAGCGCGAAATTCATGTCGCGGGACGCCATCTCGAAGATTTCCGACTTGGCGTGCTCGATGGCCTGCACCATCAGGTCTATCGACTGGCGTATCTGTCCGGAAAAATCGGAAGAGCGCTGCGACAACTTGCGCACCTCGTCCGCCACCACCGCGAATCCGCGCCCGGCCTCGCCCGCGCGGGCCGCCTCGATCGCGGCGTTCAGCGCCAGCATATTGGTCTGGGCGGTGATCTCCGCCATGTCGCTGAGCGCGCTCTCAACCGCGTCGACCCGCTTCTTGATCTCATGCATGCGATCAACCAGCACCATGGCCGTCTTGCTGGTGCTGACGGTGTTGTCGACGAATTCCGTCATGCTCTGCGAGGTGCGCTTGAGAAATGCGTCGAACCCGACGCCATCGCCATGATCGCCATGCTGGACGATTTTCAGCGCCAGCGCCTGCTGTTCGCGCAACATCGCCTCGATGTCGGAAAACCCCTGCACCAGCTTGACGATGGCGTCGCTCAAAATGGTCTGCATTTGCGTCACGTCCCGCTCCACCGCGCCGGACACGTCGGAGATGCCGTTGCCCAGCAGGCCCAGACCGCTCAGCATCCGCTCTCGCGACTCGGACAAGCCATCGTCGGCAAGCGGCGGCGGCGGGGCGGCCAGCAGCCAGACAACCAGCAAGCTCCCGGCAGCCAGCAGGGACAAGGCCAGGTAACCGGGCAAACCTCCCCCCAGCAAAGCCAGCAAGCCGCAAGCGCACAGCCACAGCGCGGCGCAGCACAACAGGATCCTGGGTCTAGGATCCGCCTTGATGTCAGAAGGATTCATCTTTCAGCCGGAGTATGGAAGAGAAAATTGAAAGCCGCCGATGCTTGCGGCATGCCAATCGAATTTGCCGCCACCGATTATTGCGATATGGCGCATAAGGCGATGCCTGTCAAACAGCCAGTTGCAAAAACCATGCGCGACATTGACGCCGCGCAACATGAAACAGACTCACAGAATGTCGCCGCGCTTGAACAGGGATCAGCGATCGCCTGAAAATTCGTCTTTTGCCAGCCGCCTCGGGCTGTCGTTTAATGGCGACTTCCGCCGGATTTTCGCGGCCAAGACAGGACATCCAAGATGATTCACGGCAAAACGCTGGACGAATGGCGGCAGATCCACCCCGAAATCCGGGACCTGACCGATCTGCGCGAGTGCGCCTGGTTCAATCCCGCGGTCGCGCCCGCCGCCCAGGCGCTGGGCGACGCCGGCCTGGATATCGGCGACGTCGCCGACGCCTCCGCCCGCCTGCAGCGCTTCTCGCCCTATATCCGCCGCGCCTTCCCCGAGACCGCAGACAGCGGCGGCATCATCGAATCGCCGCTGCTCCCCGCAGCCGCCTTCCAGCAAGCGCTGGAGCGCCGCTACGGCATGGAGCTGCCCGGACGCCTGTGGCTGAAGGCCGACAGCCATCTGCCGATCTCCGGCTCGATCAAGGCGCGCGGCGGCATCTACGAGGTGTTGAAGCACGCTGAAGAACTGGCGCTGGCGCACGGTTTGCTCCATCCCGGCGATGACTACGCGAAACTGGACGGCCCGGAAGCGCGCGCGCTGTTCGGCCGCCACCGCGTCGCCGTCGGCTCCACCGGCAACCTCGGCCTGTCCATCGGCATCATGGCCGCGAAACTGGGTTTCCAGGCCACCGTGCACATGTCCTCCGACGCGAGGCAATGGAAGAAAGACAAGCTGCGCGCGCACGGCGTAACCGTGGCGGAGTACGATTCCGACTACAGCGCCGCAGTGGCGCAAGGCCGTGCGCAAGCTGCCGGCGATCCCTCCTGCCACTTCGTCGACGATGAAAACTCCGTCCACCTGTTCCTTGGCTACGCGGTGGCGGCTCAACGGCTGAAGATCCAATTGGCGGAGGCCGGCGTGCGCGTGGACGCCGACCATCCGCTGTTCGCCTACCTGCCCTGCGGCGTCGGCGGCGGGCCCGGCGGCGTAGCCTTCGGTCTCAAGCTGGCCTTCGGCGACGCCGTCCACTGCCTGTTCGCCGAGCCAACCCACTCGCCCTGCATGATGCTGGGCGTGCTCACCGGCCTGCACGACCGGATCTCGGTTCAGGACTTCGGCATCGACAACCGCACCGCCGCCGACGGACTAGCCGTCGGCCGCCCCTCCGGCTTCGTCGGCCGCGCGATGCAAAGGCTGATCGACGGCTATTACACGGTGGACGACGATGAGCTGTTCCGCTTGCTGGCCATGCTGGAGCGGACGGAAGGCCTGCGCCTGGAACCCTCGGCGCTGGCCGGCGCGCCCGGCATCGTCCGCGTGCTGGACGAAAACCAGGGCTATCGCCAACGCATGGGACTGGACGCGGAACGGCTCGCCCGTGCCACCCACCTAATCTGGGCGACAGGCGGCAGCATGGTTCCGGAGGCGGAAATGGACGATTACCTGCGGCGCGGCCGCGGCTTGGCGGGCTGAGCGCCGATGCATCCGACACGGCTGGACGGCGGCCAGCTCGCCAATCTGCACACCTTCCTGGCCGTCGCGCGCCGGCTGAGCTTCGCCGCGGCCGCCGACGAGCTGTGCCTGACGCCGAGCGCGGTCAGCCACCGCATCGCCCGGCTGGAGCGCTCGCTGAGGTTGCGGCTGTTTCAGCGCCTGACCCGCGGCATCCGTCTCACCGCGGACGGCGAGCGCATCTTCGCCGCGCTGGAAAAAAGCATGGCCGAGCTCGACGCCGCGCTCTACCCCGAAGCCGACGCCGAGCCTTCCGGCCGCGTCGCCCTCCATGCCCATCCCTCCATCGCCCAATGCTGGCTGGCGCCCCGCCTGGCCGCCCTCGCCGACCGCCATCCGCGGATCGATCTCGATATCCGCACCGGCAACGGCGACGCAGACTTCCGCGGCGGCCGCGCCGATCTGGCGCTGTACTACGCCGACGGCCATTTTCCGGGCCTGGTCTCCCACAAGCTGATGGACGAAGAGATGGCGCCGGTCTGCAGCCCCGCCTACGCGGAACGCCATGGCCTGGCGACCGATCCGGCGCGGCTGCGCGACTGCAGGCTGCTGCACGACGCGCAAGCCTGGCGCCAGGCCGCCCACGACGCGGAGTGGACGCTGTGGGCCCGCCGGCATGGCGGCGAATCCCTGCTGCCGCCGCGCGGGCTGACGCTGGATCGCTCCGATCTGTGCCTGGCCGCCGCAGTCGGCCACGCCGGCGTCGCCATCGCCCGCCGCAAGCTCGCCCAGCCGCTGCTGGACAGCGGCCAGCTGACGCTGCCCCTGGGCGCTTTCGAGCCCGTGGAGCGCTATGCCTACTATCTGGTCCACCCCAAACTCGGCCCCATGCCGTCCCGGCTGCGAGCGGTAATCGACTGGCTGCAACAGTCCGCCGCCGGCTAGCCCCCTCCCCGCGCATCCGGATCATGCGTTGTGCGCCGCACAACACGTGATCCGCCTCTCTGTCAACGCGCCGTCATACCAGATGACCGCGGTCACGCAAATGTCAATAAATGCGCTGACAATGCCTCGCGCAGGTTCCGTTTCCCAACGCTTGAACAGACAGGAGGTTTGCGATGCCCAACATATTCCCGGAAGTGGTGCGGCTGGGAAAATACGAAGTGGAGAAAGGCAAGAGTTCAGTCTCCGGCCTGTCCTCGGGCGCGTTCATGACGGTGCAGCTGCATCTGGCCCACTCCGCCAGCTTCGCCGGCGCCGGCGTGGTGGCCGGCGGCCCGTACCGCGGCGTGGAAACCTTTCGCGGCGCGGCCCCGCTGGCGGAGGACGCCTACGAGCTGAACGCGCTGCAGCTGTGCATGGCGCCGCTGCTGCCTGAACTGGCGCCGAACGCCCGCCGCTCGCTGCAACTGGCCCAGGAGGCCGAACAGGCCGGAAAAATAGACGCGCTGTCCAATCTGCGCAACAACCGCGTCTACATCTTCACCGGCACCCAGGACAATGTGGTGCATTCCCCGGTGGTCGCCCAGACCCGCGAACTGTACCGGCTGCTGGGCCTGTCCGACGCCAACCTGGCCTACCACGACGACCTGCCGGCCGGCCACTCGCTGATCACCGACAACCCCGAGGACTCGCCGCTGGAGCTCAACCAGCCGCCGTATCTCAACAATGGCGGCTTCATGCAGTCCCACCGCATCCTCAACCACATCTATCCGGACCTGAAGCCGCCCGCGGAGAGGCTCAGCGGCCGCCTGCTGCGCTTCGACCAGTCAGAATTCCTCGACGGCCAGCAGGCCTACGCCAGCATGGGCAAGTTCGGCTACGCCTACGTGCCGCAAGCAGTCGCAGATGGCGCGCCCGCCCGCGTGCACATCGCGCTGCACGGCTGCAAGCAGGGCTACAGCTACGTCGACTTCAGCTATGGCCGCGCCGACATTTCCAGCCAGCCGCCCTACGGCAACCGCTACGTCACCACCACCGGCTACAACTATCTGGCCGACAGCAACAACATCATCGTCCTCTATCCCCAGGCCAGCGGCAGCGACGACAACCAGGCGCAGAATCCGGACGGCTGCTGGGACTGGTGGGGCTATTCCAGCGACGATCCGGCCAATCCGGACTACTACTCGCGCAACGCGGTGCAAATCCGCGCCATCCACGCCATGCTCGACCGCCTGGGCGGCTGAGCGCGCAGAAAGGAACCGCCATGTCCAATACCGACGACAACGTCCGTCAATTGTCCGCCGCGCTGGACGCCACCGCCCGGAACGCGGCGGCGCCGGCCAAAGTCGACACCCTGTTCAGCAACTGGCTGGCCCGCGGCCTCAACAACGCCGGCTCCACGCTCGCCCTGCTGCCCAACGCCGCGCAGCCGCAAACCTGGTTCAGCCTGTTCCAGCTGCAGCAGTCCGCGCTGCAAAAACTGCAGCAGCAGCAAAACGCCTGGGCAGAACACTGGCTAGGCTGGCTGGGAGAGGCCGAGAAGCTGCGCAACGCCAACACCCTGTCCAAGCTGCTGGAACAGGAATGCAATCTGGCGATGCAGGCGGTGCAAATCGTCGGCAACTACGCCGTCAATCTGTCGGACCTGCAGGAGAATCTGGAAGTGAACTACGGCTACTGGGCGCAACTGCAGCGCGGCGATCCCGAGCGGGAAAACAGCTGAGCGGCCAGGCCGCGGCTCAGGACGACGCCCGGATCAGCGTCAGCACCTGCCCGTCTTGCAGATAAAAGCCGCCATCGAACGCCCGCCCGGCCTCCAGGCCGGGCGCCAGCGTCTTGCGCAGGCGAATGGAGAAACGCCCCCGATCCCAATCCACCCGGACCATTTCCGCCGCGTCGAAATCGAAATACTCGCCCACTGTTGGGTACAGCGCCTTGAACAGGCTTTCCTTGGCGGAAAAAGCCAGCGTCAGCGCACGCGGAAACGGCCACGATCCCGCCAGAACTTCGTCCTCGCCCTCCACCAGAATGCCGGTCCGCACATTGCCGGCGGTCTTGTCCGACATCCAGCGCTCCAGATCCATGCCCAGCATCAGCCCGTCATCGGCCGGCGCCAGCGCCACCATCGCGGTTTCGTCGCTGTGGGTGATGGCGCCTGTCCAGCCCGCCGGCCACAACGGCTGCCGATGCCGGCCGCTGCCGACGCCGGGCGGCAGGCCCCGCGCCTCCAGCAACAGCTTGCAGAGATAACGCGCCGCCAGATACTCCGCCTTTCTTTTGGGCACCGCCCGCTCCAGCGTATCCGGACGCGCCACGCCCAGCGCGGCGAACCAGGCGTCATCGTAGGCTGAAATACGAAAACGGCAACGCATCACGGCCACGCCGTCGCACTCCTCCAATGGATAGGAAGCGACATCCGGCAAAAATTCGGCTAATTCAGCTATGGCGATCGACATGGGATAAGAAAGGGAAGCCGGACTGCCCGGCGAAAAGCTGCAAGGTAAACCAGCAAGCATGGCGGCGCAAGCGCCCGCGGCGGGAAAACCTCGCAAGCCCGGCCGATCCCACGCCGCCCAGGCTTCGCGCGGCAAGCCGTCAGGCAAACAACGCTTCAGGCCAAACTCGCCTGCTCCAGATCAATTCCACCCGCAAAAAACACCCGCCAAAAATCAAATGTCATATCATGGCGGCAAAATGCAGCCTTGGCTCTATCCACAGCAACCATCTTGTCAGGAGCGAACATGAACCACCGCCAATTGCTGATTCTCGCCGCCGCGCTGGCCGCTGCCGGCGCCGCATCCGCAGCGCCGACGCAAAGCGCCGCGCCGCAATCACGAGTCTCGCCGCTTTCCTTTGGCCAGACCCAATGGATCATGGTCGGCTCGCCCGTGCCGACCGGCTGGGTGATCACCCGTTCCACCGGCACCATGAACGAGATCACCGATGCCCAGGGCGCGAGATACGGGCAGGAATTCACCGTGATGCTGGGCTCCCCCATCCCCGCCGGCTGGATCGTCCGCCGCGCCAACGGCAACAGCAATGTGATCTTCTACACCGTCGGCGCCAGCTACGGCACCCAGCTCAGCGCGATGGTGGGCTCGCCGATACCGGACGGCTGGATCGTCACCCGAGCGGAAGGCCAAAGCAATCAGCTGACCTATGTCACCGGCGCCAGCTACGGCGCGCGCTTCACCGCGATGCTGGGCTCGCCGATTCCCCCGGGATGGGTCATCGTCCGCCCCAACGGCAACTCCAACGACATCTACAACGCCAACAACGCGCCCAAGGAGGCGGAGCTGCAGGTGGCCGTCGGCTCGCCGGTGCCCGACGGCTGGGTGATCACCCGCGCCATGGGCAACTTCAACACCATCCACAATGTCGCCGGCTCGTCATACGGCCGCCAGATCACGGTGATGCTGGGCTCGCCCATTCCCGCCGACTGGGTGGTCACCCGCGCCAACGGCAACAGCAACGACATCTACTACACCAAGGGCGCGGCGATCGGCACCGAACTGCAGGTAATGCTGGGCTCGCCGATCCCGGCCGGCTGGGTGGTGGTGCGCGCTAACGGCAATAGCAACATCATCAAACGTTTGAGCTAAATCGTGCCGCCCGCCCCGTTCCGCGGGGCGGCCGCGGCCAATCGCGTCACATCAGCCGGCCGCCGTTCGGAGCCGCAAGCGGAAACTCGGCCAGCATCACCCGGCCCGCCTCGTCGTGCACCCCGGTCACCAGCACCTCCGAGCGCACGCCAGCCACGCGCTTGGGCGGGAAATTGCATACGCACAGCACCCGCTTGCCGATCAGCTCGGCGGCAAGGTAATGGTCGGTAATCTGGGCGCTGGATGTTTTCACCCCCAGCTCGCCCAGATCCACCTTCAGCACATAGGCAGGCTTGCGAGCCTGAGCGTTGGGCTCGGCGTGGACGATGGTCCCCGCCCGAAATTCCACCTTGAGGAAATCTTCCCAGCTAAGGCTGCTTGAATCGGACATTTCGCGTTTTCCATGTGATCAGACATGGCCGCAGTATGGCCGAACCGCGCGAACGCAACGCGCGCCGGACTACGGTTCAAGCGCGCCGGACTCTGCCCCGCGCTTCGCTGGGATTGGCGCCGAACCGCTGCCGGTACGCGGCGCTGAAAGCGGAAGCCGATTGGTAGCCCACCTGCAGCGCCACATCCAGCACGCTGGCGCGTCCGTCCAGCAGCAAACGCCGCGCCCGTTCCATCCGCATCCGGCATAGATAGGCCATCGGCGTCAGCCCGGTTTCCGCTTTCAACCGCGCGTGGAACTGGCTGGCCGACAAATGGCAGGCGGCCGCCATGTCCGCCACCGTCAACGGCCGCCCCAGCCGCGAAGCCAGAAAACGGCCCAGCCGCGGCGACAGCTGGAAAACCGCCGGGGCATCAGGAAACAACAGGTCCAACAGCATGCCGGACAACATAGGCTGCCGCGCTTCCGGCTGCGGATGCCGCGCCGCCCAGTCCGCCAGCTCCCGCGCCGCGGGCGGCAAGGTCAATTGGCATGCCGCCGCGTCCGCGCCGCTTTCCTGAATGGGCACGTTCAGCACCAGTTGCCGGTTGCCCGGCGCGCCGGCATAGCAATGGGAAACGCCGGCCGGGATGCGCACCGCGGAACCCGCGCCGTTCAGATAGGGCCGCCCTTCCATCTCCAGCTCCAATGCCCCCGCCAGGCCAAGCACCCACTGGTGATGGCCGTCATGGGCGTGGCGGACGCTGTCGCTGCCGTAATGCAGCAGTTCGATGCGGGCGAAAAACATGGAGTGAGACATCGTAAAAAGGTCGTCGGTCGAATCAATGCCGAAAAGGATAGCCGAACGGCCCGCCCCATCCAAGCCGGCCCGGCTCCCGTCGCGAACAGCGCGGGCGATCCGGGCCTCAGGGAAACTCGTCGTGCTGCGGCAGATTGTCGGTGATGTCGTGCCACTCGGCCTTGGAGCCGACGAAAATATGCGCGGAAGGGCGGATGGCCGGGACGTCGATCAAAGTGCCCAACGCCACATGGACGAACTCTCCGCCGCGCACTACCGAATACAGCAGCGATCCGCATTGCCCGCAGCGCGCGTCATGCGCGCGCTCGTCGCCATAAATCAGCAGGCAGCCCTGCCCCCGGATCAGTTTGAGCTTTTGCCGCTCGATGCCGGCAAAGGGCTTGAATGCCGCCCCGGTGGCCCGCCGGCATTGGCCGCAGTGGCAATTGAGCGCATAGCGGAACTCATCGCGGACCGCATACCGCACGGCGCCGCACAGGCAGCCTCCTTCGAGCATCAGCGTCGCCTCCTCGAAAGTTCTGTCGCGCCAACCGCCAAACATGCCGCCGGCGCGGGTCAGATGCGCGCGATGTCCAGCGCCAAGGGCACGCTCGGGCGTTGCGAAACATGGAACACGGCTCGCGGCGGCGCCATCCCGGCCGGAGCCGACAAGCGATATCTGCACAGCAGCTGCGCGGCCACCAGCGTCATCTCCGCCACCGCCAGATGCTGCCCCAGGCACACGCGCGGCCCGCCGCCGAAGGGCAGATAGGTGCCCTGCTGCGGCCTGGCCGCATCGGGGTCGAAACGTTCCGGGCGATAGCTGAGCGGCTCGGGGAACCAGCGCTCGTCATGCTGCATCAACTGCATCGGCACCATGAATACCGTCTTTGCCGGGAAGGTCCAGTCTCCCAGCGTCACCGGCTTGACTGCTCGCCGGCTCATCAGCAGCGGCACCGCCGGGTGCAGGCGCATTGTTTCCAGCAGGGTCTGGCTTACGTATTGCAGCGCGGACAAGTCCGCGTCCGCGCTTTCCTCGCCGGGCCATGCCGCCAACGCCTCGGCCCGCGCCTTTTCCTGGATATCCGGATGGGACGCCATGCACCAGGCCCACCAGGACAGCGAGGCCGCCACCGTCTCGTGGCCGGCCAGGAAGGCCGTCTTGCACTCGTCCCTCACCGCCTGCAATGGCCAACTTTTCGGTTGCTGCAGATGGAGCCGCAACAGGCGGGACAAAAGATCCTCCGGCCATGCGTCCGCCGGCAGGCGCAGCCTGGCCTGCAAGTGCCGCTCGATCAAACCGTTCATCAGCAGCCGCGCGCGGCGGCGCTTGCGCTGCCACGGCACCCAGTCCGGCAGGCTGGCCGGCCTCCACAACTCTTCGGTGGAGGCCACCATCAAGGTATGGACGGCTTCCTCCGCCTCCCGCGCCTCGCTTCCGACGCCGCTGGAGAACATCATCCGCAGAATCACTTCCATCGTCACCGATGTCAGCTCGCTCTCTATCGGCCAGGCGTCGCGCCGATCCGGCCATTGCTCGAACGCCCGCCGGGCGGCCGCCTCGATGGACGGCGAGAACGCCTGCACCGATTTGCGCGTGAAGTCCGGCTGCAGCGCCTGCCGCTTCTCGCGCCAGGCCTCTCCTTCGGCGATCAACACGCTATGACCGTGCACCCGGCCGTACACGCTGAGCGCCCGCTCCCAGCGACGCAGCGAGTCGGCCTGATTGACCAGCAGCTCGCGCGCCAGATGCGGATCGGAAACGATGACCTGGTGTTCCGGCCAGGTGCGCACATGCACCAGATCGCCGAACTCGCGCTGCCAGCCGGCCAGCGTGCCCATCAAATCGCGCGACAGCTGGGTCAGCAGCCCCCAACCGGTCAGGCCGGCTTCCGGGCCCGGCGGCCAACTGCCGGAGGACGGTTTGGGCGATGCCGGCGGATGGCCGCCGGCATGGAATGGACAGGAGGATTGCGGTGGCGTTTTCATTCAAAAATCATACCATCCATCCATTAAAATGTGGCGAATGGAAACAAAAACCATAAGTATTATTCATATCGCCTATAAAGTAATGAATGAATCCCGTTTTCTGCCGCAAGCCGGCGCGCTTTTCAAGGCAACGGCGACAAAGCGATAAAACCGTCGGACCGGCCAGGAACAAAAAACAAAAATAGCGCTGCGGCGGCTTCCTGTTTCAGACCGCCGCCTCCGTCGGCAACAACTGGCTGTCGATCACGTCCCACAATGCCGCCAGCGCATCGAGGAAAGCGTCGATGCCGGACAGGACCAGCGGTTCGGTTTCGGCATTGAGCACGCCCGCAATGGCTTGCCGCACATTCAGCTCATGTTGCTGCTCCGCGCCGCACTCCCCCCAGTGGTCAAGCAGATAGTACATTTCCGGGTCTTTCAGACTTACGCCGTAGTGGCCGGAGTCAACCAGCGCCCGTTTCTCGCCCGGAATCAGCGAGCGGTTGGAAATCAATTCCAGCGCGAAGGCGATGCCCAGATTGCGGATGGTGGACTCGGGGTCCGACCGGCTTCTCTGCTGAAACACGGCGATAGCCTCGCGCGCCTGGCGAGTCAGGCCGCTGGCTCGATCATAGCCGGGCAGGTCGCCCAGAAGCTGGTCGGAGTAGCGTTTCAGCCCGGCCTCCACTTCCGCCTGGTCGTCCAGATCATCGAACACCCGCTCCTTGCCGGCCAGATTGACGATGTGGCCCGCCATTCTCGCCAGGTCGGGACCATGGCCGCTCTCCGAAATCTCGATTTCGGACATCAACTCCGCCTGCTTCGGCAAACCCATGCTCCTTAAGCCCTGCGGAAAGGCCATTCCCAGCCGGGTCGAGGCGCAAAAATTCTGCACCTGATGGAACAAGGCCGCCGATTGAGCCGCCGGCAGCGGCGCACAGGCCCAGTGACGGTACATGGGATGATCAAACACCCGGTGGTTCATCACTTTCCGGGCTAGCGCTTCCACTGCCATTGCCATATCTTTCATGATGCTCTCCTGTCGACATACACGGACTGCGTCAGAAATACTTGCGGCAGGCCATCTCGTCGGGAACCTCGTAACCCAGACGTTGGATATGGCCTAGGACGTCGTCGCGATAGAGATCGCGCAATTGGCCGTTGGTGTACTGCCGCAGCCCCCATCTCACCGCCGTTTCGCTGCGGCGCGAGTCTGAGCGGCCAAACATGTCCATCGCCATTGGATACAAGCGGTCCAACGCCTCCTGCGCCCGCGCCCGCGCATCCTTGTCCTTCGCCGCTCTCCTCATCAGCAGCGCGCCATGGCTGAAATGCCGGGCCTCTTCCTTCAGCACCGCCTGGGCTTCCGCGCGCAATGGCAGATAGCTGCTGCCCACCATCTCCTTGATCTGGTAATGCCCCTCCAGCTCGCACAGAAAACTGAAAGCCGCCCGCTCCTCCCAGCTGCGAAACTCCATGGTCATGCTTTCCGCCGCGAAATACCGTCGCTCCTCTTTCTTCTGGCTCAGCATGTGGGAGGTATCGACCTCCAGCTCAGCCAGCAAGCGGGAAAATCGCCGGAAGTGATCCACCTCTTCCGCGGCGAACTGCGCGCAGATATAGCGTTCGTCCGCATCCGGGGCCAAGGGGTAGAAGGAATCGATATAGGTATCTCCCGCGCTCAGCTCGCCTTCTCCGTTAGCCAGCAACTGATGAATCAAGGTGTCGCGGTATTCGTCCGGCATCGAGCCAATTCCCTCCAGGCTCACTTCATGCGGATTGATCTTGCTTTCCATCATGTTTTCCTTTCTCCAGAGTGAATGGCGACGATGATCCGCCGCAGCGGAATTACTTACCGGAGCGCGGCGCGTCGCCGAAAACAGGCGCAAGTCGGCCTGCGAGCGGAGATGGTCAATGAAGCGGGCCAGGTCCGACCGATGAAGTTGTGCCCCGCAATGGGTTCAGGCGGAGAGATAGGTCAAGGTGTGATGCGACAGCGTTTGACCCGCTCCATCTGTGATGGTGGCTGTGCCGTAGGTAACGCGCCTGCCGCTTTTCATCACCTCGGCGCGGCAATAAACGTCAGCCTGAGCCGCCCGCAGAAAATTGGTTTTCATTTCCAGAGTGACGATGGGAGCATCAATGCCCAACTCTGTCATGGCCGCCAGCCAAAACGCCGTGTCCGCCAAGGTCATCAGACAGCCTCCCTGGATAATGCCCCCGGGACGATAAAATTGAGGCTGTGCCGGCAGCGCCAAATCCACTTTCCCGGCTTGCACGCTTAATACTTGATAATTCCAGATCGCGACAAACGGAGACTCTTGCAAAATCCTGACAGCCTGCTCAACCGTTTCCAGCAATAGCGGCGCTTTTTCCATTCAACGCTCCTCCGTATTCATTGTTCTGATTCATCCTTTTGGCGAATAGATTATGCTTATCAAAACCATTCAACAAGCGCTTTTTCAGAGAACTGGCCACATTAACTACAATCATTTTTGACAGGCGGAGACATTTCATGTCAGTACCATTTTCAACTGTACCTTTTGCCGGGAAAAGTGAATATATCTTCCAAAGCACCCGCTTAAAATAGGGAGATTTACTTGACAGTAAATACCACATACCCACCTCTCCTCCATAACCGTCAACCCAAAATCCGGCCGCGGAGAATGGAAGAGTCGTCAAGCCGGCGAAATTCCGATGCGCAGATTTTCTCAAATGTGGCCCCAAACCCCTCGCCCTGAAGCCAAGCCTTGTCTTCTCGCCCCGCCCATGCCGATTGACAACCCCAAACAGGCAGCGCCCAGCCTCGACCCAATCCAATCACCCATTGAAATGCCATGCGGATAATAAGCTTCTGATCTAGAAAGAATGGTAATCAACGCATGCATTTCCATCTATCCGAATAGGCAAAAGGCAAGCATGCGCGGGTCCGCACTGCAAAGAGTTAGAATTAAATGCATTAAATTGAAAAACAACATTAGATCATAAATGATTCGTTACAAATTACGCCACAAGGGAAACGATCCGGCCAACCAACAATATCGACTTCGCTCATCGGAGATAAAAACAGGAAAAGCGAAAATGGAGATCACCAAACACTTTTCGAGCACGGGAAGCTATCAGGATATCGTCAAGGCGATCGGCGCCGCGCAGGCCGTCATACAATTCAAGCCCGACGGCACCGTCATCGACGCCAATCCCATTTTCCTGGACCTGATGGGATATTCGCTGAATGAAGTTGTCGGCAGACATCACGGCATGTTTTTGCCGGAAAGCGAAAAAAGCAGCGCTTCCTACCAACAGTTCTGGACAGAGCTGCAACAAGGGAAGCATCAAACAGCCCAATTCAGGCGCATTGCCAAAAATGGGAAAGATGTCTGGATACAGGCCTCCTACATCCCGATCCGAAAAGGTCGCCGCGTCGCCAGCGTCATCAAGTTCGCAACCGACATCACCAGCGACGTCATGATCGCCGCCGACCGGACTGGCCAGATTGAAGCCATCAACCGCTCGCAAGCGGTGATCGAGTTCACCACCGATGGGATAGTCTCGCGCGCCAATCAGAATTTTTGCCAGGCGCTGAATTATGACGAGCAGGAAATCGTGGGAAAGCACCACAAGCTATTCGTTCTGCCAGAAGAAAGCCAAAGCGAGGCATACCAGCGTTTCTGGGACAGCCTGAGAAAAGGCGCGTTTCACGAAGGAGAATTCTGCCGCGTGGCGAAGAATGGCCGGAGGATCTGGATTCAAGCCACCTACAATCCGATCTTCGACCCTGACGGCAAGATCATAAAAATCGTAAAATACGCCACCGACATCACCGAGGCGGTGAAGGCCAGAAACTCGAGCAAACTGATGTCGCTGATCATCAACCAGACCGATAACTCGGCGCTTGTGGCTGACAAAAATGGCTTGATCATCTTCGCCAACGACGGCTTCTCGAAAATGAGCGGCTACGCGGCCGATGAGATCATCGGCAAGAAGCCGGGGCACATTCTGCAGGGCGCAGACACCAATCCGGACACCGTCCGGAAAATCGGAGCCTGCCTGTGGGAGCACCACCCCTTCCACGGAGAAATCCTCAACTACACCAAGGCGGGCAAGCCCTATTGGGTTTCGCTGGCCATCAACCCGGTGTTCGACGAAACCGGCAGCCTGGCGAACTACATCTCCATCCAGGCCGACATCACCGAAACCAAGGAGCGGGAAGAGGAATACAGCAAAAAATTCGCCGCAATAGGCATGTCCAACGCCATCTGCGAATGGAACACCGAAGGCAAGGTGCTGCAAGGCAATGAATACATGGTTTCCCATCTGGAGTTGAAGAGCAATGAAGAGCTCCAGCAGCACGCCCGCCCGCTGTCGGAAATCATAGGGTCGGAGAATTTCAGCCGCGCGCTCAAAGGCGAAATGCTGACCGAAGAGTTCAAGATGAGGAAGAAAGACGGATCGATGGTGCTGATGAACGTCACCATCTGCCCTCTCACCTCCCAGCATGGGGTCGTCAAAAATATCGTGACCTATGGAGTCGACGTCACCGCCAAGATGGAAGCGGAAAGAGTGACCGATCAGGAAATGCGCCAGGTCATTTCTTCCAGCGAAAAGATATCGTCGATTATCGGCACCATCAACGACATTGCCGCGCAGACCAACCTGCTGGCGCTGAACGCCGCCATAGAGGCCGCCCGAGCCGGAGAAATGGGCAGAGGCTTCGCGGTGGTGGCGGACGAGGTAAGGAAGCTGTCCATCGAATCGACCAAGTCGTCAAAGGAAATCGCCGATCTGGTGGACGAATCCATCGGCAGGATAAAAACGCTTGAGGCCTCGCTGAACAACCTGAAGACGAACGCCAAATCATGACCGCGTCCGCCACGCATGGCGGCGCGTCGCCTCATTGCTGCGACGCGTCCCATTCGCCGGAATGCCAGCTCCCCTTCATATGATTGAGGAAACATCCATGTCTGCCGCCAAGCCAAGCTTCAAACGCGTCATCGAGTACCCTCTCCCCGCATCCAGTCAAACGCACGAAGTCGTATCCATCGCGCCGGACCTTATCCTCATCTCGCAGCAGCCATCCGGCGGTTTGGTGAAAATGCGGATGGATCCCGGCACAGGGCGGCCCATCGAATCCGTCGTCCACGTCATCGATAATCCATTCTCCGGCCTGCATGGGCTGACGGTGTCGAAACGCCATCCCGGCTGCCTGTGGGTCACGCTGCAGTTTCAATCGGAGCTGCTGCTGATCGACCCGGTCGCGCACGACTTGGCGGCCGCCCCCAGAACACTGCAAAGAATCCAGTTGCCGGAACCCGCCCGCGGCCCCCACGTCGTCGCGGAGGACGGCGACATCCTGTGGGCCTCCTGCAAGGACAGCCACCACGTGGCGCGGGTGGACACCCATGACCCCGACCATCCACGGATCATCCCCTGCCCGCCCCGGCCAATCTTCGTACAAGTGCACCCCGCCAGCGGGGATGTCTATGCCACCCTGGATCAATCCAGCGCGCTGTTTCGCATCCCCGCCAACCCTGCGCAAGCGCCCAGCGAAATCGGCATCCCCGGGGAGATCGGCAATACCCCGGTCGGCATGGTGCCAGGACCGGACGGCAACCTGTGGCTCGCCCTTCTGGGCAACACCTCAGGCGGAAACGGCAGTTTCGGCCGTATCCTGGGCAATGGCGAGATCGATTGGTTTCAACTCACCGCCGGCCCAGCCAAGGGAGCCTCTTTCATCCATCTGGGGTTCTCGCCCGACCCATCCAAGTCAAATACGATCTATCTGCTGGCCTCATCGATGGCCGACGACGCCGCTCTCAACGGCGTGGTGCAGGTCGTGCTGAACGAAGACTACAGCCAGATCGGCCCCCAGCAAACCATCGCCTTTCCTACGCAACAGAGCATGACCCATCGCGTGCTCTGCACCGGGCGCAGCCTTTACGCCACCGAGCTGGGCGCCTGCTGCCTCGCGCACTTGACTCCTGCCTTCTCTCCGTACGGCGAGGGCATCAATGAAATGGCGGACGCCTATTCGCTATGGGGCTGCGGCATCCCAGGCCAAACCGTCCGTTACCACGGACCGGAGCTGGGGCGCTAAGAACCTGCGCATCTGCCTCGCCTGCCAGACGGGATGCCTCATCACGTGATGAGGCATCCTGATTATTCGAAAAATATTGACAAATCAAAAAATTAACAGGAGAATCGACCGAAATCGCTTCATGTTGTCCAGCTCAAACGAGCCGTCACGCTCCTCTTCTCTAGCCAAGCCTCCTCCAAATCATCAGTTGTTGGCACGCGAAGGTAGTTGTCACAAGCCTAGCCAGCAGTCCATTGCAAGCCGCCAAGCCAAACATATTGAACCGGCGGCGACTGATTGGAATCCGTTGTCTCGCAGCCTCCATGACACCCGGGCAGAACTCATGAAAATATCGCAAGCCGTCCTTGCCAAAGGGACGCGCTTTAACAATCTCAACCCATGCCAAAAGCATGGGCGTTGGAAAATAAACCATGAAAATTCAGGAACTGAAACAGGGTGACCTGATCACCCAGCAAATCGACAATCTGATCGTCTCGTTCAAAGTCTTGTCCATCAGGCAAATTGGCCGCCGCTTCCAGGTAACCTTCAGCTCGGCCTCGGGCATTGAAACCGCAAGCTATCAAGCTGACGCGCTGATCACCTCCGTCTGATCGCGCGCCGCGAGGCAATTCCAGCCTCCCTGCCGCCAACTTCCGCCACGCGGCCCTCCCTTATGGCGCGAAGCTCCGCATGCTTCGCAAAAGGCATGCCCTCATAGCAAAAAACAAGCGGCGCGCCTCCTCGCTGAGATGACGTGTCCTGCCACGCCGCCCGCAGGCCGGTCCATGCCGCCAAGCGCAAATGGCAAGCCGCATTCACCAGTTCGATATCGCGAGCCAAGCGGAGCGCGGTATCCTGCCGCCTCAGCAAACTTCCACCCCAGCCGCAAAATCGCATCAAGCGTATTTCAGCGCTTGCGGCAATGGCCAGGGGCAAGCCTAAGTGCAAACGCATACTTATTTGTATTTTAATAACCTAGCAATATAAATAAGAGTGCCTCCTGCACGAGGGACGGATTGATTGCCGCTTGGCATCAATCGCCAAACGCGGCATCCACAATGATCCGCAGGAAATCCGGCAGCGCAAAGGAGCGGCGATATGAAGCAAGCACCAACGCGTGGCGGCCGTCAGCCGCTGATCTTGAGCGACAAGCAAGGCTTTGACAGGCGCTGGTTCGCGCCTCAGCTGCAAGCCGTTTACGTGCCGACGCGCCATGAGCAGGCAGAGGAGTCTGTCGGCGCGGCATTAAGCGCATATGGCCGCGACGTGAAAATCGCCTCCGGCCGTCACTGCTACGAAAACTTTGTCTACAACGACAGCACCCGCGCCGTCATCGACATGTCTGCCCTGAATCAGGTGGGTTTCGATGCGGAGCGCAATGCGTATTTTGTCGATGCCGGCTGCGAAAACTGGGGCGTGTACCGCGCCCTGCTCAATGGCTATGGCAAAACTCTGCCTGCCGGCTCCTGCTATTCGGTGGGCGCGGGCGGGCATATCACAGGCGGCGGCTACGGCCTGCTGTCCCGTTTGCATGGTTTGACCGTCGACCATCTAAGCGCTGTAGACATCGTGACTTGGGACGAGGCGCGGGCTCAGGCGAAATTGCGCCATGTGTCCGAGCAAAGCGGCAGCCAAGAGGAACGCGATTTGTTCTGGGCCTTGCGCGGCGCCGGCTGCGGCAATTTCGGCGTGATCGTTCGCTATTATTTTGCCGCGCTGCCGGATGCGCCAGACCATGCCACGCAGTTCACGCTTGCCTGGGATTGGGATCAAATCAACACACAAGCCTTCAGCCAATTGCTGGACGAATACACCGACTTCGTCATGCAGATGCCCAACAGCGATTTCAGCTTGCTGAAACTGAACCATGTCGATAACGGGCAAATCGGCCTGCTTGTGCAAATCGCCTCGCCCGTCGGCGCCAGCTTTCACCAGCATTGCCAACAGGCTGAGGCCCGCATCCAGAGCCTGCAGCAACGCTTTGCTGCCATTGCCCCCGCAACTGTCCTGCGCCGGCCCATGGGCGGCCATCCCGGCTGGATGAACACGCTGCACGCCAGTCTCAGCGCGCAGCATTTAACCTATCTGGAAGCGCTGCAAACAGTCAATGGCTCCGGCCCCAACCAGTTTGGCAAATACAAGTCCGCCTATATGAATAAAGGCTTTCCACAAAACCAAAAGGATGAGATTTTCCGCTGGCTGCATGAGAAACCGGAAGGGCTGGAGGATGGCGCCTTGGCGCAAAGCCTGCTGCAAGTGGATAGCTACGGCGGCGCGGTCAACGAGCGCAGCAGCAGCGCCACCCCGGTGCCGCAACGCAGCGCTATCCTGAAACTGCAATACCAAACCTATTGGAACAACGCCTCCGCGCCGGGGCAAAGCCGACAGTCCCGTTACCAGGAGCAGGCCCAGGCGCATCTGGACTGGATTAGCGGCTTTTATCAATCGGTGTACGCCGAATATGGCGGCACGCCCAATCCGGAGCAAGACAAGAACGGCGTGGTGGACGGCTGCTACTACAACTACCCGGATTGCGACTTGGGCACCCATGAAAACGGGAAGATCGATCAGGCCATGCAGCTGTATTTCAAGGAAAACTACCGCAACGCGCCGCGCAACCTGGTTCAGGTGAAACGAAAATGGGATCCGCAAAACTACTTCCACCACGCGCAATCCATTCCCATCGAATAGGGCGTCGCCTGCGTTCAGCACTACGCGGACTCGTTCACGCAACCAACGGCGAAGGATGGAAGCAACAAGCGAACCCAAGCCATACCAAATCGTCTCGGTAAGCCTCGGAAGCCTCGGGCTTTATTTCGTGCAGCCCAGCCTACTGGCTGATCATAAACAGAAAAGCCGCCAGCGCGGATGCCGGCGGCTTTTTCTTTACCCCCGAGATGCGCTCAGGGGCTGATCGCGAAGAACACGAAAGACGCGAAGATCACCAGATGCACGATGCCCTGCAAAATGGTGGTGCGCCCTACCGACAGCGACAAGGAGCACGCCACCAGAGTCAGCAGCAGGAAGATGGTTTCCTTGATTTCCAAGCCCAGGATCAGCGGCTCGCCCATGAACACGAAAATCATCGCCACCGTGGGAATGGTCAAGCCGATGGATGCCAGCGCCGAGCCCAAGGCCAGATTCAGGCTGGTCTGCACCCGGTCCGCCCGCGCCGCGTTGGCGGCGGCCAGCCCTTCCGGCAGCAGCACCAGGGCTGCGATGATGATGCCCACCACCGCGGCCGGCGCGCCGGCATCCACCACGAAGCTCTCAATCGACGGCGACAGCAGCTTGGCCAGGGTCACCACCGCTACCAGGCAAATCAGCAGCATTGCCACGGCCAGCATGGCCACCTTGTTGGACGGCGGCGGCGCGTGCTCATCCTCGTCATGGCTGCCTTCCACCAGGAAATAATCGCGGTGGCGGATGGTCTGCACAAACACGAAAGCGCCGTACAGCACCAGCGATACCACCCCGGTGAAAGCCAGCTGCGAGGACGACAGCAAGGGCCCTGGCTGGCTGGTGCCATAGTTGGGCAGCACCAGCGCCAATACCGAAATCGCCGCCAGCACGGTCAAGGCCGCCTTGGCGCCGCTAAGCTGGAAGTTCTGCTCGCGATGGCGCAAGCCGCCCAGCAGCAGGCAAATGCCCAGAATGCCGTTGCAGGTGATCATGATGGCGGAAAAAATGGTGTCCCGCGCCAGCGCCAGCTTCTCCTCGCCCCCGCCCAGCATGAAGGAAATGATCAGCGCCACCTCGATCACCGTCACCGCCAGCGCCAGGATCAGGGTGCCGAAAGGCTCGCCCACCTTATGCGCCACCACCTCGGCGTGGTGCACGGCGGCAAACACCGTCCCCGCCAGCAACACCGCCAGCAGCGTCAGATAGAAAGCATGCCCGCCGGCCGCCGAAGACGCGGCGATGGCGGCCCAGGCCAAGACAGGGGTGACAATGGTCCAGCGCGGAATCGAGTTATGAGTCAATGGATTTTCCTTATTGTTGGCGAACGGCCGCATGACTCGCCCGGCAAAGACCTAACCAGGGCGAGATAGGCAACCGTTCTGGGAGAGCAATCGAGAAACCAGCATGGAGGCTGCTTTAGCCACAGCATAGCAGCATTAAGTAAATAGACCACGACACGGCCCATGGGTTCAGGCTTTGTAAACAAACGGCGCGTCGATCCGGCATCTATCACGCCTCACCCACTCACAAGCTCATCCACCCGGCCAATGGCAGAGTGCGCGCCCCCGCAAGGGCGACGTACCGCCGGCACATCTCGCCAGATCAATATTTGAGAGGTATGGAAACAAACGGTGCGTCGCACCGCCTTGGAAGGGCGGCGACGCACCCTACAGCCTGCGCAAGAACTCGATCAAAACCGCGTTAACCTGATCGGAGGCTTCTTGCTGCAACCAGTGGCCCGCTCCAGGAATGATTTGGGAGCCCCGAAGATCGGGCACGAGCTTCGGCATGGCGTCGATGATGCCGCGCATGCCCGGCATCGCCAGCCCTGGGTCGTGCTCGCCGACCAGATACAAAGCAGGAACCTGGACAAGCATGCCGTTGAATGCCGCTTGCAGATCCCCATTGCGATCCAGATTGCGGTAATAGTTCAAGCCGCCGCGAAAACCCGACGCCGTGAATGCGCTCACAAACGCATCGAAGTCCGCGCCATCCAGCCAATTGGGCAGCGCTCCGGGGTCGGGCAAGGCATCCAGCAGCCCCGCCTCACGCGCAACCATTCCGAAAGGATTCGGCGTCCGGCCGTCACGCGGGCCGGCCTCGCCCGAGGCCCAAAAATAGATTTTCCGCAGCGTGGCGGCAACGTCGCGCTCGAATTCATTCTCCGCCAGCCCTGCCTGGGAAAAATAATGCGTGTAAAACCACGCCTGCCCGCTTAACGGAAACAGCCGGCTTGGGGCCATCGGCGCCCGACCCATCATCGGCACGCCGAGGGCGACCACGGCGCGAAAGCGGTCTGGCCGCAGCTGCGCGGCCTGCCATGCGATAGTTGCCCCCCAATCATTCCCGACCACCACCGCCTCCGCCTCCGCTAGCGCGTCCAAGATCCCCACCAGATCGCCAACGATGTCCAGGCTTGTGTACTGCTGCGGATTCTCCGGGCTCTCGCTGGCGCCGTAGCCGCGCAGATCCGGCGCAAGCGCACGAAACCCGGCGGCCGACAGGGCCGCCAGCTGGTGCCGCCACGCGTGCGACGTCTCGGGAAATCCATGCAGCAGCAATACCAGCGGCCCGGCGCCCTGCGCGGCGACGCTCAGGCGAATGCCGTTGATTTCAAGAATGGACTGATTGAATGCAGACATGATCGCGCTCCGATAGTTGCCTAAAGTCACGCTAAACCGTAACATTAACTGTAACGAATTTCCACCACTAAGAACCGCTAACAAAACCTCGCAGAGTCCCTGAGCCAAGGCGCGCCGACGCAGGCAGTACAGAGAGTACGACAAGGAGGCGCAACGCAGGATCAGGGGTTTTGTTAGCGGGTCTAAAGAATTATGCAAAGAGATACTCGGCTAGCCCGGCTCCTGCACGTGCTCATCCATATGCATCTGCGCGGCGGCGCCACCACTTCCGAAACCATCGCGCAAATGCTGCACACCCAGCCCTCGCTCGTTCGGCGCACCATGGCCGCCCTGCGCGAAGCCGGCTATGTCGCGTCGATTCCTGGCCCCAAGGGTGGCTGGACTCTTTGCCGCGAACTGGCAGATCTGACGGTGCGGGACATCTACGTGGCTATCACGCACAAGAGCGCGTTTGCGATCAGCGCGGCTAATGACAATCCGGCCTGCCCAGTAGAAACCACGGTCAACCAGGTGCTCGACGCCGCCTTGAGCTCGGCTGAAGAGGCGTTGCTTCAGCATCTCGCGCAGATACGTCTTTCCGATTTGGCGCAGCGCGCGAAAGCATCGGCAGGCTGAGCAGCATGGAGGCCTCTATCACCAGCAAGGCGCGGACCAAACAGGTTTTGATGGCTTGGGAGCGGTTGACGGAGACAAATATGACGCCCATTAACAGCGGCTCATGGGGAACTGCGCGTAGACTAGCGGCCCTACCCGTGCGTGAACAGAACATTCCATGAATTCCATGAGCTTCAAGCAGGTCGATGTCTTCAGCTCCACCCCTCTTAAGGGCAACCCGGTGGCCGTAGTTTTCGATGCGGATAGGCTTGATGATCAGCAGATGGCGGCCTTTGCCAACTGGACCAATCTCAGCGAAACCACCTTCATTCTTCAACCCAGAGATCCGCGGGCTGACTATCGCCTTAGGATCTTCTCGACACTGGATGAACTGCCGTTCGCTGGTCATCCCACTTTGGGTAGTTGCCACGCCTGGCTGGAGTCCGGCGGAATGCCGAAGGAAAAGGACGTCATCCAGGAATGCGAGGTGGGACTGATTCGGATTCGCCGCAAGGAGAAGCAGTTGGCGTTTCTTGCGCCCCCCTTGCTGCGCTCCGGGCCAGTGGCGGCCGAACTTCTGGAGCGGGTGCGCCTGGGCTTGCGCTTGGCGCCCGGGTCGATTGTAGATGCCCAGTGGGTCGACAACGGCGCGGGTTGGCTGGCCGTGATGCTCTCCAAGCGCCAACAGGTGCTGGACCTCAAACCCGACTATCCGGCGTTGAGCGGGCTGGCGGTGGGGGTGATTGCGCCTTGCGATCCGCAGCATGACGATAGCGATGCGCAGTTCGAGGTGAGGGCCTTTATCGCAGACGATGGCATGCCAGAGGACCCCGCCACCGGCAGCCTGAACGCCGGCATTGCCCAGTGGCTGCTCGGGGCCGGCATGGCTCCAGCGTGCTATCGCGTCAGCCAGGGCTTGAGCATGGGACGCGCCGGGTGCATCGAGGTGGAGCAGGTGGGCGACGATGTGTGGATCGGCGGCAATACCGTAACCTGCATTGAAGGCCGTCTAACGCTATAGCCGCCCGGCTTCGAAGCAGGCTTGGCATCTTGCGGCAAAATGCCCCTCAAAATGCAATGCCCCACCCCACAGGGCGGGATCCCGGCAACACCGGGAGATCCGCCGCAACGCTACTAGCTCATCACTTACAACTATCAGGAACTAGACAGACATCAGCGCCGCACGCCACCTGGAGAAGGTTAATCATTCTAATATTTTACAGACCAAACTTTACTGATAAGATGCATGCAGCATGTTAATAGGAAAAGAAATGCTTAAGCTCTCCCCCCAAAAATTAGTCACCTCCATATTGATTGGAATCATGGCAACAGCCTCATCTTCTGCTTTTTCGGGTGGGCTCGACGACGCCAATATGCTAAAAAAATTCTCCCTTTGCGATGCATCTTTTTTTAGCTACCTCAACGAACATGCAGAAGAGGCTAAACAGCTTGCCCCCGTTGAACAGCAGCAGAACTTTTTAAATTTCAAGGTCGGAGATCGGCTTAAGGATGGCGCTCCTAGCACGGTGCGCTTTACTCATCCATTGCAGGTTGGCACCTTAACCATCCTTGGCTACCAAGACAACTATAGCAATCTTGGTAGGCTAGGTCGTTATTACTATTGGGGATTTGTCGTAAAGGGGCTGCCTGATAACGTATACCGCCAGCTGCCTCAAGAGGTAGCCCAAAAGCTACATAAGGATAAAGAGTCCTATACTAGGAACGAATGGAAAATCGTCAAACAGGAACCTACCGAGTGGTTTTCTGGCTCTGCGTCGGCAGCCGGCGAGCCAACCAGACCAGGTACGGCAGAGCGGCTGCTTATGATAGAAAAGAGTGACGGCGCGCCACAAGAATCGACCATGCTTTGTTCGGTACAGGGCACGATCCTCCCTGCAGTGTTAAAAGATATTCGTCCAGATCAATACAGCATAGAGTCAAACCCAACCTATATTCAAGACAAGTTGGCCTTGGCAAGAGCAATTACGCAGAAATACACCTTAGACTATCAAATAGAAACGCCGGATCAAATAGAGGCTAAAGTTAGGCAATTCATTGATGCTGGCAAGAAAAAATATCCGATTGCTGCAAACGAAAAGCCTGAAGCCTTTTGGTCGGAGTTCGGATCAATTCAACGAGACTTCTTAAACAATCTGAACAAAAATGCGGCACCGGCTCAAGAACAGCTACGAGCATTACTGGCTGACAAGATGGCTTCAATCCTAGACAAGCAACAACTTGAAGATGCCAGCCGAGAAGATAATCCTGTGGTTGCCATGGTAACCAGTGGCGCATTTACTGTTGACGAGATCGTCCGCTCTAAAGGAATTACCTTTATACTAAAACCAACACTTCAAAAAGCTGGCGCCTTCATGGTGCTGGAAAAAAATATGGCTCATGGAAATGAGCCCCCGATCTAGCACGCCATGCTGCAGTTAAGATATCAGAATGACTCACGGCCGGCAGATTTCTCCGGGTTAATAGCTGAGAAAAAGAAAAGGTACGTCGCCCCTTTGGGGTGACGCACTCTACGAATCACTCATCGGCCACCCGCAAGCTCATCCGCTCCGCCAATCTCAGATGACAGGCCGCCGCCAGTTTGACCAGCTCGGTATCGGTTGCCGGCATGCCGTCCGGCACGGCGATCAGCTCGGCCAAAGCATCCAAGGTGGCGACGGAGCTGTTGAGGCCCATCATGCGGCCGAGCGGGTGTTTCTGGCGGTTATGCCGCTCATAGTCCAGCGTCACCAGCCAGCGCGTATGCTGCCAGCACGCCTCGCCGTTTTCCAACACTGCATCCAGCACCGCCCGGCTCACCTGCCGCGCCGCCTCCGCCGCCAGCGCCAAGGCCAGCTCCAGCTGATCCGCCGTCAGTGCCTCCTCGCCCTCCCGCCGCAAAGCCGGCAGCAACTCCTCCTCCAGCCAGCGCCGAAACCGCCGCGCCGCAGGCTTGCGATAGCGCCGGATCGCCGTGGCCACGCCGGTTTCCGACAGGCAAACCACCTCCCCGCCACCCAGCGGCATGGTTCGGACTTCTTCTTTGTTGAGTTTACTGAGCAGCGCCGCTGTACTGCGGCACTTGATCGCCGCCGCGACATCATCGGCAAAAAACCACAAGCCGTTGTGGCGATGCAGGAGATGAAAGGGTTTATCGAGGAAAGTGAATTCCCGCAAAGATGGGGATGTGGGCAAATGGGCGGAATGTTCCATTGAGAGAACCTCCATGTAGTGGTTTCCACAGCCACCCACGTCGCCAAACGGGGGTGGCAGGCCAAGGCGGGGTTGGCGAACCGGCTACATGGACCCGGCAGACTCGGAGGTCTCCCCACCCGGCCCGCCATGGAGTGCATGAGCGCGCGCGAGCGCGACAAACACAGCTTGATAACAGCCATGTCTGCCATGTAGCCCAGGTCGCCAAACCCGGTCGTGCTATTGAACACAACTCGACAAGGCTAGAACCCAGGTACAGGAGGGTCAAGAGTAAATGACAGTTGGAAGACTGGCAAGAAGGGCAGGCAGGCACGGCAAGCAACTTGATGGAAAATCCTAGAATATTCCTTCACTTAGCACCGATCATGAGCAAGCCCATTATCCGCCTCGGCGACAAGACTGATCATGGTGGTACCGTTCTTGAGGCCTTCCCTACCCTCATCGTCTTTGGCAAACCTGCAGCAGGCGTCGGCCACAAAGTCAGCTGTCCAAAGTGCAAAGGCACGTTTGTGATCGTGGAGGGCGCGGCGAATACAAGCTTCATGGGCAAAAACGTCGCCATCGAAGGAATGAAAACCTCCTGCGGCGCCACCTTGATCGCATCGCAGGGACAGTCAACGATAAACGTCGACTCAGGCGCTGCCGCAGTTGCCACTCCCTCCCCTGCGCAAATCGCATCCGCGCTAACAGCAGCCAGCGCGAGCGAGAAGCTGTTCGACCAACATTTCATTGTGCACGACAAGAACGGCGCGCCGCTTCCCAACTGGCCGTACACTATTGAACTGGCCAATGGGCAAACCATCAGCGGCAAAACTGACGACATGGGCAAGACATCCAAAGTTTCCTCAGATATAGCTGACTCCGTCACCTTGCACGTATACGAACCGGAACCCACGCCGATCAATCCGCATTGGGATCAATGAGATGGCCCCCAAACCAAAAAAGAAAATTCACTCCCATAAGGACAAGCTGACGCCTAAGTCCGTCACGGCTCCGCAAAAAGTTGAAGTAGACGATACCGCCCGATTGAAGGAAATCCGCAGCTTGGTCGAGAAGAACAATCAGTCATCCTTGCCTACCGATCTGATCATTTGCCAGATTTACATGGAGTCGCGCTTCGACTCCAACCCGCACAACAACGATAGCTCCGCCAAAGGGTTGATGCAGCTGCTCAAAGCCCCCATCCGGGAAATGTACCGAATGGAAAATATGCAAAAACCGAGAAGCGACAGACTGACTGACCAAGAGGCCTTCAAGAAAGCGGATGTCTTTCATGACAGCCCCTCCCTGCTAAACGATGCCATCAACATTCAGACCGGGACCAAGTATTTGCAGATACTGATTAATAAACAGAAAAAGAAAGGCACTGACGACCCGATATCAGAAGCGTACAAGGATTACAGAGGGCTTAGAAACGGTGTCTATTACAGAAAAATCAAAGCAATGGCTGACAAACTAAAAGACAATCCAGAATCCATGCAAATATTGAGAGACGGCGTCAAATGAAATACCTTTTATTTTCAATCGTACTGCTTTCCCTGAGCGCAAACGCAGAAACTGTGCAAAGTTGCCGTCTTTCCAACCAAAACACCATCACCATTAGCCGCGACAAAAAAGTCGCCGACACATACCTTTACTTTATCCAATCAAACAATAACAAGCGTGAATTCATCTTCAGCACCGAAGAAGAGTCGAGAGGCAGCGACGTTCAGGCAGTATGCGCAGGAAAGAAACAAAAGGCCTTTATTGTTTCGGGAGAGTTCACATCCAATTACATGAAAGGCCTGGCAATCAACGAGAATGGCCGGATAGATTTTGCGGAAAAAATCAGACCATCCATCGCATATACCAAGCCCAATGAAATGATGATCATATTTCGAACCGATAAAAAATGGGACTCAAGCAACATCTATACCGTCTATAAACTTACCGGAAATAAAAAACAGTCCGACGAGAGCTTCGGCACAGATCTCAGACCTAGTCAGCATGGCTATGAAATAACTTTTCTAAAGAATTAAAATAGCCGCACTAATCTTATATCTTACATTACTGTAAAACTGGTATAACTCGCATCTCTTCCATCAGAAATAGAAAATATTTACACTCATATAGTGCCAGCAACTTCTTGAAAATTATTTTGAAAACAGATTTCCACACCACAGCCGAGCCAATTTTTCATTCATTTTGTGGTAATAAAAAAATGAGTCTGTCTGCTGGAAAAATCATAACCTAGATATCTGCCTATCAAATGGGTACGTAAATATAAGCAGGAACAATTACACCGGAGGTAATTTAATGAAAAAAATAGCGGTAACTTTCGACTCCAATGTATGGGAGCTCCTTGCAAATGACAAAAAAATAGAGGAACATCCACAAAAAGAAATCTTATCAGCAATCTTACAAGCCATTACAGAAAACAGAGTACTGCCATACATATCTGATGTCATCATCACATTGGAGGCAATTAAAAAAGCAAATAGAAAAGAATATCACCGCAACATTACAACCAAAACTACCTTATCAAACCAGAATCTTTCAATTAACGAATCCAAACAAGACGTCATCACTCAAAAAATAACAATCGTTCCCAATTACAATCATCACACAGGATTAAATGAAGAACTACTTTATGCACTTCAACGAGCATTATTATTGGGGTTCAAGTTTATCAACGCACCACGCATCGGCGCATTGAGGCTTGATGAAAGCCTGTATAAGCCAATGGAAAAAAATGAACAGGCACTACTCGATAGATTAAATCGAACAAACGAGGCCATTCTAGCTTTTGAAAAGAAAGGATTAGGATCATACGCCATTAAAAATTTAGGAACACAAGTAATAAATGAATACCCTGAGCTATGGAACTTAGGACCATTCCGGGCATTCTCTCACAGCTGCATATCACAGAAAGAAATATCCAGAATGATTTCAGAATGGGCCGATGGAGATGCCATAGCAGCCCACTATGGCCACAATCATGATATTTTCTGTACTTTTGATCAAGGAAAGCAAGCAGGCACCAACTCAGTTATGCACTACACGCACAGGAGTTGGCTTGAAAGTGATTTCAATATAAAAATATTCAACCCTACACAGCTAGCCGCCTACATTTTAAGTCTAGAATAGAAATCATACAGTCACAACACAAGACGTGATTGAACAATCAAACTAATAGATAGCAGAAAATAAGAGATAATATTTAGCATCCAAAGGGAATAAAATGCAATTCACTAACACTAATAGCTTAGTTGGATTTGCACTTCAAATGTCTGAGACCTCTTTTGTAAAAACACAAAGATTTGGGGAATACACACAATCAGCCTGGCCTAAAATCTCTCAGCTTGATAGAAAAGTTTTGGCAAATGAAATTTTACTAATCATCTACTATTTACCAAAAAAAGAACAAGCCGCGTTAGTGGCTTTTCATACTCAAGACATTCGAGCAATCAAAGAAGTTGCAACTCTTATTCTGCCTAGAAGTTGGGATTTTTCTTTACGAATCGAATTAGCTCGTAGCTGGGCTTGTGGTCAAAAAATAGAACGTAGTCAGAAAGAAATAGCCAAGGACTACATGACATCTCCAGCCAAAATCAGAATAAAGATGAGAGATGCTTTTTCATTAATTTCTGAAAATTTCAACCAAAGCCTGAATACGCTTGAACCATTACTGTCAGAATTAATAAACACTCCATTATAAAAATCAGTCAAACAGTCTCACCATTCATCCCCCACAAGCAATACAATACAAGCAGCCCCTACTCTCATTTTGTAAATTATATTTCTCCAAACCAATTAAATTACAATTCATTTCCCCAGCCCATCTATCACTCTAATAAATTAGTGTTCTATAAGAAAAGTCTTTCCCAATGGAAAAACCTTCCCTTGCGGGGAGGAGCAAAAATTTTTTCTCGCATCCAACCCACTTATTTCTGAAATATAAAGATCTGACGCTGTAGAAAACCATAAGCAAACTCGCCTCGGAATCGTGAAATTACAATTAACAGAGTCATCACAAAACATAGATTTTGCATTTAAAGGGATAACACCAACTTCTTCCATTCGCACCGTATATTTCTTTACAATACCTCCTCCATTACCAATAAGTCTCAGAGTTCGCTGACCCAAAAAATCTGGAAACCCAACCATAACAGCAAAAAAAACCATAACAGCAAAGTAAATAACAGCGAAATTATAACTTCCACCTCTAGCAACAAGGATAGGCAAATATAAAATTATCACAAATATAACGCAATAAAAAACATAGGGGTAAAAAGCTTCAACATCCCCCTTCGACCTGTCTATTAATATTTCAATCACGTACCCTAAATCAATTGCAAAAAATACCGTTATAAATACAGAAAAAAACATGAAAAAAGATAACAAAACAAAAAACTCTTTCAAATGAAAATAACTTTGCCAAGGATAACCACCTCTAAAGCGAATAGACAAAATAGTTACATAGAAAAGTTGAGAAGAAAACTGGCAAACCCAAAGCAATGGGAAACTAATACCACCGTAAAAGAAAAAGGCTGAAATAAATAACGGGATTACAACACACCCAACATATCGCCAAGAAAGATCATAGAAACGGCCATTTTTAAAGCTTGGAATGATTTCTCTGGAAACTCCGATAAAGTAAGGAATTAAGAGTGACACTGCCAAAATTGAAGAGAGCATTACCGACACAGCGCCATAAACTGGCAAGAATGTCAGATCAAAAACCATTCCAATTCCAAGCTTATGTAAAAAAATTGCTAGGCAAAAAAAACCTGCCAAAAAGAAAAAAGTGGTTATTGATAATATTAACTTATCAAAATTTTCAAAAATATACTTCAATCCAGTATAATTTATCTTACTCATCAAAAAAAACCCCGCCACCTTTACGATGACGGGGTTTTATCACGAATGACGTTTAGCTATCAAGCCAGCTTCACAAGCTGCGCCTTAATCTTCTCCAACTTATCCGTAAACTCCGCCACCTGCGCCCGGTCGCGCTCGACCAAGTGCGCCGGCGCCTTGTCCACATAACCCGGCTTCTCCAGCTTGGCGGTCAGCTTGGCCAGCTCGGCTTCCACCTTGCCCTGCTCCTTGGTCAGGCGCGCGGTTTCGGCGGCTTTGTCCACTTCCACCTTCAGCATCAGGCGCGCTTCGCCGGACATCGCCACCGGGGCATCGTCTTCCGGCAGCTTGGCCACCAGCGTGCCTTCGGTCAGACGGGCCAGCAGCTTCAGATAAGGCACGAAGTCGGCGATGGACGCGTCGGCGGTTTCGATGAACAGCGGAGCCTTGACGGCCGGGCCGATTCCCATTTCGCCGCGCAGATTGCGCACCGCGTTGACCATCTCCTTGAACGCGTCCATGCGGGCGTTGGCTGCCGCGCTGATTTTGGATTCGTCCGCCACCGGCCACGGGGCCAGCATCAGCGAGTCCGCCTTCTTGGCATTGGCCAGCGGGGCCACGGTCTGCCACAGCTCTTCGGTGATGAAGGGCATCAGCGGGTGGTTCAGGCGCAGCGCCACTTCCAGCACGCGCACCAGGGTGCGGCGGGTGGCGCGCTGCTGGGCTTCGTTGCCGCCCTGGATCTGCACCTTGGCCAGTTCCACGTACCAGTCGCAGTACTCGTTCCAGATGAATTCGTAGATCACCTGGGCGGCGATGTCGAAGCGGTAGGTTTCCAGCGCGTTGGTGACGTCGATCTCGGCCTGTTGCAGGCGGCCGATGATCCACTGGTCGACGAAGCTGTATTCCAGCGGCAGGCTTTCATCCTGGCCGCAGTCCTTGCCGTCCACGTTCATCATCACGAAGCGGGTGGCGTTCCACAGCTTGTTGCAGAAGTTGCGGTAACCTTCGGCGCGCTTGAAGTCGAAGTTGACCGAGCGGCCCAGCGTGGCGTAGCTGGCCATGGTGAATCTGAGTGCATCAGTACCGTAGGCCGGGATGCCTTCCGGGAACAGCTTCTCGGTGGCCTTGGCGATGGCCGGGGCCTTTTCCGGGCGGCGCAGGCCGGTGGTGCGTTTCTCCACCAGCGGCTCCAGCGCGATGCCGTCGATCAGGTCCACCGGGTCGATGACGTTGCCCTCGGACTTGGACATCTTCTTGCCTTCGTGGTCGCGCACCATGCCGTGGATGTAGACATCCTTGAACGGCACCTTGCCGGTGAAGTGCTTGGTCATCATGATCATCCGGGCTACCCAGAAGAAGATGATTTCGTAGCCGGTCACCAGCACATTGGAGGTCAAGAAGGCTTTCAGGTCCGGGGTTTCTTCCGGCCAGCCCAGCGTGGAGAACGGCACCAGGGCGGAGCTGAACCAGGTGTCCAGCACGTCCTGCTCGCGGCGCAGCGTCTTGCCCGGGGCCTTGGCCTGGGCTTCTTCCTCGGTGCGGCCGACGTAGATATTGCCGTCTTCGTCGTACCAGGCCGGGATCTGGTGGCCCCACCACAGCTGGCGGGAGATGCACCAGTCCTGGATGTTCTTCATCCACTGGTTGTAGGTGTTGACCCAGTTTTCCGGCACGAAGCGCACTTCGCCGGATTCCACGGCCTCGATCGCCTTGGCGGCGATGGATTGGCCGGTGGCGTCGCCTTCGGCGACCTTGTTCATGGCCACGAACCATTGGTCGGTCAAGAGCGGCTCGATCACGGTGCCGGTGCGGTCGCCGCGCGGCACCATCAGCTTGTGCGGCTTGGTTTCCAGCAGCAGGCCCTGGGCTTGCAGGTCGGCCAGCATGGCCTTGCGCGCCTCCTGGGCGGTGAGGCCGGCGTAGGCGGCCGGCAGCTCGATGGTGCCTTGGGCGGCACCGTCGAAACCGAAGATTTGCGCCTTGGCCAGGATCTTGGCTTCCAGGCTCATCACATTGATCAGCTGGGTGTTGTGGCGCTTGCCCACTTCGTAGTCGTTGAAGTCGTGCGCCGGGGTGATCTTGACGAAGCCGGTGCCGAATTCCTTGTCGACGTACTCGTCGGCGATCACCGGGATGGTGCGGCCGGTGAGCGGCAGCTCAAGCTGCTTGCCCACCAGGTGCAGGTAGCGCTCGTCGTCCGGGGCGATGGCCACGGCCACGTCGCCCAGCAGGGTTTCCGGACGGGTGGTGGCGACGGTGACATATTCATCGCTACCCACCACCGGGTACTTGATGTGCCACATGTGGCCGTCTTCTTCCTCGGATACCACTTCGAGGTCGGAGATGGCGGTGCCCAGCTTGGCGTCCCAGTTGGACAGGCGCTTGCCGCGGTAGATCAGGCCTTGCTCGTACAGGCGAACGAAGACTTCGGTCACCACTTCGGCGCGGACGTCGTCCATGGTGAAGTATTCGCGGTCCCAATCCACCGAGCAGCCGACGCGGCGCATCTGGCTGGTGATGGTGCCGCCGGATTTTTCCTTCCATTCCCAGATCTTGCTGGTGAACGCTTCGCGGCCCATGTCGTGGCGGTTCAGGCCCTGGTCGGCCAGCTGGCGCTCCACCACGATCTGGGTGGCGATGCCGGCGTGGTCGGTGCCCGGCACCCATACGGTGTTGTGGCCCTTCATCCGGTAGAAGCGGGTCAGACCGTCCATGATGGTCTGGTTGAAGGCATGGCCCATGTGCAACGTGCCGGTCACATTGGGCGGCGGCAGCTGGATGGCGAAGGACGGCTTGGCGGTGTCCATGCTCGGCTTGAAGTAGCCGGCCTGTTCCCAGTGTTGATACCAGCGGCGCTCGAGGTCGCCCGGTTCATAGCTCTTGGCAAGTTGTTCCATGGTGCTGAATCTTGATTTTCTGGATGGAAAAAATGGGTCGATTATACCCGGTTTTGGCTGCCCAAAGACGGCCCAGACCCACTTCCCGGCCTAACTATCCAAATTGCGGCCAGACGCGGGACTGCCGCATCATGCCATGCGATTATCCGCAAGCCGTCCATGATGCCGGCCAACGGCGCCGGCCTACGCAAGAAGGATGCATGCCATGAGCGAACATCACCACCACGATCACCATCTGGGTTGCGCATGTTGCAGCCTGCCGCTGCTGGCGCAGCTGGATCAGCCCCAGCTATCCCAGGACGATTGGCTGCGGGAGCTGGAAGCGCTGGCTCCCGAACTGGGCAAGCTGTTTCCTCACTCAAGCAAGCAGGAAAGCGCCATCTTTCACGGCGGCGCCATCCGCCCGCTGGCTGCGTCCGGTCCGGATCAAGTCGCCGCGCTAGGCATTTCCGGCGGCAGAATCATCGCGATGGGAGAGCTGGACGGCGTGCGCGCGGCGATGAGCGGCCATAGTCCCTATAAAGAAATAGACCTGAATGGCCGCGCCCTGCTGCCGGGCCTGATCGATCCGCATATGCACATCACGCCCAGCGCGGTTTTCAGAAGCTGGATTTCCCTGAGCGCCTTCGGCGTCACGCCAGCCGGACAAAACGGCGAAGACTCGCAAATGCTGAACCCGGACTACAGCTACCAGCAGATCAAGGACAAGCTCGGGCCAGCTATTAAGAGCGCCAAACAACCCGGCGCTTCGTCCAACTGGGTGCTCGGCTTCGGCATAGATCCTTCGCTGATGCGGGAGTGGACCGACATCGACTCTCTCAAGCTGGACGAGCTGGCGCCGCCTGACGACAACGTCGCCGTCTTCCTGCTCAACGCATCAGGTCACATCGGCTACGCCAACACCGCGGCGATGAAGGAAGCCGGACTCACGCCGGAGCAAATCCAGGACTGCAAGGGCGTGCTCACGGAAGCCAACATTGCCCAGATCATGGGCAAGATTCCCAAACGGCTGTTGGCAAAAGACCTGTTGCGCAATCTGCTGGGCGTGCTGCATGACGCCGCCGCCAGGGGCAACACCACACTGTTCGACGCCGGCCTGGGTTCGTCCTTGAAGAAAGTGGAGATCGAGCTGCTCAGGCAGATCGCCAATCTCGGCCTGTCGCCGGTACGCATCGCCGGCGCGCTGTACTCCAATGAGCTGCCGCAAATGCTGCAATGGATGAAGGACTACCAACCCGACCTGAACAGCCAAACCGACGGCAATTTCAGCATCAAGGCGCTGAAACTGGTGGCGGACGGCTCCAACCAGGGCCTAACCGGCTTCCAGTACCGCCCTTATAAGAATGCGAGGCAGCATCCGGTGCCGGATGTATCGCCCATCGGCCTGTTCAACTTCAATGTCCCCGCAGATCCCAGCCCGGAAAACGCAAAACGGTTGCCGGACGCTCTTTCCAGCTACCTGCAACTGGCGCTGGGACGCGGCTGGCCGGTGCTGGTTCACTCGAATGGCGAACAGGCGATGGAGTTGGTGCTGGACAGTTACCAGGAGGCGATCCGCGCCACCCGCGCCGACGCGCGCAGCCTCCGCCTGCGGGTGGAACATGCGTCGTTGCTCACCGACACCTCTCTGAGCCGCATGGCCAGGATGGGCTTGTCGCCCAGCTTTCTGATCGGCCACGTCGGCTATTGGGGAGACGCCTTCCTGACCCAAATCCTGGGCGAAACCCGCTCGGAGCTGCTGGACCGCTGCGAGTCGGCCCGCGCCGCCGGCATGCGCATCAGCCTGCATTCGGATCATTTCGTCTCACCGCTGGGATCGCTGCGGATGGCGGAGCAAGCAATCTACCGCAAGATGGAAGGCGCTCAACAGGAGGTAAAGCCGGTGCTGAACGCCGAGGAATGCCTCAGCCATCGGCATGCGATGGACGCCGTGACGCTGGATGCGGCCTGGCAGTGCCACATGGACCATCTGGTGGGCTCGCTTGAGCCGGGCAAGCTGGCGGATCTGGTCATCCTGGGCAAGGATCCCCTGGATGACAGCGTGACCGATTTGCGCCACATCAACGTCCATGAAACCTGGCGCGGCGGCGCCAAGGTATACGCCAACCCCGATACTCACTAAGCAAACTCCAAAGTCCGGCGCGTGCCGGACGCAACGCGGCGGCCTGTCCGGCAACGGACAGGCCGCTTGCTATATTTGAGCATGGAGCCGCCTCCTCGCCGCCCCGCGCCTTGCCGGAGTCCTCATGGCCACACCGCTTGTCCGCGCCACCCGGTGTCTCATCCTGGCTCTAACAACAGCCTGGCCGGCCTGCTCGGCGAACGCCGCCTTGCCGGACGCCGCCTTGCCGGACGCCGTCGCCCCGGCCTCAGGGCCGCCGGCCCAGACCGGCCGCCACGTGCTCTTGATCGCCTACGAGCTGCGCAACGGCGGCATTTCCAAGACCACCCGCAGCTTCCTGAACGCCGCCAGCTATCTGCATTGGCAAGTGAAAGTGGCCGACGCCAAAAGCAGCAACGACGCGGTGCGCGAACAACTGCTGCTGCAGGCCACGGCCAAGGACATCGCCGGAGTGGCGCTGATCGGCGCCGACAGCGCCGGCTACCATCTGGAGCTGACCATGCTCAAGCAGATGGGCAAGATCGCGGTGGGTTGGCACGCCGGCAGCGCTCCCGGCCCCAACGCCGAGTTGTTCGCCAACATCACCACCGATCCGCTGGCCGTCGCGCAAGCCGCGGTGGACTACGCGATAGGCAGCAGCGCGGGGCCGATGGGCGCCGTCATCTTCACCGATTCCCACTTTTCCATCGCCATGCGCAAGGCCCAGGCGATGAAGACGGCGCTGGAGCGCTGCAAACGCTGCAAGGTGCTGGCCGTGCGCGACGTGGATCTGAGCCAGACCGCGCAGATCATTCCCAAGCTGGTGCCGGAGCTGGCGCGGCAATACGGCAAGGCGTGGACGCACACCCTCGCCATCAACGACCTCTACTACGACAACATCAACTTCCCGCTGCACCAGGCCGGGCGGGCAGACATCGTCAACATATCAGCCGGCGACGGCTCCAATTCGGCGATGAACCGCATCCGCGAGGGCATTTCGCAGCAAAAAGCCACCGTGGCCGAACCGTGCAACCAGCAAGGCTGGCAAATGGCCGACGAGCTGAACCGCGGCTTCGCCCGCCAGCCGCCCAGCGGCTTCGTCAGCAAACCGATACTGGTCACGCAGGAGCGGCTGCTGAGCCATGGCCGCGATGGCGATATCGAGGACAACCAGAGCTACCGTCAAGCCTACCTGGGCATCTGGTTCAAAAAGCCCTGATTCCCGGCGCATATCTCACTCCGCCGCCCAAGCTCAGCGGGTTTGATTGCGCGGCATTCGGCTGATACTGTTAAATGATCCGGGAACAGAACACCGCAATGGACATATCCCAAAGCCTGGGCATAGAGGGCCTCCCGCCCTCCACCGCCGCCCTGAATTGCGGCGCGCTTTACCTGGTCGCCTCGCCCGATTCCGGACTGGCCCAGGCGCTGCTATTCTCCAATCTTCCCGCCACCGGCAGCCAGCCCCTGCTCTGCGTCAGCAGGCAGCAACCCGCTCCGCAGCAAGACACCGTCTGGCTCGACCGCCGCATTCACGCCGGCAATCTGCAACTGTTGTCGCCGCGCCGGCTGCGCAAGCCGTCGCTCCATTTGACAAGCGCCTGCCTGGACGAACTGGCGCGCTGCCGCAAAACCCTGCAGCCGCCCGCCGGCGGCATGACCGTGGCGCTGGACCATGCCGAAGACTATCTGCCGCTGCAGCAACCCGCTTCGGCGCGCCGGGCGTTGCAGGCCTGCGGCGACTGGGCGGCCCGCCACGGCCATGCGCTGCTATTGCTGCTGGACAGCTCCCGGCTGGACGCCGCCGCGCTGGCGACCTTGAGCCAATTGGGCCGCGACTGCGCCGGCATGGCTTACGCCGCGCAGCTGGGCAACGGACTCTACAGCTGGCAGATCTCGCATTGGCTTGGCGCGCCTCACAGAGAAACCGCCAGGCTGCGCGTGCTGGAAATGAGCCAGCGCCATACGCTGAGCGCGCAAACGGAAATCGGCGACCGCGACGGGTCCGCCGACGGCGGCGCGGAGCATGCCGCCCGCCTCGCCACTGACGCCTTGCAGGTGCTCGCCACCAGCGCCGCCCTCAGCGGCCATGCGCCGCCAACCCCGCAGTGGCGGGCATTCGACGACTTGCCCCGCTTGCTGGAAGCGGCCCGCGACGCGGTGGCAGCCACTGTTCTGCTGGATACCGCCAGCGCCAAGAAAGAAACGCTGGGCCAGGCTGTCGCGCAACTGCGGCGGCAAAACGGCAAACTGCTGAAGATCATGGTGCGCGAAGTGGGCAACCGCCGGCTGCGCCAGAACGAGGAACAATTGCTGTTGCGGCTGGGGGCCAACGCCGTGTTGCCGGCGGAACTGCGCTTCGCCAGCCTGGCCGGCATCATCCACTCGCTGCGCCAAGCCGTCTACCAAGGCGGCGGCGTGGAGGCGGAGGCCTTGCACGCCGCCAGCCATCCGGAGGCCGACCGCGGCTACCTGCCGCCCGCGCGCTTTGTCGAGATGGTGGAGAACGCCGTGCAGCGCAGCCGCGCCATCGATGTCAGCAATATGCTGATCCAGTTGCAGCCCGCGCTGGGCGCCACGCCGGCCGAGCTGCTGGCGCTGGGCCGTTTCCAGCGCGCCGGCGATCTGTGCACCGCCGACCGCGGCCACGCCTATCTGTTTTTGTTCGCCTGCCGCGAAAGCGACGCCGACGCCGCGCTGGGCAATCTGTTCCGCATGCCGATAGGCGAAGTGGCCCAGTCGGAAGTCCGCAGCGCCGACAGCGACAGCATCCTGCTGGCGCTGTCGCAACTCGCCCGGCAGCCAGGCTTCGACCAATTGCCGGACCTGAGCCACCAGTTGTCCGATGAGCCGCACCTGCGCGAGAGCCGGCACGCCTATGCCGCGCCCGTCCTGCAGCGCGCGCCGTTGCGCCGCCACAGCGGCCAGTAAAGGAAAGCCCATGTTCAACCCCGAACTGAGCCAGTTGCAGTTCATGGTGCTGCTGACCGCGCTGGCCGCCGGCATCGCCGGCTACCAGCTGCGCGCCCGGCTGCTGCCCTGGCTCCGCAGCCTGCTGCTGCGCCGGCTGCCCCATTTCCAGCCCCATCCCTATCTGCAAAAGCTGAGGCGGCGGGACGACGCGCCGCTGGGCCGAAGCCGCCGCGCCGAGCCCTAAACCGATATGAAGCCCAGCCACTCCGCCGCCAGCGCTCCCGCTCCCCAAGCCGCCCCGTCGCTGGGGCTGGGCGCCTGGAGCGTCTATTTCATCGCCAAGCTGCTGCTAACCTGGCAGGGCACGCTCAATCTCCACCCCGCGCCCAACCTGGCCTTCGCGCTGCTGCTGCTGATGCCGGTCTCCGGCAGGATTTGGCTGCGCGTCCGCGCCGCGCTGGCCTGGATCGCAGGCGCGGCCCTGCTTTACCACGACAGCTGGCTGCCATCGCCGGAAATCGCGCTGCAGCAGCTGTCCACGCTCAAGGGTTTCAGCCTGCATTACCTGCTGGATCTGGCCGGCCGGGTATTGTCGCTGCCGCTGCTGACCGGCGCGGTGATCCTGTTATGCGGCTACTGGCTGCTGTCGCGCTATCTGCGCCTGGGGACGCTCGTGGTGATCGCGCTGCTGGGCCTGAGCGGACGCCAGCTGTGGCAGGACCGGCCGCAAGCGCCGGCCAGCGCTGCCGCGGACAGCGACCCCGCCGCGCTGGCCGCCGGCGCGCAAGCCGCGCCCCAGACGCCGGACCAGCAACTGGCGGCCTTCTTCAAAAGCGAAGGCCAACGCATCGTGAAATTCCAGGGGCCGCTGGCCGACCCCGGCTTCGACGTGCTGCTGCTGCATATCTGCTCGCTGGCCTGGGACGACCTGCGCGCGGTCGGCATGGACCAGCACCCCTTGCTGGCGCGCTTCGACTTCCTGTTCAGCAACTTCAACTCCGTCACGCCGTACAGCGGCCCGGCCGCGCTGCGCGTGCTGCGCGCCAGTTGCGGCCAACCCAAGCACAGCGAGCTGTACCAGAGCGCCCCCGGCAATTGCTACCTGTTCCAGGATCTGGCTGCGCTGGGCTTCAAAACCGAGCTGGCGCTGAACCATGACGGCAGCTTCGACGACTTTCTGAAGCAAATCCGCGCCGATGGCCGGCTGAACCAGCCGCTGATGTCGCAGCAGGGCCTGCCGGTCGGCCTGCGCTCTTTCGACAGCAGCCCGATCTATAGCGATTACGCGGTGCTCAACCGCTGGCTGGAGCTGCGCCAGCAAGACAGCAGCGCCCATGTGGCGGCCTACTACAACACCATCAGTCTGCATGACGGCAACACCATTCCCGCCGCGCCGGGGCTGAATACCATGGACAGCTACAAGTACCGCGCCAACCGGCTGTTCGCCGACCTGGGCCAGTTCATCGACCAGCTGGAAAAAAGCCGTCGCAAGCTGATCCTGGTGATGGTGCCGGAACACGGCGCGGCCTTGCGCGGCGACAAGCAACAGTTCAGCGGCCTGCGCGAGATTCCCACCCCGCGCATCACCATCGTGCCGGCGGCGATCAAGGTGATCGGCGGCCAGGGCCATCCTAGCCAGATGCGGATAGACCAGCCCAGCAGCTACCTGGCGCTCTCCGCCATCCTGTCGCGGATGATGAACAAGAGCCCCTTCGGCGCCGACTACCAACCTGCCGACTTCGGCCGCGACCTCCCCGCCACGCCCTATGTGTCGGAAAGCGCCAGCTCCATCGTGATGCAAAGCGGCAAACGCTTCCTGCTGCAACAGGACGGCGGCAGTTGGACCGAATATCCGGTGCAATAATCCCATCGCAGGAGGGCCGCGTCACACTTGCCGGAGGCTGTCGAACAAAGACTGGGTCGGCGGCCACAGATTGCCGATAGGCGGACTCAATGGCAGGCCTGACAATCGACCTCCAATCGTAGCCGCCCAGGGATCGACCACAATGGCATCAGCCCCCCAGCTTCCGATCTGGGCAAGATCGCTGGGATCGGCCCTGCCGACAATGATGAAACAATGCGTGGTGTTGTGTCCGCCATGATGGGAGACTACCTCGACGCGGCCGCCTCCCGCATGTTTGAGCAATTCCGCCGCGCCTGCATAGGCCAGCGTGGAGCAACAGCCCGCCTGAGCCTTGTCCACCAATTCGGCCACCTTGTCCAGCCTGGCGCGGTCCAGACCGAAACGCTCGGCGTGAGTGACGCTCGACTCCGCCTGGCGATTGGCCAGCATGCGGTCGTCATCCCGATAGAAGTCGCCAAGCCTTGACATGACTTGGCCATATGCAGAACTGTTCGGCCGAACGAATGTACCGGCATCAGTGCAGGCGTATCCCCCTAGCCGGTTCAACACCGGCAGGCTTTTGGCAAGCACTTCTGCAGGTTTGGGAAACAGTACGTCGTTCAACGCGCGCGTCTGCGAAGCGCAGGACCCCGTGGCGCAGAACCGCCGCGCTCCCTCAAAAAAACGGCCGACCGCCCCTTCCTGCGGCCTCACCTGCCCATGCCCCGTCGCCACGCTTACCGTAAACCCGCGTCCCGCCACCGAGAAGCCGCCGTGACTGACCACCTCGCTCACTACATTGGCATCGGCCAACCGAGGAGACGAAGCGCTGTTGAAATTGATCATCTCCGCCCTTTCCCAGCAAACCGTCAGCGGCTTAGCAATTGCCGCATGATCTTTTCCCGACACAGCACCATGCCGGCCAAGCAATCCTCCATCCTGTCTGCGGACAAGGCTCCGGCGGCCAGTGACTGGTAAGCCACCAGCCCCAATTCCTGGCTCCAGCCTATCCCCGGCTCTTGGCCCAGCAGTGGATTCAACGCCATTTCCAGCATGGTGGAAAGCTGCTCCGGCGCCAGAAGCAACGGAAGCTCGCTGTCGATGTGCCCTATCATGACTAGCCGACCATTGTCTGCGTCCTTGCGCAACACAATCGGAGCCATCCCATCCAGCAACAAATCGCAGTGTCCCTGCGCGTCGAAAGCCAGCCCGCCCAGACCAATGCGCTCGCCCAGTTCAGTCAGCAGCGCATCGAGAAACAGATCATCCATGAGCAATCTCCTCTAGCGGATTTGACTGAAACAGCATGCTAGACCAGGCTCTAGGGAATGGCTTTCAAAATCCGCTCACGCGCCGACGCCGCCGGGCCAGGCCCAAACGAGCGGGATGATGCCGCCAAAGAAGCGATCAGGGATGGGACGGGGGCAGCGGCCAGGGAGCCGGCAGTTCGTCCTGGCTAGCGGGTGCCGCGGCGTTCGGCACGGCGTTCACCACCCTGCCGTCCTCCTGCCAGGGCGCATCCGCCACCCGGCGCGAACCTGACTTCAAGCGCAGCAAATTGGCCCGAATATCCTGGCGATCCGGCGCGATGCGCGCCGCGCGCTCCAGCAGCACGGCGGCGCTGTCGGCGTCGCCGGCCTTGAGCAATTGCAGCGCCAGCCGGTTGATCGCCTCCGGCTGGTATGGATGCAGCCAATACCAGCCGCACGCCGCCTCCAGCTCCGGCGAGTCCGCCAACGCCATCCCAGCCTGCAGCAGCATGGCGGCGGCCAGGCCAAGCGCAATCGATTTGAGACTCACGCCACCCTCCTCAGAAACTCGAATACGGCTGCAGCGGCTCCACCGGGAACGGCAGCGTCAACGACGCGCCGTCGGGCTGGTAGCGCAGGTATAACAGCGCCCGGCCCGGCTGGTAGTACTGCGAATGCTGGTATTCCAGCATGCCGCCCAGCGCCAGCCGCGGCGTCATCTGGTATTCGAACGCCCCGCTCAGCGATACCCCCCAGCCTGGGCCGGAACTCGCGCTGACATAGGGATTGCCGGCCTGCGCCTGCAGATCCGGCCGGGTGGGATAAAACGGCTCCGCCGCCTCGCGCGCGCTGGACACGGAAACCGAGGCCCGCCCCGTCCAGCTCCAGCGCTCGTTGCGCGCCGCGTAGCCTAGCGGGATGGACAGCGAGTTGTAGCGCTGCGGGCTGTAATAGCCGCCCTGGCCGAAAGTGAATTCGCCCAGGTTCTTCTGGAACCAGAAATTGATGCTGTTCACGCCCAGCGTCAGTTGCCGGGTCGGCTCTTTCAGCAAACGCCAGTAGACGCCGCCCATGACAGTAACCTTGCGATTGTCGGCAACGTTCTCGCCGGTCAGTTGCTGGTAGGCGAAATTGGACCACGCGCCGAAGCGTCCGCCCTTGTCGTAGCCCAGGCTGCCGCCGACGCCGGAGGCCACCACGCCGCCCCAAGTCTGGCCGGTATAGGCGTCGCGCACGCCGGCGTAGCTGAGCAATGAGCTGGTCACCGGACGGCGGGAGGCTTCCAGTTTGTAGTTGAGGATGGAAACGCTGTCCGAGTAGCGGATGCCGCCTATCACATTGGACACCGGGAAGTTTTGCGGCGTGCTGCCGATGTCCAGCCGCCACTGATCGTTCTGGTAGCCCAGGCCCAAGTCCACGCCTTGCGCGCTTTGCGCGCCGAACCGCCCCGCGCAGCTCTGAACGCTGTTGCCGGCAAGCGCGGCGCACGCGGCGACGGAGCCGAAGCGCTGCAAGGCGTAATCATTGCCCGCGCTGTTATCCAGGGAGCCGGCGCGAATGCTGGCCGCGTCGGCGCGCAGAAAATATTTGCCCTCGCGCGGGGCCGGCAGCTCCACCAGCAGCGGCGCCTGCCACATCGTCATCTGCGACTGGCCCGGCGTGCCGTTTTCGGCGCTGCGGTAGGTCAGATCCAGGCCCTGCCAGATCTTGACGCTGCGCGCGTCCAGCAGCTCGGCGTACTCCTCATGCAGGCTTTCCTGTTGCGCCGGCTCGGCCGGAACCGGCCGCAGCGGCTGCCGCTGGCCGGCATCGCCAACGGTCGCCATGGCCGAAGCCGGCGCGAAACCGGCGCGATACCACGCCAGCGCCTGTTCCGGCTGGTCTTTCTGCCGCGCGCGCCGCGCCGCCTGTCCCATCAGACCAGGGCTTTTGACGTTCTGCGCCAGCAAACTGGATATCTCGCGATCCAGCCTGGCGGTATCGCCGACATCGCCCAAACGGGTCATGACCCGCAAGCGGAAGTCCAGGCTGCGCCCGGGCTTGTCGCGCAGCAGCTGGTCTATGCCCTGCCCGGCCGATACGCGGTTGCCGGTCTTGATGTACACATCCACCAATTGCAATTGGGCCTCGTCATCGTCCGGATTCCCGCTCAACACCTGGCGCAAACGCTCGCGGGCGGCGTCCCAGCGCCCGGCCTCCATATCGTAGTCGGCCAGCCGGCGCTGCAAGCGCGCGTCTTGCGGCGCGTTCGCCAAAGCCTGGCTGAGGATGGCCTGCGCGCCGGCATCGTCGCCGGCCTGCCGCGCCTGGTCGGCCTGGGCCGTCGCCAGCGTGGCCTGCAATTCGGCCAGCTTTTGCCGCTGCCCCTCGCTCATGTCCTGCCGGGTTTGGGACGCCGCAGCCAGCAGCGGCTCGGCCGCCGCGGCGTCGCCCAGGTCCAGCAACAGGTCGGCGTAGGCCAGTTCGTTGTCGGTGGATGGCTGCTCCAGATACTGCGACATCAGCAACTGGCGGGCATGGCCGGCGTCGCCCGCCCGCAGCCAGGCCTGCGCCAGCTCGGAGAGCCGCTCCGGGTCCCCCCGCATCCGGCGCTCCGCATCCTGCAGGCCGCGCCGCGCCTCTGCCGCGCGGCCCAAGGCCAGCCGGGCGTCGGCCAGACGCATGGTTTCGCGCAGCCAGACGCGGCGCTGCAGCTCCGCCATGCCCTCGCTGCGCGCCGGCTGGGGAACCCGCTGCAAAGTGGCCAGCGCCGCGCGGTTTTCATCCCGCTTGGCCTGGAACAAGGCGTAGGCGTACAGGCTTTCCGGGCTGGCTGCCGGCGCGTCCGCCAGTTGGCTCAGAACGGCTCCGCCTTTATCCGCGTCCTCAGCAGCCAGCCAGGCATTGGCCAGGGCGAAGCGGTTCCAGACGTTCTGCGGCTGCAAATCCACCGCGCGCTGCAAATGCCGCAGCGCCTGCGGCAATTGCCCCTGGACCAGCAAGCGGTCGCCCAGCTCGCGTTCCACTTCGGCGCGGGCGGACAGATACGATGCGCCCAGCGCGCGCTGTTGCCTCTGCGGCAAGGCCCGCAGCATCTGATCGGCCTCGGCGTACTGGCCGGCGTCCAGATAGCCGCGCAACAGGCCGGCCAACGCCTGCCCGCTGTCCGGCTTCCTGTCCAGCGCCTGGCGGTAAAGCCGCCGCGCCTGATCGGCGCGCTTTTGTCCCGCCTGCCATTCCGCGTCGGCCAGCAGCACATCGACGCTGGCCGGCTGCGACTTGCCCGCCTGATCCAACAAGGCGCGCGCCGTCTGCCATTGTCCGGCCTGGATCGCGGCCCGGGCCTGCGCCAGCGTTTCCGCCAATTGCGCGTCCGCGACGCGGCCCTGCTTCTCGCGCAGCCGGCCCAGGCTCTTCAGGTACTGCGGCTGATTACCGTAGCGGCCGGCCGCCAGCTGCAGGCTCTTCTCCGCGGCTGCCAGCTGGTTGGCGTCCAATTGCTTGTCCGCCGCCAACAAGGCCCGATAGGCCGGATCCGCCAGCAACTCGCGCTGCTTGCGCCGGCCTTCCTGCAATGCATCCAGCCGGGAGCGGATCTGCTCGTCGTCCGGCGCCGCCCGCAGATAAGCCAGGTAGGCATCCTGCGGCATGTCAGCTTGCTGCAATGCCCTGCGCCACAGGCTCAGCGCCTCGTTTCGGCTGTCTGCGAACTGGCTCAACGCCTTCAGCTCGGCAAAGGCCTGCGGCGGAAGCGGCGGACGCAGCAACTGAATGCCGATCAGCGCTAGCCGGTTTCTATGATTGGACGGGCTTTGCTGGATCAATTTCTTCAGCGCGGCCTGGCTGCGCGCCCAGCCTCCATTCGGCAAGCGGGCCACCAATTGCCAGTACTCCAGCTCCAGCGCGCCGGCCGGAGGCGGCCCTTGGTAGAGCTCATTGAAGGCGGCGTAAGCCTGCTCGTACTTGCCGCTGTTGAACAAGGAGCGCGCGGTCAGCAGCTTGTTGCGGTCCGGCCCCATCACCCGGCGCAGCTGCTCGACGCGGGCGATGCCGGCATAGCCGGGATACAGCTTGCGCAATTGCGCCAGCGTCTTCTGCGCCTGCTGGTCCTGGCGCTGCTGCACTTGCACCAGCGCCTGCAAAGTCAGGGCTTCCGCCTTGTCTTCCGGCTTGGCGGCATGGATGCGCTGCAATTTGTCCAATGCCTGTTGCGCCTCCAGCGGCCTCCCCAGCGATTGCCACAACCTGGCCTGCTCCAACAGCGCCTGGACCGGGTCCACCGCCGCGGGCGCGGCGTGCAGGGCCCCGCTCAGTCCCAGCGCCAGCAAGGCGCTCAGGATGGCGCGCATGCTCCCTCCCAGGCCGGCGCGACTTCGCCGCCCGCCTTGAACCGATAGCGCGCCTGCTGCCATCCCTGGCCGAACAAGGCCAATACGTGGTCGTAGTAGGCATCGGGCCGCTCGGACAGCGGCACGGCCTCGGCGCGCAACTGCTGCGTCTGCAGGGCCGCCTGGTCGCCTTGCGCCTGCAGGAAAGGCAACAGCGCCATGGAAAACCCTATCGGCCCCGAGCCCTGGGCCTTGCCGTTGCGGGTATCCACCATTTCCGGCGGCAGTCCGGTCTTGGCCACCAGCGCCGCCATCGGCTTGAGCCTGGCCAGCAAGGCGGCGCGCCCCGGCGCGTCCGGGGCCAGCATGCCGGCCCACAAATAGACGCGGATGGCGTTGTAGCTGCCTGACGCCTTGCTGGCGTCGTCGGCGACGAAGCCGTTGCGGTAAGCGATCCAATCCGGCGCGAAGCCGGCCGGCGCGCTTTCCAGCAACATGCGCTGGGAAGTGCCGCGCAACGCGCTCCAGCCGGAGCCGGGCAAGGCGTGCGCCATCCGCGCCACCAGCTGCGGCGGCAGATAACTGGGATTGAGCCGCGTCAGCCCCGGCTTGCGGAAGCCTTCGCGGCCCGGCAGCAGGGTCGGCCCCAGGCCGGGCAAGTCTGCCGTCTCCTCGCGCAGGATGCGCAGGGCCAGCAGCTTGCCCAGCGCGGTATAGCGCGGCTCGCGCCACAGCCGGCCGGCCTCCAGCAGGCTGTAGGCGATCCACAGATCGGAATCGGACGCGCTGTTGTCGTCCATCACGCCCCATTGGCCGTCGGGCCGCTTGCCCCATTGCCAGGCAGGCAGTCTGGCGCTGAGGTCGCCGCCGGCCAGATTGTCCCGCGTCCACTGCAGCAGCTTGTCGAATGCCGGCCGGTCGTTGGCCGCCAGCGCGAAGAACAAGGCGTAGCTCTGTCCTTCGGAGGTGGTGGGTTGGCCGTCGGCGCTGCGGTCCAGCACCCGGCCGCCGTCGGAAACGAAGTGCCGGCGGAAGTCCTGCCAGGCCGGCCAGCCGTCGCACGGCGCCGCCTGGGCCGAGATGACAATCAGCGCGCCCAGCGCCGCCAGACACGCCCGCAGCCGCGCGCCCACCTCAAGACTCCTTCAGGCGGCGCGCCGCCAGCGCCTTGAACAGGCGCAGGATGGCGAAGGAGAAGATCAGCACCGCCAGCGCGGACAGCGCCGCCAGCAACACCGGATGGGCCGACAGGAACAGCCAGACCCAGGTCCACAGCGGCAGGCTGCCGACGTAATACACCGGCCCCAATTGCTGGCTGTCGATGTTGTCGCCGCGAATCAGCACCGCGCTGCCAGCCATCTGCGCCACCTTGCCGTCGTCCGACAGCGCGCCGGTGGCGGCGCTCATCGCGTCCGGCTCGCTGCCGGTGACGATCACCACGCTGCGGCCGCTGGCCAGCGGCGACTCCAGGCCCAGTATCGCCCCTAATCTTCCCTTGGCGGAAAAGTCAGCCTGGCCGCTGACGCGGCCGCCGCCCGACAAGCCAAGCGCCGGCTCCTGGGACAAGGCGTTGCCCTTCCCTTCCGCCACTTTGCGCTCGCTCCCCTCCAGAGTGGTGGGCAGCTTGTCGCGCCAGACCTTGAGCAGCTCCAGATCTCGGGCGTTGCCGACCACCAGCAGATCCTTGTTTTTGACGCTGTCCAGCCTCCCCTCGTCCACCAGCCGGTAACGCAGCGCCGGATAGCCGGTGGATTGCCCCATATTGCCCATCACATTGAGAAAAGCGCCGATGTCCTGCTGCGCCGGCCGCCTGGGCAGCACCACCGCGGTGTCCGACAAATCGGCCATGCGGGTGAACGGATAGCCTGACGCGGCGAACAAGCCCAGATTCGGCAGCGCCGCGTAATGCGGATAGGCGCTGAAATCGATGGTGGAGTCCGGATCGATCGCCGCGCGGTTGCCATCCGCCAGGTTGTTGGCGCACTCGCCCTGTTTTTCCGCCGCGAACACGTACTGGAACTGCATCTCGTTGCGGCTGCCGACGCGGAACGGCGGCAGCAGGATGCGGTCGATATTGCTGAGCAGGCCGTTATCCAGCACCGGCAGGCGCAGGCTGGTCTGGGTGCTGCCCAGTCCGCTGGCGTTGAGGTTCAGGCTTTGCACGAACAACTCATTGATCCCGATGTTCAAGCGGGATCCCGCGGATTGCTGCTGGCCGGTGTAACGGAACTTCAGATCCAGCGGAATGCCGCGGCTGCCCCAGGTGAACAGATCCCCCGGCACGCGGAAGGACACGCGTATCGGCGCCGGCTGCTGGCCCGTGGCCTGCAGATCGCGCGGATTGTCCACCAGCTCGCCCAGTTTGGTGGGCCGGTCCGGCCGCACCCAGTTTGGCGCGTCGTACGGTTGGCGCGGCGCGTCCAGCTTCATTCCGCGCACCGTCACCTGGGCGCCGCTCATCCCGGCCTGGCCCAGCACCAGCGCGTCGGTGGCCAGCTGCAGGTCCTTGTCGTCTCGCCCCAGGATCAACAGCAGCTTGCGTTCCGGCCGCTCCGGATGCGGCATGATGCTGATGGTGGGCGCAGATACCGGCGGCAGCTTGGCCAGGAAGTCCGGCCTCTGGGCGTTGGTTGCGTAAACGATGGCGTGCTGCGCCGCCGGCAAGCTGTTGAACGCGGCGGTATAGCGCACGCCGCGCCACCCAGCCTGGGCGCCGAACCACGACGCCAGCTCGCCCGCGGCCTGCAGCGCGGTTGTCGAGGGGCGCGCGGCGAAGGCGAACGGCAGCTTCAGCGGCGAAAAGTCGCGCCTGTCGAAGAAAGGCTCGGGAAAATAGCCGAGATCGTTGGCGAAGGGCAGCGCCTGCACTATCAGCTGCAATTCGCTGGCATTGCTGATTTCCGCCCACAGGCTGCTGTGGGTTTCGTCCTCGCAGCGATTGGTGTAATGGCCGATCAAGCGGAATTTCAGCTGGTTGAAATTGGCCAGCAGCCGCGGGTCCAGCGGCAGGGTCAGCTGCTGCGGCTTGCCGCCCTGCTCTTTCGGCAAGGCCAGCACCGACACCACCTCGTCGTTGAGCAGCACCTGCACATGCGATAGATCGGCCAGCATCGCCGGCGAAAAGGTGTAGCGCAGACGCAGCGTCAGGCCGGTGATCACTTCATCGCCGCGGCTGCCGAAGCCTACGCCCGCCAGGCTGTTGTCGCCGCGCATTTTCAGCGGGTAGCCGGCGCCCATCTGCTTGAAGCTGAGCGTGCGGGTGGAAACCAGCGCCGCCGATGCGGCCGGCTCGGACGCGGAGATTTTTCCCTCGGCTTTGAGCGGCGTCGTCTGCGCCGCCAGCAACAGCCCGGTCAGGAATATCGACAGAGGTTTTCTCGGTATGCGCATGGTCATTTGCTATCCCGATAGATATGCGGCTGCCGCGGCAGCAAGCTGCCCAGCCAGCTCCAAAAGCCCATCCAGCGGCCGCTGCGGACGGTGAGCGGCAAAGCCGCCTGCAGCAGCAACTGCCACAGGCTGCGGCCGCCCATGCGCCAGATGTCCCAGGCGCCGCCCAAGGGCGTGCCCTCATGCTCGCGCTCGGCGGTTCGCTGCCAGGCATCGGGGCGGCCGAACGTGCATTGCACCAGCGCCATCTCGTCTTCCAGGCTCAGGCCGACGAAGCGCACGCTCAAACGGCCATCCTTGGAAAACACCAGCCGGCAAGGCAGCGCGTAACTGCGGCCGCCGCATCGCATCGACACTGTCAAACCGGCGTTCTGCTTCAGCCTCAAATGCAAACCTTCCGGCAGCGCCAGCGCCATGCCGCCCTCGGAGTAATCCAGGGTATGGCAGGGATAGACCTTGCCATCCGGCAGATGCAGCGACACCGGCAGCCGGCTTTGCACCCGGTGCGACACCCGCACCTGGCGCAATTCGCGCGCCACCGCCAGCGCCACGCCGAGCAGCAGCGTGTTGTAAGCCACCCAGCACAGGTTCACCACCACGGTGCCGACCTCGTCGGCGGGACCGGTCCAGGCCCGATAGACGCCGAACCCCACGCCCAGCAGATTCAGCGCCAACAACACCAGGTAAGGCTTGGTGATGCTCCAGTCGACATGGTCCTCTTCCACCACCCCGCCCTTGGCGGTGACGTTGAACTTGCCCAGGCCGGGAAACAACAGCGCCACGGTTGTGGGCAGCGTGATGTACCAGGCCAGCACCGTCTCGTAGACCTCGCCCCAGAACGAACGGCGGAATTCGCCGTGCATCCGCGAATTGGACATCACCGAAAACACCATGTGCGGCACCACATACAACACCAGCCCCAATGCCGGCGCGTAGATGGTATAGGCGTGAAACAACAGGAAAGCCAAGGGCGCGGTGAGGAACACCAGCCGCGGTATGCCGTACAGGAAGTGCATCATGGCGTTGAGGTAGCAAAAGCGCTGCCCCAGCGTCAGCCCCCTGCCAAGCAACGGATTGTCGCTGCGAAAAATCTGCGCCATGCCCCGCGCCCAGCGGATGCGCTGGCCGACATGGGCGGACAGGCTTTCCGTGGCCAGCCCCGCCGCCTGCACCATATTGATATAGGCCGAGCGATAGCCGCGCCGATGCATTTTCAACGAGGTGTGCGCGTCCTCGGTGACGGTTTCCACTGCGATGCCGCCCACCGACAACAGCGCTTCGCGCCGCAGCACCGCGCATGAGCCGCAGAAAAAGGACGCGTTCCACAAATCGTTGCCGTCCTGCACTCGTCCGTAGAACAACTCTCCCTCATTGGGCACCTCGCCGCGGGTATCCAGATTGCGCTCGAACGGATCATCGGAGAAAAAATGGTGCGGCGTCTGCACCAGCGCCAGCTTGTCGTCCTTGAGAAAGCCGCCCATCGTGTTGTGCAAAAAAGAGCGAGTAGGAATATGGTCGCAATCGAAGATGGCGACGAAGCTGGCGTCGGTGACCCCCAGCGCATGATTGATATTGCCGGCCTTGGCGTGCTTGTGTTCGCGGCGGACGATGTAGCCGACGCCAGCCTGTTTGGCGAATTCGCGTATCTCGTCGCGCGTGCCGTCATCCAGAATGTGCACCCGCAGCTTGCCGGGCGGCCAGTCCATGCTCATCGCCGCGAACACGGTGGGCTTCAGCACCCGCAGCGGCTCGTTGTAAATGGGGATGAACACGTCCACGCTGGGCCAGAGCGCGGCATCGGCAGGCAGCGGCACCACCTCGCGCTCGAGCATCCAGGACGACTGGAAAAAGCCCAGCAACAGCACCAGCCAGGCATACAGCTCGGCGCTCAGCAAAATCAGCCCGGCGATCAGGTTGGGCCAGCTGTCGTCATTGATGGTGGACGTCGCGCGCCACCAGATGTAGCGGGTGGAAACCGCGATGGAAAACACCATCAGAATCAAGGTGGGCACCGGGCCGGGAATGCGACGCACCCACAAGGCCAGCAGCAACAGCACCACGGTGAACACCGCTTGCGAATACTCGTCGAACGGCGTGGTCACCAGCAGCGCGCCCAGCAAGGCCGCCGCCAGATAGCAAGCCGCGCGGATGGCGGCGTTCCGCCACCAGGGATGCTCGGCGACGCCCTCCACCGAGACGCGCAACCGGGCGGGATCGAACGCCCGCGGAAAGCGCTCCTCCAGCCAGACCCCGACGCGGCGCCGCCAGTCGGCCACCGCAGCCAGCGCACGGTGGCTGAGTTCAAGCCAGTAAGGCAAAGACGCCCCCCGCCCACCACGCTGCGCGGCCCTGGGCTTGATCAGCGCCAGCCAAACCAGCTGCAACAAGATCCGCACCGGATCGCCCGGCCGGGGCCGGGAGAAATCAACCTGGGGAAAATACTGCCGCGCCCTGCCGCTCCAGGCGGCCCAGCCCCGGGAAGGCGTGACGATGAACAAGGACAGCAGCAGCAAGGCGAAGCGCGGCGCATCGGCCGGATGCAGCAAACGCAGCCGCGCGCCCCACTCCAGCCAGCCCGCCGCCGACAGTTTCATGAAGCATGCCCCCCGGCATCCAAGCGCACCGACAGCCAGGCCGCCAATTGGCGCAAATCGTCGGCGGCCTGGCTTTCCGGCGCGTAATCGAACAGGGGCTGCTGGCTGGCGAAGGCTTCCCTCACCGCCTCGTCGCGATGAATGGGCAATGGCGCCAGCCGCGGGCCCAGCGCTTCGCGCAACATCGCCTCGGCATCGTTGTCCAGCCGCCGCAGCGGATTGAATTGATTGATGACGAACAAGACGCGCTCCGGCCGCAAGCCGCTGGCCTCCAGCTCCGCCTCCGTCATCTCCAGCAGCGCGCAGACGGCGGGCTCGGCCGACAGCGCCACCAGCGCGTGGCTGGCGGCGTTCAAGCCCTGCCGCCGTTCGGCCACGCCTATCGCCGGCAAATCCAGCACGGTGCGCTGCCCGGCCCGCTTCTCCAGCAGCGCCAACTCCTCGCGCAGCCAGTGGTCCTCGGGCCCGGCCTGGCCGCTATCCAGCCCCACCCGGCCATGCGGCACCAGCATCAGGTGATGATTGCCGACCTCCCAGGCGGCGCGCATCCAGTCGGCGCCCGCATCCAGCCGGCCGCGCCAGCCATCGCTTTCCTCCCGGGCCATGCCGAAATGCAGACGCAGCATGTTCTGCTGGCACAGGTCCATCGCCAGCACCGGCCTTTGCTGCCGCTGCCACAACAGGGACAGCGACGCGGCAACTGTCGTCGCGCCGCAGCCGCCCTTCACGCCGCATACCGCCAAAATCGCCATGCTTCGCCCCGCCCCCAACCGTACCGTCGGCTATTTCACGCGCCTCGACACCCTGGCCATGCTCCTGGTGATGACAACCCTGGCGGCGCGGAAAAATGAGAAAACGGAAATATATCGATGAATACAGTATGGATGAGTTTTAGAGCTAGGCGGCTCATTGCTGCGGCGGAGCAAGCGCCCGCCATGAACAGGCGAATTGGGCGACAGCCACATGGACTGCTGGCCACGGACGGAAGAAATCGGGAATGGCCATCATCCATGCGCAGCGCGGACAAATGCCGCGCATGGACTCTCATGGATATCTTGCCAAGACAACCCTGGTGAGCGGGCAAGTCCAGCCTGGCGAGCGCCTGGCAGGCTTGCCCGCGCCGCTCAATGCGCGGACGCTTTCGAGAACAGATTGATCACCGCCACGCCGGCGATGATCAGCCCCATTCCCGCCACCGCGGCCAGGTCCAGCTTCTGGCCATACAGCAGCCAGGCGATCAGCGATACCAGCACGATGCCTATGCCGGACCACAGCGCGTAGGCGACGCCCACCGGAATATGGCGCAGGGTTTGCGACAACAGATAGAACGCCAGCATATAGCCGCCTGCGGTCAGCACGGACGGCCACAGCCGGGTAAAGCCATCGGAGGCCTTCAAGGCGGAGGTGGCCACCACCTCGGACAGGATGGCCCCCATCAGGAACAGCCAGACTTTCATCAATCACTCCATAGCGGCCGACAGATTCCGGCGGGCGACGAGGCGCTCGCGCAGATGGTCGTACAGCCAGTTGAACGCATAGGTATAGGGCAGGAAAAAGACAAAGAAGCCCAGGTCCAGCAGGAAAGCCTGCCAGTAGCTGCTGTTCAGCCACCAGGCCGCCAGCGGCACCAGCAACACCACCAGTCCGCCCTCGAAGCCCAGCGCGTGCAGACAGCGCACGCCTGCGGTCCGGCGCCACTGGAAACGGCGCTCGACGCGCTCGAACAGCGCGTTGAAAACCATATTCCACGACATGGCCGCCGTCGACATCATCAACGCCAAGGCTCCCATGTGCAGCATGTCTTTCTGCATGACCAGCGCCGCCAGCGGCACCAGCAAGGCCATCGCGCAAGCCTCGTACAGCACGGCGTGCAGCACCCGCTCGCCCAGTTTCTTGTTTGTCGTTTGCATTGACTTCTCCCTAATGCTGAAATTCAATGCTTGGCATTATGATTGGGTTTACGGATACTATAAAAATACCATTAATCGGTTAAACCGATATGACTCTTTCCATTGACGCCCTATCCGCCTTCGTCTACGCCGCCGATCTCGGCTCCTTCTCCGCCGCGGCCAGACGGCTGGGCAAAAGCCAATCCACCGTCAGCGAGGCCATCGCCAACCTGGAAATCGACCTGGGCAACCCCCTGTTCGACCGCGGCACCCGGACGCCCACGTTGACCCCGGCCGGCCGGCTGCTGCTGCCGCAAGCGCGCCAAGTCATGACCGCCAGCCAAGACATGCAGCGGCAGGCGGAGCAGTTGAGCGCCGGCGTGGAAAGCCGGCTCACCATCGTGCTGTCCGACACTTTTCAGTCCGAAACGCTGGAAAACGTCGCCTGCCGGCTGGAAGAGCGCTACCCCTTGCTGGAATTGGAGTGCCTGGCCGGGGAACAGGAAGACGTGCTCGACCTGATTTTGTCCGGCCGCGCCCAGCTTGGCCTGGTCGGCGCGCTGGACGGTTACCCGCCGGATATCCGCCATCAGCGCCAGCGCGAGGCCAGCGAGCTGGCCCTGTACGCCGCATACCGGCATCCGCTGGTGGAAATGGACCGCGTCGACGAACAGCAACTGGCCCTGCACCGCCAGTTGCGGCTCAACACCTACAACGACAAAAGCCCCGCGCGCACCGGCCAACGGCAATGGTACGCGCCCAGCTATCTGATGCTGCTGGACATGGCGCGCCTGGGCGTGGGCTGGGCCGAGCTGCCGTGCTGGCTGGTGAGAAGCTTTGGCGGAGGCGAACTGAAGCAGCTTGATGTGGCCGGCTGGCCCAAACGGATGCCGGTGGATCTGGTATGGGCCGCCCACCGCCCGCTTGGCGCGGCGGCGGGGTGGCTGCTGCGGCAATTGGCCGGCGGAGAGAAATGGTCCAAGACGGACTAGAGGATCACGGCGCGTTGGCCTCCATCGTCTCGTGTTCCTCCCGGCATTGCGCCTTGTTGGCGTAAATCACCCATTCGTCGTTCTTGCCATGGCGACAGGTCAACAACGGCTGCACATGGCCAAAACCGCTGCCGCCATTCTCGCAGGTTTGAAATCGCCGCAAATCCGCCTTGCCTATCTTTCGGCAAGGGGTAGCGCCATACCAGTCGAATCCAAAAGCGCCATCCGGCAAGACAGGCGTCTCCGCCGCCTGCGCCATGCATGACCCCATCAAGGCGACGCCGGCCATCATCATCCATCTCGTCACGTTCTTCCCCTTTTGTCTTATCCCGCTCTTGGCGGGCCATCAATGAAATGACTCGCCACTATCTCATGGCCACCGTCGGCAATGCCTGTCCGAAAGAGTGGCGCAGACCAGCTCTCTTCCACATTCCGCCTATTCTAGCAAGCGCCAATCCGCCAAATAACGCGACTCTTCCCGCAAGGAGAAAACAGATGAGCTCATCCGTCGTGACGGTGAAAAACCATTCCAGCCGCGCCATATACATCGACAGCGATCCAAACTGGGACGATCAGGAACTATTGCTGGACGACAAGCCGCTGCGGCGCGGCTTTGCGCTGCAACCGGACCGCGCGGCCCGGATCAGCGTGGACTGGAGCGGCCCCGGCAACGCCTACATGATGGGCGTGATCTTCGCCGACGGCCCGGACTACGATTACGGCGGCGACGGTTTCTACCAGCTGACCATAGGCCAGGACGAAGACAGCGGCCTGCTGGACGTGACCGATGGCGGCGGCGAAGCCAAGATCGCCTACTCCATCAGCCAGCAGACGCCATGGAGCATGACCATGGACTTCGCCGACAGCTGACGCAAAAAAGCCGGCCCCTCGGGCCGGCTTGTCCTGCATTGCCTCTTCCGCGCTACGCCGGCGCCAGCGCTGGGCTCCAGCCCTGCGGAATCGCACCCAGT